>PBKU01000026.1 GCA_002722175.1 Magnetovibrio sp.
TGCGCTGAAATCAATTGAGAAATTTCTTCAACGGCATTGACGTTTGCTGTTTCCAAGAATCCTTGGAGAAGAGTTCCTCTACCTGTCGACCCTGCAACACCGACAATCGCTGTTCCAGATGCTGGTGTTGCCTTATATAGGTTGTCACCTATTGATTCCAGTCCAGGGGCATTCTGAAATGTAGCTAGTTGGATTTGCCCTATATTTGAAAGTGCTGTTTGGCCATCTATTTTTACCAGGACTTCGCCCGAATTGTTTATAGTAACGTCAATTGCGCCGCTTGGAACGGTTAATGAGGGCAATATCTTGTATCCGTCGTGCGTGACGATATCACCGCTTTCGTTTAACTGGAAAGTACCATCGCGTGTGTACGCAGTCTCGCCGCTGGGAAGTTGGATTTGGAAAAAACCTTTTCCCTGTATAGCAAGGTCAAAGGTATTGTCAGTCGCGGTTAAGTTTCCTTGTTCGTGAATTCGATAGACGGCAGCTAATTTAACTCCAAGACCTAACTGCACGCCTGTTGGCACAATAGTACCGGAGTCCGAAGAGGTGGAGCCAACACGTCTTAAGTCCTGATATATTAAATCATGAAATTCAGTTCGCCTCCGTTGAAACGCGGTAGTGTTCATATTAGCCAAGTTGTTTGAGATAACTTCAACATTCCTTTGTTGTGCAAGCATTCCTGTTGAAGCAATATCTAAGGATCTCATGATTCTATCCTTTCGGTATATCTGAAGACTTTTTTAAAACTGCTTAATATTTACGCGACTTTAGGTAGCTCTGTAATTGCCAGGCGCTGCCTTTTATCATCCCTCTCAATAAAATCTTTTACAGCGTCATATGTTCTATGAAGATTGATTAGTTCCGTCATCTCAATTAATGATTCAACATTAGATCCCTCAAGGGAACTTTGGATTATTATAGGTGTGTCAACTGGAACTGGGGGGTCGTTTTCGTTTGCAGAAAACTGAGCGCCTTGTACGCGATTAAGTTTTTGGTCATTTTTAAACTGTACTACCTTTAATTTACCTAATTCACCATTGTTTGTTGATATGGTGCCGTCGCGGCTGATTATAATTTGCGTATCTTCAGGGGCAAAAATAACGGGCGCGCCCGCATCAGTTAATACCGGGTTACCAGCTTGATTAACTAGTTGTCCACTGTTGTCTAAATTAAAATGCCCGTTTCGGGTGTAAAGCTCACCCTCTGGCGAATCGATTACAAAATAACCATCGCCTTGTATAGCAATATCCAGCGGATTACCTGTTTTTGTAATTGGGCCTTCTCTTGGATCCGTTCTGGTTGCAATGTCACGCACGTAGTGAAGTCTGGGAATTATTTGACCTTCTACACCTCGACTTCTTTCAAGGTGTTCAATAAACATTACCCGTTCGGCTTTAAATCCAGTTGTGCTAAGGTTTGCTATATTGTTTGCAATGATATCAATTTTTCTTCGCAATCCAGTTTGATATGAGAGTGCGATAATTGAGCTATTTTCCATATAGAAACTACTTCCGTTTACATTAGTCTTGTCATTGTTAATATAGGTTCGATGTTTGTCTATGCAGATGTTGTGCCAAATAAAAAAGCGCTTAAAAATCAAATGGGTAAGCGAACTGATTAAAAAATTTATACTCCATTTCTTCCGCTTCCTTCAGTCTACCGGCAACATTTTCCCGAAGCGATAGCAGTGTATGTTCTTATTTTTGGTTTTAGCGATTTGAACGAGGATTCTAGAGTAGCTGTAGCTATGAAAGTAGTAAGTCAAATACAAAAAATAAAATAACTATTTTCTATTTCTTATATATATGGTTCACAAGTTGTTAATATTCGGGTTTTAGATTTAGATCTGAATCATCTAAGTAAGTACTTAATACTGGCACGGGGCGATATGGCAGAAGAAGATCAAACTGACGATGTAGACGAAGATGAAGAAGGTGAAGATGGAGAGGGCTCCTCCAAGAAAGGTGGCGGCAAAAAAAAGTTTGATAATTATCATAGCCGCTGCTGTTCTATTATTGGTTGGAGGGTTTGCCGGTGCATATTTTACTGGATTGCTTGATCCCTTGTTTGGTGGGAGCGAGGAGCCAGCCCAAGCTGGAGACGCAAAGGGTAGTGAAGATGAAGGTGAAGGAGATGAAGAGGAAGGCGAGACAGACGAGGAGGCAGAGGACGGGGAGGCAGGAAAAGAAAAAGTGGAAGGCAGTCTAGAGGAAAGTGTAGAACCTCTTGCGCCGGGTTTTTTCCATGAGTTACCAGAAATTACAGTAAATTTGAAGGGGCGAGGCCGGAAAAAGAAATTTCTTAAACTTCAATTGTCGCTAGAGCTAAATAGTGAAGATGATGTTGCAGTTATTGAGGGAGCAATTGCACGTGTGAACGACAATTTTAACGTTTTTCTTCGGGAAATGCGGGTTGAAGATCTAGAAGGATCTGCCGGAATGTACAGGGTTCGGGAAGAGCTTCTTCTTCGAATTAATGCAGCTATCACTCCTATAAAAGTCCGGGATGTTTTATTTAAAGAAATGTTGATCCAATAGTTAATGGAAATTTATAGCTCAAAAGCGAGCTAACAAATAAGAGCAACTAGAAAATAGTATCAGGATAAGGGTAAATATATGTCACCTGCGGAGAACCCAGGAGAAGTTGAAAGTGCAGAGCCAGATGCTGGGAAGAATTCTGCTAAAAGTGATGAAGAGACAAAAAATAAAGACGAACTATCTGCGGAGTGGGACTCAATGACGGGTACAGAAGACAATAATAAAGAGGAAGGGGCGGAGGGTGCTGACGCCAGTGCTCGTTTGTTGGAACAAAATGAAATCGACTCATTGCTAGGTCTCGAAGATTCTGCCGGAACTGATGAAAACTCTGGAATTCAGGCTATATTGTCTTCAGGGCTAGTTTCCTATGAACGTTTGCCAATGTTGGAGGTTGTTTTTGATCGGCTTGTCCGGCTAATGTCATCAAGTTTAAGAAACTTCACATCAGACAATGTTGATGTTGCTCTAGATAACATAACGTCAATTCGATTTGGCGATTATCTTAACTCAATCCCGTTGCCGGCTATGTTAAGTGTTTTTAAAGCAGAAGAATGGGATAACTTTGGGCTTATCACTGTTGATTCAGCCCTTATTTACTCAATTGTAGATGTTCTTTTAGGCGGGCGCAGGGGTACAGCTGCAATGCGCATCGAGGGACGACCATACACTACTATCGAACGTGCATTAGTAGAACGCATGGTAGGGGTTATGCTTAAGGATCTATCAATAGCTTTTGAGCCGTTAAGTCCGGTTACTTTTCGTTTTGATAGGCTTGAAACAAATCCTCGATTTGCAACAATATCAAGGTTAGCAAATGCAGCAATTGTAGCAAGATTGCAAATTGATATGGAGGATAGAGGTGGAGGAATAGAACTCTTAATTCCCTACGCAACATTGGAGCCAGTCCGTGAGTTGCTGCTTCAAATGTTTATGGGTGAAAAATTTGGGCGAGATTCTATTTGGGAGACGCATCTTGCAGAAGAATTATGGGTAACGGAAGTTGATATTGAAGCAGTTGTCGATCGTCAAATGATGACACTATCAAACGTCTTTAATTGGAAAGTGGGTTCTAGAATTATGCTAAATGCCACACCTGATAGTTCAGTGGAATTAGTTTGCGGGGATATTCCTATGTATACTGGAAAAATGGGCCGCAAGGGGGATAGAATTTCAGTTAAAATCGAAGACAAAATAGATCGATCGATAAAACGATAACAAAGAATCAGGCGGAATTATATTGGGAAACGGGGAACTAGCGTGTCTTTTATGTTAATGCTCGATATTGTAGTGGCATCTTTGTTGGTCATTGTAATAATTTATGCCGCTTCACTCAACAAGCGTCTAGCAAGGCTTCGTGCAGATAAAGATAAATTAGAAGCCCTTGCAAAGAACTTCAGTGAATCAACTGTTCGAGTTGAGGAAAGCATGACCCGTTTGCGACAAGCGGCTGCTGATGTGCAATTAGAGATTAGTCGAACAGAAAGTTTGCGCGATGATTTAGTGTTTCTTGGCGAGAGAGGTGCATCCACGGCAGATCGACTGGAGCAACTTGTTCGTGAAGCACGAGATAACCTTGGGGTGTCTCCGGCAAACTCACCGCAGCCCAATTCAAGCGCCAGACCTAAAAAAAAGGAAGTTCAAGGGGTTGGTGAGAATGAATCTGAGATCCGTTCTGATGCGGAAAGAAAGCTACTTGAGGCATTACGAGCAACGGAAAAATAAAATGTGTCACAGACTTTAGTATATCTAATTAACGGGAGTATAAAATGACAAAAGTTTTTTCCCAGGTTCGCATTCTTCCTGTTACAATATTTGCAGCCACCTTGATGTTGACGTTTCGGCTAGGAGATCTGTGGGATGACAGAGAAAAAATTTCAGCAATAGTGCAAGTAGGGAGCGCTATTGCACAAACAGAAGAGGAAAAAGCTGAAAGAAACAGCCCCGAAAAGGACGCTAAAACAGACGTTGCAGAAACGAATGCAAACTCAAAGGAGGGCGAAGTAAAATCTGAAAAATTAGGCCCCGCTGATAGTACTGGCGTAAAGACCGATTCAAAACCAGTCGTGTCTGCTAGCGCTGTCCCAAAACGTATTGCGGCAATAACTTCTCAAGATCCGGCAAAATTGAACAAGCATGACCCGACATTTCTAACGCCTAATGAAATTGAACTTTTGCAGCAGCTTTCGGAACGGCGCGACAAATTAGACAAACGAGAACAGGAGCTTAATGTTCGTGAGGGATTAATGCAGGCCGCAGAAGTAAGAATAGACAATCAAATTGCAGAGCTAAAAAAACTAGAAAAAATGATTAGTTCCCGATTGCAAACCTTTGATGAACAGCAGTTAAGGAAATTGCAGAATTTGGTTAGGATATATGAAAGCATGAAACCAAAAGATGCAGCAAAAATATTTGAAGATTTGGAAATGGATACGTTGCTTGAAGTGGCAGGACGCATGAATTCCAAAAAACTAGCTCCTGTGATGGCAAAAATGAATCCTGAAAAAGCCCGTGAAATGACTATTGAGCTTCGGGTTCTGGGGGAGCTGCCTACTTTTTCAGGAAAGCTAGGGGGGTAAAGGGGCATATAGACTTAGTTTTAGGTTTGTCATGTTACCTGGTTGATGGATAAGTTTTGTTTTGGAATTTAAATTTGTTCCAGAATTTTCAACTAGCGCTAAGTATGAGGGAAAAATTGGTCGTTATGTTATGACATATAATGCAACCCGTTCTTGAGTTTTGAATGATCCATTCTACCAATATTGGGATAGAGCCCCCCGTTGAAAACGTCTTACATATTAATGCCGGTCAAAAATGATAAAACGCGCACCTAATTTTTTGTTGATAATTGGGCTGTTGATCTGTTTTTGGCCCTTTCAAAGTAAGGCTGAACGAATCGTCGTCACAGGCGTATCTTATAGCGGATATGGTCGACTTGTTTTCAATTGGCGGAGTGCTGTCGCGTTTGAAGTTCAGCAGGAAAAGGGGGTTGCGGTTGTTAGATTTAGTAAACCATTAGATGCAAACATTTTTCCCGCCACCAACAAGCTTGAAAATTTTTTATCTGATTTTCAGGTTTCGTCAGATAAAAGTTTCCTTCAATTCAAGTTGGTTGAAAATACAGACGTGAAAGGTTATTATTCTGGAACATCGGTCGTCCTTGAGTTTATTTCAAAGGCACCAGATTCTCAAAATAGTCCCTTGGATTTGTCTAGCGTACGTGTTCGTGCAGGAGAACATGCAGCTCATAGCCGAATTGTCTTCGACTGGAATTCGCGTATTGACTATATTGTGGATCAGCAGGGTAATAACTTTACAATTAAATTTAAAGAACCGGCCAAAATTGCCGTAAACCGTATCCCAGTGCAGTCATTGCGCTACATTAGGAATATAGAAACGACCGTTATTGAAGACAATTCTTTGGTCACAATAGAAACTAGCGGTTCTCCTTCAATTAAACATTTTCGGCTCGGATCAAAAATCGTTTTTGATATCGGCGGGAAAGCTCGGGAAGGAAAGTTGTTAGCGAATTCGGATGCGTCTGCTGCAGAAAAAGAAGCAACTTCAAAAAATTTACAAAAAGATAAAAAACCTAGCAGTGGCCCTACTGTATTATTGCCGCCAGAGTCTCAATCAGGAACGATTTCCAATAAAACTAATGCTACAATTGCAAAATTCCCTGGGGCGGGTGATGGAGATGCAGGAAAAATAGAAGGTGCAATTAATGGCGAATTCCGTCAGTCGTCTGAAGGCAAACAGGTTTTTGCTCTTACATATACGGGAAAAAAGGTTGTTGGTAGTGCAATATTTCGCCGTGCAAACTATTTGTGGGTAGCTTTTGACAAAAGAGCAACATTAGACGCTAAAACAATTGTTTCCAATAGCAACAATATAATTCAAGAAATAAATTTGATACCAAGCTCAAAAGGGACAGTTTTACGTATGCGGACAACACCCAATATGAACCCAAAACTCCGAAAGACAGATAAGGATATTTCCTTGGAATTTGGACTAAGCCCACTCAATGCTGATGATCCGTTAAAAGTTCTAGCGGCTCCTGGTGCTCGCGGGGGTGCGAAGGTTTTGGTGCCTTCATCGAAGCCTGCAAAGCCAATTGCTTGTACAGATCCCTTGATAGGGGATAATTTGATTATTGTGCCTATGACCTCCGTTGGGGCTGGGGTGCCAGATATGTATACATACCCGCAATTTGATATTCTAGCGAGCAGTCAGGGTGTCGCGATTGTTCCACGAATCGACGATTTGCGTGTACGAAGCAAGCGAAATGGCGTTGTAATTGATAGTACTGGCTTTTTAGCTATCTCGAAAGTTCCAGGCACTGACCTTTCGCGTGCAAAAAGAAAGAAAAAGAAAGAAGTTAGCTTAATAATTAAAGATTTAAACAAATTTATCGTAAACGACCCTCTGAAACTTACCCCTATCCGACACAATTTGGTGCGTGCTGCTGCAGAAGGCACCGGCCCAGAGAGGGAGAAAGCTCGCCTCGATCTTGCTAAATTTTTCCTAGCAAATGGTTTCTCAGCAGAAATCTTTGGTGTAATAGCTGCCGTGGAATTGGATCGCCCGCAAGCTTCTAAGGAAGCGCTAGTCCGGATGCTTCACGGAACAGCTAATTTTTTGCTTGGAAGGTATTCAGAGGCGTTGGTGGACTTTAATGACCCTAGTCTCAAGAAAAATGATGAAGCTGACTTATGGCGAGCAGCGGCGGAATCAAAGTCAGGGAATAGCAAGGATTCGTCAAAAGTCTTGATACGTACAGAGAGAGTCATAAAAAAATACCCTCGTCGCTTGAAACTAGTTTTAGGGTTAACCATAGCAGAAGCTGCTATAGACGTTGGGAAGTCAAAGCCGGCAATGCGAGCGATAAAAGTAGTTAACAAAATTGAGCCTGATAATCTTGAGAAAGCTCGTATAAAGTTTGTTGAGGGAAAATTAAAAGAGTTAAAGAAAGATTTTGAAGGAGCAATAAAAGATTGGGACGAAGTGATAAGGTCAAAACATCTGCCAACAAAAGTTCAGGCACAAGTTGCTCGAACAGAGCTTCTCTTGAAATTAAAGAAAATGGCCCCCCGTGAAGCAATAAAAGAATATGAAAACCTTCGTTACGCATGGCGTGGAGATAACTTTGAATTTGAAACGTTAAGGCGTCTAGGAGGGCTCTATATTTCAGAGCAATTCTATAGGGAAGGGCTCGAAGTATTGAAACAAGCAGCAACGTATTTCCGTTATAACCCCAAAGCCCCTGAAGCAGCTCGTCTTATGAGCAGCACTTATAATGACTTGTTTCTAAAACGTGTGGCCGACAATATAGATGCTATAAAGGCTGTTGCTATTTTTGAAGAATTTAGTGAATTAAAACCAGCAGGAGAAAAAGGCGATGAAATGGTTCGCTATCTTGCGGATCGGTTAGTTGAAGTGGATCTTCTTGAAAGGGCTGGGGACCTGCTTCAAGAGCAAGTTCGTGAGCGATTAGAGGGAGAAAACAAGGCACGTATTGGTGCACAGTTAGCACTTATCAGGATGCTCGCTCGCCAAAATGATCTTGCCTTAGCAACATTAAATGAAACAGAAACAGGAAATCAGTCAGAAAACCTTAAGATCCAACGCAGGCAACTTAGAGCGCGTATTCTTTTTGCGCAAAAGGAGGAAGTAAAAGCACTCGAACTGCTCGAAGAGGATGAGTCCGAAGGTGCCGACTTACTTCGCTATGAAATCTACTGGGAGTTAAAGCAGTGGGCAAAGGCTGTTGATGTGCTTCGCCGGTTGTTCAAATTAGCGAATGCAAAGCCAGGAAAGCCACTTAACGATAAGCAGGCATCCCGATTATTAAATTTTGCGATTGCTTTAGCATTATCTGGTGGTGATAGAACTATAGTCCGTATTCGGAAAGATTTTGGCTCGGCTATGGGAAATCATAGGCTAGGTGAAGCATTTAGATTAGTGACGGAGCCAAAGACGCCTGGCTTTCTTGACCCAGACCTCGTTTCGGCAAAGGTATTAAAGGCGGAAACGTTCTTAAGTGATTACCGTGAAAGGTTAAAGGAAGGATTGCCCTTAAGTGCAATAAATTGATTATTGGTGCAAAAACAGCTTTGTATTTATCCGCCAAAACTTCTTACAAGTGAACCAACAACCATATACCAACCATCGACCAAGACAAAAAAGATAATTTTGAATGGTAGGGCAATAATAATCGGTGGTAACATCATCATCCCCATTGCCATCAGCACCGATGCTACAACCATATCAATAATGAGAAAGGGTACAAAGATTAAAAATCCTATTTCAAAAGCCCGACGCATCTCAGAAATCATGTAGGCAGGAATTAACACACGCATAGGCATTTGATCGCCAAGCTTTGCATCAGGGACATTTGCAATGTTCACAAACAACTCGAGGTCACGTTCTCTCACATGGCCTAGCATGAATTCCCGAAATGGTACAACAGATCTATCAAATGCTTCAAATTCATCTATTCGCCCCTCAATTAAAGGCTTTATTCCATTATCGTAAACGCGTTCAAAAGTTGGCATCATTATGAAGATTGTGAGAAATAGGGCTAGACTCACTAGCACCTGGTTTGGCGGGGTTTGTTGAGTTCCTAAAGCTGTTCTTACAAATGATAGAACGATTACTATACGGACAAAGGAAGTGACCATGATTAGGATCGAAGGCGCTAATGTGAGAATTGTCATGAGCGCGACGAGTTGAATTATTTGAGCTGTAGCATCGCCCCCTTCTTCGCCAAGATTCAAGGTTAGCATTTGGCTCCACGCTGGCTCAGCTAGAAAAATAGAGATAGCAATGCTGCTAGCTATTGCTAGAAATAAAGTAAGAAAAACAGATGATCCATTTATCAGGTTAAATTTCACAGGAGTTCAGACCCCTTAGAAAAGCGACTGTTAATAAGATCGTTTTTTATATCGGGTGTTTCAGATTTCAACAATGTATCGCTGGTTATACCAGTTTCGACAACTAACTCTGAGGTAGGAGAGATTAAGATTAAGTGCTCTACACCGTCACGCCGGATCAGCACGAGTCGCCTCTTGCCGTCTAAGGGCGTGACTTCAACTATTTTCAATCGGCGGTTCTTACCTATTTGTGTGGCCCGCACTGGGAACCCTAGACCGAACCTTCTAGCTAACACTGCAAGCAAGCCAATCAGGCCAATAACAAAAATCAGCGAAACTACAGCTGTTAAAATATTTTGAGTTTCCATTTTAGAAAATTATCCTCAGGGTGTTTTTCCTTCATTCTCTTAACAACATTATACAAGTGATTTATTGTTCTTATAAATTAATTCTTAGTAACAGAGACCTAACTAAGTTTTTGCTTTTATGAGGGTGTGCTGAACCAGTTAATCTTTGCACTTCATTTATTGAGCCTGTTAAAAAAAGGAGGGTTTATATCGAAATTTATAGTTTTCTTGATCAAAAGATATTGATAATCCCTTTTTTCTTAATAATCTAATAATCTAGCATTTGATAGAGTGCGTAAGCGTTTTATCATATGCTTCAAATCTTTAATTTTTGCTTTTATTATTCCAGTTTGATGGGTCGACCCGCATACCTCTATCAAAAGTTCCATCAGGCCGAGGTGTGTATGTTCCATTCACACGGTATAAATAGGTAAGAATTTCTGCGACGATACTAAAGGCCTCTAGCGGGATTTCGCTATCAATATCAACAGAAGCTAAAATTTGCGCAAGGTCTGAGTCTTCTCTTACTCTGACCCCGTTTGAGAAAGCAAGTTCTAGAATCTGTTCAGCTAAGTGTCCGCGTCCTGCAGCAACTACTATTGGGGGCAAGGTATCTTGCCCTTGAGAGGAAATAGCTACTGCTACGGGCTCGTTCTTCTTCTGCGGCTGTTTTTCGCCTAACCCTGATTGCTTCTTATCGGCCACTTTTTTCTCCAGGTTTCTTACTTATTTTTGAGAGTTTAAGAAATGATGAATTACAGGTATTCTTTTCCTAAACTCTAGTTTGATGCCATTAAGGATATTAATCTTTGCTACTTTACGATGGTATGTATTTTGCATAACAAACTTTATAGAGTTTGCAATATTATAGCGAACTAAAAAGATTGATTAAAGTATCAGAAGTAAAATGGGTTAGTGTTTACCTCTTGTTAACCAAGCCAACAGATACTACTAGCAAGTCAATTTTAGAGCATTAATTTAGGTTATATACAAAAATAAAGTTAGAGAGTAGTTGTTCTATGGATTTAAACAGTTTGACACTTTTCCAGGCAGCAAAAAAGCGCCTTAGGTGGCTAACACAACGTCAAGAAGTGTTATCCCAGAACATTGCCAATGCCGATACCCCTCGATATCGGTCAAGAGATCTTAGAGGTTATGATTTTCGAGAAATTGTCCGGCGAGAGAGGTTCAAAATGAATATGCAGATGTCTGAAGGAAAACATATGGGTGGCCGTAGGCGGAGAATTCGAGATTTTCTGGAAGAAAAAGACTTTCGACCTTTCGAGACAGCTTCAGCGGGTAATTCCGTAATCCTTGAGGAGCAGATGGCTAAAGTAAATAATAGCAGCATAAGTCATCGACTAACTACGCAATTATATAAGAAACACTTAAAAATGTTCAAAATTGCGATTGGAAAATCAAATTAGGATCAATTTTCAGTGGACTAAGAATTATGGATGATCTTCTAAAAACTTTAAGAATTTCAGGGGCCGGGATGAAGGTTCAGGGGGCACGCTTACGCGTTATTTCACAGAATATAGCGAATGCAGATTCCCTTCCTCAAGACGCCAATGGAAAACCATATCGCAGGAAAATGATTACCTTTGAGAATGAACTGGATCGAAGTATAGGTTTGGATACAGTGAGGGTCCATCGTGTCCGTCCCGATATGTCTGGATTTGGGAAGCGGTATGATCCAACTCATCCTGCGTCCGATTCTGAGGGATACGTGCTGGTTCCCAATGTCAATCGACTCATAGAACTAACGGATATGCGTGAGGCTCAACGTTCGTATGAGGCAAATCTTAGCGTCATTAAATCCTCAAAGAACATGTTGGCAAGCACCATCGATGTTCTGCGCTGAGCCTATTCTGACATAAATTGGAGTAAAAATAATGCCCGACGCTTTGACAAATATTAACCAGGCTATTAATGCATACAAAACTGCCAAGGGAAATTCAGATGATAACCAAGGGAAAGACCCCAGTGCAGGTGAAGAATTTTCCTCTTTAGTAAAAAATGCAATAGATGAGGCTATTAAGATCGGGAAAAAAGGTGAGCGCGCGTCTATTTCAGGTATTAATGACCATGCAGATCTAAATAAAGTTGTGACGGCAGTTGCAGAAGCGGAATTAACGCTACAAACAGTTGTTGCCGTGCGCGATAAAGTGCTAGATGCTTATAGAGAGATACTTCGGATGCCGATGTGACATTATATTTTTTCCACGCAACAGAATTTGTGGTAAAAATTTGGTATTACGTCTAAGCATGTGGACTACATATTATGAATGAAGTAGAAGTCCTCCAAGTTGCTCGCGAAGCTCTAACGGTTGTATTGAAAACAGCAGGCCCAATTATGGGCGCCGGACTGTTCGTTGGTCTTATTATCGCTCTATTTCAGGCTTTAACGACGATACAAGAAATGACACTTACGTTTGTTCCAAAGATACTGGTTATTTTTGTATCTATAATAGTTTTTCTGCCATTTATGATGACGACCGTAATTGAATTTTCCCAACAACTTTTTGATCGGATGATCGCTATTGGTTGATGTGCTTTAAAGATGTTAAATGAGTTTCTTAACTTAAATATTTTTTCTTTTTTTATGGTGTTTGCGCGCATAGGGACCGCCGTAGTATTTTTTCCGGGGTTTGGCAGCACGTATGTTTCAATTCGCATACGTTTAGTTTTTGGATTAGCCCTTAGTTTTGTTTTAACGCCTATTCTATTCGACTTTTTGCCAGAACGTCCTACAAGTGTGGCAGAACTGTTTTTAATGTTCATCGGAGAGGTGGTAGTTGGTGGTTTCCTTGCATCGATTGCACGTATATTAGTTGCAATTCTGCAAATCACCGGTACTTTTGTTTCATTATTTGCTTCTATGGCAAATTCATTGGTTCAGGATCCGATTACTGAACAGCAAACTTCTACTATTTCAAGTTTTTTTGGGATTGTAGGATTAATAGCAATTTTTGCTGCAGATTTGCATCACCTAATGATAAGAAGTATCGTTGATGGGTACGAGTTGTTTGTTCCGGGGCAGCCTCTATTATTTGGTGATTTTTCAATGTCAATTGCTCGGCGTATCGCTGATGCATTTGCATTAGGCCTTCAGTTGGCAATGCCAGTCGCCGTCGTTTCACTGATCTACTATATTGGCCTTGGTATTCTTGGTCGATTAATGCCTCAGTTGCCCGTTTTCTTCTTTGGTCTGCCTTTTCAACTGACGGTGCAGATTTGGATCATGTCTATAACGGTAAGTGGTCTCATGATTGTCTTTTTAAGGCAATTCTCCGAAACGTATGCACCTTATTTAAAAACTCAGTAGGGGTTGGCTTATGGCTGAGGAAGATGATGCCCAAAAAACAGAAGAGCCATCGGAACGGAAATTAGGCAGAGCTCGTGATAAGGGGCAAGTTGCCCAGTCGCAAGAAGTAAAAAATTGGTTCATTCTATTTGGTGGGGGTATTGGGCTTTTTTTTATGGCGCCTATGATAGCAAACAATCTGCGCCAGATTGTTTTCCCGTATATCGAACAACCCCATGCAATGCCGGCAGACTTTGATCAGTTGAGACTAATTCTTGCAGAAACAATTCTTTCAGTGGGCATTAATCTTTCTCCTCTTTTCCTTTTACTGCTGCTTTTAGCAATAGCTAGTAATGTTATTCAATTTGGTCTTTTAATGACTGCGGAGAAAATGAAACCTGAACTCAAGAAACTTTCATTAATCACTGGGCTAAAGCGGATGTTTTCTTCACGATCGCTAGTTGAATTTGGAAAAGGTATCGCTAAATTGATTCTGGTTACTACTGTTGCGATGGGCCTTACTATTCCCTTTATTCAAGATATAACCTTGTTCCCTGCCATCCACATTACAGAATCTTTAGACCGCATCCAACTTATCTCTATTCAGTTAGCAGCAGGAACTTTGGCAGTAATGACGGCAATCGCAGGTTTAGACTGGATGTATCAGAAATACGCTTTTACTAAACAGATGAGAATGTCAAAACAAGAGGTAAAAGATGAACACAAACAGTCAGAGGGCGACCCACAGGTTAAGGCAAGAATAAGACAGCTGCGGACGCAGAGAGCGCAGCAGCGTATGATGGCTCGTGTTCCAGATGCGGATGTCGTGATTACGAACCCTACTCACTATGCTGTGGCGTTGGAGTATAAGATGGGTGAGATGCCAGCACCAATTTTGGTAGCTAAGGGGTTGGACGTAATAGCCATGCGAATTCGTGAAGTAGCAGAAGAGAATGAAATTCCTATAGTCGAAAATCCCCCATTGGCTAGGGCTTTATACTCTGCTGTTGAACTTGATGAAGAAATCCCACCTGAACACTTTGCAGCAGTTGCCGAGGTGATCAGTTATGTGATGCGTTTAAAGGGAAAGCTGCCAAATTAATACAAAGGTAGGAAAATCGATTTGCAAAATAAGGCAAAATTTAATGTGTTTTTACGAACATTAAATATTCTCGTTCATCCGGTTCCCTGGGGACTTTTGGTAATAATAAGCTTTGTAGCTGCCGTTTGGGTTGCCAATCAAAACGATGTGTTGCGGATTTATGGGATCATTGCTGTCAGCTGCGCTTTATTGTCGCTGTTGATATTTTCGTGGGCTGTAGGTCGCAGGGGGGGGATCCAAGCTGTTAGTCGAAACAACAGAAGAGCAGACAATTTCAATAGTCTGATAATTGATGGTTTAGGAAGGTCAAAAATTGGACTTGCTGTTTTTGATAACTATAAATTCCCTTGGTCTAATTCGGTATTTAAAGAGATTTTCGGATTCTCACAGGCCAAGAAGCCAGATGGGGGTTGGAGTTTAGATGTTACAAAAAGATATTTTGATGCTAATAGCGGTGATTTAGTTGCTTTTGAGCGGTTTTGCGATAATTCCGCATCAGGGCAGGAAGATAATATAGAACTATTGATAAGAAAAACTGACAAGACACAAGCTTGGTGCCGTATTTCTACTGTTCCCTTTGGCGATAATAAAGGGCTATGGCGTATTAAGGATATTTCGGCGGAACATGCTATTCAGTCAGAAATAATAGAACGTGAAGCATGGTTTTATGATGTTGTTGAATTTATGCCGGCAGGATTTTTATCAGTCGATGCATTTGGTCGCATTTTGACAACAAACGATCGTTTGGCAGACTGGCTTGGTGAGAAAAAAGCAGAGTTGCCCGGGCATTATTTCAGTGAGTTTGTTATTGAGGCGGAATCTATAACTGATGAATCACATGGGTTTAGTTTAGGGCGTGTAAAACTCAATAATGGTAGGGGAGGGACTTTAGACGGCACATTAGTGCAAACTGCTAAAGAAACCATCTCGTCCCGAGGAGTGAAAAGACCTGCATATACGCGCTCTTTAATTGTACCTGGCGTAATACCTGAAAAAGCAATACAAGAATCAAAAATTCCACTAGTGTCTTCAGCTGAGTTTGGTGAACAGGTGCAATGGCTTTTTGCAGAAGCCCCGGTTGGAATCGCACTTCTTGATCTTGATGGACGAATTGTTGGTTGTAATTCAGCATTTGGTGAACTTTTTGGGACCAGTGAATCTCAGCTCATCGGCCAAAGCTTTTCTGAACTTTCAGTATCAGAAGATCAAAGTGAATTAAAAGCTGTATTATCTAAGGTGGTTATGGGAGTTGGGCGTAGTGTCCATCTTGAAATTAGAATGCCTGGGGGTGATGCCCGAGAATTAGCGGTTTCACTATATGCAAGTCGCATCGAAGATACGGAGGGAGAAGTATCGGGGTTAGTGGTCCACTTAGTTGATGTGACAGAGCAAAGGGATTTAGAAATCCAGTTTGCCCAATCACAAAAAATGCAGGCTGTAGGCCAACTTGCTGGCGGAGTCGCTCACGATTTCAATAATCTTTTGACAGCGATGATAGGGTTTGCAGATCTTCTTCTTGTTCGAAAGGGGCCGGATGATCCAGATTTTAGTGATTTGATGCAGATTAAACAAAATGCAAATCGTGCTACTAATTTAGTCAGGCAATTACTTGCATTCTCTAGGAAGCAAAACCTGGCACCCATAGAAATGGATGTTGTGGAGTCGCTAGATGACCTATCTAACTTGTTGAAGCGCTTGATAGGTGAGACTGTAGAAGTAAAAATTGTACACGGTGCGCAATTAGGTCCTGTATTATTTGATAAGGGGCAATTTGACCAAGTCATGATTAACCTTTGCGTAAATGCCCGTGATGCAATGCCTGGGGGCGGTAATATTGTGATTAGCAGTGCTCGAGAAGTTCTAAAAAAGCCAGTTCAGCGTGGTCATGACCACTTGCCCGCCGGCAACTATGTCAGGATAGATGTATCGGATACAGGCGAGGGGATACCAAAAGAAAATTTGGCAAGAATTTTTGATCCATTTTTTTCTACAAAAGAAGTAGGGGCAGGCACTGGACTTGGTCTTTCAACAGTTTATGGGATTATTCATCAAACGGGAGGATTCATTTTTGTTGATAGTGCTGTTGGCCAGGGAACCATATTTTCTATATATTTGCCTGAGCAAGATATAAGTGATGACAGTCGATCATCAATTCAAGAGCCAAAAACCCACATCGAGAAGACAGAACCGGAAGGTGACCTCACAGGGCAGGGGTGCATTGTACTTGTCGAGGATGAAGACGCAGTTCGATTATTTGCGTCAAGAGCCCTTAGGGCTAAGGGTTATGATGTTTTAGAAGCGAATGACGGGGAAACAGCACTTGAAGTAATAGCAAGTTCTAAATCAGTCATTGATTTAATTGTTTCAGATGTGGTTATGCCCGGTATGGACGGCCATACTATGGTGCAGTTAGTCCGACAAGAAATTCCACATATCAAAGTAATCCTGATGTCTGGGTATTCGGAAGATGTGTTTCAGGGTGAGTTTCAGAATGATCCCAAAATAGCATTTCTTGGAAAGCCGTTCACGTTAAAAGGACTAGCTGGTAAAGTAAAAGAGGTTCTAAACGCTTAAAGCGATAGGTACTTTACATGAAGCTAGAAAAAGAGTTGCTTAATTAGGCTGCAATGCAAGCAACATTTAGTGAACAAATTTAAATAAATATATATAAATCAATGTTTTATAGAAACTGCTTGCAAAAGAGAACATTTCATGTACATTTGTTGCCCTTGCACCTGTTTACAGCTTATGAAATAAGGAACTAGAGAAATGAAAAACACACAGCTTCGTCTGGTCGAAAAGGAAACTAGCTTGGACAAGAATAAAGCATTGGATGCTGCTGTTAGCCAAATTGAGCGTGCCTTTGGAAAAGGTGCAATAATGCGCTTAGGTCAACAAGGCGTAGTTGATATTGAAGCTATTTCTAGTGGTTCTCTGAGCCTTGATATAGCACTTGGTATCGGGGGGTTGCCGAAAGGGCGGATTATTGAAGTGTACGGCCCGGAAAGTTCTGGAAAAACAACTCTAGCGTTGCATGTAGTCGCGGAAGCTCAAAAGATTGGAGGAACTTGTGCATTCGTGGATGCTGAACACGCGCTAGACCCATCCTATGCAAAAAAACTAGGTGTAAATGTAGAAGAACTTTTAATATCCCAGCCTGATGCCGGTGAACAGGCATTAGAGATCGCTGATACCTTAGTCCGTTCTGGTGCAGTGGATGTATTGGTAATAGACTCAGTGGCAGCTTTAGTGCCGCGTGCCGAACTTGAAGGCGATATGGGAGATACACATGTCGGGCTTCAAGCGCGTTTAATGAGCCAGGCATTGCGCAAGCTCACCGCCTCAGTAGCACGGTCAAATACACTAATTGTTTTTATCAATCAAATTCGGATGAAGATAGGGGTAATGTTTGGTAGCCCGGAAACTACTACGGGAGGAAATGCATTAAAATTTTATGCTTCTGTCCGGCTCGATATACGACGAATCGGGGCTATTAAAGATCGCGATGAGGTTGTGGGCAATCAAACTCGGGTGAAAATCGTAAAAAACAAAGTAGCTCCGCCATTTAAGCAGGTGGAATTCGATATTATGTATGGAGAAGGTATTTCCAAAGTAGGGGAAATACTTGATCTAGGGGTTGCTGCGGATATTATAGAAAAATCTGGGGCTTGGTTTTCGCACGAATCTGAACGTATTGGACAAGGACGAGAAAATGCTAAGGCGTTCCTTCATGAACATCCCAAGATAGCCAGTTTCATAGAGGGAAAGATTAGAGAGAATGCCGGGTTATTGGGTGAGGAGATGATGGGTGGCTCTGACGTTGAAGAGGAAAGTGTTAGTTCAGGAGAAAGTATAGAAGATACAACTAATTGAAGTGATAAAA
>PBKU01000027.1 GCA_002722175.1 Magnetovibrio sp.
GAAGAGGGGGAGAAAGGAGCGTAACAGAAACCACATCTTTTGCAAGCTATTTAATACAAGAGGAAAAGAAACCCATCAGGTCGGCGCAGGAGAAAACGGCGCAGTCACACCTTTGGCTGCGTTCGAGAGGATGTGAGCGCTCTGCAACTGCATGTAATCGAAGCAGGCCTGGAGAAAAAATTAAGGCTAGCAAAATAGTCTCAACAATAATTGTTATAACGAGGCCGTTCTACACAAAATAGCTCTAGAAAGCTCTTGGTGGTACTCATAGTGTCATGAAGCTGATTTGACTAATCTTAGCTAGCTGTCACTCCACCCAATCTTCACATTCTGCGCATGCCATCCAATATTCATGGAACAAAACGATTTTAATATCTAAATATTCATGCGAATATGCGAAATGCGGCATCAGTTGGTACGTAATACTTCTTTCTATTTCATGCCTCTGTTAATCAACCTCATGCACTTAATTTTAGTGCCCTCGACCTTGCTTGCATCCGAAAACAAAAATTTTAAAAACCTAGGCTACATCCATAGTTGGGATAATCCGGAGCTGGGTGTTATCGGTAAATTTGCACCTAATATTGAATTTAAAGTTTCAAAATCATCCGTTGTCATTTTTGATGCAAAATTGAGGTCGAGATATCTCAATAAGAACATTGAATTGAAGAGTAAATATTGTGATGGCCGGAATAGTTATAAACCAGCATTCAAACTTGAGAAAAAAGCGGGGATAAAAAAACTAACTAAAATGCAATTGCATAGAGGGCAAACAGACCGACCCGATTCCTATAAAGAACAACAAAAAATTTTCGAAAGCACAGGAAATAGATTTATTTTTTTGATTTCGGATTGCTTGATCGGTAATAACTCGTCGTGCAAACAGATCACTCGGGATATTCTTAGGTACGTAGAAACAAATACGCCCGAAGTCCCTGATCCCCGCAATAAAGAATATGAATATTCATTGAATTCCTATTTCACTCATACTCGTCTCGCAAGACCTGCATTATCTGCCTTCGCAATTCAAAAAGCTTTGCTTTCTACAGATAGATCTAACCATGACAAAGCGATTTTGAAATGGTTTAGGTCATTGATAATTCGGTCTGAAGAAAGACTGTCATTAAGCACTTCCCTTCCAGAATTTGATGTTCCTTCTCAAGGAAATAACCATTTTCTGAATTCGTCGCTTGTTTTTATGATGTATGGAGTATTGGCAAAAGACGATCAATTTTTCAGAAGAGGAGTTGAACAATATTTTGTGACCCTTAGCACCGCGCGCAAAGATGGAAGCCTTCCTCTCGAAACACGAAGAGGAAACGCGGCAATCGCGTATGTGAGCCATACCTTGAATGCGCTTATGCTGACAGCTGAAATTGCTAAGAATCAGGGATATGACCTTTACTCTATGGAAGTCGATGAAACAACGATTCATGATGTGGTTGCTTATCTTCTTTCGGCTTACAAAAACATTGATGCCATCACTCCTTATGCGAAAGAGGACCACGCTGGGCAGGATGAAGGGGAATGGATGGAACAAAACTTGCGTTTTGATCCTCGAAATTTATTTGGATGGACAGACCTCTATGTCAATAGGTTTCCAAAGCACGCCAATACTAAGAATTTACTAGATTTGGTTATTGACGATAGAATCATCTGCAAACCCTTCCAATGGGGTCTTTGGAAGGGTGAAGGAGGCTGCTCTTCCAAAGGAACTCGCCTTACTGATCTAATTAAAGATGCTTCATCTTTTGACGTCACCGGATCGGCAGCGTGTTTTTTCAGAACAAAAGAATCTCCATTAGATGGCATATACGAGATTAATTCTGGCATTGTTGTGAAAACGGATAATATCACAGTCAAAAAGGATTGGATCTGGTGGAAAATCCGTATAAATAACTTGGCAATAAAACAAGGAGAACTCATAAGCTTTGAACTGCCTATTTTTGTTAATCTTTATAGAAGCTCAAAAAATAACCCTTTTGATATCGAGATTTGGTTGCGGAAAAATTATTTCCCTAGCGTTAACATAGAAAAAATGAAGGCTTGTGGAGGTAATGTTGCAAGGGTAAATAACGGGAGAGAAGAGCTCCGCTTATCTTTTTTATTCGGCCCAAAAATACAGGCGTCAAAATGCGCATATCAGTTGCTTAATAAAAAAGATAAAAAGGTCGTTCAAACCGTGTTTAAAGAATTTAAGGCGATCATAAATTCAGCTATAAAAGAAAAAAAACAAATGAGTTATTGGAAAGATATCGCAAATAAAGTCGTTAAAAACTCGGGAATTTTAATTGATTAGTCATGGTTTGAGTTAATACTACCTTTATTCGACGTTATCCAAACCGGAAGCCAGAAATAGGGCAGCCAAGAATTTCATCACGATAGATTCGCTTGCCCATATCACTTTGTCCCGCACCGGCGGCAAAAAAAAGCGGAGTCAAATGCTCTTCGGTGGGGTGAGATGATTTAGCGCCTGGCGAAAGGTGCCACTCTAAAAGAGCATTGTTACGGATCGTTGCAGGTAATTTTATTGTCGTTTCCAACCAACTATCGAACAGTTTTCCCTCTGGGTTTTGTGTTTTTCCCATTAATGCTGAAATATCATGATAACTCATACCAGAACCGATTAATAAAATATTTTCTGTGCGAAAATGAGCTAAGACATTACCTACTTGAAGGTGAAAGCATGGATCTAGATTATTTCTTAATGAAAGTTGAATGGTAGGAATATCGGCTAATGGCAAAGCAAGTTTTAAAGGTATAAAGACACCATGATCAAAGCCTCTTTCATGGTCAAGATTGCAAGCAATTTTAGCGGTTTTTAATAATTCAGCTACTTTAAGGGCGAGGAAAGGATTCCCAGGGCATTTCCATTTTAAATTATATGTGTGGTCTGGGAAACCATAGTAATCATAGACTAAACTAGGTGACGGAGAAGCTGTGACGCTTAATTCTTGTGTTGCCCAGTGAGCTGAAACAATAATTATACTATCAGGTTTTTCAGGTAGAGTTTTGAATAAACCACTTAAAAAACTTGCCATGTTATTCCATATATTTGGCGGGTCCCATTCCATAAAGAAACAAGGTCCACCGCCATGCGGGATATAAAAAGTTGGCTGAATCATATTCTTTTAAAATCTTTTATTCTGAAACAATAACAGAAATACTTATTTCGGGTAATTGATCTTTTGAAGACAAACATCTTTCGCATGCATGACGTCAAAGAATTCATCTATGTTACAACCAATTATATTCGGGTTATAAGAACCATACAGCTGAGTATTGGTTAATTTTGCCATTTGGTGTGCTATTTTCTCGGTCTTTACCATCGCAGCATGAATAGCTGTTCCATCTTTTGACCATGCCATCGGGTGGTAGGGAATTAATAACATTATCGGTGTGGCGCCTGATGCACTGATCCATTCAATCAATGTTTTATAACTATGAATACCCTCGCGGGGTGAAACCGGCTGGTTTACCTTGTATTCATGCGAAGTTGCCTGTTCAAGAGTTATGACATTTTGAACCATTTTTTTCATATAATGATATGAGTAGACATGACTAGCATCTGGAAGTTTAACTGGGTCTGATAGACCTATTTTGTGTTGAAATGAGGGAGCCTCTTCTATTGCAAGTGGACCGTGTGCAAAAAATCGCGTTAGAACAGCAAATGATCTGACAGAATGTTCAAAGTTAAGTAAATTTGAGAGTAAAGAAAGGGTTTGAATTGGTGTCTGTTCTAAGTTTTTGTTCTCATTGTAGATAATGTCTTTGGCTAACTGATAATCGTCTTTGTATTTATTCCATCTCGGATCTCTTCCAAATGTAAACGTCCAAGGAGCTATTCCCAACACGATTCTTCCTCTAAACCCAGCCTTCACAACAAAATAGCTCAGGGTAATGTGATCTTCAATACCGGCACCAGAAACACTTAGATTCAAAATTGAGGAACATATTTTGTTTAATGACCGATGTTCGCGAGCACTGCTAACCTGCATAACTCTGCTACTCCCAACTACAATACAATCAGCATTTTGATGTAATTTTGAAAGTGCTTTTGCGAGGTATCTTTCCGCAAACATACCCTCAGGCCATAGAAGTCCATTTTTACTTTTGACCAGACGTGAAGCATAAGTATCTGGCGAGACTGAACTTGGCCGATAAATTCCAGCAGGATCAGCAAAATAATTGAGAACAATAATTGAGCCAAGAATTGAAACCGTTAAATAGAGCAGAGATTTTAGATAGAATGAGAACATGGCGATCAAAATTGAAAATAAAGGAATTCACTGACCTTATTAATGCAAACAATTGCACAAGATAAGGCTATACTGCTATAAAATGCCCAGAATAGTGTGGGCCTCCACTCCATCCAGCGATAACGTAGTCTTGGTATCTCATCTTTATAGGTTTCAAATGCTCGGCCACAACGATATGTTATTTGCTGTGTATTTGGAAAGAGTGTTGCGATTAGGATTAATATTCCAATCCAAAGGATACACAATTTTCTATCGGAAATGAGCCCGTTTGAGAACATACCTTTGAATACTACGCCATATGAGGCCAACCAAGTTTCTGATTCTGCAAGCCCTCCTAGCATTGAAACTGGGAGAGATAAACCGTTTCCTCCAAACATTGCTACCAAAAGTTGAAAGGTGGCATCCAAGCTCTCAGCACGAAATGGTACCCATGCCACAACAACAGCTAACATAGTCAGTACCCAGTAGACCACCCTTCTTAATCGCCCTGGCTCTGAAGACACCAACAGCATGCGCCAGCTATGGTTGATCACTAGATAAATTCCATGAAGTGTACCCCACAAGACGAACGCCCAACCTGCGCCGTGCCAAAGACCACCTAATAGCATGGTGAGCATGAGGTTGGTGAAGCGTCTAATTCCTCCCTTTCGGCCTCCACCCAGTGGTATATATAGATAGTCTCGTAGAAAGCGAGAGAGAGTAATGTGCCAGCGCCTCCAGAAATCTATGATGCTAGTAGCCTTATAGGGAGAATTAAAATTCAATGGAAGTCGTACTCCAAACATCCGTGCAAGCCCAATAGCCATATCCGAGTAACCGGAGAAGTCAAAATAAAGCTGTAACGAATATGCAAGCGCACCGCACCACGCTTCAAAGAATGTAAGAACAGCGCCAATCTCGGCTGCATCAAAAACTGGTGTCGAGTAGACAGCGACACCATCAGCTAGTACTACTTTTTTGAACAGGCCAATCGAAAATATGGATATTCCAATCGATAGGTTTTTAGCCTTCAGTTTATATAGTTTGCTTTTAACAAACTGGGGTAGCATCTCCTTATGGTGAACGATCGGTCCAGCAATTAGCTGCGGGAAGAAAGTTACAAAAAGGGTGTAATGGAGAAAGCTGTGTCCCAGTGTTTCATCACGATACGTATTTACAAGATAAATGATTTGTTGAAATGTGAAGAAAGAAATTGCGAGAGGAAGGATGATTGTCTCAAGGGCTATGTTGCTATTAACAAGGATATTTAGATTCTGAACAAAGAAATTCGTATATTTGAAATAGCCTAGAACAGCTAAGTTAATTGTAATTCCAAAGGTTAGTAATAGTTTTTTTTGAGGCCTGTCTACCTTGGTTAGCATCACGGTACTAAGTGAATAGTTGAATAGGATAGAACCGATAATTAAGATCAAATACGCAGGATTCCACCATCCATAAAAAAAGAGGGAGGAAGCAACTAACCAGGCAGCAGCAATTCTATTACTCTTAGTTAAACCTATCCAGTAAAATCCGAGTAGGACGATAGGTAAGAAGAGAAAGATGAAAATATAGGAGTTAAAAAGCATTCAATACTAGTTCTAGTTATAATTAAATAGTGTATTATCAAATTGTTACAACTTCCAAAGTGATGCAAAGTACAAAATATGCAAAAGGAATATTCTAATTAATTAACACTTTTTTCTTCTGCCGGTTCATTGGTTTTAATGAAATTTCTAAAATTTTCCTAACGACAATTTTCCTTCTACAAGTTTTTTATTGTCTCCGCTTTTCGCGTAAATATAAACTAAATAATTGTGAAATTGTCCTCCTGAGCACGGCCCAAGGTATACACCACCCGCACGCTGGCCACATTTGTGTGATGCATTTTTCTATCGTCGCAGGTAGTTTGTTTCCCCTTTAAACGAAGGTGCTATTACAGATTCACTTCCTGAGGGCACCTTAAAAACCTATTTTCCATGGCCACCCTTTCCGCCCTACTGACGGTCAGTAAAATAGAGCTCTAGTTTGACAGTTCGTGCGGGAATATTTGACACTTTTACCTGTGGAGAAAAACCTTCGCCAACGTGACGGGTGCATTTCCCTTTTAAGAGAGTACGCTTTGCTTCCCAATCTTGATCCATATCCGATACCTTCAAATCGGCGACATTCGAAATCGGTAAAATAAAAAAAGTCAAAAATATGAATAATAAAGATTTAAGGTTAAATGTTCGCATTTAAAGTCATCTTTTCCTTTCATAATCACCGCCTCAACTTTACAATTAACTTTTTATTTTATAAAATTTAAAACACAAAATTTTCGGGATCACTTTCGGGGTTTTATTCTGAAACCCTTACTCTTCTTGGCGAAAAGCGGCGGGAGTCACGGGGCAAAGTAAATTTATTTGAATCAAACACTTAGCAAAGATCTTGTCACCCTAAAGTTCCGTTATTAACCATTATATACCGTAAAAGTAGCAAACTCACTATTAACTCAATGACAGGTCGCGTTCCGCATTCCGGCGTTTCATTAAACCGGCAACTTACCGACCGTCTGCACAGCACCATATTAATAGTTGATCGTCGGTCTCTTCGTACTTCCCTTCATTAAGAAAGTGATATGCGGCAATTTTGCTCAAAGTTACAATTTCGATTTATTTTGCGGGTTGGTGATCGTGATCTAAGCTACCAAACGGCTTGGTATCAGCCGTCCGAGCAACGCGTTGGATTGTCTGGCTTGACCGTAAACAGTGCCAGTATCGCCGCCCCAAAACCGAAGATGCAGAATATTATCAGCGACGTGTCGTAATCACCTGTGATATCGAAGAGAGCGCCGGATATGACCGGGCCCGAAGCCTGTGCTACAGCCTGCATCGGTAAGGAGATACCTCTTATCGATCCCAGGTTGTCTCGCCCGAAACTATCGGCCCAGGCGACGGGCAGGATGGTGAGCAAACCTCCGATCCCGACGCCGAATGTAATTGCGGACAAATAGGCGGTCCAAGCGTTGGTGACCATGAGCATGCCGCCGGTTCCTAAAGCCATCAGCACAGCCGAGGCAGCCAGTGTATGTCGTGAGCCGATCCTTAGCTCAAGTTGACCGAAGAGCAGCCCCCCGATGGCAGCCATAAAAGAGAAACTGCTCACAGCGGTGGCGGCAACTGCCATCGATAAGCCGCGGTCGATAAGATGCGGTGCCTGATGCAGACTTACACCAGCTTGGACCGGATAGATGAAAACGGAAAACGCGATCAATATCCAAAATGTTTTGGTTTGGGACGCCTCGCCGCGGGTAAAGCTCGGTTCCGCATCCACATCTCTCTTTTGCACGTTTTCTTTGATTTGGGTTGGATGCTGCCCGATCTGATAGGGCCGCAGGCTGACGGCTTCTGGTCGTTGGATCATCAGAAAAGTGTTCGGCAAGACGCCAACAAAAAGGACAATAGAACCGACAACGATCCAGGCGGTCCGCCAGTCCGAAAATTCGATGACCGCAAAAACCACAATCGGAAATATGGTGAGACCGATACTGTGTGCAAGCGTCGCCAGCGACATAGCACGACCGCGAAGATGGATAAACCAGTTGGCAATGGCGCTCGTGAATGCAATCTCGAACGGTCCAGCAAACGCCATACGAGCCACACAGAATGCAACATAGAACCAAATCAACGAGTTCGCCTGCGATAAAGCGATCATGCTGACCCCGATCAGAAGTGCACCGACGGCAAGGACTTTCCCGGCGCCACGGTGATCGACGAAGATCCCCACTTTTGGTGAGATGAGCGCTCCCAATACACCGCCCAGAGAGACCGCGCCCGAGAAAGCCGTTCTTGACCAACCAAACTCTGTTGACATAGGAACGGCGAATATGGATAGGGTTGCGACCGCTGATCCCTGTCGAGCGAAGTTTGCACACATTGCGCATGCAACGATCACCCATCCATAGAAAAACGGCGTTCGATCAACCAGAACTTTAGCTCGATCCATCCTGATTCTGCTATCTTTTGTCTTTCCCATGTGGTCCCTCGCTACGTGTTCCTGCTTGGACTTACTAAAACTAATGTGCTTTTAAAGATTGGGCGCTATATCAATTCTTGTGTATACTTCGCCATGATGATGTTAAGGTTTGCAAGTAGAACATTAATGGTTGAAAAAAATCAAAGGAAATAAAATGGCAATGTATCGAATAACTAGGTTTGCTGCACCAGATATGGAAAAAGCAGGGGAAATAGCAGAATCTATGCGGTCTACTCTTGAAAATGCTGGGGCTGAATTTATTGACTTAGTTTCATATGGGAATGGAAAGGGCGTAGTTATCGCAAAGTACCCGAATAAAGAAGCAATGGATGCTGCAACAGCGATAGCTAAAAATGCATTTTCAAAAATGATTGAAGCTGGTGCGGTTGATGGCGATTCAGTTCATCCTCATATGGGTGAAGTCTTCAAATCATTTTAAAAGTAACATTTTATCAATCGGGTGGCGCAGACTCTGAGAAACCACGACCTCTCGATATACCCTTGAAAAAGTGGCTAACCTTTTAGAGGGTGGCGGAGTCTCGCCGTTTGTGACCGAAAGTAGCGGAAGTGACGGGACAAAGTAAATTTATCTAAATCAATCACTTAGCAAAAGGTTAGTCACTCAAAAGTCGCATTCTGTAGCATTATATACCCCACAGGGGTCAAACTTTTTCCTAACTCAAATACAGATCCCGTTCCGCTTTCCGGAGTCTTAATAAACCAGGCATCTCTCTCTTCCTGCCCGGCTCCATCAAAACAGTTGATCGGGGGCTATTCACAAGCTTCGCGAAAAATAAAATGGTTCACCATTTCATGTCATACTCAAAGAATTAAGTAACTATAAATACGACTTTAAATAGTTGCTCAAATCTATGGAGAATAATAACTTAACATTTAACTCAAATTCTGCGGGAAGATTGTTATTTCAAGCTTTTTTTATAAACCTTTATATGTGTTGTTTGCTTGTTCGCTTATTGTTTTTATCTCTTTTGGTATTAGGCAGAGCTTTGGCCTTTTTATGCTGCCAATTACCTCTGATTTAGATTGGGGACGTGAGCAATTATCTGTGGCATTTGCTACACAAAATTTGATGATTGGCCTTGTTGCACCTTTCGCTGGTGTGTTAGCTGTCTGTTGGGGGGCTCCCCGAACAGTTGCACTTGGTGGCGTAATTTTTGGATTAGGCATTTTAATGATGAGCCAGTCGTCAGCACCAGCTACCATGTTTTTCGGGGCTGGAATAATGGTTGGATTCGGACTTAGTGCCTGCGGACTACCAGTAATTTTAGCTATCATTTCACAAGTTTCTCCACCAAAAAAACGCAGTGTCTGGGTAGGCATTGCAACGGCTTGCGCTACTGGTGGTCAATTGATGATGGTACCTCTTAGTCAGACTCTTCTTATCAGCTATGATTGGGTGATCACGTTACTCTGCCTCTCCATATTAACAGGTATTATTGTGCCGTTAGCACTCTCAATATCTACCGAAATTTTCCCAAATAGTAATAAAAAAGTAGATATTTCGATTGCGCAAGCAATTCGAGAGGCCGCAGCCCATAGAGGATTCATGCTGCTAACAGCTGGTTTCTTCGTTTGTGGATTTCATGTTGGTTTCATGGCCGTACACTTGCCTGCATATATAATCGACCGTGGAGCTAGTTCCATGATAGGTGCTACAGCTTTAATGTTGATTGCCCTATTTAATATGGCTGGT
This sequence comes from Magnetovibrio sp., assembly GCA_002722175.1. Lineage (GTDB taxonomy): Bacteria > Pseudomonadota > Alphaproteobacteria > Rhodospirillales > Casp-alpha2. The sequence continues at coordinate 9,967 of PBKU01000027.1, forward strand.
GCTGCAGGCTCTGGGTGGTTGGCCGACAAAATTTCTAAAAAGTACCTTTTGTGTACGATCTATTTGCTCCGCTCTTTGACTATCTTTATTTTTATCTTGTCCCCCATGGGGGAGATAACCGTATTAATTTTTGCTACCCTACTAGGCCTGCTTTGGTTGAGCACAGTTCCTCCTACATCGGGTCTAGTCTCGCAGATATTTGGTACCCGCTATATGGGGATGCTCTATGGCGTCGTTTATCTAAGTCATCAGCTTGGGAGCTTTATGGGCGTTTGGTCTGGTGGTTTGATATTTGATACCATTGGAGATTACAAAGCTATATGGATAATTTCAATTATTCTTGGATTTTTCAGTGCTTTGCTTCATCTTCCTATTAATGACCAGCCTCTTAAAAGGTTAGCCAAAGTATCAGTTTAAGTATGCAGTAATTTAGATAAACAGGAAGCTAGATCCGTTCATCCTGTCCCACAGGTGTCCAAGCGTGCCGGACACGCCAGCGTCAAGGTGACATTAGAAGTGTATGGCCACTAATTGGAGAGATCCGATGCTGATATGATGGCGGACTTTGGCGGAAAACTATAACAAGTCAAGGAGAAAAGTAGCTGATAATGCTCTATTTCGGGATTACTTTTGTCGATTAACTGCCTCTCCTCTATCCAATCTTCACATCCTGCCCATGTGATGGCATACTAAAATGATGAGATGACTGCTGCTTGTTCTACTGGATGAGGTTGGCTCAGTTCAAGTAGATTAAATTCAATTGTGTCAAAGACATCAACGAAGAAAAATAATCTTTTAGGAGCTTTCAAGATGATACGGTTAATGCCAGGTAGTCCAGTTCCAGATCTTGAAGTACAGCTTGTCGGTGGCGGTACATGGAAATTATCAGATCAAAAACCTGAGACTTTTACTGTGATGGAGGTCTATCGCGGATTGCATTGCCCGCGCTGCAAGGTGCAATTGCTGGATATGGATCACAAGCTCCCACGTTATAGTGAACGCGGTTGTATTGCTATTGCAATTTCAACAGACCCTCAGGATCGCGCTAAAAAAACTATCTCTGAATGGGGCATCAATCAACTATCCATAGGATACGGGATGACGATAGATCAAGCCAGAGAGTGGGGCCTGTACATATCTGATGCATTTCAGGAAAAAGAACCTTTTCAGTTTGCAGAGCCTGGGTTGTTTCTTATTCGGCCTGATATGACACTCTACTCTAATGTTATTCATACGACGCCCTTCCATCGTCATCATCATGCAGAGGTCATGGAAGCCATTGATGTGATCCGAGCGCGTGATTATCCTCCTCGTGGCTCGTCAATGGCATGACAGGTTAATGATTAATAGGGTTCTTTAGTCCAGATATATATCGTCGGAAAAGTTGAGGCATAGTATATTCTTTCTGCAAGTCAAACCATCTAAGGCATCGTTGGTTCTTTTAGCGTACAGAATATAGCAAACCATAGTCTATTTTCAGCCTACCTGCGATGCAAGCATTGCTTTGACCAATTTCCTTCCTGTGTCATCATCCACTACTGGCGTTACGGTTGGAAAAGTGCATTGGCCGGACCAGCTCATAATCCATGAGGTTAATGCTTCTTGATCGTCGGTTTCAACTACTATCCAACCATTACCATTTGGGACATCATGCCATCGACCAACTTGTTCCACTCCATCGGGGTATTCTCCAGCAATTTCCTCCTCCGTCATATTTGCGAAAAAGGCTTGAGTATCGGCCTGTTTGTCACGGTCAATTTTGTAGGTACACATAAAAATCATAGCTTTCTCCAATTATAATTGTAATCGTTGCCAGTTTGCAGCTACAGCTTAGAAGTCTTTATTAAATAGCGGTTTTAACCCAACCAGCGGCAAAGAGAACAGATGCTGAAAAGATAAGAATGGTGGGCTGCGGGTTAATGTTTAGTGAGAATAAGTGTAGCCTTGTTTAGGAAATCGATCTAGTAATTTGAATCTTTACGCATTAAAAGCTGAAGTAATGAACCGCCTAGACGATCATTTTCGAGATGTTATTGAATGATTCCAAAGCCGTGATTAATTATTTTCGGTATAAAAGAGGTAGCATTAATGATTAAAAAACGTCGAACTTTTCTAAGTCTGTTCGCTTCTGGACTAGCTTTTTCAGTTTTGCGCCCTAGTTATGCGACTAGTTTTCTTACACCAAGTCAGATGCGTGGACCGTTTTATCCAAACAATATTCCACTCGACCATGATAATAATTTAATAAGAATAAAGAACCAGAGTGGCACGGCAATTGGAAAAGTTTCCCATCTTATCGGACAAGTTTTAAATCCTCTAAGTCAACCCATAGTTAATGCGCAGATTGAAATCTGGCAATGTGATGCTTTGGGAAGATACAAACATCCAAGAGATGACGGTGGCCGAGACAAAGCTTTTCAGGGTTATGGACGAACACTCTCAGGTATTAATGGCGAGTACAGTTTTAAAACTATCAAGCCTGTAATGTATCCGGGACGGACACCACACATTCATATGCGTATTTTATCCAAATCTAGCGAACTAATTACTCAGATTTATGTTAAAGGTGAGCCACTCAACAATCGCGATTTTATTTTAAACTCAATCCACAACATTGCTGCACGTAATTCGCTGATTATACCATTTGTTTCTGACCCAGGGTATCCCCCAGATGAGTTGGTCGCAAAATTCAACCCAGTAATTTTAGCCTGACTACTTTTTCGAACTTCGGATACGTGACACTTAGAATTTTTTTGCCCTACTCTGGATTAACACGATGCAGACCTTATAGATTTTTGCTAACAAATAGAAAAAAGTTAAGTGCAAACGTAGCTCATAGTGCCTTATTTTCGGGATTATTTTCGGGGTTTTATTCTAAAAACGTTACTATTCTTGACGGAAAGTGGCGGGAGTGACGGGACAACGTAAATTCACCTAACTCAAAAACAGATCCCGTTCCGCGTTCCGTCGTCTCAGTAATCCGGCCATCTTTTTACCGCCTGCCCGGCGCCATCTTAAAAGCTGATCGGCCGCTTCTTCATGCTTTCCTTCGTTGAAAAGTGATATACGGCAATGATCTGGTCACTGCCCCCCTCCTCGAACCTATCTTCACATCCAGCCCAAGTCATGGCATTACAAACGTCCCTTATAGTAAGTGAGAGCCTAGGCACTTTTTTAGGCTGACCCTTACAATTTCCGAAAATTCTATATAGGATAAACTATAGACAACTTTTGGAAGTTTACGAATGGCTCGTTATAACAAATTCGATAAAACAAGAGACGACCCGTTTCCCGTATCTCGTTCAGGGATTGACCAATTCCTTCGCTGTCCGAGAACTTTTGTTCTTCAACGCAAATATGGACTAAAGCCTCCATCAATGGTTCCGCTTACTCTTGCCGTGGCTACTGACCATCTCCTCAAGAACGAGTTTGATGGCTACAGAGAAAAGCAATCTTCAGAACACGCCATCTTTCACAAATACAATCTTGAGGTTGTTCCATACCAACACGCCGAGATTGAGGATTGGAGAAATAACTTTAAAGGAATCCGTTATTTAGACGAGGCAACGAACCTTGAAGTTTTCGGTGCAGTTGATGACGTATGGGAAGATATCAACTCCAAAGAACTCTATATTGTTGATTACAAATCTACCTCGAAACAAGGTGACCCAGATATCGAGACGGGTTGGGGTTCTTCATACAAGCGACAGATGGAAGTTTATCAATGGCTATTCCGTAAAAAGGGATTTCCCGTCTCTGATGTGGGGTATTTTCTCTATGTGAATGGTATCAAAGGCGATAACAACTTCTATTCAGACCATCAAGGCTATGAGGACGTTGGCTTTATGGAATTTAAGACAACCCTCATCCCCTACACTGGGAATTGTGACTGGATAAGCGATACCCTGTTACGCATAAAAGAAACCCTGATGGACGATAAATTGCCACCAGCAAACGGGAGTTGGGACGACAACCGATACTTCTATGAGCGACTTCAGCTTGAGCGCGAATTAGGCGAAATCTGAAAAAGGCGCTGAACTGGGTTTCAAGAAAGGCACGGAGAAGTATGGTGACTGTGTCATGAAGCTGATTGATTAGTTGCAGGCGGTTGCGACCTTTGCCGCCGAAGCCAGATCTGGCGCTTTGAGTTCTTCATCACCTGAAGTATCAGCCTGCTGACAGACATGAAAGAAGACCCCGGTTGAATTAACCGGGGTCTTTAATCGCTAGTTTTGGCA
>PBKU01000028.1 GCA_002722175.1 Magnetovibrio sp.
ACAGAAACAGCTTCGCCATGCTCTGCAAGGAGAAAACCTGTTTTCCCATAGCCAACGCCATGTTCTCCTGTGCATGTCCCATCCATTGAAAGTGCTCGCATTATCAATCTTTCATTCAACTTGTGGGCGCGTTTTAGTTCATCTTTGTCATCCATATCAACCATCATTGATAAATGGAAGTTTCCATCACCAACATGCCCCACTATAGGAGCTAGCAAATCAGATTTTTCAATGTCTTTTTTTGTTTCCAATAGGCATTCTGCAAGTCTAGATATGGGAACACATACATCTGTAACTATACCCTTTGCATTTGGTCGCATAGCCTTGCATGCATAGTATGCGTTGTGACGGGCTTCCCAAAGCTTTGTCCGATCCTCAACTTGCATAGCCCACTTGAAATCCTTAGCTCCAAAATCTCCAACAATTTCCTGAACTGTTTTTGATTGTTCCTCAACGCTTGAATTTGTTCCATGAAATTCAAAAAATAAGGTTGGGGCAGCTTCGTAGTTTAAGCTTGAATAATCGTTAAGGGCATTCATTTGCACTTCATCAAGCAATTCTATCCGTGCTACTGGAATCCCAGATTGAATGATTAGAATTACAGAATTAACAGCTGTTTCAAGGTCAGGAAATGCACACACTGCTGCTGAAATTGCCTCTGGGATACCATATAGTCGAAGAGTAATATCAGTGATAACTCCCAGTGTACCCTCAGAGCCAACAAACAGTCGCGTTAAATCGTAACCAGCCGCGGACTTTCGAGCGCGACGGCTAGTTTTTATAATCCTTCCATCAGATAGTACAACTGTTAGCGATAAAACATTTTCGCGCATGGTTCCATAACGAACTGCATTTGTGCCAGACGCTCGAGTAGCCGTCATACCGCCAATCGACGCATCAGCGCCTGGATCAACTGGGAAAAAAAGACCGGTATCACGGAGATAGTGGTTTAACTGCTTGCGAGTTACCCCAGGTTCGACACGACAATCTAAGTCCTCGGCATTTACTTGGAGGATTTTATTCATCCGACTTAAATCAATACAAATACCTCCTTTTAGGGCAGATACATGGCCTTCTAAAGAAGTCCCCGTTCCAAATGGTATGATAGGTATGCCAAATGCTGAACAATCTTTCACCACACTTTGAATTTCTTCTTCGGTTTCAGCAAAAAATACTGCATCGGGCGGGTGTGCTGCATGATATGACTCATCTTGACCATGAAGCTCACGAACTGACTTGGAAATCGTTATCCGGTCTCCGAACTGACCACGAAGTCGGTCAATTAAGTCGATGGAATTATTTTTTACTGGCCGTATCACAAGTTTTACTACCTACGATATTGTTTCCAGTTTAGACCCCATGCACTTTTAGCAAAACTATGGATCACCTGTTCTACCTGATTACATGCCCAAGGTTTGTGCAGGCGTATTAACAGAATCTAATTTAAGGTTTTTTACTAAAATGGCAGCAATAAGAAGATAACGCAATGTAATCTTGTTGTTTAACACTGTTTTTTTGTTCTGCAGCACCTGTTAAAAAAACAGAAACAAGGTGATATGAGGATAGCAATTATTTCTAAGCGATACGAAATCTTATAGAGGTTGCGTGGAAGGGACACTCATGTTTTATCAGCTTGCCACTGTTTTATTGCTATTGGCGCTGGTCCCCCAGTTATCCAATCGACGAGTTCAACAGTGTGCGTCACAGGAAGAGACACATTGTCTCCATCGCGTTGAGCTAGCTGTTCCAGGCATCCTATGTTTCCAGTAGCTATAACGTCGCCTTCTGTTTCATTAAGGTGCTGAAGTTTGCGTTGGCGTAATTTGTTCGCAGTTAAAGGTTGAAGAATGTTGTAAGTCCCTGCAGAGCCACAGCAAAGATGCCCTTCTTTCGGACCGACAACTTTAAAACCAGCAGTGCGTAACATCTTTATTGGTTCAGTTTCAAGTTTTTGCCCATGCTGCATGGAACATGCAGAGTGATATACGACAACCGGGTTTTTTCCAGTGTGGACAGCAGCAATCTTCATTTCGCAGATTAGCTGAGAAATATCTACAGTCATTGTTGCTATCTCATCTGCAGATTTTGCCCATTTAGGATCGTTCCGAAACATCCACCCATAGTCTTTAATCATAGTGCCACAGCCTGAGGTGTTCACAACAACATTATCTATAGGATTTGTCTTGTTTAAAGCATCCCAAGCTTTGATATTAGCTTTAGCTGCAAAGCTAGCTGATTTTTCTCGACCCATATGATGTTCAAGTGCACCGCAACAAACACTTTTTTGCGGAATTATAACTTCACAACCAAATCGTGTAAGCAAACGAATAGTTGCATCATTGATTGAAGGCCTCAACACTTGCTGAGCACAGCCGGTCACCAAAATGACCCGTTTTTGCCGAATACCTTGAGCCTTATGTATGCGACCTGGAACACTAAGCTTTGACAGTCGTGGAAGTGACTTTGGGATCATCCTTGCCAAAGAAGAAAGCCGCCCAGGAAGAATAGCGTGGAAGGGCCTTATTAGCTGACCGGATAGCAGCACAAATCTAAAGAAACTGGGCTTTGGGAGGGAAAATAACAGTAATTTTCGTAACAGTCGATCGGCAAGGTTTCGGGAATGTTTACGTTCAATCGTGGTTCGCGCATAATCTATTAGGTGCATGTAGTCGACACCTGATGGGCAAGTTGTCGTGCATGAAAGACAACTTAAACAACGATCAAGGTAGTGCACTACTTTTGAAGAAAATGTTCCTGTCTGGAGCATTTCTCTTATCAGGTAGATGCGACCGCGAGGGCTGTCTAATTCATCACCAGAAATAACAAAAGTTGGGCAAGTGGCAGTGCATAATCCACAGTGGACGCATTTTCTTAAGATGTTGTTTGCATCTGCTATATCTGGATCGGCTAGTTGCGCCAGGGTAAACTCAGTTTGCATTCAAAATTACGTAGTTCTTTTAATAGTCAGGAAAAAAAACAGAAAATATTATATTTAGCACATTCTAATTCTATCAAAATCAAACCTAGAAGTTTGAAGACCAATATACACTAGAACAGAAAACTAGACTATTAAAGTTTTTTAACGCTGTGTACGGTCGTTGTAGGATTCAGTAAATATGACATTTGTTTCTATAAAAACTTATTTTAAACCGTTTCTTAGCCTGGAGGATACATTCGCCCAGGATTGAGTATTTCTTCGGGATCAAAAGCTTTCTTGATTTTTCTTGTTAGTTCCAAAATACCAGGCTTTTTTTGCATAAAAACATCAATTTCTGAACGAACTTTTTTCGATCCCCGTACTAGATTAACCTCACCTCCAACTGCATTTACAATTTCAAAAAGTTTTGGCACCATGGCATTCTGATAGCTTTCGCTTGCAAGCCAGATTTGTCCCCCTCCCCAATCGTAGAAGAGGTCTCCCTCCATGGATTTGAGAACTTTTTTTCCAATATCTGCTCCAAATGCTGGGGGGACCATAATTCTCCATAATGGTCGACTGGTGTCTTCCGAAAATATTGCTACGTCACTGATTTCTTTCCAAAGTTTTAGTGAATTTGATGTGTGGAGTTCTTCTGTTTCACCAAACTTAATAAGTATTCTACGAAGGGCAGTGCACCGTGCTTCAACTGATGGTTCTGGTCCTTCGATCCGGAGGGCAGTAATCGCACTGTTTTTCGCATTAACAAAATTAAGCTTAGAGCGATGAACCACTGATTGTGGCAGATGTGAGGCTCCGGAAACTTCGTAATTGCTACCTAATGCCTGCGTCATAACTTTGATTGCAGGATGATCAGATGATTTCCCTTTAGGCCAATATAATAAAATACTTCGGGCTTTTTCTGGTTTAGGTACTACTTTGATCGTTAATTGAGTCATTACAGCCAGAGTACCTAATGAGCCCGCCATTAGTTTTGAAAGGTCAAATCCCGCGACATTCTTCACAACGGTACCACCGGATTTAAACTCTTCACCTCGCCCACTGATAGCGTGGAAGCCCAATAAATGGTCTCGTGTTGCTCCTTGTTTAATACGGCGGGATCCCGCTAAATTACAGGCTACAAGAGCACCAACACTTCCGGAACCTGCTTTGGAGCCAAACATTGGTCCCCAATCCGGGGGCTCAAAAGCAAAGCATTGCTTGTTTTGATCAAGGATATTGGATAGGTCTGATACCTTTGCTCCAGGCTGGCATTGAATATAGAGTTCACTGGGCTCATAATTGATGACACTTGAAAAATTTTTCATATCTAGTAGTTGATCTGCATCAACAGGCCGACCATAGGAACGCTTTGTTTTGTGACACACTACCTCGAGGGAACTTTGTGTTTTTAATGCAGTTTCAATAATCTGAATTACTTCGTCTTTAGTTGACGGTAAATTATGTTGCATTATTTCAAAATCTTGGAATGTGAGAGAAAGGAAGAACCCCACGATGAACATGGAGCTTTCCTAATTCGGCGCATCGATGCAATTTTGGGTACACTTTTCCAGGGTTCAATAGTTGTCTTGGGTCGAATGCGCATTTTAGGCGTTGTTGCTGCTTCAAATCTGCTTCTGTGAACATTTCCCCCATTAAATCTCTTTTTTCCACACCCACACCATGTTCTCCAGTTAAGACACCACCAACCTTAACACACAGTTTTAAGATATCTGCACCAAACTTCTCTGCGCGTTCTAATTCTCCCGGTTTGTTAGCATCAAATAATATCAGTGGATGCAAATTGCCATCTCCAGCATGAAAAACATTTGCGCAGCCTAATCCATGGATATCTGATAATTCAGTGATTTTTTTCAAAACAAAAGAAAGCTTTTTTCGGGGGATTGTACCGTCCATGCAAATGTAATCAGGCGAGATTCGGCCAATGGCCGGAAAAGCATTTTTTCGGCCGGACCAAAAATTTAATCTTTCTTCCTCGCTATGGCTAACCCGAATCGAAGTAGCACCAGCATCTGAGGCAATTACTTCAATCTGTTTGATTAAGTGGGAAACCTCTATTTCTGTCCCGTCAAGCTCGACGATCAACAGGGCTTCAACATCTAAAGGATAGCCTGCATTAACAAATTCTTCCGTTGCTAAAGTTGATTTTTTATCCATCATCTCCATTCCGGCAGGGATAATCCCTTTTCCTATGATCTCAGCGACGCATTCAGCTGAAGTTTCCAAGCTATTGAATCCGAGTAACAACGCTCGAGCAGTTTCAGGTTTTTTCAGGATACGGACGGTGACTTCTGTAACTACCCCCAAGAGGCCTTCTGACCCCGTTATAATGCCTAGTAGATCATAGCCTGCTGCCACTAAATGCTTTCCGCCAATACGTAGAACTTCCCCGGACATCAGCACCATTTCAAGTCCAAGTAAGTTGTTAGTAGTAAGGCCATATTTCAGGCAATGGACACCACCAGAATTTTCGGCAACATTGCCGCCTATTGAACAAGCTATCTGACTTGAGGGGTCCGGGGCATAATAGAACCCATCACTTTCAACCGCTTGAGTAATGCCTAAGTTTGTGACACCTGGCTGGGCGACAACGCATCGATTTTCAAAGTCGATCTCTTTAATTCGATTAAATTTACCAAGGCCAAGCGTAACTCCGTCAGCTAAGGGCAGAGCTCCTCCAGACAACCCAGTCCCCGCACCGCGTGGCACAATTTTGATGTTTTGTTCATAACAATATCTAAGAATTGCTGCAACTTGTTGGGTTGTTTCAGGTAAAACAACTACCATCGGTAGCTGTCGATAGGCCATTAATGCGTCGCACTCATAAGCACGAATAGCATCCTCTTCAGATATGACTCCATCGGCTTGCACAAAGCTTTTAAGTTTAGCAATTATTTCTGACCGGTGATCGAGAATAGCATTGTCTGGTTCTGGCATCCTCATTAGATCATTTCCTTAAAATCCATCCAATGTCACCACGCACTATTAGCTATATTTGCCTCACTTGCTATCGTATCCATGCACTAATGATAAAACAACTAATAAACATGTTAGTTCATCTTGTGCAGTATCATAACGAATGCCCATTATTAGGTTTTTCCTCAAATTAACCTGGATAACACCTTGGTACTCTGCCGTTATGACTACGGACAAGACTAGCTTTCAACAAGAAATATCTTGATATTTACTTCTTTGTTCGGGGAAGTTTAAACAAATATGTACTAACCTTGGCGTGCTTTAAATCTCGGGTTTCTCTTATTGATTACAAACACTTTTCCCTTGCGGCGCACTATCCGGCAAGCCTTGTCCCGCAATTTTGCTGATTTAAGTGAGTTTTTAACTTTCATGCTTTAAATCCGAAACTCAAATGCTCTCTGTCCTGAAACCCGCTTAGCACTCCGCGCGAGACAATAGGGGGGTGAGACAATTGTGTCAACGTCTACAGTTTATTACGGGGCTTTGCTTTTCAGAAAAAGTATTAATTGGCGCCGAACACTCTCAACAACGGTTACCCAGTCATCCCTTATTTTTTGACGAAACAGGCGTACACTTGAGTACCAACAGCTTTTTTCATCTTTTAGGCCCCAGCGCCAATCTGAGACATCAGGTAACAATATCCAGGTTGGTTTCGCCATGCTGGCAGATAAATGGGCTACGGCAGTATCTACAGATAATACTATGTCTAGCCCCGTTATGGCTCTTGCTGTATCCAGAAAGTCATTAAAGTTAGTGCTCAGATCAAAAACATCGGGGTATTGTTTAAGGTCACTTTTTGCCTTTCCAACTTGCAGAGAGTACCAGCTGATTCCTTTGATTCTAAAAAGAGGCGAAAAAAGAGAGAGATCAATGGAGCGTTCGGCATCATTAGTGTATTCAGGATTACCCGCCCAAACAATCCCAACTTTAATGTTACTGCCTGGCAGAGCAATAGCATCAGGCGAGGGAAGGTGATAATGGTCTGCATTCATCCCGTTTGAGAAAGGAAAATATTTTGGTAAGTCCAATAGTGGAGAAAATACTTCGTGATTCGGAACTTTATCTTTTATTGAAACAACCTCTTTTAGGTAGGGCGCGGGTTTAAACAACCTTACCAAAGAAGGTTGGCAGCAGAATGTGATATCAGCGCCGCGTTCTGCTAAAAAGGGCAGATACCGGGAAAACTGCAAAGTATCCCCTATGCCTTGTTCTGAAATGCATAAAAACCTTAGGCCAGAAGCCCTTTCACCACGCCACTTGGGGTGGTTGGAGTTGACTAATGGCTTAATTTTCTGAGTTTTCCAACGCCAATCATATTCGGCAAACCCTTCTTCAAAATACCCTGCAAGCAAGAGTGTCAAGGCTCTATTGCACCTGACTTCAGCGTGCTCTGGGTCAATATTTAGAGCCGCATTATAAGCATCTATTGCACCATCAATATCAGCTAGTCGCCGGCAGGTTGACCCTAGATTGTTTAGGGCTGAGACGAAGTCAGCTTGTGCGTTGACAGCTTGATGATATACGTTTCGGGCGTCTTCAAACCTTCTTTGGGCAAAAATTACATTGCCTAAATCGTTAAGGGCGGATGCATCATTCGGTTTTTTCTTTAGGTATACCGAAAAATACTTCTCTGCAGCAACGTTTTCGCCTAAACAATACAGGGTTTTTCCAAGCTCATAGTTCAGTCGGACGCATCGTGGATCTAGAGCTAATGCCTTTAAAAAGGCATTCTTTGCTTCCAACCTCATATCTAGAATATTAAAACCTAATCCTAGGTTTGCCCAAGCCTCAGGGCATTCAGGGGCACCTTTCGTTGCGGCTTGAAATTTTGAAATTGCTTCATTTTTGCGCTTTAGACTAATTAAAATCGTACCATATGTGTTAAGTAGAACGGGATGTTGCGGTTCATGTGAAATTCCGGTTTCAATAACAGATAGAGCTTCTTTAAACAATCCAAGCTCTCTCAGTGCAATTGCCAAGCCGTTTGATGCTGTAACGTTCGGACCTTTTTTTAAGGCTTTCTTATATGCGTGAATTGCACGTTTTAATTTTTTGCCGGAGTGGGCAGTCAATGCCTTTTCAAGCAACCAATCTTGTTCTGAAGCTCTTGATCCCATACTACTCTTGCATTCAAAACTGTAAATGCTCGTCTCTGTGAAAGAAGTATAATGCTGGAGATTGATTTTTGCTATATATCAAACTAATCCTAATACATTTGTGCCGAAAAAATCCTTACCTTGTGTATCAGAAAAAAAATTGAAGGGTAAACGTTTTCTAGTTTTTTCAATCTTTTTTGTTATAACGCTGGTGGGCACGGCTGGGATTGAACCAGCGACCCCTGCGATGTCAACACAGTGCTCTCCCACTGAGCTACGCGCCCTTGCTATTCAGCCAAATTAAGCAACCTTAACCTTAAATGGATTTTGAGACAATTGATAAGATATGAAATATAACGTTGCAAGCGAACATACAAAATCATAAATTTCTCTTCAGTTGGCAAGAAATTTTATTTGAGTTATAGAAACAAAGCTATAGCAAATTGTGAAGAGTTGAAAACATGACGAAGTGTTCTAGTTTATCTGATGTTGTTGATATCTTAACACCAGAATCCCAGTCATCGCCTATAGTGTTTTCGTCGCCTCATAGTGGGCGTTTTTACCCAAAGGATTTTATTGAAAAGACAAATCTTTCGGCTCTTCAGATACGCCGATCAGAAGACGCGTTTATTGATAATATATTTGATGAAGCGGTCAGCTTTGGCTCGCCTCTGCTCAGTGCAAGATTTCCAAGAGCATATATTGACCCTAATCGGGAGCCATTTGAACTAGATCCAGGAATGTTTGATACAGTACTGCCGTCATATGTTAACTCTAACTCTCGTCGGATTCGTTCGGGACTAGGAACTGTGGCTCGAATTGTTGCTGGGGGGTTGGAAATATACAAAAACCAGCTTCAATTCAGTGAGGTGAAGAAGCGTATTGAAAAACACTATACACCATATCATAAAAAATTGGCAGAATTAGTGAACAATACAAAAAGACGATTTGGTGCATGCCTTCTTATTGACTGCCATTCAATGCCGTCTTCTGGTGGGGTTGGTGATACTGAATGTGGAAAAAATTGGGCTGATATTGTACTTGGCGATCGCTATGGGACATCATGTGCGCCACATATTACGGAATTGGCATTTGCAACATTCCGTGAGCTAGGGTACCAGGTAAGCGTAAATAAGCCTTATGCCGGTGGTTATACAACTCATTATTACGGGAGGCCTAGAGAAGGATTGCATAGTCTTCAAATTGAAATTAACCGAGCTCTTTACATGGATGAAATTAACATTCGCCAATTACCATCATTTAATAATTTGAAATCGGACATTACTGAATTTATTGCCTGTTTAACATCAATCACATCGAACGAATTAATTCCTTTGCCCATCTATGAAGCCGCCAATAGTCCGTAGCGCTAAAATATCGGACCTTCAGCAAATTACCAATATCTACGCCCACTATGTGAAAGAGGGACGCGCTAGCTTTGAAGTGAATGCCCCAAACAGGGAGGAAATGCTGAGGCGGTACACAGCAATAGTGGATGCTGGTTACCCGTTCCGTGTAGCAGTAGGGGAAGAGCGTGATGTTTTAGGTTTTGCCTATGCATCTTCTTATCGCGCAAGACCTGCATACAGATTTACTGTCGAAGACTCAATTTATGTAAAAGCGAGCGAACTGCACCAGGGAATTGGCAAATTGCTGTTAACGGATTTGATAAAATCTTGTGAGAATCTAGGTTTTAAGCAAATGGTTGCTATCATAGGTAACGGTAAAGACAGTGCTTCCTTTCACTTACATAAAGCATTGGGGTTTAGGTATGTGGGTACTCTACATGCGGTGGGATTTAAATTTGGCGAATGGCTAGATAGTGTGATTTTGCAGCGCTCGTTATAGAGAGACGATTTCTATTAGATTAAGTTGTTGTTCATTGCGAAGCAGTACAGGTTTTTTGTAAATGTTATTCTTAAATTAATAAACCAAGCTGTAATTATTACTAGTTAACATTGATGAATACTTATTGTGTGTTTGAAAATTGAGATCCATTATTGGTACAATAAAAATGCTAACCAAAATCTATCGTTATATACCTATTCTTTTTTTTGCAGCATGGTCTTGTTCGGCATTTTCAGCTGGAGAAGAGGATGAAAAGAACAGCTTGTCCCCATGGGATATGTGCGAAACAGCGATAGAAAAGTTAGAAATGGAAACTACTGTTCCTTCCTATTTGCTAAAACATCTTTCCTTAGCTAAATCTGGTCGCTTTGATCAAGAAAATTTGGCTATAAAGCCCTGGCCGTGGACTGTTTCTATTAATGAATTTCAGTTGTTTTTTGATACCCGTGAAAAAGCTTTCCATGAAGCCAGAATGTTGGTTCAGGAGGGATGGAGTGATTTAAAGTTTGGGTGTCTGCAGATAAGAGTGGACAACCTCGACTTAGTGGCATCAAAACTTTCTATAATGTTCGATCCCGCAAACAATATAAGGTTGGGTGCAGATTATTTGACCCGTTTATATCAAAACGGACAGAATTGGCAAACAGCTTTGGATATATTTATTTCAAAAGGGATGTCAGTTTCTTTGAAGCCTAATTGTACTATAGATTGTTTTAGCGATGGTGGGATAGGGGGAGCGGAAAAAATCTCGCAGTATAAGGTTAGGACAATTGATTACAATCGAACCGCTTTTCTCAATAAAGCGCTCAAGGACAAAAAGCAGGCTAACCGACAAAATCTAGGTGAAGAAAATAAACTTCGAAGACGCAAAATTCAGCTCAGCGCCTGGCGATCAAATCGTGCTCGTCCTGAAGCACTGGCTCAACTGCTCGCTATTAGGATTGCTGAAAATGCTAAGCGAGAAGAACAAAAAATTAGCAAACTTAGTAATAAGGCAAAGAAAAAAACATTTTCTGAAAAACGAAAAAAACAATTATCGGATTGGCGGAAAAAAATTAAATCACAGGCACAAAAGATCAGATTGCAACCATACTAAAAACTTGAAGCCAAGGTGGTCAACTATTTTGCCGGTGTAGCATCTACAATGGCATGAGGTGTGGGTTGTCTGGGGAGTAGAATAGCCGCTAGAAATAGAATCAAGCCAGCCCCCGATAAGACAAGCAAAATCCCATGAAAACTGCCACCAGTTTCAAGTATATATCGTGCTATCAGTAGAGCAAGTGATCCTACTACCAAGTTCAGCATTACTTTAATTGACAGTACCTTTGCCCGCCAAACATCGGGAACATAGCGTGAAAGCAATGTATCAGTTATAGGAATTTGGCCGAAGACAAAAGACATAGTCAGTAGTGTCATAAAAAATAAGGCTAAATTTGATTGTGTCGCCATCATTATTAAGAACAAAGGTTGGGCAGCAGCCAGAAAAAGCAGAACGGGCTTGACTGGATGGCGATCAATTATGCGGCCGACAGCGAGTTGCGAAAAAGCGGCAGTAGCATAAACTATAGCAGCCAATGCTCCAGTTGCGGCAACATCAATGGAGACTTCTGGCAAATGAATTTCAAACATTCTTGGGACAATAAAAGTCATAGCACCAAAAATGAATCCTCCAGCCCCTGTTACCAGTGCTAAGGCTGAGAGCGCGCGCTTCCAACCTGGTGCAAATCTTACCATCGCTTTTTCTTCGCGTGTCGCCATAGGAGGCACTGCATTGCCAGAAATTACAAAAAGGAGAAAGCCGATGCCAATAACAATTGCAATTATCCCTGGTATCATGAAGGTCATACGCCAGCTAAAGTCGGCAAGTATGAGGCCTGTAATTAAGGGGGCCGCTGCAACACCCATGTTGCCCCAAACACCGTTTGCGCCTAATCGCCAACCAATATTTCCCCCCCCCTCAACTACCATGGCAATACCAACTGGATGATAGATTGCAGCAAAAACTCCAAGAATCGCAAGACCTATTGCAATTTGGATAGGATTTTCCGCAAAACTCGTGCAAATGGATGCGAGTCCAATTCCAATAAAGAATACTATTATCATTCCGTTGCGGCCCCATTTATCAGCCATATAAGCTGCAATTGGTGCACATGCGCCGAATAATATCAATGAAGGTATTCCATAAGGTATCATAGCAGCATATGCGCCATCTTCGCCCAATCCAAATGCGAGACCGGCACTGAACGCCGCTTTTGCAAAGATCAGCATAAACATATGATCAATAAAATGACCTATATTCAGGAATAAATATCGCAGGTATTGAAAATCCAAGTTGTAAAACCTTTAGCGAAAACAAGACCCAATTTTAAGCTAAACTATCGCATTGTTACTGTTCTAGTGGCAAGGCCTCTGCTATTTGCACAATAAAACACGATGGTACTTATAGTAGCGCACAATACCAGTGTTCCACCGTTGTGTAATTCCTTTTTTAGAAAGATCTTGGTAACCCAAGTACATGTTCTGCAATATATGAAAGAATAAGATTAGAAGAAATTGGTGCCGTTCGAAATAAACGGGTTTCGCGAAATTTTCTCTCGATGTCATATTCTTCAGCAAACCCAAATCCGCCGAATGTTTGCATGCAAGTGTCTCCAGCTCGCCAGGAAGCTTCAGACGCTAGATATTTTGCAATGTTCGCTTCCTTTCCACAGCTTTCTTGATTATCAAACAACCGGGCTGCTTTCTGGACCATTAATTGGGCTGCACACATTTCAGCATAGTTTTCAGCAATTGGAAATTGCACGCCTTGGTTTTTTCCTATTGGTCGGTCGAAAACCACGCGATCTTTTGCATAACCTACAGCTTTATCTATAAACCACCGCGCATCGCCAATTGCTTCATGGGCAAGTAGGATTCGTTCAGCATTCATCCCATCAAGAATATATCGAAAACCTTCACCTTCTTTCCCAATGAGACCTGAAGTTGGAACAAGCATATTTTCGAAAAACACCTCGCAAGCGGAGTGATTAATCATTGCACGTAATGGTTTTATTTCTAGACCTTGGTTTTGAAGGTCTCGGATATCCACAAGAAACACACTGATACCATCATGCGGTTTTTTCCCGGACTCGCGGGGCTTTGTGCGGGCTAATAACAAGAGTAAGTCCGAATATTCAATCCTAGATGTCCATACTTTCTGGCCGTTAATAATATACCCGTCAGCTCGGCGCGTAGCTGTTGTCCTGATACGGCTCGTATCTGTTCCGCTAGTCGGTTCTGTCACCCCAAATGCTTGTAGACGTAATTCGCCCGAAGCAATTTTAGGCAAATATGTTTCTTTTTGTTGATTATTGCCATGTCTCAAAATAGTTCCCATTGTATACATCTGCGCATGGCACGCACCACCATTACAACCAGAGGCATGAATTTCCTCTAAAATTGCCCCTGCTTCCTGTACTCCTAGTCCACTGCCACCAAATTCTGTAGGAATTAAGGCGGATAAGAAACCAGAGTTGGTCAGCGCATCAACAAAGTCGGTTGGGTAGGACCGTTCGCGATCAAGGTTACGCCAGTATTCTCCTGGGAAACCAGCGCAAAGTTTCCTTACTGCTTCGCGGATATCATGAAAAGATTCGGACATATTACTAGTTTAAAGCCAGTTTAACTTAAAGTTATTTTTGAAACCAAGGACAATCAACTTATTTTGTACCGTAATAATAGTGCTTTTTTCTATAACAAATTACAATCTGATCTGTTTTCATTCAAAAAATAGTCTTTCTAATGAAAGAATTACCAAAGTGGATTGTAGCGCGGACAATAAATCATGTTTTCCTCGTAAAAATGTTATCCCCAAATTTCTCGACCTGCCGGAAAGATTTCATATTCATCAAACCTTAGTCCTGGGTTTCGATCGTTTTTCAAAAAAAGGGGGCCATCTAAATCTACAATTGAAGCTCCCTGCGCAATTAGCATGGCTGGTGCCATTGCAAGTGACGTGCTGGTCATGCAACCCACCATGATTGTTAAACCCATAGCCTCTGCCTCTTTCTTCATAGCCAGGGCTTCCGTTAACCCTCCTGTTTTGTCAAGTTTTATATTAATCATGGAATACTTACCAATGAGACTTTTCAAGTCAGCGCGGTAATGGCAAGATTCGTCAGCACAAATTGTCATACGAGTGTTAACAGCTAATAGCCTTTCGTCGTTGCCTGAAAAAAGCGGTTGTTCTACCATCTCAACGCCCAACGTTTCACTATCTTTAAGGTATGTATCCAATAAATCGGGCGCCCAACCTTCATTCGGATCTATAATAAGCCTTGCGTTTGGCGCGTTTGAGCGAACAGCAGTTAACCGCTCAAGAACTCTTTCTGAATCTAGTTTTACCTTAATCAATGGACTCCCAGATAATTCATTGGCTCGACGGCCCATTGCATCAGGTGTGTCTATGCCGATAGTCACGGCAGTCAACACCTTCTTGGGGGGGGGCAACCCAGCTAGCTCCCAAACAGGTCTCTTCTTGAGCTTTGCTTCTAAATCCCAAAGAGCGCAGTCGAGGGCATTTCGTGCTGCGCCTGGGCTAATAATAGCCTGTAATTCAGCTCTAGATAATCCAGCCTCAATAACTTCGGTTAGATCCGCTATTTGCTTTGCAACACTTTTAATATTTTCGTTATAACGGGGGTACGGAACACACTCAGCTCGGCCTTTCATGCCATCCTGCTCAAGCTCTACAAGGATAACATCTGCTGTTGTTTTTGTACCGCGCGAAATAGTAAACGGACGGAGGAAGGGCCAACTTTCCTTTACTATCTTGAGAGACCTTTTCAATGTGGTGGGTATCCTGAACTATCATTTTGAATAGGAGATAGATTTAGCTAAACTTCTAAAGCGTCGACGATTGATGATATGTCTGTTCTTACTGGGTCACAAACTGGTAACCCGCAGTCATCCTTTGCAGTCTCTATAACTCTTTCTGCTTCTTCATTTGATAAAGACTTGGTGTTTAGCGAAATTCCAATTACTTTTGCCTTCGGGTTCACAATTCTTGCAGCCCATTCGTTTGCGGAAATACATTCTTTAAGATCTGGGGGTGCACGGCCAACAAGTCCGCGCATTTGCGAGCGAGCGACATCATGACATAACACGAGTGCATCAGGTTGTGAGCCATGGATAAGCCCTAACGTTACCCCGGCATAAGATGTATGGAAGAGTGAACCTTGTCCCTCAATAATATGCCAATGGTCAGGTGCAGCCTCAGGGCTGAGCCATTCTGCTGCTCCTGATACAAAATCAGAAATGACAGCGTCAACCGATACACCGTCCCCTGCAATGAAAATCCCAGTTTGCCCAGTAGCCACGAATCTAGCATTGAGTTTCCTTGCAAGCATTTCACGTTCTATAGCTAAAGATGTAAACATCTTTCCAACTGAGACGTCTGTGCCAACTGTCAGAAGACGCTTGCCCGATCGTTTAATACCATTGGCGACGTTAAACTCACGGGTCGGGTGCCGTGCGTCTATTAATTTGCAACTATTTTTTTCTGCAGCATCAGCAATAACACGAATATCAACGAGTCGTTGGTGCAAGCCAGCGGCTATATGTAATCCGGAATCTAAAGCTTCTAATATAGAACCTATCCATGTCTCGGGGATCACACCTCCTCTATTAGCGACACCTATAACCATAGTCTTGCATCCTGATTTTGCCGCATTTTTTATAGTAAGATCCGGTAGACCTAAATCCGCAGCGCACCCATCCAATCTAGTTTGGCCTAGACACCAGTCAGGTCGCCAATAATGCACGCCTATCGCAACTTTTGCAGCCAGTTCATCTGGTGCATCACCTAAAAACATCAAATAAGGGTGTTCAATTAACATGCTCATATTTCTTCCCTTATCAATTATCAACGTCACATGCGAATTGCTAGCCGATTAATTTACTTTTCTTAATATAAAAAGACAACAACTGGTGCAAAGCCTTTTAGCTGTTCAGAGAAGTAGATTACGATTTTATCCGCTCAGCTTTAGGATCATACATCGGTTTTAGTGATATTTCGGCATCAAAAAGATCACCTGCAACCTCAATCTTGTATTTTCCTTCTAAAACCCAATCAGCTTCAATCCTATGCTCGGCACAAACATATCCGAGTCCAATGGCTCCTCCTAGAGAATGACCAAACATGCCTGAGGAAATATAACCAACAATTTGACTTGATCTCCATATTGGCTCGTTATGATATAGGAGGGGCTCTGGGTCCAAGAGCCGAAACTGAGCCAGGCGTCTTTTTACCCCGGCTTTTTTTTGAGCAACTAGGGAGTCACGGCCAACAAATCCACCAGGTTTGTTCCAGGAAATTGCAAACTCTAACCCAGCCTCAATTGGTGAATCTTCGTCGGTAATATCGTGTCCCCAGTGTCGAAATGCCTTTTCAATTCTTAGAGAATTGATTGCATGGAGGCCAACTTGTTTTAATCCAAAAGGGGTCCCCTCATCACATATACTATTGAAAACATGGACTGCAAACTCTGTTGGCATGCTGATTTCCCAACCAAGTTCCCCGACATAACTAATTCTAGATGCACGTACACGAGCCATTGCAAAATCGATTTCACGGGAGCACCCAAAAGGAAACGCTTTATTTGATAGGTCCTCTGGTGTTAAGAGTTGAAGAAGCTCACGAGAACGTGGACCCATAACACTTATGATGGAAAAGCCCGATGTTACATCAGTAGCAATAGCCCGATCAGTTGATGCAATATGGCGGTTTAACCACCCGAAATCACGAACTTGTGATTGAGCTGAAGTCAAGATTAGGTAGTCGTTTTCAGAGAGCCTTGTAATTGTTAGGTCTGCCTCAATCCCGCCTCTATCATTGAGCCACTGGGTATAAATAATTCGATTGGGTTCAATGGAAACGTTGTTTGTACTTATTCGATTGAGAATTTTTTCGGAGTCTTGTCCTTGCAATCGGAATTTTGCAAACGAACTCATATCTATTACCCCAACATTTGTGCGGATAGTTTCATGCTCTTTTGCTGAATATTTAAACCAATTTTGTCGTTTAAAACTATACTGGTATTTCGCTTTTGTACCTTTAGGAGCGAACCAATTAGGTCTTTCCCAACCGAAATCCTCTCCAAAGCACGCCCCTTGTTTTTCTAGTTCGTGGTGCAATGCGGAACGGCGGATGTCACGTGAAGTTTCGGGTTGTTGAAACGGCCAATGCATGCCGTACAAAAGTCCAAGAGTTTCGGCCACTCGATTCTTAAGATAAAGCGCATTTGATTGGAAAGGCATATTTCGCCTTATATCAACTTCCCAATAATCCTGAGCAGGGTGCCCATCACGCAACCAATCTGCAACAACCTTACCTACGCCACCGGCGGATTGAATTCCCATGGAGTTGAACCCCGCTGCAACAAACAGGCCCTTCATTTCAGGGGTTTCCCCAATGCTGTAGCGATTATCTGGCGTAAAGCTTTCAGGGCCGCAGAAGAATTTCTGAATACCCACTTCTCTAAGTGCCGGCATCCGATTCAAGGCTTTTTCCAATATGGGTTGGAAGTGGTTAAAGTCTTCGGGAAGTTCATCGAAGCAGAAATTATTGGGTATGCCCTCCATGCCCCATGGTTTGGCTCTCTTCTCAAAAGCGCCAAGAAGTATTTTCCCAGCGTCCTCTTTATAATAAGAACTGGCGTCGTAATCACGAAGAACTGGTAAAGTTTCATCGACTCCCTCGAAAGGTTCCGTCACAATATAAAAATGCTCGCAAGCATGTAGAGGTACATTGACGTTAAGAGGCTTAGCAAGTTCCCGTGTCCACATTCCTGTTGCTAAGACAACAAAATCGGTATCAATCTTACCTTTGTTCGTGTAAATACCTGTTACTTTTTCCCCATTGTGGGCAATTTTTTCAACGAGAGTATCTTCGAAAAACTGAACCCCTTGCATGCGCGCACCTTTCGCAAGTGCTTGTGTTACATCGATGGGGTTTGCCTGACCATCCGAAGGTATATGGATAGCTCCTACGAGGTCATCTATATATAATAACGGATAAAGTTCTTTCACTTCGCTAGGAGTTATAATGTTAACGGCAAGACCAAAAACCTGTGACATTGATGCTCCACGAGATAGTTCTTCCATTCGCTCTTCACTAGTAGCTATAGAAATAGCCCCATTCTGTTTAAAACCTGTTGCTTGGCCGGTTTCTCGCTCTAATTCAGCAAACAATTCCGCTGAATATTTAGCGAGTTTTGTCATATTTTGTGTTGGTCTTAACTGGCCAATTAGACCAGCCGCATGCCAGGTTGTTCCGCAGGTTAATTGTTTGCGTTCTAGAACAACCGTATCTGCCCAACCAATTTTTCCAAGGTGATATGCAATCGAACACCCAATTACACCGCCACCAACAATCGCGACCCGACATTTTTTAGGAGGTTCATTTGTCATCTTTTATTCCTCTTAGGGGGCTAACCAATCAGAGCTTCTCTGTTAACGAATGCAGTTTTGCAAAATAGTATCGTTTATTTTTGTATCACAAAATACGAATGTTTATAAGAATTCTTAAAGGTTATTGTTGACTAAAGCTAATTGGTAATAGAAAACTGGGTGGGTACATTTTTAACTTTGAGGTGAGGCATGGCCGAAGATAGTGTTGACGAGAATTTTGTAGAGGTAATATCTAACGTTTCTCACGCCAACGGCGTATTTCGAGTGACTTTTGCGCAACAAGAAGCTGATGGAGCAGTGCGTCCCGTTACCAGGCTTCTGATCCCGGCAAATCAGCTAGGGCGGATCCTTAACGGACTAAATAATGCAGCAGGTGAGATTGGCCAAAAAGTGCGACAGCAGGTGTCTCAGGCAGGGGGAAGTGGGAGCGCCGCCCGAGGAACAGGAGCACGGACCCCGGCCGCGGCCGCCCGGGCGAAACAGCCAGCAACTAAAGGAGCGTCGAAAACTTCTGCTAAAAGAGGGAAATCATCCAAGAAAAAGAAGTAAAAGGGTACCAGTTCGGACCGCTTTTAATTGCAGAATTGAGCTATTCCAAAGCCACTCTCCTCTTTATTGTGTAGCATAGATTTCTAGTTTAGCGCCTGACCTTCCCTTATGGTCCGTGGTTAGCCCAAGCAATGCTTTTGAATGTAGTTCCTCCCTGTTAGCGCAAGTGTTGGATAGCCTGAGAACGTGAAGGAATGAGGCTTTCAGACATGGAAAGTGTGATGGGTTGTGAGATGTATTCAGGGAATATTGACCCCTTTAATGGTAATGTTAATGGACCAGTGTGGGTGCACCCAGCACTCCCTATTCCAGATGAATACAGTTAACGAATTTGAAGTTTGCTTTAAGCTTTCCGGTATTTTGCTTTATTTGCTTTTTGCTAAATTCGTGAAAAAGTTTCGCGGAGGATACTGACAATATTATCAATTTGTTCTTTCTCAATTATAAATGGTGGGGCAACAATACCGCAGTCGCCTGTGAACTTAATGTGGATACCATTCCAGAACAATTCTTTTTGCAGGCGTGTGCCAAGGCTTCCAGGAGCCCCCTTCGGTTTCAATTCTATCCCATTCATGAGCCCGTACCCACGGATGTCCTTAACACAATCCATATTTTTCAGCGTGAACATCGAATCTTGAAAGTAATCAACGAGCCCATTTGCCCGCTCAAATAAGTTTTCATTTTGGAAAATATTTTGTGTTGCAATACCCGCAGCACATGCTGCCGGGTGTCCTGAATATGTATACCCGTGGAAGAATTCTATGGAGCTTTCTGGCGCCGAACTGGTAATTGTTTTGTAAATTTCATCTCTTACGACAACACCTCCCATTGGCTGGGCTCCGTTTGTTAGGGCCTTTGCAATTGTCATGATATCTGGCGTTACTCCAAAACTTTGTGCTCCAAAGGCTTTTCCGGTTCGGCCAAACCCACAAATTACTTCGTCAAACACAAGAAGAATTCCATGCTCATCGCAAATTTCACGTAAGCGTTCAAGATACCCTTTTGGTGGAACCAGAACCCCGGTTGACCCTGCTATTGGCTCGACAAAAACAGCCCCGATAGTTGCTCCTCCATAGGTTTCACAAATACGTTTTAAGTCATCAGCAAATTCAACTCCCCGCTCTGGTTGTCCTCTGCTAAATGTATTTTCCTCCATCCATGTATGTCTTAGACAAACAACATTTGGCATAACGCCTGGAAAGGTTTCCCGGTTTTTTACCATTCCTGAAAGACTAACCCCGCCTATATTAACACCGTGGTACGCACGTTCCCTGCTAACAAAACGTATCCGTTGTCCTTCCCCGTTTGCCCTGTGATATGCCATCGCAATTTTGATTGCCGTATCAACAGATTCTGAACCAGAGTTTGTGAAAAAAATATGATTGAGAGGGTCTGGAGTAATTCGCGTGACTTTTTCCGCTAGCTCAAACGATCCGGGATGACCCATTTGAAAGTGGGGTGAATAGTCATGCCGCTGTAGTTGTTCATATACAGCTTCTGCAATTTCCTCGCGGCCATGGCCTAATGGCGAACAAAATAATGCTGAAGAGGCGTCCAAGATTTTGCCGCCATGTTGATCCCAGAAATAAACTCCCTCGGCCTTAGTCACGATACGTGGATCTGACTTGAAGTCTCTGTTACCCGTAAAAGGCATCCAGTGGCTTTCCAAGGAATTCGCTGTGAACTGCATGATCATATCCTCCCTTTCGGGGATTTATATGTTGTTATTGTAAGGCAACCTACCTAAAACTAATTCGCCTTTACTTATATGTAAGTCATTACATGAGACATTCCCACGTCAAATAGAATAGCATCTTTACTCGTCATAGGAAACTCGGTCAAGGGTACCTTCGATGGGCTGCTAGGAAAGAAAGCGATTTGAACATGGATTGTTTTCTTGCTTCACCATGGGGTTTTGAAAGTCTAGCTCGCTACATATTGAACGGGTCCGCTTTTTTTAATTAGTAACATATTTGCAATTTTCAGCGGTTCCAATTAAATCTGTAGAAGACTAACTAAATGTGTGGATGCGTGGGATTTTATATCGTAAAAGTTTTCATGAAAATAGTTTCTTGGTAGAATGTGAAGGTCCAGATTGCAACAAAGAATTCACCTCTAACTGGCAAGGAATATTTTTGGGTGTGAAAAGACCTTCACCAGAAACCGCAAGGAGAAAAAAATGCCGAAGATGAACACAGAGGAGGCTTTCGTAAAGGTTCTGCAAATGCATGGAATTGAGCATGCGTTTGGTATCATCGGTTCTGCAATGATGCCTGTTTCAGATCTTTTCCCAAAAGCAGGAATTACTTTTTGGGATTGCGCTCATGAGGGAAATGCCGGAATGATTTGTGACGGCTACACCCGCTCAACCGGTTTGATGGCTATGTGCGTGGCTCAGAATGGTCCAGGAATCACTAATTTTGTTACACCCATAAAAACTGCATATTGGAACCATACACCCATGCTGCTAGTGACCCCTCAGGCGGCAAACAAGACCATTGGCCAGGGCGGGTTTCAGGAGGTAGAGCAGATGGCTCTCTTCAAAGATATGGTTTGTTACCAGGAGGAAGTCAGAGATCCAGAAAGAATGGCTGAAGTTCTTAACCGCGTAATCGAGAAAGCATGGAGGGGTTCAGCACCGGCTCAGATAAACGTGCCACGTGATTTCTGGACCAGAGTAATTGATATTGAATTGCCGCCTTTAGTCTACTTGGAACGCCCAGCGGGTGGGATGACGGCAATTGCCGAGGCAGCTCGTTTATTGTCGGAGGCCGAATTTCCAGTAGTTTTATCTGGGGCCGGGGTTGTAATTGGTGATGCCATACCCGATTGCGTGCAATTAGCTGAGCGTTTGGATGCAGCAGTATGCAATGGGTATCAGCATAATGATAGCTTTCCGGGAAGTCACCGTTTAGCTGTTGGACCTCTAGGGTATAATGGTTCCAAAGCTGCAATGGAGTTAATTGCTAAAGCCGATGTAGTAATAGCTCTTGGCACTCGGCTTAATCCATTTTCAACATTGCCGAGTTATGGAATCAATTATTGGCCGGAAAATGCTGCAATTATTCAAGTTGATATTAACGCAGACCGGATAGGCTTAACAAAAAAAGTTACCGTTGGAATTTGTGGTGACGTTAAACTCGTAACGCAGCAGATTTTGGAAAAACTTTCATCCAAGGCTGGTGATGTTGGTCGTGAAGAAAGAAAAGCTTTAATCCACCAAACAAAGTCGGCTTGGTTGCAGACTCTAAGCAGCATGGATCACGAAGACGATGACCCCGGAACAACGTGGAATGCCGATGCTCGCAGCCGAGATGCGAACCTTATGGCGCCAAGGCAAGCTTGGAGGGCAATTCAAGATGGCCTGCCTAAAAACGCTATCATTTCGACTGATATTGGGAATAATTGTGCCATTGGAAATGCGTATCCGACTTTTGAGGAAGGTAGAAAGTATTTGTCGCCCGGTCTTTTTGGCCCCTGTGGCTATGGCTTCCCAGCGATAATAGGAGCCAAAATTGGCTGTCCTGATATTCCTGTCGTTGGGTTTGCTGGCGATGGGGCTTTTGGGATCTCAATGAGTGAAATGACCTCATGTGGCCGTGAAGAGTGGCCGGGAATAACTATGGTCATTTTCCGCAATTATCAATGGGGTGCGGAAAAGCGAAATACTATTTTGTGGTATCAAAATAATTTTGTCGGGACAGAGTTAAATCCAAATTTTAGTTATGCAAAAATAGCTGAAGGGTGCGGATTAAAGGGTGTAAAAGTGACCACTCAGAACGAACTTTCTGAAGCGCTTCTTTTAGCGTGTAATTTGCAAAAAGATGGAATTACAACATTTATCGAGGTCATACTTAATCAAGAGCTAGGGGAACCTTTTCGACGTGATGCGATGAAAGCTCCAGAACCAGTTGCCGGAATAGATCCGAACGATATGCGCAAACAACATTTTGCCTAGTGATCTAACCGTGGAGAAAGAAAGAAAATTTTCTGCATGTGACTGGTTCTAGTGGTATATTGTTTTTCGGGAACTGTGCAATAAAAATTTTGTTTATTAACAATAAGTCGTGATCATTTTAATTTTTTTTTGTGAGAGTGCCCGCAAGATGTTGAGCTCAACTCCATTTCAAATCCCACCTTATCTGCTAGAGCAGGCAAAGGGCTTGGGTGTAATCCGGACAGCGATTGCTGGAGCTGATCATCCTATTGCATTAGAAAGTGCCCGGCAAAGTACCCGATCAAATCTAATTCAGCCGTTACTGATAGGTAATAAGAAAAAAATTCAAGCTCTTG
This sequence comes from Magnetovibrio sp., assembly GCA_002722175.1. Classification (GTDB taxonomy): domain Bacteria; phylum Pseudomonadota; class Alphaproteobacteria; order Rhodospirillales; family Casp-alpha2. The sequence goes on from PBKU01000028.1 coordinate 23,149, forward strand.
CTGATTCACAAAAGTGGGATATTCAGAAATTTCAAATAATCAATGCGACGGGAGAAAAAAAGATAGCCGAAATTGCAGCATCAGCCGCAAAACACAATGAAGTGAAAACTATAATGAAAGGGCAAATTCATACCGATTCTTTAATGAAAGCCGTTTTAAATCGTGATGCTGGGCTCCGCACTGAAAAACGTTTAAGTCATATTTTTCACATGACGATACCTAATAATAAAAAAAATATTCTGATAACTGATGGAGCACTTAATGTGGCGCCAGATACTCAGACAAAAATCGATATAGTTAAAAACTCCATCGCACTTGCGCATGCTTTAGGAAAAACAGCCCCGCGAATAGCTATGTTATCGGCAACTGAGGCTCCAACAAAATCTATGCCTTCAAGCCTTGATGCGAAAAAAGTTGTAGAACACTTTAAGGATTATGACAGCAATAGGGCTATAGTGGACGGTCCCTTTGCTCTAGATATTGCTGTTTCCCAAAAAGCTGCGCGATTAAAGGGCGTTGAAAGCCTAGTTGCTGGAGCTGCGGACGTTTTGGTGGTGCCTAATATCGAGATGGGAAATGGCCTTTTTAAAATGATGGTATATTTTTTGAGTGGCTTGGCCGCTGGTATTGTTATGGGTGCTAAAGTGCCAATTGTTTTGACATCGCGGGCTGATCCTCCAGAAGCTCGTTTAGCGGCTGCAGCAATCGCCGTAATTGTCTCCGCAAAGGGTAAAGGAAATTAGTGAGTTATAATTTTGTCCGTAAATGAATTTTATCTAGTTGTTTCAAAAACTAGAGTCTGGACGGCAGGGGATTGAGTATGAATTTACAAAGATAATCTTATTTTTAAAGGCAAGATTTTAAACTTCTGAGCGACGATTGAGCTCGTTTCGTGCTTCCTTAAGCCAATCTAGGCATGCTAGCCCAAAACTTCTTGTTATATAAAGGTCAATTATATCTTTATCGATAGACTCAAGCATCACAGAAAAGTGGCCTAGTAAGGTCGACATTGCAGTTTCTGGTCGAAAGACTCTTGGATGTAGATCAGCTGAACACCCTTTAGCTAGGATATCTCTAACAGAGTTTCCGCTCAGTCGAAGAACAACGCGCCCGGTAGTGATATTTCTGATGGTTGAGAGGGGAGAAGAGTTTCGGAGCCTTGATTCTAATTTATTCCCTACGGGCTGTTCCGCAACGAGCATCCACCTGTTTGGTTGGAGCCAAACCCCTCTAATGCCTTCACAACTATTTACTGAAATGGGGGGGTCGGGCAGAATAAACCCAATGCAAGATTCAATGGATAAACGGGAAGTAATGTCACCTTTTGGAATGCCAACTGAGAAGAGGTAAAGCGAGCGGCGTTCTTTGATGCTGAGTTTTTTCTCAATGATGTTCTCGCCCTCATTAAGTGCATCACCAAAATGTCCTTCAATTGCTGAAACCCGGGCTACTTTGTCAGCCACGTACACGCTCCCCTGATGGATCAAAAAATATAGGGTTGCAAACTATTGCTTTGGTAAACTCATCCGTCACCGGTGAAACAATATGCACAGTCTCTCCCATACGTTTTTTCGCATTTTCCACCAGGCCCAGACCTATTGGGTGACCGATATTTGGACTGCGAGCAGATGACGTCACCTCACCAATCATATTCATTGGCTGCGATCTGTAAGGATGCTCAACAATCTGGCCCCCTCTCGGGATAGTTGAGCTTTTATCTGAAGGGGAAAGGCCAACCAGTTGTTTTCGGTCATTTCTCTGCATTCCCTCCCGTTGGAGACCTCTTTTCCCGATAAAGTCGCCAGATTTTTTCATCATCTGACCAAATCCCAGGTCTATTGGGGTCGTTCGGCCATTAAGTTCGCCCCCGACAACATGTCCCTTCTCAATTCTAAGAATGCTTAAAGCCTCCATCCCATAAGAACAAATATCCTGCTTCTTGCCAATATCCATTAGTGCTTCCCAAACTGTGAGGCCATAATCCGCAGGAACATTCAGCTCATACGCTAACTCGCCAGAAAAGCTGATACGAAATAACCTTGCGGGCACTCCTAGTATTCGGCAATCACCAAACGCCATGAAAGGAAAGCTGGCATTATCCAAATCGAGGCCCTCTATTACTTGTTCAAGTAAAATACGGCTTCTAGGTCCTGAAACTGCTATTCCTGCCCATTCATCCGTCACTGATATGAAATCTACATCAAGATCATTCCACTCAACCTGTGCCCAATATTCCATATGTTGCAACACAGCGGCAGCATTGACTGTAGTCGTGGTAAGTATAAAATGGGTCTCTCCTATCCGCGTAATTGTCCCATCGTCAAAAACATGCCCATCTTCACGAAGCATCACACCATATTTACATCTGCCGACAGCTAGATTGCTAAAGCTGTTGATGTACAGCCTGTTCAGGAATTCAGTTGCATCTTTGCCTTGGAGGTCAATTTTTCCTAGAGGCGAAACGTCGGCAATACCTACTTTCTGGCGTACATTTTTTGCTTCTCGAAAGATTGCATCCCACATGCTCTCCCCCTGAATCGGATAATACTGGGCTCTCAGCCACGCACCCGCTGGCACAAAAGGTGCTTGAAAACTTTGATGCCAGTCATGTATTGGAGTTCGCCGAATTGGCGCAAAGTTCTCTCCCCTTTCTTCTCCTGCTATTGCATTTAGCGGAATTGGTGAAAATGGTGGTCGGAATGTTGTTGTGCCAATCGAGGGGATTTCTGCACTGCGAAGTTCTGCCATAATAGCGAGGCCATTAACGTTAGATGTTCGACCTTGGTCTGTTCCCATCCCTAAGGTAGTATACCTCTTTAAGTGTTCTACACTTTTAAATCCCTCTCGGTGAGCTAACTCTATATCACTTGCCTTTACGTCGTTCTGCAAGTCAACGAAACGCGGTGAGCGATCTTTAGCTCCATGAGGAATGACCCAAAGTGGTTTGGGTCGTAGTTCATTCTCTTTTGAGCATTCGGGTATTTCAAAGGGAACTACGGAAAATCCTTGATTTTTTGCGACCAATGCCCCGGCCTTGAAACCTTCGGCAAGACATGAAGACAAGTCAAAAGTACCATTCGTGGCTCCAATCGAATAGTTCCGTTGGCCCGGTTCGCCCGGCGTAAAGGCAGTTAGCTCTTCATCATATTTTAGAGCCCCTTGTGCCTGTGAATGGAGATGGATATTGGGCGTCCAGCCACCAGAAACACCAAGTAAATCACAATCAAAATCTTGTCCTTGCCCTAACAATTGCCCAGTTTCCGAAATGCGGTCAACCTTTATAGATCTTAAAGCATTTTTTCCAATTGCTTTGTAAACTACTGAACTCGAGAAGACAGGAATTCCTAATTGTTCGGCCATGGAAAGCGATGATTTAGGTACATTCTCTCTCGCATCGATAATTGGACCGACCTGGCTTCCTGACTTGGCTAAATCACATGCTGCGGAATAAACACTGCAATTATTAGTGAAAAATGCAGCTTTATTTCCCATCTTAATCCCATAAAGGTTTGCATAGGTCCGGGTTGCTGATGCAAGCATCACCCCTGGCACATCATTATTTCCAAAAACGAAGGGTCTTTCCGTTGCACCGGTCGCAAGGATAATTTCAGAAGCACGAACTTGCCAGAGACGATGTCGAGGCTCAAATTCCTCCGGGAATGCCTTGTGGCCCGCTACTCGTTGATCCAAAATCACCATGTTATGATCGTAATAACTAGCTGCCAGGGTTCGGCTAAGAAGCAAAACTTCATCAATTGACTTAAGTTCGGCGATTGCCTCGTCAACCCAGTCCATGACGCTAGAGTTTGCAATCTGACCCTTGTGTCCTCTCTTTTGCCCTCCAAATTCCGGGCCGTCGTCAACCAGGATCACTCTAGCACCAGAACGACCAGCACTTAAGGCTGCGGCAATTCCAGAAACTCCGCCTCCACAAATCAATACGTCACAGTGTATATACCTATGAGCATAACTATCAGGATCTTCTTCTGTAGGTGCTACTCCCATCCCTGCTGCACGCCGAATAGCGGGCTCATATAATTTCATCCAGGCCCACCGAGGTGCCTTAAATGTTTTATAGTAGAACCCTGCGGGCAAAAGTCCTTTAATTTTGTTGTTTATTGCGAAAAGGTCAAAATTTACCGAAGGCCAGCAATTTTGACTGTTTGCAACAAGGCCATCGTGTAATTCTACCCGCGTTGCTTGCATGTTTGGTTCAGTTCGAGCTCCTTCATTCAACTGGACCAAGGCATTTGGTTCTTCTATGCCGGATGAAAATACGCCGCGAGGGCGATGGTATTTAAAGCTCCGCCCTACAACCCTTATTCCATTAGCTAAAAGTGCTGACGCCAGAGTATCACCCAGATAGCCGTCGAGGCGCTCCCCGTTAAAAGTAAAACGGAGGAGCTTCGACCGCTCAATTCGGCCACCCTTCGGCAAGCGGTTTTTTTGGTTTGTCATTTTTCCGCTCCGGATATTTTATTTGATAGAGGTAGGGTCAATCGAATTTCATGTGTGACCGTATTCCGTTGAACTTTAAAAATAACCCGACACCCGGTGGTATGCTGCCACAATTCGTCATGCCATCCTTTAGGGTTTTTCCGCAAAAAAATGTAATCTGACCATTCCTTGTCACTAGCCAGATTTGGGTCAGGCCTTTTGACATTGGAGTCACCAATATAGGTAAATTCTTTTTGCCCTCTTTGGCCACACCATGGACATTTGATAACAAACATTTCCCATTTCTTCCTTAATGCGCTTTAGGTGTCGGCCCTACCCCCTTCTCGTCAAGGGTATAGCCTTTTTCAAAACGATCTAGTCCAAAACACTCGTTTTGTGGATGCGGTTTATCTTGGGCGATGGTATGTGCAAAGACAAATGCTGAGCCAGGGGTTGCCTTAAACCCACCATAACACCACCCGCCATTAAGATAGAGGCCGTCGATCGGTGTTTTGCAAATAATAGGGCTGCCATCCATTGTCATATCCATGACCCCTCCCCAGGTCCGTAATAACCGCAGTCGACCAAATGCAGGAAACATTGTAACCGCTGATTGGACAACATGCTCAATGGCTGGGAAATTTCCTCTCTGGGCAAAAGAGTTGTAAAAATCTAGATCTCCACCAATGACCAATTCGCCCTTATCAGACTGACTAATGTAGAGGTGTGTCGCGCCCGATGTAACAACCGAATGAAGACATGGCTTTATGGGCTCGGAAACCATCGCTTGTAAGATATGGGATTCAATAGGCATACGAAGATTAACCATGTCCATTAATTGCGTCGTATGCCCTGCAACTGCAACGCCGATTTTTTTTGTTCTTATTGATCCCTGAGTGGTTTCCAGTCCAAAAACTTTGTTCTGATTAACATTAATTCCAATAACTTCACAATTTTGAATTATATCAATTCCATATGAATCAGCGGCGCGAGCAAACCCCCAGGCAACAGCATCATGCCGTGCCGTGCCCGCACGAGGCTGCATAAGCCCACCAAAAATTGGGTAACGTGTTTTATCTGAAGTATCAAGAAGCGGTATTCTTCGGCGGATTTTTTCAGTATCCCAGAATTCTGCGTCAATACCGTTTAGTCGCATTGCATTGCCTCGTCGCTGCAGGGCATCGACTTGAGGATCGCTATGTGCAAGATTTAGAACTCCTCGTTGTGAAAACATGACATTGTAATTGAGGTCTCTTGAAAGGTCTTCCCAAAGTTTCATCGAAAGTTCATAAAATTGTGAATTTCCGTCTAGTAAATAATTTGAACGAACAATAGTAGTGTTTCTTCCAGTATTTCCTCCACCTATCCATCCTTTTTCTAATACTGCGACATTCGTAATTCCATGTTCTTTAGCAAGGTAGTATGCCGTTCCTAAACCATGCCCACCACCGCCAATGATTATCACATCATATTCTGATTTTGGTTCCGGACAGCGCCAAGATTCTTTCCAGCCTTCGTGATAATTGATAGCATTCCTCAGAAGGCTGAAGATAGAATAACGACCCTTGATACTCTTCATTTTTTGGAAGTCCTTCAAGTTTGCACCGACCCGATTTCTTTATAAGGCTACCATTAAGAGGGTTAATGGTGAGTGTCAACGGGGAAGCGCAGAGCTTTGCTTAAAAGACACCAAGTGGTTAGGCTTATTATCCATTTTCATGACCTTCATTACACAATCAACGCTTTGGCCAATGGCTAGCTTTTCTCTTATTTTTATCAATAATAAAAGCTATTCCAATAGACTGTTTCATCTTTAAAGGCACATCATTGCAGAAGGCAATGGGTGTTTCTTTCTACAAAGTGAATTTTAAGACAATTCTTTTAAATGTTGTGAGCACCCTAAAAATCAAGGTCAGAATAATTTTTGGGTGGTGGCGCACCTGGGATGCGGTCTTTAAGTATTTTTCTAAAACTCGGTCTAGATTTTATGCGGGCGTACCAGTTCTTGGCAATTTCATGATCAGACCAGGGAACGCTGCCAATATAGTCAATTGTCGACAAATGGGCAGCGGCAGCTAAATCGGCAATTGTCATTATATCGCCGGCCAGCCAATGACGGCGCTCTATAAGATAATTGATATAATCGAGGTGTATATGAATATTATTGTGACCTGCCCGAACAGACTCTGAATTTGGCTCGCCGATCTCAAGGAACCGCTTTATAAACTTCTCTCCCACGAGCTTTTCTGTCACCTCCAAATTAAATTTTCGATCAAACCAATCGACCAGACGCCGAGTTTCGGCTCTCTGCATTGAATTTTTCCCTAGTAAGGTTGGATCTCCCCCAATTTCTTCAAGGTACTCGAAAATTACACTGCTCCCGGAAAGTGCTGTTCCATCTGGTTCAATTAATACAGGGACTTCGCCGGCTGGGTTAATGGCAAGAAAGTCCTTTCTACGATTCCATACCCCTTCAGCCTTAAGTTGAAATTTAATTTGCTTTTCCTCTAGAACAATACGGATTTTTCGGCAAAATGGTGAGAGCCAAAGGTGATAGAGAGTACGCATGACGTTTTTACAGTTCTCCTATTTGGTAAATGCTATTTTTATTCTTTAACCAGATTAATCGTTAATCGAATTGCAATAGAGTTTTGAATTGTTAGTTGTCAACTATCCTCGCAAAAATGATTGAACGAAACATTAAAGGAGGAACTGGTGTGCTAATAAAGTATAAAAGAAATTGGGAAGTAAAGTCGTCGGAAATAACGTCGGAAAAAATGTTCAAAACACGGCGAAAATTCTTGCGAGCAGCACTTTCTAGTGCTATCGCAATCGGACCTTCACCTATATTTGGTGCAACTCAGGGCAAGACAAATATAGTTTCGACCCAATCTAATGTTGGAAAAAAATATCTTGCGAATAACGATGAACCAACTGACTATCAGTCAATTACCCAATATAATAATTTTTATGAATTTGGTACTGGAAAACGAGACCCTGCAGAAAACGCTAGCAAGTTTAAGACTAGACCTTGGGCTGTCCAGATTTCCGGTGCTTGCGAAAAACCAGGAACATACGGGGTAGAAGATTTAATTAACTTCGACCAGCTCGAGGAACGAATATATCGATTTCGATGCGTTGAAACATGGTCTATGGTCGTTCCCTGGGTGGGAATCCCTTTATCTAAAATCATTGACCGTGTCTCCCCCACATCCCATGCAAAATACGTTTCCTTTGAGACGCTTCATGATCCAAAGCAGATGCCCGGTCAAAGGGAGCCGGTCTTGAATTGGCCTTACAAGGAAGGTCTTCGAATAGATGAGGCAGTTCACCCGCTTACGCTTTTAACGGTGGGCCTATATGGGGCTCTGCTGCCAAATCAGAATGGAGCTCCGCTTCGAATCATTATTCCTTGGAAATATGGATTTAAATCGATTAAATCAATTGTCCGGATCCATTTTCAGGCTGATATGCCAGTAACTTCCTGGTCGGAATCAAATTCTAACGAATATGGCTTCTATTCAAATGTAAATCCTGATGTCTCCCATCCGCGATGGAGCCAGACTAAAGAGCGACGCATTGGGGAATTCTTCAAAAGGCCGACGCTACTTTTCAATGGGTATGGAGAATTGGTGGCAGATCTGTATCAGGGGATGAATTTAGAACGATGGTACTGAAAATTCTATAATATGCCTAATATATTAAAAGAATTAACTATCGGGGTTTTAGGATACAAGCAAAAGGCAGCACAATAGTTCCTCAATTCAAAAAAAAACCTAATTTTCTCCCTCTGTCCGGTTCACTAGTTATGTGGGCTATTTGTTTGCTGCCGTTTTTCTGGTTGTCAAGGCTCATTTGGTTAACTTGCATCCAAAATATATCGGTGACTGATGGTTTAGGCGCAAATCCTATAGAATTTGTCCATGATTACCTTGGTTTATGGGCATTAAAGTTTCTGATCATTACCCTTTCTATAAAACCAATCTCATTTCTTTTGCATGCTTCATTCTTGAATCAGTATCGCAGGGTTTTCGGGTTATTTACATTTTTTTACAGCGTGTTGCACACAACAGCTTATATTGCTTTGGAGCAGAACTTTGAGTTGGCCCCCATCTGGGAAGATGTTGTTAATCGACCACACATTACCGTGGGGTTAATAGGGTTTCTGGCTTTAATTCCATTGGCTGTTACGTCAACTTCCTGGGGAAAACAGAAGCTAGGAAATACAAGCTGGAAGAATCTTCATGGGCTTGTTTATGTTGCTGGAACCGCAGGATGTTTGCATTTTATTCTGATAAGAAAAGGGATACAGGTTGAACCTATTGCTTATACTGTTCTGTTCGTATGTTTTCTAATAGGGCAAATTGTATTCAGTTTTCTGCGAAGCAAAAAAAACCGTTGATTATGCAAGTTCAAAAAAGCCACTTACAATAAAGTATCGTTACGAAGCGCAGGCCCTGTTCACAAAAAAGTAATTTTATTTTTGATCAGTGCGCCTCATCCCAATTGCCCCCAACGCCAACATCCACTACCAGAGGCACGTCTAGTGTAAACGCCCGTTCCATTGTTCTGGCTACAACCTCTCTTGTTTCATTGATTTCATTATCTGGAACTTCAAAAACCAGCTCGTCATGAACTTGCAGCAACATCCGGGCATTTAGATTATTTGTTTTCAGTGTCTCGGGCATACGGATCATGGCAAGTTTTATGATATCTGCCGCTCCACCCTGTATGGGGGCATTAATGGCGGCTCTTTCTGCCATTCCACGTAGATTTGGATTTTTTTCGTTTATGCCTCGGATGTGACACTTTCTGCCAGCAGGCGTAAAAACTACACCCGATTTTTTTGCATCTTCCTTGGTTTTTTTCATGTATTCCAGAATTCCGGGATACTTTTCGAAATAGGCATCAATATATTGTTTAGCTTCAGAATTTGTAATCCCTAGTTGACGAGCTAATCCAAATGGGGAAATTCCGTAAACAATGCCAAAATTTATTGCTTTTGCCCGTCGACGTGTCATGGAACTCATCTTATCAATAGGTTCACCAAATACCTGGCTTGCCGTTAAGGCATGAATATCCAGTCCATTATGAAACGCATCTTTCAGTGACTCATCCTTTGCCACATGTGCAAGAAGTCTTAACTCGATCTGTGAGTAATCTGCAGACATTAGAAGGTGTCCGTCCCCAGGAACAAAGGCCTGGCGGATTTTTCTTCCATCTTCTGTTCGTATCGGAATATTTTGCAGGTTCGGTTCGTTTGAGCTTAACCGACCAGTTGATGTTACGGCCTGCGAGAATGAAGTATGTACTCGCCCGGTTCCCGGATCCAGTTCGTTTATAAGAGCGTCCGTATAGGTATTTTTTAATTTTGCCAACTGCCTCCAATCAAGCACCTTCCCAGGCAATGTGTGTCCTTCAATCATCAATGATTCAAGGACGTCAGCACTAGTGCTCCAAGTTCCTGATTTGTTTTTCTTGCCACCTTTAAGGCTAAGCTCGTCAAAGAGGATCTCTCCGAGTTGTTTGGGGGATGCGATATTAAACTCTCGACCGGCTAGCTCATGTATCTCAATTCCCAAGGTATCTAGCCTGCTTGAAAAATCAGCTGAGAGTTCCTTTAGCTTCATGGCATCAATGCGAATTCCTAATCGTTCCATGTTGGCCAGAACTGCAACTAACGGCCGCTCTATAGTTTCATATATTGTTACCAAATGATCATGAACAAGCTGTCTTTTTAATCTTTCGTGTAGTCGCAATGTTATATCTGCGTCTTCCGCAGCATACGTTAGGGCTTTTTGGATTGGAACCTCGTCAAAGGTCAGCTTGTTCTTGCCGGTTCCCACGATTTCTGTGAATTTTACGGTGTTATGACCAATATATCGCTGGGCGAGTTCATCCATTCCATGGTTGTGAAGGCCGCAGCCTAATACATAGGAGATTAACATGGTGTCGTCGTAAGGCATGAGGTTGATGCCATGGCGACTAAGCACCTGCATATCATATTTAATATTCTGCCCAACCTTGAGAACCCCCCGATGTTCTAGCAACGGCTTCAACAGGTCTATTGCAACATGAACCTCTATCTGCTTGATTTCTTTTTCGGTAGCTTTCGAATGATCCGTTAAATCAAGATTTCCCTGGTCGGCGGAGCTGCGATGACCTAGTGGAATGTAACAGGCATTTCCAAAGTTTATCGATAAGGAAATACCAACTAATTCTGCACGAAGCGGATTTAGCGAAGTTGTTTCTGTATCGACTGCTAATACCGCAGCATCCATTCCATCAGCCACCCAGGCTTGTAAGCTCGACTCTTCCTGAATTAAAGTGTAGGACTGCTGTAACGGAAGAGGGTTATCACCGGCGTGAACCTGATCTATCCCCCCCCTCTTTGAAATTTCAGAAACCAATGATTTGAAATCTTGTTCAACCGCAAATTCAATAAATTTTTGTGAATCGAACTCCTGCTTTTCTAATTTCTGTACAGGTATTTCTAGCGGCACATCTCTTCTTAGAGTTACCAGTTTCTTTGAAACCCTGGCTTCGGTTGCTTGTTCTATAAGCTTTTCACGTCGTTTTGGTTGTTTGATTTCGATTGCATGGTCAAGTAAGTTTTCGAGAGAACCGAAGTCCTTGATCAATTGTGCAGCAGTCTTTATTCCTATTCCTTCGACCCCCGGTACATTGTCTGTGGGGTCTCCTGCCAAGGCTTGAACGTCAATGACAGATTCAGGCGGGACACCAAATTTTTCAATTACTTCCTGACGACCTATTTGTCGATTTTTCATAGCATCAAACATTGTTATATTCGGCGAAACTAGCTGCATGAGGTCCTTGTCTGAAGAAACAATTGTAACTTGCATGCCCAAACCTGCTGCTTCAATTGCATATGTTGCAATCAAATCATCAGCCTCAAAACCCTCTAGATCTATCGACATCACATTTAGGGCCTTGGTCGCCAGCCGCACTAAATCGAATTGGGGGATCAACTCGTCAGGTGGTGGCGGTCTGTTTGCTTTATATTCCGGGTAAATATCATTCCGGAACGTTTTGCGTGCCTTATCAAAAATAACGGCGATATAATCTGCATTTGCATCATCAACTAATTTCATCAACATTTTGGTATATCCAAAAACAGCATTTACCGGGGTACCATCGCTTCGATTCATTAATGGTAAGGCGTGAAAGGCTCGAAAGATAAATCCAGAACCGTCAATGAGAAAAATGTGACCGAGCTGTTTTGTTTCTGACATGCTAAAACCTAAACACTAAAACTTAAAATGACTATTCAAAACCCGTTTGATCCTACTTGTTTTTTAGCTATGCAAAGGAGAGAAAATTTTTTCAACGTTCCTCTAAGGCTTCCGGCTTATTGGAGAGTGTATAACATCGGGAGCAATAGGGACAAATGACATATCCATCATCAATGTCTATGGAAAGATAGACTTTTGGATGCCCTGAGATGCTGCCGCCGTCACAAGCAACCGTATCGTCTTGGGTTCCGATCACTTCTTGTTTTTCCATATTTATTCTCCAAACAACATTGACCTTAGCACGTATGCGATGATAACCGTTTTATTCTTATAATGCATAGTACAATGTTTTCCCAATTTCGAAGCGATGAAAAAAATTATGTCAACACCCACACAGGAATATGCAATAGAAACCTTCAAGCTTTGCAAGCGTTTCCATGATGACAAAGCTCCAGGTGCAAAAGACGTCTTGAAAAATATTTCATTACGCATCCCCAAGGGCTCTTTCTTTGGCCTTTTAGGGCCAAATGGCGCTGGAAAATCAACGCTAATAAATATTCTAGCAGGATTAGTAAAAAAAACTTCGGGTACCGCGCGGGTTTGGGGGTATGACATCATCAAGGATATGCGACAAGCCCGTCGTGCGATCGGAGTTGTGCCACAAGAACTTAACATTGACCCCTTTTTTACTCCCCGAGAAATGCTTGATCTTCAGGCTGGTCTGTACGGGGTTAGGAAAGGAGATCGTCTTACGGAAAAAATCTTGGAAACAGTAGGGCTTGCCGACAAAGCTGATGCATATGCACGAACTCTTTCTGGAGGGATGCGACGTCGTCTTTTAGTTGGAAAAGCCATGGTTCACCGTCCCCCTGTTTTAGTTCTTGATGAACCTTCTGCCGGTGTCGATGTTGATCTTAGGCGGCAACTTTGGAAGCAGGTTAAGACAATGAACAGGCAGGGTGTAACGGTATTATTGACAACTCATTATCTTGAGGAAGCGGAAGCCATGTGCGACACAATTGCTATCATCAATCATGGAGCAGTAATTGCCTGTGAGCCAACAAAGGACTTGCTTAAACGTCTAGACCACAAAGAAATGACCGTAACTATCGCGACTGCAGTATTCAAGATTCCGGAAGCCCTTAAACCATTTGCCCCTTGCCTTCTGGATAAGCAGACTCTTAGATTTTCATTTCTTCCGTCCCATACCCCAGCAGGTCAGATACTAGCATCAATTACTGAAAGCGGCCTAGTTATTAAGGATGTCAAAACGAAAGAAGTTGATCTAGAAGATATTTTCTTGCGGCTGACAAGTTAGCAGGGACATGTTTGATGGTGGTTCTTAGGAAAAAATTTAACACTGCGTTCGTACTGTCGCTAATCTACCTCACCGCATGCTCCCCAAAATATCTTGAACCAACAGATACCATTCAAATGCCGGAGTTGTTAGATTCTAATTTTAGAGCTTCCGATGGGACCGTGCTTCCAATGCGTATATGGAATCCTCCTGGAAAAAAAAAGGCGGTTTTGATTGCCCTTCATGGGTTTAACGATTACTCGAATTTTTTTGATGCTCCGGGTAATTTTTTAAAAACTAAAGGTGTTTTAAGTTATGCGTATGACCAGAGGGGATTCGCATTTACTAAAACAAGGGGTTTCTGGCCCGGAACATCATCGTACGTTAATGATTTCACGGAATTTGTTCAGCTTGTGAAAAAACGTCATGGCGATCTCCCCCTGTTTGTTATCGGTGAGAGCATGGGTGGGGCTATAACATTACTTGCTATGACAAGAAGTAATGCTCCAAGTGTTGACGGCGTTATCCTTTCTGCTCCTGCAGTGTGGGGAAGAGTAAGCATGCCCTGGTATCAAAGAGCTGCACTTTGGCTAGGCGTTCGTCTTGCTCCAGGTATGCGGCTAACTGGGAGGGGATTAAAATTAACCCCGTCAGATAATACGGAGATGCTTGTAGCCCTTGGCAGGGATCCAAAGGTTATTAAGGAAACGCGTATTGACACCATTCACGGTCTTGTTGATTTGATGGATGATGCACTAGCTGTTTCTGCAAAGTTTACAAAAAGAGCTCTGATACTATATGGAAAGCGCGATGAAATTGTGCCGGTTGCCCCAACACACTTTATGATTTCTAAACTCCCCCCTAGTGAAAAAAACAAGCAATGGGTAGCTCTGTATGAGAGCGGATATCATATGTTGCTTCGTGACCTTCAAGCCGAAATAATATGGGAAGATATAGCCCACTGGATGCAGCGGCCGGGAGAACCTCTTCCGTCAGGCGCTGAAAAAAAAGGAACTGCACTACGTTTAAAATTGAAAAACAGGGATAAAGTAACTTATTAGCAAAATGTTGGTGTACCAAAGCAACAAATATTCTATTGTTCTGACCAATTTCTTTTCCATTGAACAGAGAAAAAGGATTGAAACCTGGCCCACCACGTAAATTCGAAGCACCCGTAGCTCAGTTGGATAGAGTGCTGCCCTCCGAAGGCAGAGGTCACAG
>PBKU01000029.1 GCA_002722175.1 Magnetovibrio sp.
AATGATTTTTGCTTTTGTCACAGGTCTCGTCCTGTTGACGTCGGAAGAAATATACGCACAAGGCCATTGCGCACAAGAGTTTAACTTATGCAAAACCGCATGCGAAAAAAAGGACTATAATTTTTCGAATGAATCTAAGATGGGCTGCGTAACTACCTGCTCGAACAGCCAGCTAGGCTGTGATGTTGCCCAGTTAATGCCACAAGTAGCCCGAGATGCCAGCAATAGTATTTTGACTGGAATTGAGGACCTTTTATGGACGCTTGTTACCCCTAGAAATTGTGGCCCTGACAAAAACTCAAGATGCGAAAGATGAGTTGAAGCATATTCTTAATGACAGCTTTTTCCTAGCGCTTTCAAACGCCAGTAATTATAGGGGAGCGGTGTAAGAAACCCGACGAGCCACATCAATGGAATCACCCAAAGAGTTAGCTTCGCTCCCCCTGTCAACGCAACATCAAGCGCATTCATTGCAATTTCCATGGAAATCATTGATATCAGAGACATCCCACATGCTGTCTTAAAAGCTTCAGCAAATGCCATCTGTTTGCAAAGAATAATAGTCTCTAGAATAATTGAAGTTATTAAACCGTTGATAACAGCCAGAATCATGATGGCAAGCACGGGTAATCCACTATCGGAATATTGAAAATATGCAATTGTCCCCATATCGCCAATTGAACACCCTATGAGGCACCACATCGTATTATAAGAGGCTTTCTTCCACGTGTGATGACAATTCCAAGGAATACTAGCAATTGAGGAAATATTATTCATGTAACCCGCTTTATCTTTTGTATGCATAGACCGAATCAAACAATAACTTTTAAAAAAAACAGTTAATATTTAAAAAAATTCAACTTACGCTTACAAGATCTAAGTTAACTATATCGCACACGTGGATCAAGCCATGCATATGAAAGGTCAATGATCAGATTGACTAAAACAAACACAAAAACAATAATCATACACAATGCTTGAATCATGTTATAATCCGCATACAAGACAGAGTCGACAAGTAGTCTTCCAAGCCCATTTAGATTAAAGACCTGTTCTGTTACCACTAAGCCACCGATAAAAAACGAAAATTCCATGCCAATTATTGTCAGTACAGGTAAAAATGCGTTGCCCAAAACGTGTCTCCTGATAATGATACTTTCAACCAGACCCTTAGCCTGAGCTGTAGCGATATATTCTTCACGCATCACTTCGAGAAATGCCGAGCGTGTCATTCTCGTTATTACAGCAGAATAACGATAACCCGTAGCCAGCACGGGCCAGATGACCTGTGATAAATTTCCAATGGGATCGACAAACGGTGAGACAAATACGATAGGTGGCATCCAGGGTTCACCAAACAACCGCTGGGATCCAATCAATAGTCCGGTAATAATAAGAATACCTAGCCAGAAAGAAGGGACAGCCATGCCCCCTACAGAAATAACTCTAACAAAATAATCAAGCCAAGTATCGTGCTTGATTGCAGAACACACACCAAGGGGAATACCTATAAATATAGAGGCAATAGTAGCCATAATTGCAATCTCAAGAGTTAATGCAAAACGGAGCTCTAACTCTTCAAGAATTGGTTGCCCAGTCCACATTGAAACACCGAAGTCAAATGTTAGAACACCAGCGATAAATCTCCCAAACTGCTGATACAGGGGATCGTTAAGCCCTAATTCATTCCGGCAGTGCTCAAGTAAAGAAAGATCAAGATCATATCCATAGTCAACCCATCTAACCAGACACATGTCTCCCGGAATGATCCGCATAAGAAAAAAGACAATGATACCAGTTCCGAGGATAGTCGGTAAAACCAAGAAGAGCCTAAAAAGGATATACTGTCTCAAACTCCTGCACCACCAACACTCATTTTGTTTTTAAACAAAATATTTCGGCACAGCCGATTAGACTTAGCGTGCCCAAAAAAGCATTATTAATTAGTAGCGATGATAATTGAACCGTAGTTGGAAACTTACGTCAAAAAAGAAGCGGCTACAACAGTTGCCTGTGTAGCCGCTCCTCATCAGAATTCCTTCATATCGATGTTTCCACCGATCCCTGGGTCTTCTGACAGCTCCGAGAGCGAACCCCCGAAACCACGATCAGCATATCAATAGAAAATTTCGTTCGCAATTAAAATATAGTCCACACCCAGTGTATATTGGGGATAAGCATTAAATTTTTTTATTTTTATCCACATTCACAGAATCTTTGTCAAAAAAATTCTTTTTCTTCATTATTATATAAAAAATTTTCAGGTTTCCCTCCCTATAAATAATGAAAAGGCCTGCTAAAATTATTATTCCTGCTCCAAAAATCGTATTAATATCTGGAAAAATATTCCAAAAAACTATGTCAATGACTACAGCAGCCGAGAGAGAAAGATAAAAAAGTGGTGATAGAATAGAAACCGGCGTTTCTTTTATTGCCATGGTTAGGCTAATCTGCGTAACTGCTGCGAGCAAACCCAACCCGATCAAGAGGCCGAAATCAATAATTGACGGTGTCAGCCATTGCCAATACAACCCTACACCGCCAATAAAAGAACCAATAAGAACAAAATAAAAAGTAATTACTGCACTCTTTTCAGTCCTTGAAAGAAATCTTCTTATGATCACCGTTACTGAAAAGCAAAAAGTTCCAAAGAGCAAAATAAAAATAATTGGGTCAATTTCAATGTCGGGCCTAGCAACTACCAAAACACCGAAAAAGCCAACAATTACAGCAGACCACCGTCGGAACCCAACCCTCTCACCCAGAAATGGAATGCTTAGCACCGTAATAAACAGCGGTGCCGCATAAGTTATTGTTACTGTTTCTGAAAGAGTCGTCTGATTAATACCCACAATCAAACAAATCATTCCAACTGCACCAATGAACCCGTGTAACACATGTAAGAAAGAGCGGTTGGTTCTTAGCGGAATAGAACCGTATATCACTGGCAGAGAAAAATATAATATTGGAACGGTCAAAATATTCCGGAAGAATAGCAATTGAAATGGAGGATAAAATTCGGTCAGGTGCTTGGTTAGAGCGCTTGTCATGATCCAAAAAACTTCACAAAATAACATTAAACCGATACCACGAGTATATTTATCGGCTTTTATTCTGGTATCATTCAAAGTAAAGTTCCAAAATCTACTACTGTTTTCCAAAAAATCGATATGAAGATTCTACAGACCTTTCACCGTGTTAACGGTCCTCAATCATCTCTCTGATTTGGCAAACAAGATTTTTCCAACCAAAGTGTTCTGGCTGATTTATTAATTTATTGAATTCCTCAAGCTGTGTAAGCCTGATTAGCTTTGTCTTTTGTAAAACCCAGTCATCCTGATTTTGCCCCATCGATTTGTTTAAACTTTTTTTCTCAAATCCCGATAATAATTTATTGAGTAACTGATCAACAACAGACATAATTTCAGATTGTTCCGTCCAACGCCAATTTGATAATTCATTATCTAAAAAACTGTCGAGCAGGTATTTTTTTTTGAAGCCTACTTTAAAAATTTTTCGCTGTTGGTCATTTAGATCAACATCTGTTGCCCAGTCTATTTCGTCATATTTCAACTTTATCTCCAAAAACCTTGATTAATACCGGAAGGCTTAATTCAACTTATCAAAATTTTATTAAAAATCTGCATTTGATATCTCGTTGTACTCAGGCAATAATTGTGGCATCGATAATTTATGACAAGCACAATTATAAATTTTTTTTACTGGATACGCTTTTATTGTTAACAAATAGCAATACAAACCAGCCTCTATATATTCGTCTGCTCGATGTTATTGAAAACGATATCCTTCCAAAAACCCGAAAAGGTGTAGCGGCAGGAAATAAAGTTTTCGGTGCAGCTATACTCAACTCCGCTGATCTATCCTTGGTAATCGCTGGAATGAATCAAGAAATAATAAATCCAATTTTTCACGGTGAGATAGCAACCTTAAATTCGTTTTATCAATTGTCAGAACGTGAACGCCAACGGACCAATAAATGCATTTTTCTCAGCACTCACGAGCCCTGTTCTTTATGTCTTTCTGCGATTACTTTTGCCGGATTCAAGACAATTTATTATTTTTTTGCATACGAAGATACTCGTAATGAATTTAATATTCCACATGACTTAGATATTTTACGCGAAGTATTTAATATTGACGATGGGAATTATAAAAGAAAAAACTGTTACTGGACTGCTCATGATTTAGGCCAGCTAATACGCACCTCGGGACTTATTGAGAAAAAAAACATAAGCGTAAGGATGGCCAGGATTAACCAGGAATACAAGAAGCTTTCTAAAGTATACCAAAAACAAAAACTAACCAGACTGATCCCATTAGATTAACTATTTTAGTCTTGCTCCTAGTTCATATGGAAAATCAGATATATTACATTACCCAGCACACAATTAAAGAAGCAGCTACACCTACCATAATCATCAATTCCATTTTCTCAGCTCCATGCATTTCACTGCCAGAGTATCTTCTTACATGGATTTCAATTTAGTTAATCTTTTCCTGCTTCTCCCGATTAGTTCAGTCCAGATGGGATTACCTATTCTTGCGACAAAGAATTTTATATGTTATCGAGCCTACTAAAAGATATCTATTTGAAATTCTTAACGGCGTATAAATACAAAAAATGTTTAAAATTATTAATTCCAACTGCATCGAGAATGGGCCCAAGTTAGCATTAAGATATAAAAACGCTACTCCTTTCCCTCATATACGTCTCGGATCGTTTCTAGAAAAAAATATTGCTCAAAAGGCCTTTAAAGAATTTCCAATGTATAGCAATCCAATTTGGAATCACCACAAACACTTTAACTGTCAAAAACTCTCGGCCAACAAAAAAGAACATTTCCCCAAGACAATACGTAGCATTGTGGATGAGCTAAACTCTAACCGATTTGCATCCTGGCTTTCTAAGCTGGTCGGGATACCGGATTTACGACCCGACCCTTCTCTTATGGGCGGTGGGCTGCACCAAATCACGAGAGGCGGATACCTTAATATGCACGCAGACTTCACCTACCACCACCACAATGAAAAACTGAAACGCAGAGTTAACCTGCTTCTCTACCTTAATAAAGAATGGAAACAGGACTGGGGTGGACAGATTGAGTTTTGGGATGAAGGAATGAAAGAGTGTATAACTAAATACCCGCCACTTGGAAACAACGCAGTAATATTTTCAACCTCAAAAACCTCATGGCATGGTCACCCTGCCCCACTATCCTGCCCACAGGGTCATACTCGAAACAGTATTGCTTTATATTATTACACAGAAGAAAAACGGCCCACGCAACGCATGGGGGTTACAACTTTCCGCCATTTACACGAGGATGGATTACTAAAAAAACTATTCATATCTCTCGACCAAAAAGTTCTGTATCTTTATTCACGGAGCAAACAAATCTTTGGCCTTAGTAACGATGACTGGGTGACAAAGTTTTTAAACAAAATTGAAAAACTTTTTAGTATTTTCAAAAAAAAGGAATAGTTTGGTTACTCATAATTAATGATTTTTTTCCTAACCCGATCACTAAAATAGTTCGTTGTTATTTTTTTTTCGTAAATTTTCTCGCGCCAGCACCCCTAGACGGACGGCAGCTATAACCTAATAATGATAGATAATTAGTGCCGTCCCAGATCGTCTATTTTATCCTTGGGGTGGAGTATAATTAACAGACGTAGCTGTTTCAGCGATTTTGTTTATATCTACCGCCTCAAGAACTATTAGCTCGTCCATGGCACCACTTGCCCGGACCTTTAATGCAACCGCACCGGCTACATCAAAAGAATCAGCCTCAACAACCACACATGCGTCATATTTTCCGCGCGTAATATCTACACTGATTAGTTTTCCACCGACACTTTGCGTCAATGCTTCAATAGCCGCCTTTCGGTCAGTTGCACCTGACAGTAAACCTGCTGCCCCTTCATTGCTGTACGTCCCTAAGAAAAAATACTTTGCCATTTTCGACTCCTGTTGCGATTAACAATATTTGCGTAATAAAATACGACTATTTGATATAAAAAATGAAGAAAAATTTTTCTTTGATGTTTTTTTAAACTGAACATAGCATAAACAACCAATATTTCTTACTGATATATTTATAGAATTTGTCTAAATTCAACATAGGATACTAAATCTCTGATGAGAAAAGCTTTCTATCTATTATCAATAACAATTGTCATGTGCCTGAATTTTGAAAAGGCCAACTCTGACCAATGGTACAAGGGGGGAAGCGCGCCGTTCACTGTAAGAGACTATGCTGTTGCATGTTCAAAGAAGAGCGGTATTTGGATTAATTTTTGCCTTGCATACATTCAAGGTGTGCGGGATTACGCTAGAGACCTCAATGATGCAGGCTACACTCAACTTTTCCTGACGGGCCGTGGACAGTTGTTTTGCCTGCCAAAAAATATTCCCTTAGCAGAGCTTCGCAATGTATTCCTGCTCTGGGCAAACGAAAACCCTAAATCTTGGAATTTAGTTGGTGCCAGTGGCATTGCTTCCGCATTTGCAGAAACATGGCCATGCAAGCTTGGAAAATAACCTATACAAGTAAAGTCCTGTAAAGTTCTCTCAACTTAAATATCTTAATTGGCAACTTTATTGTTGCAAAATACTTTTTAATATATCTGGGTAGTCCGTAATTATCCCGTCTACTTGCATGTTGATTAAATTCAACATTTCGTGACGGTTATTAACCGTCCACACTTTTACCAACAATCCTAGATCATGCGCCATGCTGACATTATCTATTGTTATATCTTGGTAATAGGGAGCCCATATCTTTCCGCCTGCAGCTTTAATCCAGTTCACTACTTCTCCACCAAAATATTTTTTGTCGTACCCAGCAAGCCAAGCGGAGCTCCCAGCCCGATCTTTTTGTATAGTATTCATCCAACTTTGTTCTACAGTTAAGTGAGATCTAACTATATTTGGAGCAATATTGTTAAATTCCTGAAGCACCCGCCAATCAAAAGATTGAACTGTAACTCTATTCTCCATTCGATGACGCTTGATGTCTTGAAAAATACATTCTGCAAATTTCCTTGGCGAAACAGTTTTCTCCGGATGGTTAGGGTCTGATTTAATTTCAATATTAAAATTAATTGCTGGAGTCCGCAAATTGACTGCCAAATCAAAAGCCTCCCCTAGCGTAGGAACTTTTTCTCCATCTACCGGCACTTGCCTTGGGTACTCAGAAGCGTAAGTTTTTCCCGGATTGGCCCGCCCGACATCAAATGTCTTCAGTTCGTCCAAGGTAAGTTCGTTGATTAATGGGCCCGATGCATACAACCAGTTTCCATCAATATCCCTCGTCGTCTCAGCTCGTAATTCAAAATCATGAACTACGACAACAACTTCGTCTTTTGTAATACCTACATCCAGCTCTATTGTGCTTACACCTATTTCAACGGCCTTTTTGAAACCCGCCAAAGTATTTTCTGGCATAAGTCCCCTAACTCCCCGATGCCCTTGTATATCGAAGTCCCACATATCTATCCTGCAAAGAGATAAATTAGAATTTAAATGAACTATTTCGCTTAATGACTTGCTTGGAAGAATATATGATAAATCAACAAACCGATGATAAGTAATTTACCATAATCAAGGTCAAAAGCGGTTCCTTCCCCAAATTTTTTATGAAATTCTTTAAACATTCAAATTGACTCCTTTATAAGCCATGTCTTTAGTTTTTTCTAACTGCATAGTAAGATTTGTATTTTTTACACAATAATCGGTTGAGCTTACACTCTATTTTTTCAAGTAAAGAACTCAAAATATTTTTCTCATTTTTATAGAAATTTATAAAAGAATTATTAAATTTTAGATACCTCCACCAATATTCGTGGACATGCGACACCAAAACGAAAGAGTAAGCGATGAGTGAAGGCAAAAAAAATAAGGCTCAAACTACCGGACCTTTGTCTGGTATAAAAGTTCTGGAATTGGGTTCGATGTTAGCCGGTCCCTTTTGCGGGACTATGCTTGCCGATTTTGGAGCCGATGTAATAAAAGTAGAAAAACCAGGAACACCTGACCCCCTCCGCCAATGGCCGCCATTCAAAAACGGAGAAGAACTTTTATGGCGTTCAATGGCAAGAGGAAAACAAACTATTACTCTAGACATCTCAAAACCAGAGGGATCCAATATTGCAAAAACCCTAATTGACCTGTCAGATATTGTTATTGAAAACTTTAGGCCAGGAACACTGGAAAGATGGGGTTTTAACCCTTCTGAACTTGCCTCAAATGTCGGAGGTGCGGTTTGGGTTCGGGTTTCGGGTTATGGACAGAGTGGCCCGATGAAGAATGAAGGTGGTTATGCTACGATTGCAGAATGTTTTTCTGGACTATCATCATTTACAGGTTATAGGAATCGTGGGCCCATGGTTTCACCATTCCCCATGGCTGATTATTTAGCTGGGGTTTTTTCTGCTTTCGGTGCACTTGCTGCACTGAATGAGAAACAACACTCAGGCTTTGGTCAAATCGTTGATACTGCACTTTATGAACCATTGCTTAGAATTATAGAAACAGCTGTATTACGCTGGGATCAAAACAAGGAAATGAAAAAGCGTCTTGGTAATCAGATGGAAGAGGATGTCCCAAGAAATATTTATAAAACACGTGACGGTGAATATGTTTCATTGTCTATTGGCTCTGACCAACTGTTTCAGTCGCTCTTAGATGCAATGGAGCGCTTTGATTTAAAAACAGACAAACGTTATACGACTATGGCTGATCGAGTTCAAAACCGAAACACTATAGACGCCGAAGTTGCTAAATGGTTTGGACAAAACAACGCAGCAACTATTCTTGATAAAATGGCTAAACATCGTGTTATCGTTGGAAAAGTTCATAATATCGAGGATATTTTTATTGATTCACATATTAAAGCGCGTGAAATGATAGCTGAATTACTCGAACCAAAGTTAGGCATGATAAAGATGCCAGCACCTGTACCAAAATTAACAAGAACACCCGGAAAGATTCGCTGGGCGGGGAAACCAATGGGTGCAGACAATTATGAAGTCTTTCACCGCCTGCTAGGTTTATCTGAAAAAGAAATACAAGAACTTAGCGTAAATAGGATAATCTGAAGAAAAGTAAAGAATAATGCAGGAAGTAAGTATTATAGGCTACGGCCAATCATCTTATGAAAAAAAGACAACTCATTCCTTAACGTCGATCCTGGCCGATGCCACGAGGCTTGCCTTAAATAGCGCAGGCTTAACCATTCAGGAAATTGATGGTCTAGCTGTTGGATCTTTTCAACTTCATCCTGATAACGCAGTAACTCTCGCCGAACAGTTTGGCATTTCAATAAGCTGGGCCTACATGGTGACTGCGGGAAGTGGTGGGCCTATTGCTGCTGTCCTGAACGCTATTCGTGCAGTCGAAGCAGGGCATGTACAAAATGTGCTGGTTGTCGTCGGCGATTCATACAATGTCCAAGAATTATTTGATATGATGGATAACCTAAACGGAGCAGTGCGCGATTATCTTGCACCTCATGGATTTGGCGGCCCTAATGGGCTGTTTGCTATGGTTACAAACAAACATATGCAGAAATTCGGTACAACCCGTGAACAGTTAGGACGAATTTGTATAGATCAACGCAAAAATGCAATGCCAAAACGAAAACGCCCTATTCCGTAGGCCCTTGACTATGGAGCAGTATCTTAACGCTCGCCTGATTGCGGAGCCTTTACGCCTGTTTGACTGTGTAATGGCCTGCTCTGGTGCTGATGCCGTGATCATTGGCCCTACTGACCGAGTGCAGAAAGGAAAGGCAGTGCAAGTACTATCTGGTTTTGAACATCATAACCATCCACCAGGAGAAATCATCCCCTTAGAGGGTGCCTGGAAACTATATAAAGACAGGCTGTGGGATCTAGCTGGATTTGGCCCAATGGATATGAATTTTGTCAACGCCTATGATGATTACCCGATAATGGTTGCAATTCAACTTGAAGACCTTGGGTTTTGTGCAAAGGGTGAAGTTGGCAGACTCCTTGATGAACATAGCCTTGCCTACAACGGGTCGTTCCCAATAAATACAGGAGGGGGGCAATTATCTGTCGGACAAGCTGGTATGGCGGGAGGCCTAATGTTGATAACAGAAGCCGTATGCCAGTTGCGCCAAGAAGCAGGTGACCGACAAGTAAAGAATGCCTTACGAGCCCTTGCCTCTGGTTATGGAATGGTTGGTTACGGCCACGGGCTATCTACTTCAGCAGCAATATTAGCGGTAAATTGATGACCAAAGAAAAACCGTCCAACGGACACGCCTATCCGAAGCCTAAGGAAACTTCGCTAAATCGGACATTCCTTGAAGCCTGGCACAAAGAAGGAAAGCTTTTAGTCCAGTCCTGTAAAAACTGTAATCATGTTTTTTTCTATCCAAGACCGTTTTGCCCAAAATGTTTTTCAATCGATATAAGGTGGCTTCCTACCAATGGCCATGGCAAGGTATTGTCCTTCACCCTCATACACAGGCCAAATCACCCTGCTTTCTTTGCTGAAGTACCAATTGTCCTTGCAGAAATTGCATTAGATGAAGGAGCAAGCCTGTTATCACGAGTCGTTGGTGAAAATAGAACACAAATAAGACCTAATTCGACTTTAACTCTTGTTTCTGGAGATATGAAGAAAAACTATCCATTACCGACATTTAAATTGGTTTGTCAGTCCTATTCATAATCAGTTTTCATTGGTGCGGGAATTTTAATATCTAACAGTGGTACATGTTGCTGGCAGCCGTAACTATCTGTCTCACCAACAGACCCCTGATCAACAGGTCGAAACATTGTAATTTTAATTGCCCTAGCAGAATTTACAGCAAAGATTGATGCAATTTGCGTCTCATCAACCGAAAATGCCTTTCCAATCGCAGTTTTATTAAGAGCCTTGCTATCCCGAACCAGTTCGTATGCTTGATCATTGTCAAAGATCACATCAAAAGTTAGCCGAAATGGTCCCGCATTTTTTGACCGTATTATTTTTGCAAGCTGGCTTAAGGGAACATTCGTATTCCGCATCTAAACTTCCTCAAAGTTAATCGGAAACAATTCCATTGCTCCCTCCGTCTTCATCAAATGATATGCTGAGAATACATAGACTGGACCACTATCAATCTCGGAGGGGGAAAACGGTACCGCAATATTTCCTGAAGTGTTGAACTGTCCATCCCATTGTTCGTGTAAAAGCGTCCCGGAAATATGGTGGCAAGCCCCATGAGCCATTTCCTGATTACTTGCAAGAACTTCAATCACCAACCCCAGTTCATGTGATGTAATCGTTTTTTGAGGCTCAAGACCACGCATTACCCCATCCCTCCCATACACATGGTATTCAATCTGAATATCATTTGGCTTAAAATAGGAAATAGTATTTTGGCGAACCTGTTCAAGTATTTCATTAATATTCCCAATCATTGTTGGACACCTTATTCCACCGATAAAGATCGTTCGGTAGCCAGCGATACGTGCACCCTCTATTTTTACCCAATACTCAGGGTTCTCTTCATATATTGCGCCAGAAACACGAACACTTCTTTGACCAACCTGTTCGTATGCGCATTGGTGAAGGTCAAGATTATGACCAGGACCCACCTGTATATATGGATTTTCCCGTTCATAAAGCGAATGAGCAGCTACAGATTCGAGCGAAGCCCTTCTATCTAACGATCCTGGTTCTAAAATAAAATCACTTCCATTAACGACCCCAATCATGACATCCATTGCAAACGGTTCAGCTGAGAAGGCTCCACATTCAAGAACTTTGCCCATGTGGATTGATTGGGCAGGATCAGCCCCCCGCCAAATTGGAAAGGCGGCAATTGCGCAGTCATCAACGGCCCGACCTGCAATAATTACCTGCGCGCCTTGACGAAGCGCTTCCACGATCGGCTCATGCCCCATTTGTGCAACTAAAGAAACAGTTTCATCCAGCACTTCTGAAGTTAGCGCAAAGCTTGCTTCAAATCTTTGAATTTCTCTTTGCTTCACCGCTTTCCGAGCACGCTCGACTGAAACATCCGCATAAATGGTCGCAAGATTAAATTTCAGATTATTTTCCGTAGCGATCTCTCTAACAATTTGTGCCGTCCAGTCTACGTGCGATTTTGTTCCCGCCCCCCCTGCACTACCGACGATCAAGGGAATTTGTGATGAGCAGGCGGCCAATATTAAAGTTGTTAGTTCATATTTTGTGGAATACCTTGAAACCAACGGTTTTCCTGATCCAAGATAATATGCCCCAGGATCAGTCGAACCAGCATCAACAGCAATTACATCTGGGCGAAGCGCCATGCCACGCTTAAATGCTTCGATGCCAAAACCATAACCCAGTGTGCCGGTCGGCGTAAGTACAGTTATTGACGGCAATTAATCTCTCCAAAAATTATCTTGCACATTCGAAATGCTTTCCTTTCCAATTGTAAGTCCATTTATGATAGATTGGTTTCCCAGCTTTGGTCATGAGGCAAACCTGATGATATTGTACGTTTTCAGCCATTAGAGACAACACCAAAACTTAACAAAAATAATTGCGCCATTTTATGATTGATTTTTTACATAACTGAACTAAAACCGAATAATGGTCCTTTCAATTCCGTGCATGATATTAAGGGGTGGTACAAGTAAAGGAATATATCTGAAAGATACAGACCTTCCCCAAGACCTCCTCACGAAAAAAAAAATGATTCTCTCAATATTTGGCTCTCCCGACCGAAGGCAAATCGACGGATTAGGAGGTGCGGATCCATTAACAAGTAAAGTCTGTATTATTGGAACTCAACCCTTTAAAAATTCACATGCGGCAGGGGCAGATTTGATTTATAGCTTCGGACAAGTTGGAATTAACGACGCATTTGTTGATTTTCGAGCTCTTTGCGGGAACCTAACATCTGGTGTAGGTGTGTTTGCAATCTGGGAAAAGTTAATCAAGGGTCTCGAACCGATAACTGTCGTCAAAATCTACAATACTAATCTAAATCGTATGTTGACAGCAGAAATTCCAGTTAAAAATGGAATGCCCATGGAAACTGGAAATTATTCTATACCAGGTGTTCCCGGTAAGGGTGCAAAAATAAATGTTGATTTTTCTGATACGGCAGGAGCAAGCACCGGGAAACTCCTACCGACAGGAAATCCAATCGATGTTCTGAAAATACCCGGTATAGGTGCCTTGGAGAGCTCGATGGTAGATATTGGGAATGCACATGTATTTGTCCGTGCCACAGACCTGGGGTTAAAAGGAAATGAAAATTCAGAACAAATTGATTCAAACCCTGATTTATTAGATCGACTGGAAATAATTAGAGGTCATGCTGCTCTCGCGATGGGTATTATCAACGATTCGGAAGCGTCAAGAACTGAGAGCCCAGCGACACCGCTAATAGCAATCGTTGCGCCCTCCCAAGGCTATTGTAATGAAATGACAGGAACACCAATTTCTTCAGACCAATGTGATTTTCTCTCCCGGCTTATGTTCATGCAACAAGCACATAAAACATACGCCGGAACAAGCACTGTATGCACAGGGGTTGCCAGCAGAATTCCAGGTACAATTGTGCACGAAGTTTGCCGGCATAACACTCGGCAAAATCTAAAAGTTCTGTTTGGACACCCTTCCGGAATAATAGAAACTGAAAGCAAAATTGAATTTAACGAGTCACAATATAAAGTATCGCGGGCAACCCTTGGGCGAACTGCTAGAAGAATCATGGAAGGAGAGGTCTTTCTCCACCAAAACTTTAGTAAAATTAAACTGCGTTAAAACTTTTTATTATCTGTCAATGCGATCAATTTTTTAATCTCAAAAAAGATTGTGGATATTGTTTAGAATGCTATGTTTTTGTTTTCTATTTCTTTTTTCTGATAGAATTTGAACCGCTTTTTCAGCATGTTTAAAATTGCCATTGGAAAATTTAACACACGAAAAAAACTTATCTACGATCTGAGAATCGCTCATTTCAGAAGCTATCCCTAAAAAATCTGAAACCTCGTATCCATCTAACATTGTTACGCAAATGCGATAACACTCGGGGGCGTTTCCGAAAAATTTCTTCTTGGAAAATTCAGGATTTACCTTCCAGTTAACTTTTGCCATCAAAGTACGTATCTCATTTTTCTTTAGAGTCTCAAGCGTAAGGTGTTCTAATTTCAGATCCCCATAATATACGCCACAGGCCACAATAAATGGTATGGAAAACTGACATTCGCGAGCAGTTTGAGGGTCATCAAAAGAACGAAGACTTAATGCAACCAACTCGGACACCTCAACATCAATGGAATTAATGTCTTTGTAATTGAATTTATGTTTGCGTTTGAGTCGGCAAATTTGTTCGGCCCCGGCAAGAGCCGCAGAGCACACGGGGTATTTTTTAGTTAATATACCAGGTTCCTGCAGGCGCCACTTGGCGCCCAGGCTGGAAAGTATTTCCAGTCTGGGTTGATCCGGCTTAAAAAGGTCGAAAAATCCATTTTCCCGTTCCAGTATATTAGCCGGTCCCTGTATATCAAGGGTGGCAAAAAACGCTAGCTCTATGCCAACTTTAGCCGAATGGCCACATAGCAATGGCTTAGCTGAGGTCCCAACAACAGCTCTTGGAATTCCGGCTCTGCAAACAGCTAGCGAAATGGCATTTGCAGTTTGCTGTTCGTTTAAGCCAAATAGTTTTGCAGCCCCTACAGTTGCCCCTATTGTAGCTAGGGTACCCGTGCTCCACCACCCTGCTTCATAGTGGCCATGGCCTGCGGTTTCACCCAGAACATAGGTGACCTCCGAGGCTGCTATAAGAGATAAAAGTATTTTCTCATCGGAGGCACCTTTTTCCTCTGCGATAGCGAGAACGGCTGGCAATATAACAGCGGAACCATGTAATATTCCGGCATAGCTAACATCGTCGAAGTCCCATACATGGGCCGCAGTACCATTAATCAATGAAGCATCCTGTGAATTGGCTTTGCAGCCACCAACAACGGTACAACCAGCTCTACCATCTAGCTTTTGTGAAAGTGCGTGAAGAAGTGTTCCAGTTATCTGGTGTTTCTTTCCTGCACAAACAACCCCGATCGTATCGAGGACAACCCGCTTTGCAATATGAATTACATCGTGGGAAACATGGTCTGTTTTTAGCCCAACAACCCATTCAGCAATATTTTTTATATGATCTTGTTTAGACATCAAACAATTTTCAAAATAATACAAATTACAAATATTTCAGGTTTTAGAAAATATTTATTTCTCTTTTCGAACTTCGACTAAAAGCTGGTCTGAGAGATTACATATCTGATTCCATGTTTTTTTGGGAATGGCAATCTTCCCGTTTGACTTTTCCCGATGTTCGCGTTCTCTCTCTCCTGGGACCTCCACCTTTTTAAATCCCTCTGCAGGAGGACAATCCCGTATTTCCCGCAAAATTTCTTCTGCTATTTGATTCATTCTTCCTGTTTCACACCAATGTCGTATGGAAACTGTCATTAAAAGCCAGTTGGCCTCAGTTGTTACGGGTCCAAGATCTGCTTCTGCGAGAAGTTCGGCAACTAAGGCAAGAGCATACCCCTTCGGACCACCAGCCGGAAGAATTGCACCCCCATTAAAATAATCTGCTGGATCACGTGTCTCTTTTCCATTGACATCCACAATACACCCTTCTGGCAGAAGGGCATCCGCACTCTGCGCAGCATAAATCCATCCACCCGCAATCTTGGAAGTTGCAAAATCGACTATTACAGGGCCAAATTCACCACCTGGAATACCAATGCAGTATGGATTTGTCGGAAGCATGGGACGAGCTCCTCCGAATGGGGCAACCTGTCGCCATGAATGCCGATTTCCGCCGCCGAGTAAAAAGGAAAAAAAACCCGCACTCGCCGATCTTTCTGCGTAAGCACCATGACGCCCGGTATGCCCGACGTTGCGAATTGCAATAACTGAAAAACCCCTGTCTTTAGCTAGGTTTGCCCCGTGCTCAAATGCAAGCTTCATTGCGGGAATACCTATTCCTTTTTGACCATCTACCTCGTACATACCTTTTGAGGTGGCTCTTAGGATTGGCTCTCCACGAGCTACCATGTAATTCTTTTTGAACTGATCAGCGTATTGAAGCGTACGCATTATTCCATGGGACTCGACACCACAAAGATTTGAATCAACAAGATGCTCTGAAACAATCCGGGCGGCTTTTTCACTACAGCCTAGGTTCCAAAATATATCATACACCAGAGATATTGCATCTACCACTGAAATTACGGTGCGCTCTTCGGTTATATCGAGTTTTGACTTTACTTTTTTCATCTTAACACCCGTGTCATTAGTGAAAATTAGCAAGTTCCACCGCATCCAATATAACAGAGCGTAATCAGGAGAAAAATAGACCACGTCACCAAAAATGTAACGCTCATCTAAAGAGGCTACAGAAATTACAAGAATTCTTTATATAGGGTAAAAAAAGGTTATGTTTCTGGGCCAAACTATCAAACTATAACCAAAATTGGTAGACAATTGTATTCATTACTTTTGTGCAAAATACAAAATAAATCCGACAACCGTAACAACGGTCAATTTAGGTGCTCTAAAAAGCATTTCTAAAATAATTTTAGATCGGCGAATAAATGCACCAATGGAAAACTTTAGGATCTCAAACAAGGAATGTTTCCTGAAACGATATAGACCCGCAAGGATGCCCGCTAAAATCCAAAACTGATATAAGTCATCCATTATCATCCAACAGAATACTGGTCGATACAAACAAGATCATGGTAAGGGTCGTCAGACTTTGGCTGAAAATGCAAGCCAAAACCAGGCTTCATTGAATTATTGTCGCAATCTTCACAATGAACTGTGCCGTTAGACTCTAAAAACACCTTGGTAGAACTACATTTAGTACATTTCATCTCTAAAACTCCAACTGTTGAAAAAAGCTCGAGAATTTTGTAAATGAACGTTATGCTACATTTTATTTCGAATTAGTTAATTCAACTCTAATCATTATCAATAGACACTAGGGAAAAGATTTCTCGATGGAACGTAAACTAAGCACAATTCTTGCAGCAGACGTTGTTGGGTTCAGCAAAATGATGGAGTCTGACGAAGTTGAAACGCTTAGAATTTTAAAACAAAGGCGCAAAATCATTGACGGCATTATAGCTGAATACGGTGGGGTCATCTTTGGAAGTGCCGGCGATAGCATAATTGCCGAATTTGCAAGTCCCATAAAGGCGACGGAATGTGGCGTTCAATTTCAAGGTAAAATGCAGGCTTTAAATGAAGATGTGCCCGATAGTCAGAAAATGCTTTTTCGTGTTGGAATTAATATTGGAGATGTGATGGTGTCAGAAGGCAACCTTTTTGGAGACGCAGTCAACATTGCCTCGAGACTTGAATCCGAAGCTAAGCCCTCAGGAATTTGCCTATCAAAAAATGTTGTTGATATGGTTGGTCAGAAACTAAAGATCTCATTTGAAGACGCTGGAGAATTAAATCTAAAAAATATCGAACAACCAGTTCAAGCTTTTTTTATTATTCAATCAAGAGGTGGGGTCCGATGGGTTCATCATAGTGAGGAGCCACCGCAAGTAAATATTGTAAAGGCTGAGGCTGGCTCAATTGCCGTAATGCTATTCAAGAATCTTAGCAAGGATGAAGAACAAGCCTATTTCTGTGAAGGGTTTTCTGAAGATCTTGTCGCCGCTCTCTCAAGATTCAAGAAACTGGTTGTTGTTTCAGGAAATGCAAGCTTTTCCTACCGGGATAGCGCAAAGTCACCGAAACAAATTGGGCAGGAACTTGGCGTACGTTATATTGTCGAAGGAAGCGTGCGAAAGCTCGGCCCCAAATTACGCATTAACTCAACCCTTATATCAGTGTCGAGAGAAAACACTGTTTGGTCGAATAACTTTGATACAACGATCGAGGATATTTTTGATATACAGGACGAGCTTGTCAAAACTATAGTGTCAACTGTCGTTGGCCGGATAGATGCCGATGCAGTTCAACAGGTATCAAGCTCAAGGCCGGAAAACCTTGCCGCTTATGATCTTGTTCTCAAAGGTCTGGAGTATCACCGAAGAAGCGGGATTTCGCGCGAAAATGCTGAAAAGGCTTATGAACTATTTGAAAAGGCAATTGAAGTTGACCCATCCTACGCCCGGGCACATGCATGGCGCGCCTGCTCCTATGCGAACGTAAATGAATGGAACCCTGGCGAACGTCCACTTGAAGTTTGGCTTCAAGATTGCATCGCGTCGGTTGAACGGGCTCTGGAAATTGATCCTGACGATCCCGAAGCAAATCGAATTATGGGATCAATAAAACTTGCAAATAATGAATTTGAGTCTTCTCGGTATCATCACGAAAAAGCAAAGGAACTTTGCCCAAGCGACGCATACATTCTCGCTCGATATGCTACCTTCCTAATTTATGTCAATGAACCCAAAGAAGCCCTTGAAACAATTTTATCAGCAAAAAGAATTGATCCGTTCTGCCCTGATATTTTGTTTGAAGACGAGGGAATGTGTTACTACTGGCTTGAAGACTATAATGCCGCAATTGAAAGTTTTAATAAATTAAAGGTTCCAACTCGCAACAGCCTCTATTACCTCGCAGCGTCGCTTTCCAAAAATGACGAAAAAATAAAGGCAGCTGAAGTTCTTAAACAAGCCGTTGCAATGTCAGAAAGCACCATAGAAACTTTTGTCGAGGGGCAAACGTACAAAGACCCAAAACAACGCGAATATCTGCGCTCTTCTCTGGAATCAATTAGCATATAAAAATATAAAGCTCCCGAAATTCGAGATGAAATTAAAATTAGATTAACAGCACTGCTATTTTCTAGTGACATGCTCACGATATGCGATGAATGAAACGGCACCTAAAATCATGGTCCCCCCAATCCAAATATATCTATCCGGAACTTCGCCAAAAACAAAATAACCAAGAATGGAAACCACGATCAATCGGAGATAATCAACCGGTGTCACCACATGGGTATCGGCAAGCTTCAAAGCCTCTGACATCGCAAACTGCCCAAGCCCCCCCAGAACCCCCAAAAACAGCAGCCAGCCAAGTTGATTTGGATTTGGCCAGATCCAGTGATACGCTGCGATCGGCAAGATTAGTGGCGCCATTATAATTGACATATACGCAGTAATTGTAACCGCTGATTCTGTTTTTCCAAGTTCCTTGACCATAACGATACAGATGCCCCACCCAAAGGCAGAACCAAGAATTAGAATCTGGCCAAATCCTAAATTTTCAAAACCTGGCCGCACAATTACCAAGACCCCAGCAAAACCAACAAAAATAGCAATCCAGCGAAACATCCCTACTCATTCACGAAATAGAAAAATAGCAATTAACGTTGCATAGATTGGAGCGGCAAACGATAAGGCAGCGACTTCAGCAACAGGAGTAATAGACAATCCAAGAAA
>PBKU01000030.1 GCA_002722175.1 Magnetovibrio sp.
AAAATTCGTTTGCCTCCAAGTGGTTTTTTATCAATTATTCCAAAGTGTTTTAAAACCACTGAAACGATTGTATTAAGATCGGCCATTCGCCCCACACCATAATCTCCGCAAACCATATCCCCCTCTGCTGGCCCAATAATTCCAACTCCTCGGTCATCAAGTATTTTTACATTTTCTTGAGTTGCCGGGTGTTGCCACATATTTTTGTTCATAGCTGGCGCAACAAAAACTGGTTTGTCTGAAGCGAGTAACACTGTTGTTGCTAGGTCATCTGCAAGACCCCTAGCCATTTTTGCCAAAATGTTAGCGCTTGCTGGAACCACCAGAAGAAGGTCTGCCGAGCGCGGCAACTTGATGTGACCCATTTCATGTTCATCAGTAAGAGAAAATAAATTCTGGAAAACCCGGTCCCCTGAAATTGCCTCTAATGTCATAGGTGAAACGAAAGCTGCCCCTGAATCCGTTAAAATACATCTGACGTCAATGCTTTGGTCATTGAACAATCTAACCAATTCTGGAGCTTTATAAGCAGCAATACCGCCCGATATGATAAGAAGTATTCTTTTTTTTCGCACAAAAAAGTCCCAACAAAGTTTATTAATAAATCATGAAAAGCTATTCCGGTATCCAGCACATATTAAATAGTAAAGTAATTAAAGCAAAAGTAGAAATTTTTAGGCAACATTAAGAGTTTTTGTTTCTTAAATTTAACTTATATCAAACCTATACAAGTTAAGACAATTCAGAGAGGTGGTAAAATATTTCTTTATGACCGAGAAAAGTAGCAGCTGAATATGCAAAAAATTCTACTAGTAAGCGCTTGCAGAAGATTTTTTTGGTAATTTTACTATTAATAGCGCAACGCTATGAAAAATATTTATTATGTTACCATGCCCTCTCGCTCTAAATAAGCGGGAATTAACCTAACTTAACTGGAGACCGAACCGAACGAATATAACCTGCACTGGGATTAGATTGATCTTGAGCAGCTAGCTGCGCCATCCTGAGTGTATAGCCACAATCCCACCTGATAAATTCTTTGTGCGCACATACGAAAAATTAGCGGCTTCAATAATTTCCTGAAACGTCTCTTGATCAGGAAATTGACGTATACTTTTAACTAGATACTCGTAGGCTTCTCGGTCATTGGCAACGTAAGCACCTATTCTTGGGATTGCCTTAAAGGACCAAGCATCATAAAAAAACGAAAAAATTGGCAATTGAATTCTGCTAAATTCCAAACACATAAAACGGCCACCCGGTTTTAATACGCGAAAAGCTTCTGATAACGCAACGTCTAACCGTGAAACATTTCGCAAACAAAAAGCTGTCACATAAATGTCAACTGACTTGTTAGGAAAAGGTAAAGATTCCGCATCGGCAACTACCCAGCTGATTTCTTCTAATACACCTCTATCTAAAGCGCGATTTTGTCCAACCTCTAACATATTAGGATTGATATCAGCGACTATTACTTCAGGTCCTGGATTTCCTGCTTGTTTTAGCACGCCAAGAGCAATATCACCTGTTCCGCCTCCAACATCCAATATCCGTGTTCCTGGCTGAGGTGACAACCATTTGATCATTGCTTTCTTCCAACTGCGGTGCCGACCAATGCTCATTAAATCGTTCATTAAATCATAATGACTAGCTACCGAAGAGAATACATTCTCCACTAAAGAAGACTTTTCACGTTCTGCAATTGATTTATTGAGAGAAAGATTTTTCTTTTTCATTGTATGTTTTATTATATTAAGTGATTTTAGTCTCATTAAGCTACTACTCGATAACGGCAACCAAATACTATAATGTAATAGAAACTAAAGAAAAGAGGTCTTGATATGCCGGAATTACCGGAGGTTGAGACAATCCGACGAATTCTTGAGCCTGCGTTAACCGGGAAACGTATTACCGGTATCACAATGAACAAGCAAAAGCTTCGCTTCCCTTTCCCAGAAAACTTCAAGAAACGTTTGACCGGTCGAACCATACATTGCATTCAGAGGAGAGCAAAGTACCTTTTGTTTTATCTTGATACAAAAGACATTCTAGTCGCTCATCTTGGAATGTCGGGTTCTTTTCGTTTAATGAGCAAACAAGACCTTAGAGTCAATGCACACGACCACGTTACTTTTATGACAAATACAGATACTATTGTTCATTATAATGACCCAAGGCGTTTTGGTTTTATGGATTTAGTGGATTCCAGAAAACTCAACTGTCATCCGATGCTCCGGTCCCTTGGGCCAGAGCCTTTATCGGAATATTTTAATGCAGAAATTTTGATAAACAACTTAGCAAAACGGAAAGGCGCAATAAAACCTGCTCTGTTAGATCAAAAGCTAATTGCCGGGATAGGCAATATTTATGCATGTGAGGCACTTTTTAGGGCAAGACTCTCGCCCCGGCGTTCGGCTTACAATATACGCGGGAAAAGAGCTGAGTATTTAGTTGAGGCAATAAAAAATGTTCTGATCGAAGCAATTGAGGCAGGAGGAGCTACACTCCGAAATCATCAAGACCCAGATGGGAAAATTGGGTACTTTCAAAATAAATTTTCGGTTTATGGTCGAGATGGCAAGTCATGTGAAAACTGCAATTGTAACCATGGAATAAGGAAAATAATTCAAAGTGGGCGACCAACCTTTTTTTGCTCTACGCATCAAAAATGACAAAAAAACGCCATATTTCCAGACTATTTATTTTAGCAATTAACTTGATTTTCCTTTGTTCAGTATCAAGTGCAGAACAAGTTCCGCTGTCAGGCAATTTTCTCTCAACAATCGAAGATATTCCTGTAGCACCTGGGATGACGGAGCTTCACTCTGAAAAGATTATTTTTGAGACAATTGGCGGTCGGATAGCTGAAGCACAAGTGGTAGGAAGAAAAACACCAAATGCAGTTAGAGTTTTCTATAGAGAAACACTACCCCAACTTGGATGGAAGAGAATTCGAAACGACATTTATGATCGTGAAGATGAGATTCTAAATATCAATGTAACCCGTTCTGGAAACGATACCTTGGTAACATTTATGCTCAGACCGAAAAATAATTAATTGTTTTTCCTGAGAATTTTTTTATAACTATGACCTTGATTGCTTGACGCTTTGTTTTGCCGGCTATATAAGCCTGCCTTTGTTTTCAAATTCTCATAGATGGACCTTTTCTATATGGCCAATCACGCTTCTGCAAAAAAAAGAATTCGCCAAACAAATCGACGGACTCAAATAAATGGTTCGCGCCGCAGCTCGGTTAGGACATATGTTCGAAAAGTTGAAGAGGCCATTGAAAGCGCTAACCACGAAGCTGCATCTACTGCCCTTCGAGTTGCCGAACCGCAGCTAGCAAGAGGGGCACAAAAGGGTGTGATTGATAGAAACATGATGCGCCGAAAACTCTCTCGTCTATCGGTTAGGGTCAAAAAACTGAAAAGTTAATACCTAGCGCTAAGAATTAGAGAGAAGCTAATTAGAGTAACTAGACACTATACGCTCCTATCGTATATAAAACGCGAATCAAGAATCCTATGGATTCGAATTCTTCGAATTTGTCAATCGATTTTTTTTATTTTTTTACACTGTTCTTCATCGATCCCTATTGACCAGCAAAGCTTAGTAAAAGTAATATCGCGCATGTAGATGCTTGCTTGAAAAATTGGCACTGTTTTTCAGTAGATAAATTCTGTTAGAAAAGTTTGTATATAATATTAACTAAAAATTGATTTTCTTAGGTGGTGGGCTGGTGTTGATATCTGATTAATATTGTCAGCTAATTCAGACCTGCCTTGTGTTTTTAAATTAATAGAGTGTAGCGTCGCCGACATAATTTTTTGCGATCCCGCAAACATTGGAGATGCAATCTTTTGGGGCTATCAAGTGATATGACAAATCGGCGAGTCAATATTCCAACTTCAACTGAGACCAAAAAATCTGTATCTGAACAGTGGAACGAGTTGGTCGAAAGACTCCGGCAAGATATTGGTGAGGCAGCATATCAAAGTTGGATTAAGCCAATTGTAGTTCGAAAAGTTGATGGTGGGACAGCATACTTAACAGTCCCAACCCGATTTATGCGTGATTGGATCCTAGCACATTATGCTGAAGACCTAAGGGAATTGTGGCGCACCCTGAACAGCGACATTCAGCAAGTAGAAATCAGGGTCAACGCAGACCGAGTCTCGCGCACCAATTTAGGCCCCCTGAATTCCGAAGTTACTGCTTCAGAAAGCGTCCCCAAAAGTAAGAACGTTGGCGCCGATGATATTCTTTCTGCTCCATTAGATCCACGCTTCACATTCGAAAATTTTGTGGTAGGAAAACCAAATGAATTTGCGTATGCGGCAGCGCGACGGGTGTCAGAAGCCTCGTCTTTGCCGTTCAATCCACTATTCTTGTATGGGGGGGTTGGACTTGGAAAAACTCATTTGATGCATGGGATCGCCTGGCATATCCGAAATACCGCCCCTAAAAGAGCTGTTATATATATGTCAGCTGAAAAATTCATGTACCGATTTATTCGGGCGTTACGTGAAAAATCTACTGTTGACTTTAAAGACCAGTTCAGATCGGCTGATGTTCTGATGATAGATGATGTTCAATTCATTGCTGGAAAGGAGTCTACCCAGGAGGAATTTTTCCACACGTTTAATGCTTTAGTTGACCAAGGGCGTCAAATAGTGATTTCTGCAGACAAATCTCCTTCCGACCTAGGAATGGAAGAACGATTGGTTTCCAGGTTAAATTGTGGCCTGGTAGCTGACATTCATGCAACTACATATGAATTGCGTCTCGGAATATTAGAATCCAAAGCAGAGCAACTAAGCGCGAAGGTCCCTCGGAAGGTCATAGAGTTTCTTGCACACAAAATCACGTCTAACGTGCGCGAATTAGAAGGAGGCTTAAATCGTGTTGTCGCCCACGCTCAACTAGTAGGTCGCGAAATATCGATGGAAGCCACACATGATGTATTACATGATCTGTTGCGAGCAAATGACCGGCGAGTCACGGTCGACGAAATTCAAAAACGTGTTGCGGAGCATTTTAATATCCGCATCTCTGACATGCACTCGGCTAGGCGAGCTAGATCAGTAGCACGCCCCCGTCAAGTTGCAATGTATCTTGCAAAACAGTTAACAGCACGTTCGCTTCCGGAAATTGGCCGGAAGTTCGGCGGGCGAGACCATACAACAGTCATGCATGCAATACGAAAAGTTGATGAATTGCGTGATATAGATCAGGG
Organism: Magnetovibrio sp.; assembly: GCA_002722175.1. Taxonomy (GTDB): domain Bacteria; phylum Pseudomonadota; class Alphaproteobacteria; order Rhodospirillales; family Casp-alpha2. The sequence continues at coordinate 5,241 of PBKU01000030.1, forward strand.
CTTTGGCGAAGACGTGGAGCTTTTAAAGCGAATGCTCGAAAATTAATGCCAATCTCATTGTAGTACTAAGAAGTTCTGACATCCACGTGATTCCGTTAGTTTTTCAGTATCTCTGCAAGTACCTTTGGAATACTGTGACGATAAAGTCAAACAAGTCTATAAATAGAATGTTGCTCGAAAATGAAAATTACAATTGATCGGACTAATTTGCTGAGATCTTTAAGCCACATCCAAAGCGTGGTGGAGCGTAGAAACACGATTCCAATTTTAGCTAATGTAAAATTGAGTGTTGACCCGAATACGTTAACTCTAAATGCTACCGATTTAGATTTAGAGATTTCCGTAAATATAAAAACAAATTCTTCATCTCCGGGGTCTACAACAGTTCCAGCCCACACGTTATATGAAATCATACGAAAATTACCGGAAGGCTCTGAGATAGCAATAGAAAGTATTAGTGAAAACCAATTAGTGTTACGTTCTGGTAGATATCAAACAACACTGTCTAGTCTCCCCACCACAGATTTTCCAGTAATGGATACTGATAACTACGATCACAGGTTCACCATACCTGCGGATAATCTGCGCCAACTTATTGATAGAACTAAGTTTGCCATTTCCAACGAAGAAACAAGATATTACTTAAACGGCATATATTTGCATGCCTCAGAAAATGCTAGCAGCCCAATGTTACGCGCTGTAGCCACTGATGGACATAGACTAGCAAGCAAAGATATACCTCTTCCGGATGGCGCTGAAAATATACCTGGCATCATCCTCCCCCGCAAAATGGTTAACGAATTACGAAAACTCATTGAAGAAACCGATGACGAAATACAGATCTCCGCTTCAGAAAACAAAGTAAGGTTGGAATTTGGAAATGCCGTGCTTGTTTCAAAACTTATCGATGGAACTTTTCCTGACTATCAACGCGTTATACCTACTAACAATGACCAGTTTCTAGAGATAGACTGCAATAGTTTTGCCAATGCAGTAGACAGAGTATCGGCAATTTCAGCGGAAAAGTCACGTGCTGTAAAACTTAATATAGCAAGAAATAAGCTAACACTTGAAGCCTTTAGTCCTGACCATGGAAGTGCTAGTGAAGAACTTGATATTGAGTATGGCGGAAATTCTATGGAAATTGGATTTAATGCAGCCTACCTTTTAGATATTACACGCCAAATAAGTAGCGATAGCATCAATATTGCAATGGCTGATTCGGGTTCGCCCACGATGTTTTCCGAAAAGAATGACAATAGCGCTCTTTTTGTCTTAATGCCAATGCGAGTCTAAACTTGGCTAGCGTTATATTCAAAGATAATATCTCGATGGGCATGACTGACAAAACAGTATTTGAAATTCCTCCGAAGGTTGTTGCAATTTGCAAATTAACTCTTTCTAACTTCCGCTCTTATGAGGTGGCAAACATCGAAACCGGAGGCATGTCCGTAGTTATTACCGGCCCAAATGGTGCAGGAAAAACTAATATTCTAGAAGCCCTATCATTTCTAGGTCCAGGACGTGGCTTAAAAAATGCTAAACTATGGGAAATATCGCGCCAGGTACGTCATCAAGAGCAAAATAAAAAAACCCTTCCTTGGGCTATAAATGCAAAACTTAAAACACCTGGCGGCATTCTCGAAATTGGAACCGGACTAAGTGCTAAAGATATTGCCGAAGGACGTGAGCGGAGAACCGTTAGAATTGGTGGGTCTGAGCAATCAAATCAAACTGCCCTCTCAAAACAGATAGCGATTGTCTGGCTAACCCCAAATATGAACGGATTGTTAGCAGCTGGGATGACACAACGTCGACAATTCATTGACCGACTAATCTCTGCCTCGGATCCAGCCCACACTGGACGTGTTAGAGAATATGAAAAAGCAATGCGAGAGCGCCTTTACTTATTAACTAAGCAACACTCCTCTACTGATATTGACTGGCTATCAATATTAGAGCAAAGGATGGCTGAAAAAGGTTGCGCAATAGCCGTAGCAAGATTAGATCTTGTAGACTCATTATCTAGTAAATGCATGCAAGGTCATGATCCATTCCCTGGTATTTCAATAGAAATGATCGGGCAAATTGAGAATTGGGTCAGTCAAAGCTCCGCACTTCAAGTAGAGGATCGTATTAAAGAAGCATTAGAAAGTTCTCGTACAAATGACGCCTATACTAAAAAAACTAAAATTGGGCCACACAGGAGCAAATTACAAGTAACCTACGTAGAAAAAAACCAACTAGCCGAATTTTGCTCAACCGGAGAACAAAAAGCAATGCTTATATCCCTAGTCCTCTCACATTGCCAACTTCAACTTGCAGAATGTGGAAAACCGGTATTGCTGTTGTTAGATGAAATTGCAGCTCATTTAGATAAAAAGAAACGCTCTGCTCTATTCAAGATTCTTGACCAATCTGGCTGCCAGGCCTGGCTAACTGGAACTGACCCTTTTCTGTTTAAGGAAATAAAGGGTCAAGCTCGCTTCTTTCAGGTGGGAGATGGAAAAATTATGGAAGCTAGTTAATAAATTTTATCATTAAGAAAATAGAAAGTTGGTTAATATGGCCAAAAACCCTAAAACAAGAAAAAATCCTATCATCGTCAAACCCGATTATAGTGCGGACTCAATTAAGGTATTGCGTGGCCTAGAAGCAGTCCGAAAACGTCCTGGAATGTATATAGGGGACACAGATGATGGTTCAGGGCTTCATCATATGGTGTATGAGGTGGTCGATAACTCTATCGATGAAGCTTTAGCCAGTTTTTGTGATCATATAGAGGTAACCTTAAACGGCGACGGATCTGTTTCCGTAACTGATAACGGACGCGGTATTCCTGTTGACATCCATGAAGAAGAAGGAGTTTCAGCAGCAGAAGTTATAATGACACAGCTACACGCTGGTGGGAAATTTGATCAAAATTCATACAAAGTTTCTGGTGGATTGCATGGCGTAGGAGTTTCAGTCGTCAATGCTCTATCTGACTGGCTTGACCTAAAAATTTTCCGAAACGGAAAAGCATATTTTATCAAATTTGAAAATGGAAAAGCCGTAAAACCACTGGAAGTCACTGGTGATGCCCCTTTAGATCAAAATTCGAACCCTGTATCTGGAACCGAAATAACGTTTCTTGTTTCAAGAAATATTTTTTCTATGACAGAGTTTCAATTTCCTATTCTGGAGCATCGGCTTCGTGAACTAGCTTTTCTGAATTCTGGCATTTTGCTAAAAATAGTCGACGCGCGCCAACCAGAAATTATCTCAACAGAACTACTCTATGAAGGAGGACTTGCAGAGTTTGTATCTTTTCTTGATCGGTCAAAACAACCTGCACATTCCCCACCGATAAACGGTCGAGCCGAAAAAGATCAAATTACAGTAGAGTTTTCCATGCAATGGAACGATAGCTTCCACGAAACCATGCTTTGCTTTACTAATAATATTCCGCAACGTGATGGTGGAACACATTTAGCAGGATTTCGGGGTGCTCTAACCCGCGTAATAAACACGTATGTAGCTTCTTCTGCTTCAAACAAACAAAAAATGACCATATCTGGAGAAGATGCCCGAGAAGGATTAACCTGCGTATTATCAGTAAAACTGCCTGATCCTAAATTCTCCTCTCAGACGAAGGATAAATTAGTATCCTCTGAGGTGCGACCAATAGTGGAAAGTATTATCAATGACATATTAGGACAATGGTTTGAAGAACACCCTTCAGATGCTAAGCGGGTTGTTAATAAAATTTTAGACGCTGCTATAGCCCGAGAAGCTGCGCGCAAAGCGCGAGAACTCACAAGACGAAAGGGGGTATTAGATATTACTTCCCTACCTGGAAAACTCGCAGACTGCCAGGAAAGGGACCCAACGAAAAGTGAACTATTTATTGTTGAGGGGGATAGTGCTGGGGGTTCGGCAAAACAAGGCCGACACCGGGCTAATCAGGCAGTTCTTCCTCTGCGGGGCAAAATACTAAATGTTGAAAGAGCCCGGCCTGATAAGATGTTAAGTTCAGCAGAAATTGGGACTCTTATTGCGGCATTAGGAACCGGCATTGGAGATGAAGACTTTAATATTGAGAAATGCCGCTATCACAAAATCATTATCATGACCGATGCAGATGTTGATGGGAGCCATATACGCACACTATTATTGACCTTTTTTTACCGAAAAATGCGCCAAATTATTGAGAACGGTTATCTCTACATAGCCCAACCACCTCTATATAGAGCAAAAAAAGGTAGCTCTGAGGTCTATCTTAAAGATGACAGTGCCATGGAAGATCACTTGTTTTCATTAGCTATTGATGACGGTGCTGTTTTTATATCCTTTGACGGAGTCCAAATAGCTTCTGAAGATCTAAGAAAACTGCTTGAAGAAGCGCGTGTCGAAAAACAACTATTAAGTCAACTATCAAATCACATTCCTATGCGGATAATTGAACAAGCTGCAATTCTCGGAGCTTTAAACACAGAACTCCTCAAAGATTCCCAGCACTCAGACGAAATTTCCAGCTACATCGCACGTCGCCTTAATGCCTTGGAAGTAGAACATGAACGTGGTTGGAAAGGACGCACTCTTTCTGATGGCGGGCTTGAATTTCATCGATCGCTTCGTGGAGTTTCTCAAACTCACGCTATCGACACAGCTATAATACGATCCTCAGACGCTCGCAAATTGGACCAAATGGCGGGGAAATTACAAAAGTTCTATGCCCGACCCGGCAAAATCGTCACAAAAGAACAAGAAAACGATGTAACAGGTCCCATTGATTTGGTCGATATTATTCTCAGGTCTGGGCGCAAAGGGACATCGATACAGCGATATAAAGGCCTAGGAGAAATGAACCCCGTTCAACTCTGGGAGACAACGCTTGATCCAAATGTAAGAAGTCTTTTACAAGTAAAAGTTAGCCAAGCTGAAGAAGCAGATAACTTGTTTTCGAAACTAATGGGTGATGTTGTGGAACCGCGTCGGGATTTCATTCAGGAAAACGCCCTCAAAGTTGCAAATTTAGATGTCTGAACTTCTTTCTGCGCTAAACTCAAGATGCATTTTGTTTTAGAAATAAAGTTTCTATCACATTCCCTATTATTCATATTCCACTGTTACATATTTCTTCTGTGGAGAATAAAAAACTATGGTTATTTTAGTGTCTTAACTGATTCCTAAGAGAAAATATTACATAATTCAGCAATGTCTAGAAATCGATCAAAGCGCACTCATAGAAAAAAAACTATGCGTGGATTAACGGAAGCACGATCATCATTTCTCCTGATATCAATCAATACTTTTGTATGGTTTTCTATAATTATTTTTTTTGCCTTAACCTGGCTTTACATTACGTTACCTGATGTTTCCGAGAAACTTTCACCTTCGCGCCACCCCAGTATAACATTAACAGCATCAGATGGGACAGTTCTTGCTAAAATCGGAAACGTATACGGCAAACCCATTAAATACAAAAATATCCCCCCTACCCTAATCCACGCTGTCTTAGCCACAGAAGATCGAAGATTTTATAGCCACATTGGGATCGATATTTTTGGAACACTCCGAGCTCTTTGGGCAAACATTAAAGCGGGTCGTATAACCCAAGGAGGAAGTACTATTACGCAGCAGTTGGCGAAGAATCTTTTTCTTAAGCCCGAACGTTCTTACAAAAGAAAAATACAAGAGCTAATGCTTGCTTTTTGGATTGAGTATCATTTTTCGAAAAATCAAATTATAACCCTTTACTTAAATCGTGTCTATTTTGGTGCAGGCACCTATGGCATAGATGCAGCTGCGAGAAAGTATTTTGGAAAACCGGTACGTAAAATTGATCTTTGGCAATCTGCTATGTTAGCCGGTTTATTAAAAGCACCTTCGCGTTACAATCCGTTTGCAAACATTAACTTAGCAACAATTCGCGCGAATCTCGTTCTTAGAAACATGGTTTCAATAGGCTACGTCACACAAACCCAAGCTGACGGCGTTAACAGAAAAAACTCTAATATTCGCAAAAGAACAAAAACACGTATTGCACCATATTTTGTTGACTGGGTTCTAAATCAAATTCAAGACTACGTAGGGCGCCCTGATAGTGATTTAATAATCCTAACAACCCTTCGACCTCATCTTCAAGAAAAAGCTGAGAATGTTTTAAAAACGTCCCTGACAAACACCAAAACCAAATACAGAAAGCCTCAAGTTTCATTGGTTTCAATGGATCCAAATGGAGCAGTTTTAGGCATGGTAGGTGGCCGTAACTATAAGAAAAGCCAATTTAATCGCGCGACACAAGCGCACCGCCAACCAGGTTCAGCATTCAAGCCAATAATTTATCTTTCTGCCCTGGAAGCAGGGATGACGCCATCTACAACAATCGTGGACAGTCCTATAAATGAAGCTGGCTGGAAACCAAGAAATTTTGATAACAGCTACCGCGGCAAAGTGACCCTGCTAGAGGCTTTAACAAAGTCCATAAATACTGTAGCAATTCGCGTTGCAAAAAAAGTTGGACTTAATCAAGTTGTCAAGAAAGCAAATAATCTTGGTATTCGTATTAATACAAAATCAGACAGTAGCATTGCTCTCGGGACTGCAGAGGTCACACCGCTAGCGCTTACCGCAGCTTATGCTACTTTTGCCAATGGAGGTTTTGGGGTTTGGCCGTACGGCATAGTTGAAATTCGTGACTTCAGTGATAACCTGCTATATCGTCGCCATGGCTCTGGTCTAGGCAAAGCCATGGATAAAACACACGCAACTTCTATAACAAAAATGCTACAAAATGTAATTGTCCGAGGAACTGGAAAGAACGCAGCTATCGATCGACCCGCTGCCGGAAAAACTGGCACAAGCCAGAATTTCCGCGACGCATGGTTTATTGGTTATACCCCAAATATGGTTACAAGTGTATGGCTTGGTAATGACGATAACTTACCAATGAATAATATCACTGGGGGTGGGATGCCAGCCAAAATTTGGCGGGAGTTCATGCTCACCGCTCATAAAGGGATCCCAAAGAAGACCTTTTCAATCCTCCCTCTTATAGGGTCATAACTCTATGATCACTCACAATCGTTAATTTCTTGATTTTCAAATAGAGTTGTTGCAGCAGAAATTTTAAAACTTGTATACCGTTGCTGGTTTATCTGCCTGCCATCTTATTTAGAGTATTTGTTGTGCTATGCCCTTCAGCGAGAGGCACTAGCTTGACCGTTCCACCCCACCCGTTTACTAAATCCGCTCCAATTACATCCTCCATTCTGTAATCAGCTCCCTTAAATAAAATATCGGGTCTCAGCATATTGATTAGATCAATCGGTGTATCTTGACCAAATATTACGACAGCATCAACAGCTGCGAGAGACGCAAGAACAGTTGCCCTGGCTGTCTCATTTTGAATTGGTCGACCCTCGCCTTTTAGACGATTAACTGATGAATCAGAGTTTAAACCTAATATGAGGCGGTCACACGCTTCCTTTGATTGAGTTAATAGTGATACATGCCCAGGATGAAGAAGGTCAAAACACCCGTTCGCAAATCCAATCTTAAAACCCTGTCGACGCCAGATCTCGGCTAACTCCCGTGCTTTATCCCAAGAAAACAGTTTGGCATTGGCATTACCTAAATCTTCATGGTGTAGCCCCGCAATAATCTCCTCAACTCGGACTACTCCTGTCCCTACCTTTCCAACAACAATACCTGCAGCAACATTAGCTATAGCAGCCGCACTATTAAGCTCAATACCAGCAGCCACCCCAGCGGAAATCGCAGCCACTACTGTATCACCGGCACCTGAGACGTCAAAAACCTCACGCGCAATGGCTGGAAAGAAACTTGGAGATTCAGAATTGTCAACAAGCACCATGCCTTTTGCACTTTTTGTTACTAACACTGTATCAATAGCATGTGCCTCTTGAAGATATTTTGCAGCCTCAATAATCTCGAGATCTGTCCCCAAGTGCATATTAGCAGATTCGGACAATTCTTTTCTATTAGGTGTAACAATGTCTGCTCGACGATAAATTGAATAATCCTTGTGCTTTGGGTCTACTATTACCCTTAGCCCACAATCGTGCGCAACATCAATTAGGGTTTCTGAACGGCCCGCTGATAACACCCCCTTGCCATAATCAGATAAAACCACTGCATCGCAATTGGCCATTGCAGCCTTTGCCTTCTTTAAAAGATCGGATTCTAATGAATCTAAAGAAGGACTACTGCTTTCCCAGTCTGCTCGCAATATCTGTTGGTTTCCCGAAAGGAACCGTACCTTTATGGGTGTCGGAAAATGCGTACTGCTAATAAGTTCTGCCGTCACCCCATAGGTTTCTAACAATAGTTTCTTAATCTCGCTACCAGCTGGATCTTCACCAATCAGCGAAATGCATGTCGTTTGAACCCCTAATGCAGCTAAATTACGAACCACATTTCCCGCACCACCTAACATTGTATCTTCATGCATAACATGAAGAACAGGTATTGGTGCTTCCGGCGAGATACGCTCAACCTTCCCTGTTACGTAACGATCCAATAATATATCGCCGATCACGAGCACTCGAGCACCCTGGAATTTTTCAAGCAAATAAACTAACTCAAAGGGTTTTTTCATAACATCCTACCCCACGACTGTGGATATTTGAATCCAGTTTGACAATGTTTAAAAACATATTGTTTTTAAACGTTCCTGGTTCTTGAGCATCATACTAACCCTAATTTTTTTTCAAGGGCCCCACATAGCATGTGGCCAAGTAAAATATGCATTTCCTGGATCCTTGATGTAGTAGTTGACGGAACAATCAAAAAGGGGTTAGCAATTTCAATCATTTCCCCTCCTGATTTCCCTCCAAATCCGGCAGCGACAATATTTAGCGCCTTTGCTCGCTCCAATGCTCGAATAACATTTTTGCTATTTCCTGAAGTAGAAATTCCTATAGCAACATCCCCTGACCGACCAATAGCTTCAAGCTGGCGGGCAAAAATTTCATCAATACCAAAGTCATTACTAGCGGCAGTAAGAGCAGATGTATCAGTAGTTAAAGCGATTGCCGCTATAGGGGACCGGTCAGCCTTATAACGAATACTTAATTCTGTAGCTAAATGCTGGCTGTCTGCCGCACTGCCACCATTGCCGAAAAACATTAGCTTTCCCCCATTCTTCAGGCTTTTGACGGATATTTCTAACAACTGTTCAAAAGCTTCTCGACAGGATGCTTGGGTTTCCGTTACAACGATTGCATGTTCACCAAATTCATCTTCAAAAAAATTTTCACTTAACATATTAGTCTATTATCCATAAATACTTTTTTTCCAGTTCTAATAGCTTCTAATACTCCTATCGTTGCCTGGGATGTTTCAATTAGCTCTAACTCTTCAATTGGGGGAAGCTTTTCACTACAAACTGCCTCAACAAATGCTTTAATGCATTTGTCAAAGCCTTTATCCTGTGTACGCTTCGTTATTGTTTTTCTGTCTTTAGTCGAAACTGTTAGAGTTTTAAAATCTTCCAAAATGGCAATCGTTCCACTGACATAAACTTCAATTAACTCCTTGCCAACCAAATCATTTCCAAGGCTAGTATAAATAATAGTTCCTACGCTACCATCCAAAAATGTAAGTTGTAATGAGACATCATCAGCTAGTTTAGATGAAGAGTTTGTCGCCTCGGCTTGAATTGCAAGAATAGGGCTTTGGGCAATATAACGCGCTAGGTCAACAAAATGGCAGACCTCTCCTAAGATTCTGCCTCCACCTTCCCGTTCAAGCTGCACCCAATGTGTTGTATCAATAAAACCAGCATTAACTCGCATCAAAATTACTCGTGGACCTGGAAGGTTGCTGATAGCCTCCATCATTTTTGCAACCAATGGGGAAAAGCGCCGATTAAAACCCACCTGAAAGAATGCCTGTGAATTATTACGAGCATTGATAACCTTATTAATCCCCTGAAGATCAAGCGCTAAAGGTTTTTCAACGAATACGGCTTTCCCCTGCGCTAATGCCTGAGCGGTAAGGTCTGCATGCGTATTGTGACGCGTCGCAATGATAACTGAATTAATTTCCGGACAATTCAATACTTTTTCTTCATCAGCTTCTGAGAAGAGAAAACCAAAATTATTTTTTGCATTATCAGCTGTTGCTCCTCTTAGGCTTGAAATAGTGTGGCATACCACCTTTGAATTCTTTTTTAGCCTTGGCAAGATAACAGAACACACAAAACTCCCTGCTCCAATAACACCTATCACACAATTTTTAGAAACTAGGTTCTTTGTTCTTGAAAAATTAGGCTCAACATTTTTTTTGCTAAAGATTTGTTTTGGATAGCTTATAACTACACCTAAATGCTGCTTTTGATTTCCCGTCACTAGCTCATATGCTCCATCAGCCTGGTCAATTGCAAAGCTATGAGAGGTTAAACGCTTTACATCAAGCCTTTGGGCTAAATCTGGGGACATTAACCTTAGAATTTCTGTCAAATTCTCTGTCTCTGTCCATCGCACCCAGCCTTCCGGATACCGCACTCCTTGATTTTCGTAAATTGGGTCATACCGACCTGGGCCATAAGAACGAGAAACAATTAAATTCAATTCTTTCGCCATAAAGTCTCTATATGGAAATTCTGTTCCCGTCATTCCAACCATGACGACACGAGCTCTATCCCGGGCAATCCTAGCTGCAATTTCTAATGGTTCGCACGATTCGGTTGCCGCAGCGTTTAAAATAGCATCACAACCCAATCCCTGACTTAAAGAATAGATAGAACTTTCCAATTCTGACTCATTAGGTCGGAAGCAAGCCTCGGCGCCAAATTCCTGCGCAATTCTTAAACGGGCTTTGTTATAGTCAAGCGAAACGACACGACCGCCAGCTAAAACCAACAAGCGTACAGCTAGCAAACCAATAAGGCCTGCACCCACCACAGCAACAATATCGCCAAGACTTACTCGCATATTTCGAACTGCATGCAACGCGATTGCACCAACCGTTGCATAGCACGCCTCTTCGCTTGATACCTTTGATAAAATTGGAGCTGCTAAATTTGCTGGAACTAAATTAATTTCTGCATGGTTTGCTGCCCCGGCGCCGGCAATAGCTACTCGTCCACCAACGTAGAACTTCCCTTCCAAGCCAGACCCAACTGCAATGACTTCACCAGCAGCTGAGTAGCCAAGTGGCAGCGGCTCATCTAATTTAGCGGAAATCTTTCTATATGCGCTAAGCAACCCTTCTTTTTTTGCAATGGTAGTTATTTTTCTAACCAAGTCAGGCCGCGTTTTTGCTTTTCCGACTAAACTCTTTTTAGCAAAGTCAATTACAAAACGCTCTGTCCCTGGAGAGATAAGTGATGCGTGTGTTCGAACTAGTATATGCCCAGGGCGGACCTTTGGCGGAGGAATTGCTTTTACTAATAATTTGCCAGTACGACGGGATTGTATTATTTGCTTCATGAATATTTTTTCTCTACCTAAAAGAACGCCATAATCTACTGCTTAAAATAATATTTAGGACCTTGCACATTCAACCACCGATTAGGAGCATCAATTGAGTTTATCTAGGGACAAAATGGGTCTATTATTAATAGTGGGCTTATTATCTTAAGTATACAAAATTTCAGTAGAATTTCCGTGATGCAAGTATAATATTAGCCAACATTACTCATTACTCTTTCTAAAACAAATGTTCATTTTTATGAAGAAAACAAAAGATATCAATATCAAATAGATTGTAAAACCTACATCAGCAAGTAAATGAAACCTAGAAAAATGACAAAAACCGACCTCTTGTTACCTGAAAAAAGTCTCGAAATGATTTCGGATCTGATTGAGAAATGCATTAAAGCCGGAGCTGACTCTGCTGATGCAATTGTTGGTGGCGGGACCGCTATTTCGGCCTCTTGCCGGCTAGGGAAATTAGAAAACTTCGAACGATCTGAGAGTTGGGAGCTAGGCCTTCGTATTCTAATCGGAAACCGTCAAGCTATTGTTTCATCGGCTGACCCGTCCCATGATACTTTTCACGATCTAATTTCAAAAGCTATAGACATGGCCCGCGCAGTCCCAGAAGACCCTTTCGTAGGCCTCGCTTCCCCTGGACAACTTGTTGCGACAATACCTGATCTTGATGAATGTGATCCTCTTGAACCTTCAGTAAAAAGCCTAATTAACCGAGCCCGGCAAGCAGAAGACGCTGCCCGCACGGTCCCAGGAATTACTAACTCCGAAGGTGCAGAAACATCCTGGAGCAATGCGTGGATTGCTCTTGCTGGATCAAACGGGTTTGCTCAAATACGGGCTAGTTCACGTCACTCATTAAGCCTGTCAGTAATTGCCGGTGAAGGCACTTCAATGGAACGGGATTATGATTTTGTATCGACTGTGTGGGATGAGGACATGCCAGATCCTAGTATAATAGGTCAAAATACTGGAGCCCGGGCTGTTCGCCGATTGAACCCCAGAAAAGCTGAAACCGCTCGCGTCCCCGTAATTTTCTCGCCGCGTGTGGCCAATACTCTACTTCATCATTTATCTGCTTCCATTAATGGATCAAATGTTGCCAGAGGCACCACATTTTTAAAAAATGACCTACATTCAAAAGTCTTCTCTAAAGAGGTAAGTATATTTGATAACCCTCTCAGATTGCGAGGTCTCCGATCAAAACCTTTTGATGCCGAGGGGCTAAAAACAGAAAAACGGGCTATAATAAGCGAGGGGACCCTAACTACCTGGTTGTTGAGCTTAGCATCCGCTAGACAGCTAGGCCTGCAAAGTACCGGACATGCTTCACGAAGTCCCGCATCCTCACCGTCACCGAGTGCCACAAATTTTTTCATGGCTGCAGGGCCGTTATCTCGTGACTCGTTAATTAGCAACATAAAAAGTGGCATTTTTGTTACGGAGCTAATTGGTATGGGTGTAAATCTTGTTACAGGGGATTACAGTAGGGGTGCGTCTGGTTTTTGGATTGACAATGGTGAAATTTCCCATCCTGTCAATGAAGTAACAATTGCAGGTAATTTAAAAGATATGTACGCAAATTTAGTGCCTGCAAGCGATTTGGAGTTTTTGTATGGTTTTAATGCTCCAACTGTTTGTATTGATGGCATGACTGTTGCCGGAAGGTAGTGTTTTCTTAATCATACTATTTCGCTAAAAGAGAAAACAAGTTTAGTCTAGTTAAAAAAACATAGGCCGCTCTGACCTGTCTTCTGAACTGTAAAAGGAATCAAGCTTGTTTTGTTTTTTTATTTTTGAGTGCTACACTCTTATTAGAAAAGTGATGAGTTAAAATGGACGACAAAAGTGAGCAAGACTTAAACCGCCGCCATGCAGCAAAAATGGCCAAGAAGAAAGCTGCACGGGAAAAAATTCTTGCAACAAAGACAATAGAAAAAGGGTTGCTTATTGTTCACACCGGTAAAGGTAAAGGTAAATCTACTGCCGCGATTGGACTTGCTATCCGGTGCATTGGAAATGGGATGAAAGTCGGTATTGTTCAATTTGTAAAAGGCGCGTGGAAAACTGGGGAAAGAAAAATTTTAGAAGAATATTCTGACCTTTGCGTTGTAAAGGCGATGGGGGAAGGTTTCAGCTGGGAAACACAAGATCGCCAACGTGACTTGGCTGCAGCACGAAGCGCTTGGGCTGTGGCAACAAAAATGATGACTGACAAAAGTTTTGATATAATTATACTCGATGAACTCAACATTGTTCTGCGTTACAAAAATTTACCCCTCCAAGAAATTCTTGAAACGATAAAGAATAAAAGAGCAATGCTACACGTTGTGATAACCGGAAGAAATGCTGCTGATGAGTTGATTGAAATAGCAGATATTGTGACGGAAATGACCCAGATAAAACACCCTTTTCGCGATGGAGTTAAGGCCCAAAGGGGTATTGAGTTCTAGAATGATCAAGCAAAATATAGCTTAAAAGTTACGCATCAAACTAGCCAAACGAAAGACCAGAGAAAAACGCTTGAAAAATAAAGCTCTGATGTTCCAAGGGACAGGATCTGATGTCGGTAAATCATTAGTTCTCGCCGGATTGTGCCGTATTTTTGCTAATCGTGGAATCATCACCTGTCCCTTCAAACCACAAAATATGTCAAATAATGCAGCTGTCACGAAAGATGGCGGAGAAATTGGCCGGGCACAAGCTTTGCAAGCCCAAGCAGCTCGTACTCCATTAAGCGTTCATATGAACCCCGTTTTATTAAAGCCTCAAGCTGAAATTGGGGCACAAATTGTTTTACAGGGCAAATTCTTAGGATCAACTCTAGCAAAAGATTACCACAAATTAAAACCGACTTTAATGCCAAAAGTGATGGAAAGTTTCAAAAACATCGTAAAAAAAACAGAATTGACGCTTATAGAGGGCGCTGGTAGTCCGGCAGAAATAAATTTGCGCGAATCTGACATTGCTAACATGGGGTTTGCAGAAACTGCTGACATCCCTGTTATCTTAGTTGCTGATATCGACCGTGGTGGGGTAATAGCCCAACTTGTCGGAACATACCTGTTACTCTCAGAGACAGAACGCAAACGGACAGTTGGCTATATCGTAAACAAATTTAGAGGCGATTTATCGCTTTTTGATGATGGTTTGAGAATAATTAAAAAACAAACAACCCTTGCATGCCTAGGTATAATCCCCTGGTTTGATCAAGCCAAAACTTTACCAAAAGAAGACACTATGGCACTCAGAGGGACAGTATACCATCAAAGTTCTTCTGGAATCAAAATCGCTGTGCTTCGCTTTCCTCGTATTGCTAATTTTGATGACCTTGACCCCCTATCAGCCGAACCAGATGTAACTCTCAATATCATTGAACCTGGATACCCAATTCCAGGTGACGTCGACCTTGTCTTGCTTCCAGGTACAAAGACTACCCTTGCCGATCTTAATGTGCTGCGTTCTGAAGGTTGGGATACTGATATTCAAGCCCATATTAGGCGAGGTGGTATAGTGGTTGGTCTTTGTGGCGGTTATCAGATGCTAGGAACTAACATTATCGACGACGAAGGCATTGAGGGTCCGCCAGAAAAGGCCAAGGGTCTTGGGCTCTTGAACATCCAGACAAAATTGACAAAAACTAAGAAACTGGTCAATACAAGCGGTTGGGAACAGACTAGCGGTAAGGCGGTCAAAGGTTATGAAATGCATATTGGAATCACTACTGGTCCCGACATTAAGCGTCCCTGGCTAGAATTAGAAGGAGGGCGGAAAGATGGGGCCATTTCCAAAAATGGACAAGTTATGGGTTGCTATCTTCACGGGCTCTTTTCCCAAGATAGCTTTCGAGCTAGTTTCTTGAAACGATTTAAAAAGAACCGTGTATTGAAAACGGCTTACGAAAAGAAACTAGAACAAACTCTTGAACTACTAGCACAGCATTTAGAAAAACATTTAGACATAAATGAAATTCTCAATTTGGCAGCATCTCCTAAAAGAATTTGCTAACACGCCGGATTTTACAAAACACCTATATTAATCTATCGCATTTGAGAAATCTGCTAGTCTTATATATTGAAAAATAAGCGATCCCTCGGCCTGGCAGCACCTACTCTAATAGGGTTGCGCGTATCTTTACAGGTAACGAGTGCTCAGGGTGAAATGTTTGATATGAAGATTCCTATTGCAACAAAGGTTTCCAACCTTGAAAGCAAAAGAAGTTTTAGCAAATTACGTTCTAGAAAATTACTATCAATGATTTTTGCCGAAAAACTGCCCTATCCTTGATTTTTATCTTGTTAGACTTAAATGGAAAACTCTCGTATTTAAAATATTTTTTACTGACGCGTCAGGGGTTTATATTTAATTCGACTAGGTCGATCGGCGGATTCACCTAGGCGCTTGCGCCGGTCGGCCTCATAGGCTTCGTAGTTCCCTTCAAACCAGGCAACTTGGCTATTACCCTCAAATGCTAAAATATGTGTTGCTAACCGGTCTAAGAACCAACGGTCATGACTTACAATTAAAGCACACCCCGAAAATGTTCCTAAGCTATCTTCTAAAGCGCGGAGCGTATCGATGTCTAAATCGTTCGTTGGTTCATCTAAAAGAAGAACATTTGCCCCTGTTTTCAGCATTTTAGCCAAATGTACTCGGTTACGCTCACCTCCCGAAAGTTGGCCTACAAGTTTTTGCTGGTCCGAGCTTTTGAAGTTGAATTGAGAAACAAAAGCACGACTTTGAATTTTGTGTTTTCCAAGCTCAATTTCATCTTCGCCGTCAGCAATTTCTTCCCAAACAGTATTCTTATTATCAAGGCTATCTCTTGATTGGTCAATATACCCTAGCTGAACTGTTTCTCCCAAATCAACCATACCGCTGTCCGGTTTTTCCTGGCCAGTTATAAGACGGAACAAGGTTGTTTTCCCTGCACCATTTGGTCCTATTACACCAACGATCCCACCAGGGGGGAGTTTAAATGATAAATCTTCAACCAATAGCTTAGAACCAAATGTTTTTCGCAAATTTTTCACATCAATGACTAAATTTCCCAACCGAGCAGCCGGGGGAATAACAATCTGAGCCTTTTCAGATCGAGGGTCATTCGATTTAGCCACAAGCGTTTCGTACGCAGTGATACGTGCTTTTGCTTTTGCGTGTCGTGCTTTGGGGGAAGTTCGTATCCATTCCAATTCATTCCTTAGTGTGCGTTGCTGCGCTGAAAATTCTCTTGCCTCTTGAAGCAAACGTTTTTCCTTTTGTTCTAACCAAGATGAATAATTACCTTCATATGGAATTCCTAATCCACGATCAATCTCAAGAATCCAACCAGTGACATTATCAAGAAAATACCGGTCATGGGTAACCATCAAAACCATCCCCTTGTAGTCACAAAGAAAGCGCTCAAGCCATGCAACGGACTCGGCATCCAGATGGTTAGTAGGCTCATCCAATAAAAGTATCTCAGGTTGTTGTAATAATAAGCGGCAAAGAGCGACCCTTCGACATTCACCTCCAGATAATTTTCTAATATCCGCACCACCCGGTGGACACCGCAGTGCATCCATAGCAATCTCAATAGTACGCTCAATTTCCCATCCATTCATGGAATCAATTTTCTCCTGCAACTCGCCCTGCTCCACTAACAGGGCATCCATTTCGGTTTGTTCCATAGGTTCTGAAAATTTTTCCGTAATCTTATTGAATCGATTTAATGCGTTTTTTACTGGTTCTAAACCAACCATTATATTTTCTTCAACTGATAACTCCGGTTGTAGCTTGGGTTCTTGTTCTAAATAACCAACCCTCACCCCTTCTGCCGCCCAGGCCTCTCCCGTGAAGTCTTCATCTTCTCCCGCCATGATTTTTAATAGAGTCGATTTTCCCGCACCATTTACACCAATTAGTCCAATCTTGGCGTCAGGCAAGAATGAAAGCGTGATGCCCTTCAACACACCTTTACCCCCAGGAAAGGTTTTCCGAACATCTCGCATTACGTAACAGTATTGATAGCTTGCCATTAATACGGCGATCCCAAAAGATTTAGAAAGCAATAAAGAACTTTGTAACGCAGTATGTTGGCCCTAGCAATCATTTGAGAAAAACTCAGGAAAAGTTAGTTGCATAATTGGATTCTGAAAAATAGTTTACCTAGCGAATCGATTCCCAGATTTAAGCAGAACCGATATAGTCTAGCGAAATAATAGCTCTTTTGTGGCATATTTTTTCAATTTGGACCTTTTCTCCGTTTAAGTTGATCAGACGTCACTTTGCAAAGTGCTGACTGATCTAAGAACGGACTGGCAATCAAGTCTTTCCCTTAGCTCACGTTTCACTTCATGCCATCGGAATCGAACTGAATTACGTATGATTTCGCTATCAAGTTCCTTCAAATGGTCAGCTATTGGTGCCCAAACTACAAGTGCCTCTGGGCTTTCAGAAAATGAGGTCCCACCATCTAAAACACTATCCCAATCTGTATCCGCAATACGCGCCTTATGCCTTAGAATGTTGGAGCAAAAATCATCGCCGGCATCAAGCGGTTTGCCGACCCGATCAAAAATGCTTTTCTCAATCTTGCTAATAACCGGAAAAACCCCTGATTTCCCGGTGTTTTCACCTTTTTTCAACAACCCCCCTGTATACACAATGAGGTCGGAAACACTTGCAATCCAGACTTCCCATTTAGATATATTTATTGATGTTACAAATTGCTCATCAGCAAATAATTCCGGATAACGAGTTCCAGCACGTGTTCGTATGTATCCATAAAGCGATGTCTGAGCGACATGACTTGCCCGAGTTTCTACAAAGCATATTAGGGAATCAATAGTATCAATCTTTTCAAATCGCCGACTAAACGGAGCAATAAAATAGTCTGCAAAAATACGAGCATCCGAAAGAATTCTTTTAAAATTTCGCAATGGCAAAACGTTTCATGTTAACCGACCACAATAAAAAGGAACGCTTACTTATGGTAAATAACTAATTTTTTTTCAAGAAAAACCTTTCAATTAAACAACATTATTGTGAAAATCACTCGACTTGCAATATTGCGAATCATTATCAATCTCTATAATATTCTTAATGATGCGAAATATACATTTTACGAAAAAGGTCAAAGTAAAAGGAGATTATTGACTAATGTCTGATACTAGCCAAAACAAGGAAGAACACTGGCAAAGGACCCGTTCACTTATGATCAAGCACTTGGTTGTGTGGTTCGTGTTTGCATATTTAATTCATTGGCACGCTCCCTCGATCAATCAAATGGTGTTTATGGATTTCCCATTAGGTTTTTACATGGCAGCCCAAGGATCACTTGTCATATTTGTAGTTCAACTGTTTCTTTTCGCACGCCAGCAGGATCAAATTGACCGAGACTGCGGTTTAGCTGAATCAGATTGAGAGGAAAAAAAATGAGTTTTTTCAAACCATCTGGGAGCTTTATAGACAACCTCCCTAGAATTTACGGATTATATACTGGAGGCTTTGTTGTCTTTATTTTGCTAATGGCAGTTTTTGAAAGACTGGGCGCTGAATCAGATACTATTGGTATTTTGTTCGTTGCGTTTACGGTTTTGATTTATGCAATAATCGGTTGGCTATCACGGACTATGCAGGTTGATGCCTATTATGTTGCGGGAAGACAAGTGCCACAGGTTTTTAACGGCATGGCAACCGCTGCTGACTGGATGTCGGGTGCATCTTTTGTCGCCATGGCCGGAGGAATTTATTTTGGCGGTCACGGATATCTTGCATTTGTAGTAGGCTGGACAGGCGGGTATGTGCTTGTTGCTGTATTGATGGCTCCTTACTTAAGGAAATTTGGGTGCTACACGGTGCCAGACTTCATAGGAACCCGTTATGGCGGAAATTTAGCACGGCTTTGCGCTGTGGTTGTGCTTGTGGTTGCATCCTTCACCTATGTGACAGCACAGATCAATGCAACGGGCACAATTGCTTCACGTGCATTACAAATACCGTTTGAGGTTGGCGTGTGGTTTGGGCTCCTCGGAATACTACTTTGCTCCATGCTAGGAGGAATGCGTGCCGTCACGTGGACACAGGTAGCGCAATACATTGTGCTGATTATTGCCTATTTAGTTCCAGTGATCTGGATGTCAAACAAACAGGGATTTGGTGTAATTCCTCAGTTGGTATATGGGGACGCTGTAGCGCGAATAGCAGAACTAGAAACCTTACATCAAGTTGGACAGCTATTACCAGCAGAGAAGGTCGCTGGGCTTAAATCGCTTTCTGTACTTCATTCGACTCCGGGCGATTCTGCGATGGCTGCCTGGAAGTTTGTCACTTTAGTTGCCTGCATGATGCTAGGAACAGCTTCATTGCCCCATATTCTTATGCGGTATTTTACAACGCCATCAGTCCGCGCAGCTCGCGTATCTGTCGCATGGTCACTGTTTTTTATCTTCCTTCTATACTTTACAGCTCCTGCGCTAGCAACTTTTACGAAACTCCAAGTCCTTGATCCTAACCTGGCAACAAGCATTATTGGGAAGGCCATATCTGATGTATCTTCGTTAGAATGGATACAAAAATGGAGTAACGTAGGTTTTGTGAAGTTAGTCGACTCAAACGGGGACGGATTACTTCAAATTAACGAGTTTTTCATGCGGGGAGATATTGTTGTTCTCGCTACTCCCGAAATTGCTGGTTTACCTTATGTAATTTCTGGGCTCGTTGCTGCTGGTGGAATGGCTGCAGCTATGTCAACAGCAGATGGCCTCCTGTTAGCAATTGCAAACGCATTGTCACATGACCTTTACTACAAGATCATCGACCCTAAAGCAGAAACGGCAAAGCGTTTAATTGTTGCCCGTGTATTATTAGTTATACTGGGTGCGGCTGGCGCTGCTGTAGCTAGTTTGAAGCTCACTAGTATTTTAGGTGCTGTTGCGTGGGCATTTGATTTTGCTATGTCCGGACTGTTTTTTCCATTAGTCCTTGGCGTCTGGTGGAAACGGGCTAATCGACCGGGGGCTATTGCCGGCATGGTCGTTGGTTTCGTAACCGGAACCCTTTACCTCTATAATGTAAAGTGGGGTGGAATGGAACCGTGGATTGGAATTGATCACCTCAGATTTGGCATCATAGGTGCTTCTTGTAGTCTAATTGCTATGATCGTTGTGTCACTGATGACAAAGGAACCTGATGCTGAAACTCAGGCTATGGTTGATGAAATACGTATCCCGAAAGGTGATACGGTACTTTCTGCTACCCATTAAGATTGCTTTGCAATTACCGGAGCGGTCAACGACCGCTCCGGTTTTCTTTTTTCAGATCTCAATATGATCGAAGCTATACCGACTTGGGCCGTTATTTTTGACTATGTGCTCGGAATGGTCATGTGGACGCTCATTGGCCGATTCGGCATGAATATCTTTTTGCCGGAAACTAGTAGCTTTTTCTTCATGCGTTTTTTTGTAACGGTAACAAATCCATTGATCCGCGCATTTATGCCAATTACGCCATCTTTTCTTATTCCTGCTCTGTTTCCCCTATATGTAGCATGGTTCTTTTTCGTAGTTCGCTTTTATGCAATGCCATACCTGCTCGGATATAGTGTAATGGGGATGCTTTCCTTTCCTTTAGAAAGTGAAATTGCTCTTGCCGTCCACAAAATAGTTGGTCTTTTCCTTAACTAAGAAATGACCTTCGGAATAGCCTTTTAAATTGCAGGTCAATTATCCTTTATAATATTGCTTGCCCTGTTTTTTCCCAGTCAGCAAGAAACAATTGTAGCCCCTTTTCAGTCAAGGGGTGGTCGAATAATTTCCATAGAACGCTGGGAGGAAGAGTAACAATGTCTGCTCCCATTAGTGCCGCTTCAACAACATGGTTAGGGTTTCTAACAGAAGCGACTAAAACTTGTGTAGAAAATTCATAGTTTGAGAAGACTTTAACAACATCATCAATCAGGTCCATGCCTTCAATCCCTATATCATCAAGTCGCCCAACGAATGGTGATACGAAAGCAGCCCCTGCTTTTGCTGCAAGCAGTGCCTGAGATACAGAAAAACAAAGAGTTAAATTTACCATATACCCCTCGCTTGCTAACGTTTTACACGCTCGAACTCCATTTTCTATTAGCGGCAACTTTATAGCAACGTTCTTAGCGATTTTCGCAAGCTTCCGACCTTCTAAAATCATATCTTCATAGTCGGTTGCTGCCACCTCAGCACTAACGGGGCCCGCAACAACAGCACAAATTTTTTCAATCGTCTCCAGAAAATTCTGGCCGCTTTTAGCGATCAGCGATGGATTGGTAGTGACCCCATCGACAAGCCCCAGTTCAGTGAGCTTTTTGATTTCAACAATATCCACACTATCTACAAAAAAACGCATTTATCCCCCTAAACGAACCTAAAATATTGCGCTAAAACATTTGTCACACCAAAAGCTCTCCAGGCAGTTAGTCATTGCTTGCCCAAAATTATTTGACTTTGGACCTTTGGTGGGCCCGGCAGGACTCGAACCTGCAACCAGACCGTTATGAGCGGCCGGCTCTAACCAGTTGAGCTACGGGCCCCACCGAGAGTATTTGAAGATATGGCGTTTTTTTTTTCTCTTTGCAAGAGAACTTCTTTATCTGTGACTTCCTTTAGGGAAAACTTCATAGCCTTCAACTTCTTCATCTTTGTCAATTATTTCAGCTGGGAAACCATCTGCAACAAGGGTACAACCAATTTTTTCTTCTAATCTCCGGATTATGTTTGGAGACCATTCATCCGGCCCGAACCTACCTTGACCATCTTTAAAAATTTCGATCAAACTTGGCAAAATTTCGAGGCTTATATTGTTTCGCTGGGCAATAGCTTCAAATAACTGAAGGTCTTTTAAAACTAGGCCTATAGTAAAATTAATGTTTCGACTGCCATTTAAGATAACTTTTGTTTCGGTTTCATGGACAAAACTATTGCCTGATGAAATTCGTATGGCTTCAAATGCAGTATTAAGATCTATACTAGAAGCCTTGGAAATAGTTAAGGCCTCACAGAGTGCAACCAAGTTCGACGTAGCTAAATAATTTGATATTACTTTTAAAATTGAAGCAGAGCCTAGTGGCCCAGTGTGTAATATAAGTCGCCCCATTGCTCTTAGTGCGGGCAAAGCCTTATCAAAAGCTATTCTTTCTCCACCGACAAAGATTGAAATATTACCGGTTAAAGCGCGGTGACATCCGCCGGAAACTGGACAGTCTATAACCATTGTTTTCTTGCGCGACGCTAATGCTCCTAAACGTTTTACCTCTTTCTCATCCGTGGTTGACATTTCAGCCCAAATATTGCCCTCTGATAAACCGTCTAAGACACCGCCCTCCATTTCCATTACCTCTGCACTGGCCTCGGGAGAGGGCAAGCAAGTAATTAACAGATCAGAATTTTCAGCCAGTATTTTAGGGCTTCTTTCCCAAAAGGCTCCTCCATTCAATAGCGCTTCACTAGCATTTTTGTTCAGGTCAGATACA
Source organism: Magnetovibrio sp. (assembly GCA_002722175.1). Lineage (GTDB taxonomy): Bacteria > Pseudomonadota > Alphaproteobacteria > Rhodospirillales > Casp-alpha2. The sequence continues at coordinate 28,176 of PBKU01000030.1, forward strand.
GTTAATTTGAACCCATTTCGAAGAAGGCTTCCGGCAAGTTTGCTGCCAAGGTTCCCAAGCCCAATAAATCCGATTCTCATGGCAACCACTCCTCCTCAGCCATTTCCAGGTGCAACAGGTCATCGTAATAAGGATGAGCCCGCGCGACCTCTTCATTCAGTTCCACACCAAGCCCCGGTTCCGTCGATAGAACAATATAACCGTCTTCCCAGAGAATAGGTTTTTTTAATATTTCTGCATGGAATCCACCCCACGTTTGAATACCTTCCAACATGATAAAATTAGGCGTGCAGGCTGCTAATTGAATATTTGCTGCGCCCTCAATCGGACCGCAATATAAATGTGGTGCAATTTGAGCATACTTAGCTTCTGCCATCGAGGCTATTTTTTTTGCTTCCAGTATACCACCTACCCTCCCAAGAGCAGGCTGAAGAATTGCGGCGGCATTCAAGAACAAAACACGCGCAAACTCGTACTTAGTTGCTAGCCTTTCACCTGTTGCGATTGGTATTGATGTTGCCTGCGCAACACGCGCTAATTCTTCCGGCATTTCAGGAGGGGTTGGTTCTTCCAACCACAATGGGTTAACTGTTTCAAGCAGCTTTGCTAATCTAATCGCTCCAGATGGTGTAAATTGACCATGTGTCCCAAAAAGTAAGTCTGCCTTGTCCCCAACTGCGCCTCTTATTTTGACTGCAAATTCCTCGCATCGTGTAAAGTCCTCTAAATGAGGCTGACGCCCATCAAATATTGTATAGGGGCCTGCGGGGTCAAACTTTATAGCAGTAAAACCCTGGGCTACATATTCAGCTGCACGCTCAGCCGCTATATCGGCATCCCAATAAACATCTTTTGTTGAACTCGAATCTAATTCATCTGTTTCAGGGTAAAGATAAGTATATGTTCGTAATTTTTCCCGAACTCGCCCACCAAGCAGATCGTATATAGGCCGATTAGAAGCCTTCCCAATAATATCCCAACACGCCATTTCTATGCCCGATAAAACACCGACTAGCGATAGATCCGGCCGCAAGGTATACCCTCTGCCATAAATGATGCGCCACAACAGTTCGATATTATATGGGTTCCATCCCTGGACGTGACGGTCAAAAATATCTTCAATCATTTTTGCAACAACTTTGGGTGAAAAAGTTGAAGCATATATTTCGCCAATACCTTCTATTCCGTCGTTTGTAATCAACTTAACAAAAATAAAGTATCTGCCACCAAACTTTGGTGTAGGATTGCCTACAATAAATATCTCCAACGAATTTATCTTCACTCATTTCACCGCTAAAAGACAATTATATTTCTTATTGCTGTCCCATTCTTTACTGCTAAGATTGCATCATTAATTTCTTCTAGCCTATATCTGCCAGAGATTAACTCATCCAGTTTTAATCTCCCTTTCTTGTACAGTGCTACTAAAAACGGTATATCTATCTGGATTCTAGATGACCCCATTTTACTTCCGAGAATACGTTTCCCATCGTTGGCAAATGAGACTGGTTGAAACTCTGCCATAACGTCGTCTGGTGGCATTCCTACCAAGACAACAGACCCTAGTTTTCCTATCATTTCAAAGGCCTCTTCAAAGGCACTTTTCACCCCAACAGTAACAAAAACAAAGTCAACGCCCCGCCCACCGGTACAATTTAACACTGAAGAAACAACATTTGTTGTCAATGCGTTAAAGCACTTGGTTGCTCCAAACCCTTCAGCTACTTTTAATTTTTTTTCTTCAATATCTATAGCTATCACTTGCTCAGCTCCAACTATAACTGCACCCTGTATACTATTAAGGCCAACGCCGCCGGCCCCAATCACACAAACTGTAGAACCTGGAAAAACCTTTGCTGTATTAGTTACAGCGCCGATCCCTGTAATTACACTACAAGCCAGAAGTGATGCTGTTTCAAGAGAGATATCATCAGGAATAACAACAACTTGCGATGCATCAACTAACACGTACTCAGCAAAGGCTCCTGTGCGAAGACCGTGAAAAATAGGCTCCCCGCTTTTCGTTGAAAGAGGGCTCTGTTTGTCAAGTGGAAATGTCTTTTCACAAGCGGTAGGTGCGCCTTGAACACAATAGTAGCATTTTCCACATGAACGAATTAGCGTAACAACGACATGCACTCCTTTAACTAAACCTTCAACGCCAGGCCCAACAATATCAACTATCCCTGCTGCCTCATGACCAAAAACGGCAGGAAGATCTCCTCCCCATGCCCCATCACAATATAAAATATCACTATGGCAAATTGCACAGGCAGAGAGACGAACTCTCACCTGGCCTGGCCCTGGATCCGCAATATCAATATTTTCAATAATCAACGGTTTGCCAAATTGATTACAAACTGCCGCTTTCATTTCTGATGCCTTCTATCATGTAAACAAATCAAATATTACCGTGAATATACTCCTAGGCACCTACACATTGCCAAGTGATTAAAACCTTAAACTTTATGTGAGATGAATTTGACTATTCTTTTCATTAAATGCTAGCCAATTCATATTTTTATATGCGAATAATGCAATTCAGTAATCTAAAAAACTACGAAGCTTTCTTGAACGGCTAGGGTGTTTAAGTTTGCGAAGTGCCTTAGCTTCAATTTGGCGGATTCGCTCTCGTGTGACTGAAAATTGCTGCCCCACTTCTTCTAAGGTATGATCCGTATTCATACCAATTCCAAACCGCATCCGTAGAACACGTTCTTCCCTTGCAGTCAAGGATGCTAAAACCCGTGTCGTTGTTTCTCGAAGATTCCCTTGGATTGCAATCTCTAAAGGCTGTATTGCATTCTTATCTTCAATAAAATCCCCTAAATGACTATCCTCTTCATCCCCAATGGGGGTCTCAAGACTAATTGGTTCTTTGGCAATTTTAAGAACTTTACGTACCTTTTCCAAAGGCATGGAAAGCTTGCCTGATAACTCTTCAGGCGTCGGTTCACGACCTATTTCATGCAACATCTGGCGACTTGTACGAACTAATTTGTTAATCGTTTCTATCATATGTACTGGAATCCGGATAGTTCGAGCCTGATCGGCAATGGATCGGGTGATTGCCTGTCGAATCCACCAGGTGGCATAAGTTGAGAATTTATAACCTCTTCTATATTCAAACTTATCTACAGCTTTCATTAAACCAATATTACCCTCTTGTATTAGATCAAGAAACTGGAGTCCTCGATTAGTATATTTTTTTGCTATAGAGATTACTAACCTCAGATTCGCTTCTATCATCTCCTTTTTAGCTTTTGAGGCCTCTCTTTCTCCTTTTTGTACGGTTTTAACAACTGCACGAAACTCTGAAACAGGGAGTCCTACTTCTTGTGAAGTTTCCATTATTGTTTTTCGTATTTCTGAAATTTCGTCACCAAACTTTTCAACAAATTTTTGCCAATTTTTTGTTGGTAATTTTGAAACGTTCTTAAGCCAATTAGGATCTAGCTCAAACCCTTGATACTTTTGCAAGAAATCATCACGCCGAATTCTCGATAGCGTAGCCATCCTCAAAATTTTCCCGTTTAGACCAATTATCCTGCGATTAAGGCCATACAATTGGTCCACAAGCAGCTCTATACGTGAATTGTTTAAGTGGATGTCTTTCATCAAGTCAACGAGCTCGACATGAAGTTTTTCATACCGTTTTTCCTGTGAATTTTTTATCTCAATCCCACCTTGTATAGATTCCATGCGAAGTATTTGAAGACGATAAAATTTTTTGTAGGTCTTTGCTATTTTTTCAAACGTTAACAACACTTGAGGCATTAATTTTTCCTCTAGAGCCGATAGTGACAAACTATTTTCGGCGTCTTCATCCTGCTCTTCGTCTTCTAATTCGCCCTCTTCGCCCTCTTTGCTCCCTTCGCCTTCGTCGCCTCGATTAACAAGCCTTTGATCTTGTGCATTTCCAGTTTTTGTATTATTTGATTCACTGATTATCTGAGATTGTTTTTCTTCCGGCTTAGTTGCCGCAGAAGGTGGACTTAGTCCCATTCCAATTTCAACACCAACTTGATCTGGTACATCGATCGGGTCATCCTCATTAAGGCCACCTCCATGGGTTGCTTCTAAATCTATAATTTCACGTAATAGACTTTCACCGCTCATAAGTTCATTATGCCACCGAACTATTGCCCGCACAGTAAGTGGACTTTCACAAATTCCACCTATCATCATGTCACGCCCTGCTTCAATACGTTTAGCAATAGCTATTTCACCTTCACGACTTAAAAGCTCAACAGACCCCATTTCTCGTAAATACATGCGAACCGGATCATCCGTACGTCCTAAATCGCTTTCACTAACATTACCGCTAGTACTTTCCGTCGATTCTGATTTAGAATCATCAGATGTTTTTTGTGTATTTTCTTCTGTGTCTTCATTTTCAACCACACTTACGCCCATTTCAGACAGCATGGATGTTATATCTTCAAAATACTCGTGCGAAACCTCATCTGGCGGTAATGCAGCGTATAGTTCATCAAAGGTTATGTAACCTCTCTCTTTCCCGGCAGCAAAGATCTTTTTGACTTTTGCCCCAAGTGCATCTAGCAGTGGAGAATCTGAATTGTCGTCTTGTTTGCTTGTCTCTGTTGTCGCTATCGCCGCTTTAGCCACTTGCGTTACCTCATTTATGCAATTAACACTAAGTCCCTTTGCCTGAAAGCATACTAGACTGGTTGTTGCTCCTTGAGCGCTCGAAGTCTATCCATAACTTCTGAGCTTGGATTATCTAACAATGCCTGCTCAGTCAATTTTATTTGTAGTTGTAAATGCTCCTCGTTGTAGAGACGGTAGGTATCCAGCCACCCTTGTCGTGCTTCATCAAGAGTTTTTTCTGCACGCGCAAAGCCAGCGTGGATATAAACGTCATCACTTAACACTGCACTCAATAACTTGCCCTGTTGATGATCAATCAGGTCATTGACTAATGACAAGGAATCAATTTTGTCTTCTTGTGCTAAAGTCTTTAAAACCTGTTGCCGAAGAATGTCAAGGTCCCTGACAGAAAACTCTAAACGCCCAATGATTTCTTCAAATTCGCCAAACAATTCTGGATGGTTAATTAATGTCGCGAGAAGAACTTGCTCTCGCCGAAAATTTGCTATTTGGGGCAATGTCCTTTTAAAATCTTTTCTTTCACCAAAATAGTTTGTTCTTTCTTTTGGATGTGATCCCCAAACAAAGTCTCTATATGTTCCTCGGCCTTTTATTCTGTTTTCGAAGTGGTCAATAAAATATTTCTTAAAACTATGGTCCTTTATGCTCTTCGCATATTCATTGAATTTTTTTTGCAACATAGCTTTTGCCTCAGGTGTCACCGGATATTGACCTTTAGTTTCAATTTGCCACAAAACCTCAGACAAAGGTACACTTTCATTAAGCACCAAAGTAAATGCTTCTACCCCACTTCCTTGAATCAAGCTATCTGGATCTTGGTTTTTCGGAATTTTTGAAAAAAGTAACCCTTGCCCCGCTTTAATTATTGATAAAGCCCGGTTAGCAGCTCGAGCAGCTGCTCGCCCGCCTGCTGCATCACCGTCAAAGCAGAAAACAGGCTCTGGCGAAACACGCCATAATTCTATTAATTGCTGTTCTGTTAATGCAGTTCCTAAGGGTGCAACGGCACCCTTAAACCCTGCCTGATGCAACATAATCACATCCATATATCCCTCAACAACTATAACCTTGTCACGTTTTCGGTTAGCCCGAAGAACTTGATACAAACCATAAAGCGATCGCCCCTTTGAAAACAAAGGTGTTTCTGGTGAGTTTAAGTATTTTGGTTCCCCTTCCTGGAGCACCCTTCCGCCAAACGCAACAACTTGATCGCGACGGTTTGTAATTGGAAAAATAACCCTACCCCTAAACCGATCATATGAATTCTTGTTAGCCCATGACTTGTCTGGCTTGATCAGCATCCCTGCTTCAATTAAGTCATCCTCACCAAAACCTTGGTGAATTGAAAATTTTTTGAAACCGTCACGGTCATTCGGAGCAAATCCAAGGCGAAAAATTTCGATTGTTTCGTTATTTACCCCTCTCTCAGTCAAATAGTTTAAAGCGTTTGTTCCTCTAGAGTCTCGTAACATCTTCTGAAAATATGTAGTAGCTAGCTCACAAATATCAGCTAACAAACGTAAACGTTTTTCTTTCTCTTGTTCAAACTGATTTAATTTAGGAATCTCCATGCCAGCTTGATGCGCTAACTTTTCTACTGCTTCGGGAAATGTAATCCCGTCAATCTCCATGACAAAGTCAAAAATAGAACCATGTGCACCACACCCAAAGCAATGATAAAATCCTTTGTTTTCGTTTACTGTAAAACTTGGGGTCTTCTCTTTGTGAAAGGGGCAAAGGCCTTGGTGTTCTTTCCCTTTACGACTTATTTTTAGGTATTTTGAGACGGTCGATACAAGACCAACCCGAAATTTTAGTTCATCAAGAAATTCTGACGGAAAAGCCATAGAAAACCCTGTTATACAAACTTTTTTGTATTACTTAATTTATCCTGCGCCAAAAACTGACCCGATCATTAAAAAAAAACAACTAGATCACCCTTTAATCAGCAAATAGTTCTTTGCATTACATTGCACAAAAATTTCCAAACAATTTCAATGCAGCAGTTTTTTAACTATTTTGCTTGCCTTACTAAAATCCATACGTCCCTTAAAGCTTTCCTTCAATTTACCCATCACTTTACCCATATCTTTAATTGAGTGGGCTTCTACTTGCTGAATCGCCTCACGGGCCGCCGCTACTATTTGTTCCTCTTCCATTTGTTCAGGTAAAAACTCTTCGATTACTGCAATTTCAGCAGCCTCTCTTTGGGCTAAGTCAAAACGATTGCCTGCTTCGTATGCGTCTATACTATCGCGACGCTGCTTTACCATAGAAAGCAATAATTCAGAAATATCCTCATCTCCAAGATCGCTCCGATTGCCAACCGAACGCGCTTGAATCTCTCTATCTTTTAATGCAGCATTGATCAGACGAATAGTTGAAACACGAATTTCATCCTTAGCCTTCATCGCTTTTTTTAGCTGATCAACAATCCGGGCCCGCAACATGGATCCGCTCCGTAATGCTTTGTAAAGGAACATGTTAAATGCAATTTTGAAAAAAAGCAACATTCAAAATTCTTCTAACCTATTGAAAAAAAAAGGTTTATAATAAATAAAATCAGGCCTTGACCCTAGTTCAATCGTTGCTTATAAGCCCAAAGCTCATTATTGCTATTGTGGTATGGTAATCGATGCGGAAATAATAATACAATAATTCTGTCAATTTTACGTGGGCATTAACTATTCCCGCGTACGACGAGTAAGTAACGAGATGAATGCGGCTTTAGTTCTAGCTAATGGGACCGTCTTTTGGGGTAAAGGTGCAGGAGCCTTAGGCGAAGCCGTAGGAGAGGTGTGTTTTAACACCTCAATGAGCGGCTACCAAGAAATCCTCACTGACCCAAGTTATGCTGGTCAACTTATAACTTTTACTTTCCCACACATCGGAAATGTTGGAACTAACCCCGAAGACATAGAATCCAATAAGCCTGCAGCTCGAGGGTGTATATTTAGAGAAGATATCACGAAACCTTCTAATTGGCGATCTACTGGCCATCTAGATGGTTGGCTCAAAGATATGGGCGTACCAGCTATCACAGGAATAGACACACGCTCCCTAACCCGCCATGTTCGCGACCATGGGGCGCCGTCCGGAATTTTAATTCATGCCAAAGGGCAAAAGGATATTGCGATCCCAAGCCTGGTGGAAAAAGCCAAGACTTGGCCAGGACTTAAAGGAATGGATTTGGTTAAAGCAGTTACTTGTAAAAAACGATACTGCTGGAGCGAAACAACATGGAAACTAGGAAGAGGTTGTGGCAAAACACCCAACCCCAAGTTTCATGTTGTTGCAGTAGATTATGGTATAAAAAGAAATATTCTTCGCTGCTTGTCGAGCCTTGGCTGTAAAATCACCGTCGTACCAGCTGACACTAGCGCGGAAGAAATAACTACACTCAAACCTGATGGTATTTTCTTATCTAACGGCCCTGGAGATCCAGCAGCCACAGGGACTTATGCTGTACCTATAATCAGGAAATTTATAGAATCAAACATTCCAATTTTCGGTATTTGTCTCGGACATCAATTATTGGCAATAACCTTAGGGGCAAAAACTGCCAAGCTCCATATGGGGCACAGGGGCGCAAATCAACCTGTAAAAAACTTGGAAACTAATCAGGTTGAAATCACTACCCAAAACCATGGGTTTGTTGTAGAAAGAAGCAGTCTGCCTTCTGATGTAATTGAAACTCATCGATCTCTATTTGACGGGTCAGTAGAAGGAATTCGAGTTAAAAATAAGGCTATTTTTTCAGTGCAATACCATCCAGAAGCCTCGCCTGGCCCCCACGACAGTCATTATTTATTTGAGGAATTTATCACATCAATGAAAAGGGCAAGCAATTAATGCCAAAGCGCACTGACATTGAGAAAATCATGATTATAGGCGCAGGACCAATCGTAATTGGTCAAGCTTGTGAATTTGATTATTCAGGCGCACAAGCATGCAAAGCCCTAAAAGAAGAAGGTTATCGGATTATACTGGTTAACTCTAATCCGGCAACAATTATGACGGACCCGTCAATGGCCGATGCAACATATATCGAACCAATCATTAAACAAGTGTTAGAGCGGATTATCGAGAAAGAAAGACCGCATGCAATCTTGCCTACTATGGGCGGACAGACCGCTCTGAACGCAGCCATGGAACTTCATGAAGAAGGTATCTTAAAAAAATATAATGTACATTTAATTGGGGCAAAAGCTGAAGTTATTTCAAAAGCAGAAGATCGGCAAAAATTTCGATCTGCAATGGAAAATATTGGTCTCGCTTGTCCAAGAAGTACCATTGTATCTTCAAAATCCCAAGCTCTAAAAATACTCCCGGAACTGGAGTTGCCGGTTATTATACGTCCGTCTTTCACTCTGGGCGGCATTGGTGGTGGAATCGCATACAATATTGCAGAATTTGAGAGAATTGTGTCTAGTGGTCTTTCTGCTTCACCGGTGACTACTGTTCTTATAGAAGAATCCGTCTTGGGGTGGAAGGAATATGAGCTTGAGGTCGTTCGCGACACTACCGATAATTGTATTGTAGTTTGTGCGATTGAGAATGTTGACCCAATGGGCATTCATACAGGCGATTCAATCACCGTCGCTCCGGCAATGACACTCACTGATAAAGAGTATCAGATACTACGCGACGCCTCAATTAAAATACTCCGTGAAATTGGAGTTGATACTGGAGGGTCTAATGTCCAGTTTGCTATTAATCCAGAAAATGGTCAACTCGTTGTAATAGAAATGAATCCTCGCGTTTCGCGTTCGTCAGCACTAGCCTCCAAAGCTACAGGGTTCCCTATTGCCAAGATAGCTGCTAAACTTGCTGTTGGCTATTTATTGGATGAATTAAAAAACGATATTACAAAAACCACACCGGCCGCTTTTGAACCAACTATAGACTATGTTGTAACAAAGCTTCCTAGATTTACATTTGAAAAATTTCCTGGAGCTGACCCCCTTTTAACTACAAGCATGAAGTCAGTAGGAGAGGTAATGGCAATAGGGAGATGTTTTGAGGAATCCCTGCAAAAAGGGTTACGGTCTTTAGAAACTGGGCTCACAGGCTTGAACGAAATTGTAATACCTGGTGCCGAGAATGGAAAACGCTCAAAAAATAAAGACGTCATTCAAGCCGCGCTTTCACAACCAACGTCAGATCGGCTCCGCCTAATTGCGCAAGCTTTCCGACAAGGGCTTACAACAAATGAAATTCAACTTGCCTGCAAATACGACAGATGGTTCCTTGAACGTATTAGGTTTATCATCTCATGTGAAGAACATATCCGTGCCCATGGCCTCCCAAAAGAAAAGCAAAAATTATTGGAAATAAAAAGGCTTGGCTTTTCAGATCAACGCTTAGGCGAATTAACACAAAAAACTGTACGTGAGATTACCGAATATCGTTATTCATTAGGTATTAACCCTGTTTATAAGCGGGTTGACAGCTGTGCCGGCGAGTTTCCATGCCAAGCTTCTTATATGTACTCAACTTACGAAAACCCCACAAATCAGGAACCGGAATGCGAATCAGCTCCTTCAACTTCAAATAAGATTGTGATTCTAGGTGGTGGGCCAAACCGCATAGGACAAGGCATAGAGTTTGATTATTGTTGTGTTCACGGAGCCTATGCCTTGAAGGAAGCTGGATATGAAACAATAATGGTTAACTGCAACCCTGAGACTGTATCCACTGACTACGATACTTCTGATCGCCTATATTTTGAGCCGTTGACGGCAGAAGATGTAGGTGAATTACTAATGGTGGAGAAAAAAGTTGGAACTTTAAAAGGAGTAATAGTCCAATTAGGCGGACAAACACCATTGAAGCTAGCAGAATATCTGCAAAACTCGGGAATTAACATACTAGGCACCTCCCCTGAATCTATTAATCTGGCTGAAGATAGAGAACAGTTTAAAAAATTAATTGATAACTTAACTTTAAAACAACCGGATAATGATGTTGCCTGTTCTGGAGAGGAAGCACAAAAAATTGCAAACAAAATAGGCTTCCCTATAGTTATTCGTCCTAGCTATGTTCTTGGCGGGCGAGCCATGGAAATTGTGCATAACGTTAAAGAGCTAAATCACTATATGAGTGAAGCTGTTTCTGTTTCTGGAAATGCCCCAGTGCTTTTAGACAAATATATTGACAGTGCTGTTGAAGTTGATGTCGATGCGTTAGCTGACGGCGAGCAGGTATATATAGCTGGTATTATGCAACATATTGAGGAGGCGGGGATTCATTCTGGCGATTCTGCTTGTTCGTTACCGCCTTATTCACTACCAGAAAAAATTGTTGAAAAACTTAAGAGCCAAACAATTGCTCTTACCAAAGCTCTCAAAGTAATTGGGCTGGTTAACATCCAGTTTGCGATTAAGAAATCTGAAATTTATCTGCTTGAAGTGAACCCACGCGCGAGCCGAACCGTTCCCTTTGTTGCAAAGGCGACGGGAATTCCGATCGCAAGAATTGCCGCGCTCTTAATGGCCGGGGAAAAATTATCATCGTTTGACCTCACACCGAAAGCCATAAAACCTTTGTTTGCAGTAAAAGAAGCTATTTTTCCCTTTTCACGGTTTTTGGGTGTCGATACTATCCTCGGCCCAGAAATGAAGTCTACTGGAGAAGTAATGGGAATTGACAGAGATTTTGAACATGCTTTTGCAAAATCTCAACTTAGTGCTGGCATGGAGTTACCTAAAGATGGCACTGTTTTTATTTCCGTTAATGATCGGGACAAGCCAGAAGCAGCTGATATTGCTAAAAGGCTTAATAATCTTGGGTTTAAACTAATCGCAACTGGAGGAACACGAGCGTTCCTCAAAAAACAAGGTCTGAAAATTGATTATATCAACAAAGTTTTGCAAGGACGTCCACACTGCGTCGACGCTATAATCAGTGGAAAAATCCAACTAATTATCAATACGACCGAAGGCGCGCAGTCACTGGCTGATAGTTATTCTATCCGACGCACAGCTCTCACTCAAAATATACCTCACTACACTACCATATCTGCCGCATCAGCGGCAGTAAGAGCTATTGAAGGCATAAGCGTAGGAATTGCGTCTGGTGGACTTGATGTATTCCCTTTACAAGCTTATTTTGAGACTTCTTTTTGACTTTACGCTGTTAACCGAATACTTGATAAACTGAACCCTCGCAGTATACATTGCTTTAACGACTGAAATAAAAATTGGTAAATATAATGGATAGATATCCGATGACTCCAGAGGGGCTGGAAGCCCTCTCTGAGGAGCTTAAACGCCTAAAAGATACTGACCGCCATGCTGTAATCAAGGCAATTGCTGCTGCACGAGAACACGGTGACCTGTCTGAAAACGCGGAGTATCATGCCGCACGTGAAAGGCAAGGTTTTGTCGAAGGTCGAATTGCTGAATTAGAAAATATTATAAGCCAAGCTGAACCTATTGATACTTCAAAAATGTCAGGAAATACTGTTCGGTTTGGTGCCACAGTAATTATTGCGGATGAAGATACTGGCAAGGAAAGCACCTACAGAATTGTTGGTGCCCACGAGGCCGACATTAGCCAAGGTCTAATCTCAATAACCTCACCGCTTGCAAAAGCGCTAATTGGAAAAACCATTGGAGATTCCGCAGATGTCCAGTCGCCGGGAGGACAAAAATCCTATGAAATTTGTAAAGTTCTTTGGAAATAATGCTTACTAATTGGACGAGTGTTAGCCAAAAACCTAACTGTAAAGAAATTTAGCAGCGCAAAATAACGCTTATCTTTTTTACAAATCTAAAGAAGCGACTCACTATATAGAAAGCTAATTAAACACTCCCACGAAGTTTTACGTGACTTTTAGAAAAATAGTAATGGCAACAGAAATTTATAGTAAGGTACTGATAATTGGTTCAGGAACTGCTGGCTACACAGCCGCTATTTATGCAGCGCGTGCAAACCTTAAACCTCACTTAATCCGGGGACTGCAACCTGGTGGACAGCTGACCATAACTACGGACGTCGAAAATTTTCCTGGATTTGCAGATGCAATACAAGGCCCTTGGTTAATGGAGCAGATGTTCGAGCAAGCAAAAAATGTCGGTACAGTAATGCACGAAGATATAGTTACTACAGTTGACCTAAAGCACAGACCATTTCGTGCAATTGGCGACTCAAAAAATATCTACGTTGGTGAAACTGTTATAATAGCGACCGGAGCAAGCGCCCGATGGCTCGGCCTTGAGAGTGAAAAACGTTTTATGGGGTATGGGGTTTCCGCCTGCGCTACCTGTGACGGCTTTTTCTTTCGAGATAAGCCTGTAGCTGTTATCGGCGGCGGAAACACCGCTGTAGAAGAAGCGTTATTTCTAACAAACTTTGCATCAAAAGTTACGCTTATCCATAGAAGAGATACCTTAAGAGCAGAAAAAATTATGCAAGACCGCCTTTTTAATAATGAGAAGATAGAAGTTTGCTGGAATAGTGTTTTAGAAAAAATCGTAGGAGAACAAGACCCTCCAAAAGTAACTAGCATACAAATAAAGAATTTGCAGACCGATAAAACTGAAACACTTTCACTTGAAGGAGTGTTCATTGCAATTGGCCATAGCCCTAATACTGAAATTTTTAAGGGTCAGTTAAAAATGCATGACGATAACCATATAATTACAAGTCCTGGATCAACTGCTACTAGTCTAATGGGTGTTTTTGCTGCAGGTGATGTCCAGGACCGTATATACCGCCAAGCTGTTACAGCGGCAGGAACTGGATGCATGGCCGCATTGGAAGCGGAACGCTTTTTAACCAACAACTAAAATTTGAAAAGCTGATTCTAAAAATTTTTTCATTTTTCGAAGGTAACAATGGACTGGGATAAATTACGTATTTTCCATACAGTTGCGGAAACCAGAAATTTAACCCGGGCAGGAGAGGTTTTGAACCTAAGCCAGTCTGCCGTTAGCCGTCAAATCAGCAACCTTGAAAGGAATTTAAAAACACCTCTTTTCCATCGGCATGCCCGTGGACTAATGCTAACAGAGCAAGGAGAGATGCTGTTTGAAACCACTCATCAAGTGGCGGCAAAACTGGCAATGGCTGAGGCGCTGATTACTGAAAGCAAGGAAAAACCTAAAGGTCCTTTGAAAATTTCGACCACTGTTGCTTTTGGTTCTGTTTGGTTAGCTCCGCGAATACATGAATTCCTCGAGTGTTATCCAGATATTGATGTGTCAATTGTCCTGGCAGATACTGAACTAGATCTATCAATGCGGGAAGCCGATATTGGGATCCGATTGAATGCCCCTAAGGAACCCGATCTGATACGTCGCCCATTAATGACGTTTCGATACCATGTTTGTGCGGCCCCTCAGTATATTGAAAGATTTGGCCTCCCTAATAGTCTTGAAGACCTCGACCACCATCGAATTATTGTTTACGGAAGCGATGCCAAACCGCCTGTTCCCCGGCTTAACTGGCTATTGGAAATCGGTCGTGAAGATGGCACTCAACGCACTGCTGCATTAAGACTCAATTCAATCTACGGGATCTTCAGAGCAGTACAAAGCGGACTGGGGATCGGCGCTCTCCCAAACTATATGAGCCAAGAGGTGGCCAACCTAATTGTCCTTCTACCAAATGTTCAAGGACCAGAGGTCACTGCCTATTTTTGTTACCCAGAAGAAATGCGAAATTCAGCACGAATTATAGCTTTTCGAGATTTTTTATACGATAAAATAAATCTGTGATCTTTTATTTATAATTGATTTTTATTACAAAACTCTCTTCCTTCCTCTCTAAATAATTTGCAAAAATACAAATTGGGCCGATATCTTGGGTCGGGGACAAGCAAATAATCAGAAAAGCACTAATCTCTAGCACTATCTCGCAGCCTTTCGATTTGGCGTCTTTGACGTTTAGTTGGCCTACCCGTCCCTGTTTCACGAATCCCCTGTACAAGTATCCTTTCCTTGTTCCTATCTCTAGAATCTGAGCGCGGTGACATATCATTGTACAAGGCAAGTGCGTCTTTTACGGGGCCACGGCGATCGGTGATAGAAACAATCTTAATAATTCTAACTCGTGATCCGAGAGAAAAGGTTAGCACGTCATCTAATTTAATTAATGAGTTAGCCTTTTTTACGCGTTTGCTGTTGATTCGAAGATTCCTGCTATTTACATAACGTGTCGCTTTTGTGCGGGTTCTAAAAAATCTGGCACACCACAACCACTTGTCAACCCTGCTCTGATTTAAGCTTTTCACTCTCTTCGCCTAGATTGTAAATTCTCTGTAACTTAAAAAAAGGTGAATTAGGGTCGTACCGGTTGTTTTTTTCTAAGTTGCCTCGTGTTTTTTGCTTTGGCCAAAACTTTCCCCTATTCTTTGGCCCTTTTTTGTTTGAAATGCAGCTAGCGATCCATTCTTTGTTGTAGTGAGCTTTATTTTTTGACAACAAATCTATACTGCAGCCTAGCGCACTAAGTGCGCCTGCCAAAGCATTTCCTTTCGCGCCCAAAAATGAGAATAGCCGCGGATTTACCTTGGTTGCGTTGTTTTTTTCTAAAAGCTTTACTTTTTCAAGAAACCTATTTGCAATATCGGCACGGATTGCAAGAGGCCCAATTGGAAAAAAGCCTATAGAATGATAGAAATCACTGGGAGTTTTTTGATCAATTAGTATCGATACTCCCCTCACAGGTGGAAGCTGTGGTATTTTTCCTTGATCGAAAAATATAGACCACAAGAGACCCCTCAGCATAGTAGCTTTAGGCTTCAAAAGAACTGGAAAAAAAACATTATGTTGGCCAAACCGAACGCCGCATTTACCTAGTATTTCTCTATCCTGTATTGATAGGTTTTCAATTTGTGCTTCCGCTTTTTCTCTAAGAACAGATCCAAGGCCTTCCGTAATTTGGAACATTAGTCCACGGGCTGAGTGACGAAGGCCTCGAGATAAGGGATGTTTTAGTGCCGAAAAATTGCTATCAAGAAAATCTTTTAACCAACTTTCCAAGCGACATTGAATCCGGGCGCTTTCCCTTGAATTCAATAACTCAATAGGCAATATTCTTACTTTGGGGAGAAGTAACGTGCTACTTTTTTCTAACTTTGCTACAGGAAATTCCCGCCAAAAAATCATACGGGTTGGGTCTCCCGATGAAAAACCACCAATTGAAAATGCATCGTCCTTATCTGCTTCAAGTAGTTGAATTCGGCGATGGAATTCGCGTCTTATAGCTTTTTTGGACGCGTTAAAAATGATACGAGCAGTATTTCCAGATAGAGCGATATCCTTTGGTTGGAAGGAAAAGCCTTCAATAGCACCTATATTATGTCCTTCAGCCATCACACTCCCATCATTACAGACGGAAACAACCAAATCCTTGTTTTCCATTATTCTGCTTACCAAAAAAGCATGATGGCGATTGACGAATCTTTGGGTTAAGCGTTCATGAAGCGCGTCCGAAAGTCGATTTTCAACGGCGCGAACACGTTCCTGCCAATGAGAGGCCTCTGAAAGCCATTTTGGACGGTGCGATATATAAGTCCATGTCCGTATATAAGAAATACGCTGCATCAACGTTTCTATATTTCCATCAACACGATCCAACCTACTGACCTGCTCTGCAAACCAGCTGTTAGGTATGCGCCGGTGTACCCCTGTCAGCTTTGTAAATACAATCTTCAATAGGAATGCATGAGCTTCAATGGTCTGTTTACGAAAATCTGGAATTTGGCAAACATCCCACAATAGCCTAATTGTATTGTGATTATTGGCTTTTTTTTGTATTGAATGATCTCGAATTAAATAAGTAAAAACTAGCTCATCCTCCACATTGTAGGAACGAACAAGGCCCTCTTTGGAGGGCGGTATTTGAAGTGATTTTAGGAGGTTTCCTAAAGATGAAAAATCAAGGTATGGGTTTCGCCAGTAAATGCGATTAACAGGACTGAAACGGTGCTCCTCTATAGATTTAACAACCTTAGAGTCGATCGGTTCGCACTTACCTGTAGTACCAAAACTCCCATGGCACATATATCTACCCGCACGGCCTGCTGCCTGAGCTAGTTCAATAGAAGAGAGGTTTCGATTGCACCAACCATCAAATTTACTTAGTTCGGCAAAAGCAATATGCCGGATGTCCATATTAAGCCCCATCCCTATAGCATCAGTAGCAACCAAATAATCAACCTCACCGGCTTGGTACATACCAACTTGCGCATTTCGGGTACGCGGACTCAATGCACCCATTACGATAGCAGCTCCACCGCGTTGTCGACGAACTAATTCGGCAAGTTCATAAACATTTGGAGCTGAAAAAGAAACTATAGCAGATCTGGGAGGTAACCCCGTTATTTTTCGTTTCCCAATATAAGAGAGTGTAGATAGTCGGGGTCGCTGAACAATCTTGATGCTTGGGATAAGTCGTTTCAACAAACATTGGATAATATCAGACCCCATAAACATGGTTACTTTGTTTCCACGCGCATAAAGTAATCGCTCAGTGAAAATATGCCCGCGCTCTTTATCAGCACACATCTGGATTTCGTCGACGGCTAAAAAATCAACCGTACGTTGAGTTGGCATAGCCTCTACTGTGCAGATAAACCACTGTGCTTGTTTTGGAACAATCTTTTCTTCGCCAGTTATTAGTGCAACCCGACTTTTTCCTTTTATCCTTACGGCATGCTCATAGTTTTCTCGAGCTAACAAACGCAGTGGAAAACCTATAGTACCAGATTCAAGCGAAAGCATTTTTTGCATAGCAAAATAGGTCTTCCCAGTATTGGTGGGGCCGAGTAGCGCTGTTATTTCTGATTTAAGTCCGTTATATTTAGCCATCGCATTTTATTTTTACAGTTTTCCTAGTTGCTTCTTTTATGGAAAACGCCTTTTCCAATTCCTCTCTAAGCTCTTAGTTTTCTATTAATTCCTTATGAAGGATGACATGACGAATAAAAAATATTGTTTTTTTGGCGATAGATTGGTAAAGCGCATAAAGTTCATGAGATCCCACAGATTACCAAACAAACCTTAGCACTTCATGATTATTGCTTGTTTTTTCACAACCTAATACCGGGATATTTAAGATTTACGGATCTTATAAATTTCCCTGTGGACTGTCAGAAAGGCGCTCAATTCCAGAAATAGCTTCCGACATAGATACCAGTCTTTGAGCCGCCTCAACATGCAAATTCTCTATTAACTTCCCTTCTAACAATACAATACCTTGCCCTTTTTCTTGAGCTGCAGCATGAGCGTTAATGACACGTTTTGCCCAAATAAGTTCATCTTCTGATGGAGAAAATATTTCATTTGAAGCGTCAATTGTCTTTGGGTGAATTAACGTTTTTCCATCCATCCCCAGTTGCCTTCCTTGCACGCAAGAGCGACGAAATCCTTCATCATCTGACAGATCCAAATGAACTCCATCCAACACCGAAATTCCCGCAGCCCTACCTGCCAAAATGCATAGTTCCAAGGACATCAGGAAAGGGATCCGATCAGGCGTATGCTGGGCGTTAAGGTCCTTTGCTAAATCTGATGTCCCTAGAACAAGGCAGTTAACACGTGGGCTAGAAAATGCTATTTCTTCAGCATGGAGTATGCCCAGTGGGGTCTCCATCATGCACCATAACGACAATGATGAAGGGCTCCCAGCAGCATCCAGTGCTTTTTCAGCCTCCTTTATTATATCTTTATTTTCAACTTTTGGTAACAATATGGCATCAGCACCCAAATTTGCTACAGCCTCAAGATCCTCGCGCCCCCAAGGGCCATCCAAACTGTTGACACGGATGATGATTTCACGTGCCCCATATCCTCCATCCTTCAACGCTTGGGTAATCTGCTTACGTGCAAGCTCCTTTGAATCTGGAGCTACAGCATCTTCTAGATCTAGAATTAACCCATCTGCAGAAAGTATTCTTCCTTTCTGCAAAGCCCGCTCATTAGACCCGGGCATATAAAGCACAGAACGACGTGGTCGAGCAGTTCCAGCCATAAAATTTTCTCCCTATTATTATTTTCAACTCCATAACTTCGGTGTTTCAAAACTTTGCAATCAATGCCTCGGCAATTTGAACGGTGTTAAGTGCCGCCCCTTTTCTAAGATTATCTGCCACGATCCACAAATTTAGGCCATTCTCAATCGTCGGGTCTTCTCTAATGCGGCTCACAAAGACCGCGTCCTCTCCTCCACATTCCTGAGGTGTCACATAACCTTCATCCACACGGTGGTCAACGACTGAAAGCCCTGGTGCACTCTGCAAGGCTTTTCGAGCGTCAGCAGCAGAAATAGACTTTTCAAAGGATAAATTAACAGCTTCAGCATGGCCAATAAACACGGGAACGCGCACACATGTAGCCGTTACCCCAATCTTGGAATCCAATATCTTTTTTGTCTCACCAGCCATTTTCCACTCTTCTTTTGTGGTCCCGTCATCGAGAAATTTATCAATATGAGGAATACAGTTAAATGCAATCTGTTTTGAAAATTCGCCCCGAAACTTCTCAAGTGGCTGGTTCGCATAAACAGCCTTAGTCTGGTTAAACAGTTCGTCCATAGCTTTCTTCCCAGCACCAGAAACAGATTGGTACGTTGAAACCACGCAGCGCTTGATCCTTGCAATATCATGTAGAGGTTTCATCGCTGTAACCAATTGAATAGTTGAACAGTTCGGGTTAGCTATAATTCCCTTTTTTTTATAACCTATGATCTCATCACCATTTACCTCAGGAACTACTAACGGGACATCCGGGTCCATTCTCCATTGTGAGGTATTATCTATTACTACAGCACCTGACTTCGCAGCTTTGGGGCTAAACTCAGCAGACACAGCCGCTCCAGGAGACGACAAAACTATATCAATGCCGCTAAAATTACAGTTTGCAAGGTCTTGTATCCTTATGGTTTGTTTTTCACCATAGCTAACTTCACGACCAACAGAACGTTTTGATGCTAACGCCAGAATATCGCTTGCTGGGAACTCACGTTCCGACATAATCTGAAGTATTTCCCGACCAACATTCCCCGAGGCACCGACCACCGCGACCTTATAACTCATGAATTTGGACCCTTGTTGATGATCTCTTAAAAAAAAGCAAAGAAGTGCTCCGCTTACAAAAGCTTACCAAAGGCAAGGCATACCTCTTCACCTATCTCTTCCGTCGAGACAAGAGTTTTCCCTTCTTGCATTATGTCTGCAGTACGTAACCCCGCATCTAGAACGTCAGCACATGCTTGCTCAAGTGCTTTCGCATCTTCGTCCAGGTCAAACGTGTAACGCAAACACATCGCAAATGATAAAATGGTAGCGATAGGATTAGCTTTACCCTGCCCTGCGATATCAGGGGCCGAACCGTGAACTGGTTCATAGAGCGCCTTACGTCGGCCAAATGAATCCTCCTCACCAAGTGATGCAGATGGAAGCATGCCAAGCGATCCCGTCAACATTGCTGCACAATCCGATAAGAGATCACCAAACAAGTTATCTGTAACGATTACATCAAATTGCTTGGGGTTTCGCACTAGCTGCATCGCACAGTTATCAGCATACATATGCTCAAGGGCAATATCCGAGTAACCTTCGCCGACAGATGTTGCTATTTGACGCCAAAGAACACCGGTTTCCATTACGTTCGCTTTCTCCACAGAGTGGACTTTTTTCTCGCGCTTTCTCGCCATTTCCATTGCTACGTGAAGGACGCGCCTGATTTCATTTGAGGTATAGATCTGGGTATCAATTGCTCGTTTTTCGCCCCCACCAATGTCAGTGATACCACGTGGCTCTCCAAAATAGACGCCCCCAGTAAGCTCTCGAACTATTAAAAGGTCCAAACCGGAGACAAGTTCTGACTTCAGGCTAGATGAGCCTGCCAGTGCAGGTAGGCATGTTGCGGGTCGTAAATTAGCAAAAAGTCCCATCTCCTTACGCAATCGCAATAGGCCGGCTTCCGGTCTGTGTTGACGCTCAACATTATCCCATTTCACACCACCAACAGCACCTAATAATACCGCATCAGCCTCCAAAGCATCATTAAGAGTTTCATCACTTAGCGGTGTACCAAGCTCGTCGTAGGACACTCCACCAACCAGACCATTTTTTGTATCGAAGCTTATAGCACGATATTCTTCATAGATTTTTATCACACGACAAACTTGATCAATCACTTCTGAACCGATGCCATCTCCAGGAAGCACAAGAAGTTTTCTAGCAATTGGCATTTACGTTATCCTTATCAATACGTGACTACCGAAAATTCATGCGATACGCCAATTTCCTTAACTATCCCAAAAATTAATTCTAAAAACTCTTTGCTCCTTACGTAACATTGTTTCGCGTTGATAGCCATGGAAAAGCTTTCCTTTTTATCTCAAAATCCGCGATTTTTTGCTCATTCTTCATCGTTAACCCTATATCATCCCAACCATTTAGCAGGCAGCCACGCTTAAACGGGTCAATTACAAAGTTTATTGTATCACCATTATACGTCGATATGGTTTGAAGTGTTAGATCAACAGAAATGCGTGAATTGTCTCCAGCCTTTGCATCTTCAATAAGTCTTTTAACTTCACCTTTGGTCAATTTCACTGGGAGAATACCATTTTTAAAACAGTTGTTATAGAAAATATCCGCAAATGAAGGAGCTATAATACACCGTATCCCAAAATCCAAGATAGCCCAGGGAGCATGTTCGCGCGATGACCCACACCCAAAATTTTCGCCACCAATTAAAATCTTTGCATTGCGATAAGCTGGTTGGTTTAAGATAAACTCTGTTCTTTCTGAGCCATCTTCAAAATACCTCATTTCATGAAATAGGTTTTTCCCGAGTCCTGTTCTTTTGATCGTTTTCAAAAACTGTTTGGGTATGATCATATCTGTATCAACATTGATCAGATCTAAGGGAATAGCGACACTGGTAATTTTAGTAAATTCTTCCATTTAAATACGCCCCCAAAAACTTGAATGATAAGATGGTTTATTTTTTTAAAAAGCAGATCTCATGTTAATTCAATCGTTCTTGCTTCCCATATCCCTTACTTTTTCGGCTAAAAGGCAGAGAATTTCAAACATCATTGTAACACCAGTTAAGGCAGTTAGCCCAGTGTTATCGAACGGAGGGGACACCTCAACCACATCGCCTCCTACCAAATTCAATCCTGCCAATCCGCGTAACATTATTTGTGCATCAAAGGTTGTTAATCCTCCTATTTCAGGGGTCCCAGTACCGGGTGCATAGACGGGATCAAGCGCGTCAACATCAAAGCTAATATAGGTAGGTCCAACACCAACCACGCGCCTTGCTTCTTCGATTACCTTTTCGGGACCGAGTTCGTTGTATTCTTCTATATGAATGACCCGAATGCCTTGTGCGTTACCCCATTTTTGGTCGTCTACGCTATAAAGCCCCCCCCTAATTCCTATCTGAATTGTACGTTTAGGGTCTAGGTAACCCTCTTCAATTGCGCGACGAAATGGAGTACCATGGGTATATTTAAAATCGCCAAAATACCGATCCCAGGTATCAGTGTGCGCATCAAAATGCACCATTCCAAGCTTGAAGGACCCAGAATTCGTCAGTCCTTTCATAATAGGAAGTGTAATGAGATGATCTCCTCCTGCAGTCAATGGCATTATATTTGCCGCATAAATCGCGTGAAAAAATTTTTCAATTAGATTAAGCGAATCCATCAGATCAACAGGATTTACTGGCGTGTCACCTAAATCAGCACAATTTGCATATTCGTAAGGCTTAGTAAAACTAACGTGATGCGCATTTCGCATCATCGTAGATTGATCTCTCATCTGGCGGGGTCCATGTCTTGCGCCTGCCCGATTTGTTGTTCCCCCATCCCATGGTACACCAATAAGACCTATATCAACTTCTCTAGATGCTCTCGCAAGGTCAACATTCGGCAACCGCATGAATGTAGGAATTCCTGCAAAACGGGGCAATACGTTCCCAGATACTGGCCTATAAAACTTGTCATTAGATGCCATGCAGATTGCTCCTTCAATAGCCTGAAAAAATACTATAATATATAGTATCTTTCCTAAACACTTATAAAGTAACAAGATTTAAGGAAAGGCTCTACTAATAATTGACAAACAATATTAATAGCAATGCTGATCGGTTATGGCGCAGCCTCATGGAAATAGCAAAGGTTGGTCCAACCGAGAATGGCGGGAACTTTAGACTTGCACTCTCCGACCTCGATAAATAAGCTCGTGACTTGTTTGTTGAATGTTGTGAGGACGCGGGTTGTTTAATTTCTGTTGATGCGATAGGGAATATCTTTGTACGTCGACCGGGAAAAACCATACTCTGCCTAGCGTTATGGCTGGATCACATCTCGATACACAGCCAACTTGCGAGCGGTTTGATGACGTGTTAGGAGTTTTATCGGTTCTTGAGATAATCCGAACACTAAATGATAGAAACATTGAAACAAGTATTCCGATAGATGCTGTTTGCTGGATCAATGAGGAAGGTTCTCGCTTTGCCCCTTCTATGATGGGCTCTGATGTTCATACTGGAGTACTTGACCTTGATTCTATAAAGGCGTCCACTGATATTGATGGAAATTTACTTGCGCAAGAGCTTAGGCGGATTGGGTGCGCCAGTAAACAAGTACCCGGAGAGCAGAAAGCCCGTGCTTATTTTGAACTTCATATTGCGCAAGGACCAATATTAGAACAAACCAACGCAACCATTAGTTTGGTTGCCAGCGCGCAAGGGCAACAGTGGCTTGAAATACACGTCACAGGGACAGAAAGCCATGCAGGCCGCCTATGCCTCGACGCCGAGATGCTCTGGTCGGGGCTTCAAAAATTCTCCAAGAAGTAGATAGAGTCGGCCCCCACTTTGCACCAAATGCGTGCACAACAGTAGGTATAATCAAGGCGTATCCCAACAGCCGGAATATGATTCCTGGATATGTTTTTCTTACAGTTGATTTACGTCACCCCAAGAATGGAATTCTCTCCAAAATGATCTCAACCTTAAAAACTTTCTGCTCTAGGCTCGCCGCTAGTGATAAACTAAAGATAAAAATAACTGGTTTAGTTAATTTCCCAGCAGTTTCATTTAATAGTTCACGTATTGCGACCATCCGAGAAGGTGCCAAGCTTCTTAGCCTGCCGTATAAGAGCATCGTATCTGGCGCGGACCATGACGCTGTCTATATGGCCCGAGTCAGACCTTCTGGAATAATCTTTATCCCATGCAAAGACGGTATTAGCTATAATGAAGTTGAAAGTGCTTCCTATGACGATTGTGCATCTGGATGTAATGTTTTACTTCACGCCATTCTTCAACTGGCACAGCCGTCTCATTAAAATTCAAAATTTTCTAGCATCTCGATCTCCTACAGGACTCTTATAATACTCAAGGATCTCCTCATAGGATCGAGAAAGAAAGGCAAGTTTTTCAACACCTCCAAATAATCCTATTCTCTATCTCTATGAATCTGACTTGTCACGTCTGCAACCAATCCCAGTGCAAAAATCAAAGGAATTAATATAAGGCCCCCAACTCCCAAAAGAATAGCATTTTCTGACCCGACCAAAACACCATAGAAGATAGGAAACGACGACACACTCGTAAGGAAAAGACACAAAATGACAAATATTTTAATTGGGTTGTAGTAGTTTATTAATTGCACTATTTGCTGAAAAGTTCGTATCGAATCCCTGAACAAGCCAACTTTTGTCGACCCCAGACGGTCATAGTAGTCAATTGGACTAAAAACAACAAACTTACCACGAAACATGTATACTAGTGTAATTGAAGTAGTAAAACTGAAGCGGTCTGAAAACCGATGAAAAAATAACATTGAGGTTTTGCGAGAAAATATTCGTAATCCGGAATTTATATCTTCTATAGATCGGCCCGCAGCAAATTCAACAAGGACCCTTAGGGCCCTTCGCAATCGAAATTTTAAACCAGAGCCTCGGTAAACTGAGCCAGTACGTGCTCCTACAACCATATCGTAGCCTGCGTTATAAATTTCCAATAAACGAGGAATTTCGTTTATCGGATAAGTTCCATCCGCGTCAGAGATAGCAATTGCGTCAAATTTCGCCGCCTTGATGCCAGTTTTCAGGGCCTTGCCATACCCGATGTTATGAGGATGGTGTATAACTCTTATACCTTTAAGTTCTTCTAGTATATCACCTGTGCCATCTGATGACCCGTCGTTGACTACTATTATTTCAAATTTATCAATTGTTTCTGCCCCGGTTAACGCACCCTTCAGTGTTTCCACAGTTGCTTTTATTGCTGCGCCTTCGTTATAAGCTGGAATTACTACAGATAACATTTTAATACCTGCCAACTACAATCTCTTGCACAACTTTGTTACAATAATTAGCCTCTCAGCAAGGCGTTATCTTGAAATACGTTAATATAATTGTGGTAATATTGATAGTTTTTTATTATGTGTATAGTTCTTTCTATAGTAAGCATTCATAGCGTCGATTTAGATATTAATTTGAAAAAATAAACTTAATGGCCAGTATCCTGTTGATCAATCCTTCATACGAACCAAGTTATGGTGGTTCGAGGGCTTCAATTGTTAACCCAATAATGCCGACACTTGGGTTAGCAACCATCGCCGCCGTTGCTATCGAGAGAGGTCACAAAGTCGAAATTCTTGACTTGTCCTGGCGTCCATACAACCCGGCAATGGTTTTTGAGAGGCTTAAAAAAACAAAGCCAGATATTGTAGGTTTGACGGGAACAACTCCTCTCATGAACCAAGTTAGGGATATTTCTGTTATAGTCAAAGATGTTTCAAAAGATATATTGTTAATTGCCGGCGGAGCACACCCGTCTGCCCTGCCGGAAGAAACTTTGCGAGAATCCCTAATTGACATAATTTGTGTTGGGGAAGCTGACTATTCGTTCTCTGACCTATGCGATGGAGCACATCCATCTGCAGTAAACGGTATTTACTATCGGGATGGAGAAAACGTTTTATCTACAGACTTAAGGCTCCCTATAAATAATCTTGATGATTTACCTTTACCCGCCTGGGAATTATATAACCCTGAAGACTACCGGAAAATCTCCCGGCTTCTATGCAAAGCCCCGCCCTTGACTATGGCAGAATTTTCTAGAGGTTGTGTGTTCACATGTGATTTTTGTGCAAGCAAGATAACCCTTGCAAAGGGATATAGAAAAAAATCCCCTAAGCGTTGCGCAGAAGAAGTCACAAAAATGAAGACGCTCGGCTTTAACGAGTTTATGCTTGCTGACGATATTTTTACTTCAAATCAAAATTGGGCTGTTGAGGTATGTGAAGAAATCTTAAAAAAAGACCTAAAAATGGCATGGAGTTGCACTAATGGCATCAGAGTGGAGAGTGCTGATGACAACCTGTTCAATGCCATGCACAAAGCTGGCTGTTATCGCGTATCGTTTGGATTTGAATCAGGTAACGACAAGGTATTGGAAATGTTTGGAAAAGGGGGACGGGCAAACATTGAGCAAGGGAAAAGTGCGGTTATAAAGGCCCGAAAAGCTGGATTGGATACTAGCGGCTTTTTTCTGTTAGGCTTGTCCCCTGACACCGAGGACACCATGAAAGATACCATTAATTACGCTCGCGCCTTACCACTAGATATGATAAAGTTTGGTATTACCATAGCATTCCCTGGAACTAAAATGTTTAACGATTATGTGCGTAATCATTTAATACGGTCCTATAATTGGGACGACTATTTTATTTATACTGACGAACCGTTATTTGCGCACAAGAATCTTACATATAAAACAATAAAAAAATATACTGAGCTAGCATACCGTCGCGCTATCTTAACAAACCCTGGCTTTATTCTTAGGCGAATTATTCGCGGTATAAGAACTAATGAATTTTTTTGGGATGTATTTTATGGCATAAAATTTTTTTTCATGCCATCTGTCACTGAAAAGGTGGATAGCAACTATCATTCTGCGGATCGCTGGCCTCAACATGACTTTGAAACCTTTCCGCCAAAACCAGCAAAGTACCAGACAGTGAGAAAGCAAAAAACTACTGTAAAAGCAGCATGATATGAATTGTATTCAGCAATCACCTGACCAAGATAGACTTATCATTTTTTAGCAGTCCGAACATTAATCTTTTGTTGAAATACTAACCTGTCTGTCTTGCAATGTGTTCTGCTATACGGTTTGCATTCGCCATAATCGTGAATGTCAAATGTTTTGCGGGCAGAGTATTTAAGATCGACCCATCAACAACAAACAAATTGTGGTGACCATAAACTTCCCCTTTTGTCGATACCTCTTTTCCCATTGGCAAACTGCCCGCGTAGTGGGCATCCGCACCGGGGGACAACAACGATAATGAACCTGGGAGTAGATAACTTCCCAGTTTTCTCATATGCTTTGTAATTTTTTTAATTTGCCGATGGGCTAGCAATTCAAAGTCTTCCGCAAAATTACCTTCTATTTTTAAAATCGTTTTACCGTTTTTAGTTTTTTCCAGATGAAGTTCGTTTTTACTAAAACACCCCGGAAAATATATCAGACCTAACTGCAACGCCGACTGCAAAGCACCTAAAATCGCCAACCCACCGGGAACGCTGAAGGGCATATATGCAGCTAAGTCAGGCAAAGGAACATGAACGGCATCGGAAAGTATTCCGACAAACCCTTCATCAGATTCTTTCTTTTTCCCAACTATTTTTAACTGTGGCATCGAATAATGATCTTCTGGAACCTGGTAACCTATTCGGCCGCGTAAAAAAAACGCGCATTGAAAAGTTGGATTTGTCAATATCGGTAATCGCTGAAAAAATCGACTTTGAAGCTTTAAAATTAACTTTGTTGATGTAACTGCACCAGCAGCCAAAATTAATATGGAGCTTTCAACCAATTTACATTCAGCTTTGGAATTTCTACAATGAATCTCCCATCCTGTGCCCTTTGGAACGAGCATTTCAACGCAATGATCTTCTACAAGCCTAAAATTACTAAAAGCTTTGAGGCACTCTAATTCATCACTACTATTATATGCGGCTCCGTTTTTACACCCAAAAAAACAAGAGCCCCCCAAAGAGCAACCACTGCGTTTTCCCATTTTTTGGCTAAGAACAGCCTTATGGGTGCATCCTATTCTAATCTCTTCTTTCGATTCCTTTAGATGACGATCCAACAATATTTTCATGTTAGCAGAAAGAGGAAGATTAGTCTGAAGGTCAATAGTCGAATCAGGCAATAAAAAGTCACTGTCAAAAACGCCACTGAACCCAATTCGCTCTGCTACAGATTTGTACGAAGGACCTAGATCTGAAAGATTAATCTCCCAATCGACAAGATCATAATCATCAAATTGATCAACAACACAACCCCAGAAGTTAGACAAACCACCTCGACCGTGAACACCTATCAGGGAAAAATTACTAGAAGACACATTATTTCTCCGCTTATACGATTCCACTTGTTTGACATTACCTGTTGATCGAATCTTTGGTGATACCCCAAATGCTAAATCAAGACATGAAAGGTCATTGCCTAATATTTCTCTTCCTGAACGGTTTTTCTGCTGACGGTGTTGAAACAGTTTCAAACAAGGGTGATCGCGTAAAACTAGCGGCTCAGAACCTGCTTCGAGCATAAGAACATCATGTCCAGCCTCTACTAATGGCCACGCTGCACTTACTCCTGCAGGTCCACTCCCCACGATTACAATTTTTTTTACCATTATCGTCGCTGAGCTAAATAACGCATTATCATAACAACCCCCTCTATGAGGCTTACGAAAACAACCTTCAATAATAACATAGCAGATAAACGTTTCTCCAATAATACATAAGATTTTTCTGGTGGGGCATAGGCATCATGAATTAATGCAGCAACCTGGATACGGCCAGCTAAACCACTAAATGACCGCTCGATCGACTTCCCCGATTCAATGAAACGAATCAAGCTTGGATACTTTAAAAAAATAAATGGAAGATATGCAGCTACGTTGTCAAAGTTTTTTTCAATTGCTTCTGCATATGCTCTTAGACTTGAAAGGTTTACGAATCCTTTTCCAACATAATACAGCAATGCAGCACCTTCTAATAAAATCGCCCTTTTGTGACTCTTGCTAGATAGCGCCAACCCTTTTTCAAACTTGTTTACTCTCAACCTAATTTCGTTTAGTCCCTCGCTAGTTTCAAAAACAGGTGCTCCTTTTAGCCCCATGATTCTTTCTTTATCTATCTGGGGAAAAAAAGGAAGTTTGTTTGTAATTTTAACGCCAACCAATGCTAGTGAAAGGGGTACTGGAACTAGAATTATTGATCTACCATGATGTATCCTTGCTAACTTAGTCAAAAAATCTCCAAACAAGACCGGGTTTTCGCTAGCTAAACCAAAAATTTTCTGACGTGAATTTTTTAGAATCGCTACTTTGATTAATCCAATCGCCACCTCATCTATCCTTATTGGTTGTACCTTTTTCTTTATTCCAATCATCGGAAGAATGAAATTTTTTGATACCAAATTATTTAGAGTATTCCATTGACCTGACTCTTTTCCTCCGTAAACTAAGCCGATCCGAGCAACTACCTCGTTACGGCCTTTTAAAAGTTTTTCCGTTTGATACTTAACACGCCCGTACTGATTTAGAGCATCCTCTTGAGCTGAAATGCTTGAACAGAAAATAAAGCGCTTTACCCCATTTTTCCGTGCTGCTTCAACTAACAGTTTTGACCCGATATAGTTCTCATCAAATCTATCAGAGCGATCTATATCCCACTGATGCGCTAAGTGAATCACCACGTCAACAGCGGAACAGTTTTCTGAGCCAAGAAACACCTTATCCGGAATCTGTGATCCGAGCGACCAAGGAAAGAAACGAACCGAACTTTTTTCTAAGTTTTGTGGAATAGAACGCCCAATAACCGTTAACTTTGCTCCGCGCGAGACCAGCTTCTCTAGAAGAGCCGACCCAATATAACCTGACGCCCCAGTAATCAGAAAATGATAAGTTGTCAAATCTTTCAAAAGAAGCCTCAGCTCTTAGGTTTTTAACTCACGATGATATCTTTCTAACCAAAGCCCCAGGCTAATCAAACTAAATAATTTAAAGCTGTTATCACTAATTCTCGATTCGTGATTCTCCCAGATTTTCTGAATTTCCTTTATATTAAACCATTCACTCAGGTATTGGTTATGCAGTGTATCCCAAGCAAGCTCTTTAAACGGACCTCTAAGCCAATTACTCACCGGTGCGTTAAACCCTTTTTTCTTGCAGTTAAGAAACCCTGCTGGAAACCTGGCTTCCAGTGCTTTTTTTAATATATACTTGCTTCTCAATCCTTTTAGCTTCCACGCAACTGGAAGGCTTGCTGCAAATTCAACCAATCTATGATCTAAAAATGGAGTACGTACTTCTAGCGAATGCGCCATGGAAGAACGATCGACTTTCACTAAAATATCGTCTACTAGCCATGTATTTAAATCAACGTACATTGCCTGATCCAAATAATGGCACCCTGAAACCTGACTCGCAAACCCTGAAAACTGATCGAACGCATTTACCTCTAAAACAGAGGGCGACACGTCATCTAGTAGAATATTTTCCATCTCATCCCTTGAAAAAATCTGCCGCCAAGAATAATGAGCGTTCATCGGATCCAGCCTAATACCTGAGGCAAACTTTTTAATCTTATATCCAAAAGATATTTTCCTATCGCTAACCGGTATACAAGAGGCTACAAGTTGAAAAAACGGATTAGTGATTGATGGAGAAAGGAAACTTAATACATGATGAATCTTATCGGCTTTATATGTTTCATATCCAGCAAATAACTCATCACCTGCATCCCCCGACAAACATGTCTTAACATATCTACGCGCAAATTCTGCCAAAAAATATGCCGGGATAATTGAGTTGTCGGCAAATGGTTCATCAGCCGCCCAAACAATTCTTGGAAGCTCGTTAGTTAAGTTAACTTCAACTATTTTTGCTCTATGAAATACCCCCATATATTCGGCCGCGGTGCGCGCTTCGGGCAGCTCGCTGTATGACCGCTCTCTAAAGCCAATCGAAAATGTCTTGGTTTGTGATTGGCCAAGATATTGCGTCATACTTGATACAACTGCTGAAGAATCTACCCCCCCGCTCAAAAAAGCACCAAACGGTACATCGCATCGCGTACGCATCTGGACTGAGTTATCAAATAATTCTACAAACTCTTTTTTTGCCATTGAAAAACTCTGATCCTCGCGTTTTTGAACAAAATAGTTTCTTAAATTCCAGTATTTGTGAAAACGTATTGAACCATTAGGAGAAAGAACTATAAATTGAGCGGGCGCTAGCTTTGCAACTCCCTTTATTATGCACATATTCCCTAAAATATAGTTCAGTGACAAATACTGGGAAAATGCACCAGGATTGATTTCTCGCGGAAATTCTGGGTGGACCATTAAAGCTTTTAATTCTGAAGCAAACACTATCCCACCTTTTTTTGGAAAAAAATAAAATAGTGGTTTTTCACCCATACGATCACGAGCCAAGATTAACTTTTGTTTTCTCTCATCCCATATAGCAATTACAAACATGCCATTTAATTTACTAAATATATCAGTTCCCCAAAAATCATAGCCCTTCAAAATTACTTCCGCATCACCACAGCTAGTAAATTGCATGCCCGAAGCTTCCAGTTCATTTCTAAGTTCGATAAAATTATAGATTTCTCCATTAAAACAAACAATTGACTTAGTTTCCTTGGATTCTATCGGTTGATTGCTGGCATCATTTAAATCGACAATAGATAATCGTCGATGGCCAAGTGTAACCCTTTCACGGGATATAATCCCATATGCATCAGGACCACGGTGCACTAGCCTCTGTGTCATTAACTTAACTATTTCGGTACGCTCTTTTTTTGATGTACCTCTAAGAACTCCTGCAATTCCACACATTTTTTATCCTATAATGATTTGACCAGGATTCTACACTGCGCTAATAATTTTGTCCCCTTTTAACATTCCTTCCGGCCGAAAATAATTTCATCTGAATTCTTCGTTTAAAAAACTGTTTTCATATATGCATAAGACCCAAAAAAACCAAAAAAAGGAAAGCGAGTGGTTCGAGCAATGGGAAATGTTCGAAGATAACGAACTCTTTTTATTTGAGGACTGGATTGCTCCATTAACACTTGACGATTTTTTAGGAAAACACGTGCTTGAATGTGGGTGTGGCGGAGGCCAACATACCAGATTTGTAGCACCATATTGCAAAAGCATTACTGCAATCGACCTAAATACGGCAGAAATTGCACGCGACTACACAAAGAGCTTACATAATGTTGAAATTCTCGAAGGTGATATAGCAACAATTGATTTAGGGCGACAATTTGATATTGTTTTTTGCATTGGCGTTATACACCATACAGACAATCCTGATACCACGTTTTTGAACCTCTTCCGCCATGCTAAACCTGGAGGGAAGATAGTGGTTTGGACATATAGCGCAGAAGGGAATGAAATCATGCGCTTTATTGTAGAGCCTATCCGAAAGGCACTTCTAAGAAATGTTAACCGAAGGACAATTTACCAAATTTCAAAATTAATAACACTTGCTTTGTACCCTGTCGTCCACACCATATATTCACTGTCGATATTTTCATTTTTGCCTTACTATGAATATTTTAAAAACTTCAGAAAATTATCTTTTAAAAGAAACCTGTTGAATATTTTCGATAAATTAAATGCCCCACAAACACATTTTACAACAAAAAATAAGTGCTATGAGTGGTTTAATCCACTGAGATTTAAAGCAGGTTCTATTTCTATTAAACGCTATAGAGGAGTTAGCTATTCTCTTCTTGGGGAAAAGCTAGGCCCGGAGCAAAAATATGTTAAATGAGCAAACGAACAATCCGGTATTCATCTCAATCTGGAAAAAATTACCATCTATTATTCTAATATTTACATTTTTTTTCATAGTATTAACAAGATTTCAGTCGTTTGGCCCCCCTTACAACATATACCTACCCATTATTTATTTTGTAAAAAACCCTGGTGTCTTCCCGGTCGATCCATTCTTTCCGAACTCAGTATACCTTCAAGCCTCGATTTATTACAAATTAATTACCTATTTTAACATTCCAATAGAAAATGATTTATTTGCATTATTAATACACACCTTCCTTTCCGGGACCCTCATATGGTTTATAGCAAAAACTATTCTACGTCACTTTAGTCTATCGGAAATAGAAACTGCCGTATGCATTACTTTTATATGCTGTTTTCTGCACTCACAATTCGTTATTGGTTCCAGGCCATCAATTATAAGCATAGTTAGCTCGAGCCCCACTGGGTTTGCTCATATTCTTGGTTTATTTGCTTTTTTCTCGCTCTTACGCGAGCGCGTGTTGCCTGCAGCTTTGCTCGCCACACTGTGCATAGCCCTGTCTCCAAAGGGGCACGTAATACTCATACCAATATTAGCGCTCTTTATATTCATTAACTCAAATGTTTCACTACAAAAAACACTCTACCTTCTAATACCTATCGGCTATATTACCTGGATTCTTCTAACTGGTGAAAAAAATACTTTGTCGCACTCTCAGCTTGTCGAGTTAACAAAACAGTTAATTTTGCGAGAAGAAGAGGATGCTTCATTTGCAAAACAACCGTTGCTTACCCATATCCTGTTATTTTCTTCTTTTATATTTTTTGTATTCTATATAAAAAGATTCCAAAGTTCTTCTCTAAAAGCTTTGGGTTGGGCTACCTTTTTGTGCACGTTAGCAACATATTTTGGAGGCCTTATTTATCCTATCATTGGATATAAATTTTTGCCTATTCCCGAGCTAATCATACTGTCGCCCTGTCAAAATACCCGATATTTTGCCTTATTTGTTGTACTTATGGCTCTAACATTATTGTTGAAAAATTCTTATTTCGCTTGCCATGAAAAAGTTGCTATAGTTACTTCTATTATAATTCTCAAGCCATTTTATCCTCAAATTTTTATTGCGGCAGCAATTATTGTGTTATTTGTTCTCCTGCCACGGTATTTTTTTCATATCAGACCTTATTATATTGATCGTATATACCTAATCCGAAAATTTGAGCAGATCCCTATATCAATTATTTTTTGTGGATTACTAATATCTTACACGTTAGCTAGGATGCCTCAAAATTACGTAGCCCCTTCCTGGATAGATTTAGTTGCATACAAGTTTTCATCAACGTGGTCTGGACAAGTCTGGGCTAGCGAAGCTACGTGGCTCGCGTGGTCAAAAGTGCGTCAAATCAAAAATGACTTTGTTTTCTTAGCTATTTATGAAAATCAACGCTTTAATCTAACTCCTATAGGAGGCGTGGACAATAAACTCTACGTTGAACACGGGTCTGCTAATATCCACGCAAACAAGTCACCATTTAGACAAATCCCTGTGCACGGGTATTTGAATCCTGATCTCTGGAAATTGGGACACAAACAGGACATCATTAGTAATCTTATTTTAGAACGGGTAAACAATCTTGAGCCACTGAGGGACAAAGAATGGATCGGGTCACTCCCCTCAGTAAAGGAAGGTATCCCAATCACGTTTAACCAGACGCTTGGAAATTATCTCAAAAAATTAAAGTGTGTCATAATGGTGCCAAAATCTTTGGAACACCTATTTTTCACAAATACACCAAGAATTTCAATAGATGATTTTACACTTTTCTCTTACGGAGTTGACATTCCTCAATAATAAAACAACAACCATTCTTTCAACCAATCAAAAATCAGAAGTATTATTTTAAGAGGGCTACTGACTGCTCTTCTATTAATAATTAAAAATAAACAAGAAAAAAAATTCTAATGCTAGGTTAAATTAACACGCTAACATCCAACAAGCTTCACAAATAACCTTTCAAAAAGGTTAGACGCAATACTTGGGAAGACATCTAATGGTAAAAAAAAGCGGCACTAAAATTCTCGCAATGCCTGGACCGACAAACGTGCCAGAAGAAGTCATTCAGGCAATGAACAGGCCCGCAATTGATATATATAGTGGAGAGGCGGTCGATATTACAAAGAGTTGTCTGGCAGACCTTAAGCATATTTTTCGAACAAAATTTCACACCTTTGTATTTGCATCAAACGGTCATGGTGTATGGGAAGCAGCGTTATCTAATTTGTTCTCATCAGGTGATACCGTTCTTATTCCAGTCTGCGGTCATTTTCCAGTCAGTTGGTCCTATTTCGCGAAACGCCTGGGCGTTAAAGTTGAATTTCTTGAGGCTGCTAACGAAAGGGCTGCTAATGACCCCAAAAAACTTAAGACCGCACTTGGCGCTGATAAGAAACATAAAATCAAAGCTGTTCTGCAAGTTCATATTGATACAGCTTCAAGCGTGGTTAACGATTTGGCGTCGATAAGACAAGCAATTGATGACGCAAAGCATCCGGCCCTTCTGGTTGTTGATGCAATAGCTTCTCTAGGAATTGTTCCCTTGGAAATGGACGCCTGGGGAATTGACGTAGTAATAGCCGCTTCACAAAAGGGACTCATGATGACACCGGGGCTTGGTTTTATCGCTGCTAATGAGAAAGCACTACATATAAGTAAAAAAACCAACTTAAAAAGTGGGTATTGGGATTGGCACGATCGTCAAGATGAACCTCACTACAAGAAATACTGCGGAACCGCCCCAGTCCACTTAATGATGGGACTTCGTAAATCTCTTAACCTAATGCTTGAAGAAACAATGGAAACGATCTGGATTCGACATGCCCGGCTGGCAGAGGCTGTGCGGCGTGCTATAGACGTTTGGGCTACTAAAGGAGAGCTTAGTTTTAACGTTCTAGAAAAAAATCAACGATCTAATGCTGTAACTACAGTGCTTCTGCGCGACGGAATCAATCCGGAAATTTTGACCAATTACTGCCGCCAGAATCTTTGTGTGATACTAGGAATTGGTATTGGAACTTTTGAGGGTAGATCCTTTCGAATCGCACATATGGGCTACTTAAATGAGGCGATGATATTTGGAATTATTGGAGCCGTGGAAACTGCACTTAAATCTCTCTCGATACCGCACGGATCCGGGGGGGTTCAGGCAGCTATCGATTACCTAGCAACAGGCCCACATACTGGAAACTTTAACTAAACGGGCAATCTTGTTATTGTCTGGTATTTGTTTTATTCGGTTTTTTACGTAATGCACAAACTTAAAAAATGGTACGGGCGGTCGGACTTGAACCGACACTTCCTTGCGGAAACCAGATTTTGAGTCTGGCGCGTCTACCAATTCCGCCACGCCCGCCAATCTAGGAACTGATTTCCATGATACTGCAAGGGTCAATCGGGTCAATAGACTAACCTTCATAACAGACTGCTATTTAAAAATTCATGCTCAACCAAGGAACAATCGCTTGATAAAATATATTTACGACTGGACTATGAACCTAGCGTCGCACCGAAGGTCACTCCCTACTCTTGCAGGAATATCTTTTCTTGAAAGCTCTATTTTTCCTATACCACCGGACATAATGCTAATTCCAATGGTTCTAGCGAACCGTCAAAAAGCGTGGAAGATTGCGTTTGTTTGCACAGCTGCTTCAGTAATAGGTGGAGTGCTCGGATATTCGATCGGCTATTTTTTTCATAAGGAAGTAGGCGCGCCTTTGCTGGAAATGTATAATTACAATGAAAAATTTTCCGCCTTTACCACAATGCACAATGAGTGGGGGTTTTGGGTTGTTTTATTTGCTGGACTTACGCCATTCCCATATAAGGTAATAACTATATTTTCTGGATTCGCCTCGTTAGATCTAATAATTTTTGTGATAGCTTCATTTATTGCACGTGGATTAAGATTTTTTTTAATTGCAGGATTGTTATGGAAGTATGGTAGCTCTATCCGTGCATTTATCGAAGCAAAGCTAGGACTGACTTTTTTAGTTTTTTTCCTGTTATTAATTGCAAGTTTTTTGACCATAAAAACTTTTCTTTAGGTTATCAAAAAATAAATGACTAGTCATACATCTAACTCAGCACAAAAGCTGATCATACAATTCCACATAATGGCGTTTTCAATCGGCATCGGTGCTTTAGGGCTTGCGTTTGGCACCGAATTATTTCTAGGCGTAATACCTTGTGAGCTTTGCATTTATCAACGTATTCCTTATATAATAATAGCTATATGCGGTGTTGTTGGTTTTTTTAGTAGATCGTATAATATAAAACATCTCTGCATTGCTATAACTGCCTTAGCATTTTTGTCAGGAAGTAGTTTGGCCTTCTACCATATGGGTATAGAAAGGCAATGGTGGAGCTCAACGGAACTATGCGGTGAAAAGTTAGTTGATGTCTCAAAAACTGAGAGTTTGATTCAAGCCTTGTCTAAAAGACAAAACCCAGGGTGCAGTGATGTTAATGTTTCTTTTCTAGGTTTGTCGATGGTCACGTATAATTTATTCTTTTCCCTTCCTCTTACTGTAATTGTTGCGTGGTTCTGGAGAAAGGTAGGGGTAGAAAAAAAATGAGTCCGAAAAGAAAAATTGGTCGGCTGCCTGGTGATGGCTCCCGAGAAGAGATGATTAAGAGGATGGTAAGAGTTAACCATGCCGGGGAATATGGGGCTGTGCGTATTTACGAAGGACAATTGGCTGTCCTCGGGAAAACTAGTAATGCTGAAGTTATAAGGGATATGTTAACACAAGAACGAAAGCACCTCGAAAAATTTAATGAGCTTATTGTTTCACGCAGGGTCCGCCCCACAGCAATGATGCCTGTCTGGCATATTGCTGGGTTTGCACTTGGCGCAGCGTCAGCTCTGTTAGGAGAAAAAGCGGCTCATGCGTGTACAGTTGCTGTTGAAGAGGTAATTGATAAACATTACGAAAACCAAATACAAAAACTTGAAAGTGACGATGAAAAAGAATTAGGCGATTTATTTGCGCAATTTCAACTTGAAGAAATAGAACACCGCGATACAGCTATAGAAGGGGGGGCAAAAGAAGCTAAACACTTTTCTCTGATTTCAAAAGCCGTGAAGTTCAGTTCGCGCTTGGCCATCTGGGTATCAATAAGAATCTGACATCCTATTCACCTTCTAAATTGTTGGTTCTCCCACCAAATCTCACTAAGCTAGAAATTATTCCTCGAAGCGTTCGCACCTCTTTTTTGGTTAGCCGAACACGACTTAGTATATTCCGAATATTACGAATCATGCTAGGTCGTTTTTCACCGACCCTGAAAAAGCCGCACGAATCAAGCTCCGTCTCTAAATGTTTAAAAAGATAGATTAACTGTTTCTTGTCAGCAAGCTTTGGGTTTTCGCTGATTAAGAGTTCTGAAGAATCAATCCTGTTTGTTAGCTTCCTCCATTCGTAACAAATTACAAAAACAGCTTGGGCCAAATTCAAAGAATTGAAGCTAGGATTTAGCGGAACCGCTATTACTTTGTTTGCGATCACGATTTCATCATTATTAAGTCCCTTGGATTCTTGCCCAAACATTATTCCCGTCTTCAAACCAGCTAAGCTGGATGCTTGGAGCTCGGAAGCTGCCTCCCATGGAGTAATAATGCTCTTAGTCATACAACGGGGCCTAGCAGATGATGCAAAAACAACATTTAAATCACCAACTGCTTTTTCAAGGCTTTCAAAGACCTCAACAGACCCAATAACATTATTTGCACCAGCCGCGGCCGCTTTAGCGCTGGTGCTTGGCCACTTGTCGCGAGGTTTTACAATCCTAAGTTTTGTTACCCCACAGTTCCACATGGCTCGTGCACACATGCCAATATTCTCACCTAATTGGGGCTTAACGAGAATAATTGTAGGTGAAGCGGTGATATTACATGAAGTTTTTGTCCTCATGAAACATTAACCGGTACAATTATTTTCTAGTTCGCACTGCACACCATCGCGCTGCAATTTAAAAATCAGCGAATCACGAAGAGCGTTATAAGAAGCATCGATAATGTTGGTAGATACCCCTACGGTTGACCAATGTTCACCTTCACCATCAGCACTTTCAATCAGAACGCGGGTAATTGCCGCCGTTCCATCACCTGGGGTCAGTATTCGGACTTTAAAATCTACCAATTTAAGATCAGCAAGCTGTGGGTATGCTGGGGTGAGAACTTTTCGCAGCGCTGAGTCCAAAGCGTTGATGGGGCCATTGCCTTCGGAGACCGCCATGAAGTTCTCGCCACTTAATTCTAGCTTTACTGTGGCCTCAGATAACGTTATCAACTTACCCTGAGCATTCCAACGACGTTCATCAATTACTCTAAAGCTAGAACACCGAAAATATTCAGGCACCTGCCCTAGGGCGCGTCGGGCCAAAAGTTCAAAACTTGCTTCAGCTCCATCGTAAGCGTAACCATTATACTCGTTTTCCTTAACAATCTCGACTAGTTTTTTAATACGGGGGTCTTTTGGTTCTATTTCAATTCCGGCATCACGAAAACGAGCGAGTATATTTGCGCGACCGGATTGATCCGAAACAACGATATGGCGTTTGTTACCTATAACGGCCGGATCTAAATGTTCGTATGTTCGGGGATCTTTTTCAACTGCTGATACGTGCAAGCCTCCTTTATGAGAAAAGGCAGATTCCCCAACATACGGTGCATTTTTACTAGGTTGACGATTAAGCCGTTCATCTAAAAGTCTAGATAAAGATGTGAGTTTTGCTATGCCTGCTTCACTGACACTTGTCTTATAACCCATTTTGCAAACTAGGGTCGGAATCAAAGAAACAAGATCAGCATTTCCACAACGCTCCCCTAAACCGTTTAAAGTCCCTTGCACTTGTCTTACTCCGGCACGAACAGCTGCTAAAGAATTGGCAACCGCATTACCTGTATCATTATGTGCATGAATCCCAATATATTTTCCTGGAATATAGTCAGTGACAGAAGACACAATTTTCTCAACCTCATGAGGAAGAGTTCCACCATTAGTGTCACACAAGACAACCCATCGAGCACCAGCATCAAAAGCCGTCTTGATACACCGTAAAGCATATTCGGGATTTTCTTTATACCCGTCAAAAAAGTGCTCGGCATCAAATAACACCTCTCGTAAACGCGTGCGCGATAGTCGAATACTCTCATCTATCATTCGTATATTCTCTTCTAAGTCAGTTTCAAGAGCTAAGGTAACGTGGAAATCCCAGGTTTTTCCAACCATGCAAACAGCACGCACATCTGGTTCGAGTAAGTCTGCTAAACCAGGATCATTTTCGGCACTCCGGCCAGGTCGTCTGGTCATCCCAAAGGCGGTCAAAATACTGTTTTTTAGCGCAGGAGGCGACGCAAAGAAAACATTGTCCGTTGGATTAGCTCCAGGCCAACCCCCCTCTATATAGTCAATACCGATGTTGTCGAGTTCGTTCGCAATTAATTGTTTGTCCGCACAATTAAAATCTATCCCCTGCGTCTGCCCCCCGTCACGCAGTGTCGTATCGAAAAGATAGACATGATCTTCAGACATATCAGTGAAACTTTCTTACGAACATTCAGTTAGACAATGCCTAATAATTTATGTTCTTTCAAGACCTTAACAGATATTATCAATTGCACTCAACAACACGCTAGATCTACAAAAATGTCTAGATTTTTCAGTGTCAGTAACCCGCACCATCTCCTAGAC
The DNA here is from genome assembly GCA_002722175.1 of Magnetovibrio sp. Classification (GTDB taxonomy): domain Bacteria; phylum Pseudomonadota; class Alphaproteobacteria; order Rhodospirillales; family Casp-alpha2. Next base: position 68,403 of record PBKU01000030.1, read on the forward strand.
GCCCCATCAGCTATATAGTTAACTAATCACAAACAACTCCGCCCATTAACCTTTATTTTGAAAAATGTGACAAAACAGTTTTAAATTCTAGCAAGTTAGTAACATCTATTGATTAGCCTGGCATATAGGGTATAAAAATAATATGCAAGAATTAGCATCTATGTCAGCTTTGGAACTGGTCAACAATTATAAAACCAAAGCTATATCTCCCGTTGAGATCATAAATTCTGTGTTTTCGAAGATTGATATTTATCAACCAATCCTAAATGCCTTTACTCTCATAGATCATGACGGAGCACTCAGGGATGCTAAAGCTTCCGAAAAACGATGGCTTAATAATAGTCCAATTGGACCACTAGACGGCGTTCCTGCCACCATTAAAGATCTAATTTTTGTAAAAGGATGGCCAACGCGGAAGGGTTCCAGAGTCACTGATCCAAATATTTCTTGTATGGAAGATGCCCCGGTAACAGCTCGATTGAAAGAGGCTGGGTGCATTTTAATTGGAAAAACAACAACTCCAGAATTTGGCTGGAAAGGTGTAACAGATAGCGGTTTATCAGGGACAACGCTAAATCCTTGGAATACAAAAATGACACCTGGCGGGTCTTCTGGGGGTGCCGCCGTCGCGGCTGCAGTAGGAATGGGTGCACTCCATGTTGGAACAGATGGGGGTGGTTCAATTCGTATTCCAGCCAGTTTTACAGGTGTCTTTGGCTTTAAGCCAACCTATGGCCTAGTGCCGGCATGGCCAGCGAGTCCTTTTGGATCACTTGCACATGTTGGCCCAATAACAAAAACAGTAGCTGATGCCGCAGCGATGCTAACAGCTATCTCAAGCTTCGACTCTAGGGATTGGCAGGCTCAACCAAGCGTTGATCACGACTTTTCCGCGGACCTTGGTCACTCAATAAAGGATTTACGAATTGCATATAGCCCAAACCTAGGGTACGCGAAGGTCAATCTTGAAGTAGAAACAATAATTAGTAGACAAGTACAGTTATTCTCAGAACTTGGCGCTGTGGTAGAGTTGGCAGACCCCGGTTTCCATAGCCCCTTGGAAATTTTCAATATGCACTGGTATGCGGGGGCCGCTAATTTGCTTCAAAATTTTGATTCCGCCGAGCAAGAGTTAATTGACCCAGGGTTAGTTGAAATTGCAAGAGAGGGAACGGACATTTCTCTAATACAATATTTAGCTAGCACTAATGCTAGAAATATTCTTGCTGAAACCATGAATGCATTTCACCAAAAATGGGATTTGCTAATTACTCCAACACTTCCCACCACTGCCTTTCCTTCTAATCAAGCTGTCCCGGATCCCTCAACTCAAAAAAGGTGGCCTGACTGGACCCCGTTCACATATCCCTTTAACCTCACCCAGCAACCTGCCAGCTCAGTCCCTTGCGGATTTACTGCCGCGGGCCTTCCTGTTGGCCTCCAAATTATCGGCCCAAAGTTTTCAGATAAATTGGTCCTAAGAGCAGCTCACGCTTTTGAGTCATTGTGCCCATTTGTAATGCCTGATCAAGATATCGTTTATCTTCCTCATCAATAGACAGACAAAATACATAACCCAACGTCGCAGTAAGATAAAAATTACACCCCTCCGAATCTAAAAACTAATGTTAATTTTTCGGGTGTAAAAACAGTCCTCACTGTGTAAGGTTTTATCTTTCCCAAAAGGGTTTTTCTTTTCATTTGTTCGGCCCTAGAATTGTCGCAAACTAATAAACTCTACGACTTTTTCATTTCTTTAGCGCGAACAATGGAAAAACACTACAGGCAATCTGGAATCTGTTTCAAGGGCCAGTCTATTTCTCTTTCATATGCGCGACCGATCACATACAGTTTTTTTTCGCTAAATGGTGGCCCAACAATTTGATGAGCCCAAGGCACCCCTTCAACACTTTTAGCGGATGGCATAGCTAATGCCGGTAAGCCCATATAGTTGATTGGACGCGTACAATGTCCTAATTTTATCGCCAAGTCTAAGAATTCTTGACCTGAACCAAGGTTTGCCTCTTCTACAGAGGGGGCTGGCTCACATAAAACAGGAAGCAATAATGCATCTGCTTTTGTAAATACTTGAGCAATAAACTCCTTTAATATTTTCTTTCTGTCTCTCAGTGCTTTCAAATAATGGGTAGCCGGCACTAAAAGCCCGTTGATTAAACGTCGATAAGTCTGCTTACCATATTCTTCAGGCCGCTTTATCAACCACTCTTGATGTATGGAAGCGCCTTCTACGCTAATAATCAAACTCGTCATATTGTTTGTTTTCACAATGGATTCAGGAATTGTTACTGCTACCAAATCAGCTCCAATTCTTTTGTAAGCTTCTAAAACCCGATCAAATAGAATGTTGATTTCATCATTTGCCGGATCAAGGAAATAATTTTTTGGAACAGCAAGCTTAATTCCTTTAACCCCATTTTCTAGACCTGCCATATAATTTGGAACAGCCAAGTCACTTGCCGATGGATCTTGAGAGTCACAGCCAGCAATTGATTGCAACATAATTGCATTGTCACTAACTGTTCTTGTGATTGGGCCGATTGAATCAAGACTAAAACTCAATGGCATTGCACCATAGCAGCTAACGCGGCCCCAAGTTGGTTTCATTCCTACAACGCCACAGCAGCAGCATGGAATTCGAATGGAACCACCTGTATCGGAGCCTAAGGCCCCAAAGACACACCTTGAGGCAACGCAAGCTCCTGACCCGCTTGAAGATCCCCCAGTAACATACTCGGTGTTCCAAGGATTTAAGACATCACCCGTTATCTCATTGTGACCAGTAACTCCTAGAGCAAATTCAACCATATTAAGGCGGGCAACATCAATTGCCCCTTCTGAATCAAGTTTAGTAAGAACGGTAGCTGTACTATTTGGCCTATATCTCTCCATTATTTTTGAACCATAAGAACATTCTCGGCCGTTTCTGTGAAACATATCCTTATGTCCTAATGGTACGCCTAGAAGGAGACCCTTTGCCCCGCTTGCAAGCATATCATCGCAATATCTTGCTTTCGCTAGCGCTTCTTCTTCATAAATAGAGGCAACAGCATTTAGCTTTTTACCAATTGTTTTTAGTTGTTCTAGGCATTGTGAAGTAACCTCAACGGAAGAAACCTTACGGTTCCTTAGTGCGTCACGCACCTCCGTTAAACTCATATTAATTGAAGATATATTATTCAATTTTTAATTTCACCGAACCTAATTCCTGGAGATATTCTCGAAAAGACGCAGGTTCATCGCAGAAGTCAACACTTGGATGGTCATTTTGTTTTATTAAATCTAAATTGCGAGCCATCCTAAAAGAGCCACAGATAGAATCGTCACTAAACTTGACACCTTGGACTTTCCCAAACCATGCGATCAATTGACAGTATCCCGAAGAGTTATCACCCATATTTTTTTACCCCTTCTAATTAGTAGCGAAACACATCAGTCCTTCTTGGAGCAAAACTTTTTTAATTTTCCGACAGCGCACAAAATTATTCCTATATTTAAATAATACCGGCTAAATCCTCTTGACTCATTAACCGATTGAAAGGAATAAAAGTAACATGAATTTACTCTAGGGGTCCAAATCAATTATAATTGTTCGATCTAATCCCGAGATAGTAAATGCTGCGTCTGAAAAATCGGGTGCGCTTAAAAAGCCTGTTGCATCCATTGAAAACCCGTAGTCTTCCAATGGAAGCCCCAAAAATCCTTGATTGAATTCATGATCACCATTTGCGTCGTGGTACGTAGCAACCGCATAATGTCCTTCAGATAAATTTCTAAAAACCCAGGTGACCGTTTGGTTGCGAACAGGAACAATAGCCTTTTCAAGCATCCCTTCCCTTTTTGGAAAGTGAGAAGAATCATTATATAGAGCAATGTGCACATTACCAACGGCTTTGGATATGCCAACTACTTTAACTGTAAGGTTTTCTGCAATAGCTAGTGTGCTATTTAATAATACCAGTAAAAAAACGGCGTTTCGGGAAAATTTCATCTTGCGGCTTAAACTTTTATATTAAGATAAAAACCTCTGGGAGCATTTTGATTAAATTCAGTTTGGAGCCCTCTAAGGCGATTTAATCTATCAATACCTGCACGCTCCTCCCTGCTCTCTGCGTGTAGAATAAATTCTGCACGAGAACGCACCTCTCGAGTGCTTTCTGACCTATACACACGCGCCCTAAACGTTGAATCTGACGTAGTCGAAGTTACTGAATTTTTAATCTGTGTCATAATACAGGGGATTTTATTCAAAAAATAGTTAATAGGTTGTCAACAAAACTTTCCCTGCCATCTTCTAAAGTCCTCGGATCTTTATTAATAGCTAGCAGTAACGCCACGTTTTTTCTTTCTCCTAGAATGTCTTGACTGTTTTGTTTTCGAACCGCCTAGCCCAACCGGTCCACCTAGGCCTAATTCAATCCCTTTTAATCGCCGGATTTCGTCACGAAATTTAGCTGCTTCCTCAAATTCTAAATTTGCAGCAGCTTCTTGCATCTTCATATCTAGTTCAAAAAGGACTAATTTAGTATTGTGTCCATTAGTTTCAGCAACTTTTAACAGACTAGAATCCATCTTTACATGATCTCGTTCATAAGAAGTATCAATTATTTCATTAATTTCTTTTTTTACGCTTTCTGCAGTTATGTCGTTATCTAAATTATATTGCATTTGGCGTTTACGTCGACGATTGGTTTCATCAATAGCATATTCAAGTGATTTTGTGATAGTGTCTGCGTATAAGATTACCCGCCCTTCAACATTACGTGCTGCCCGGCCAATCGTTTGTATCAATGAAGTTTTGGAACGCAAGAATCCTTCCTTATCAGCGTCAAGAATAGCGACTAAGCTGCATTCTGGAATATCGAGGCCCTCCCGCAACAAATTAATCCCTACCAGAACATCAAAGGCACCAAGCCGTAGATCACGGATAATTTCGATTCTTTCTAGAGTATCTATATCGGAATGCATATAACGCACGCGAACCCCTTGCTCATTAAGATAATCGGTAAGATCTTCTGCCATGCGTTTTGTAAGCGTAGTGACTAAAACTCTAAATCCACGCTGCGCAACGAATCGTACTTCTCCTAAAAGATCATCGACCTGATTTTCTGCCGGGCGCACAACACATTCGGGGTCAATTAAACCGGTCGGCCTGACTGTTTGCTCAACTATTACGCCCTGTGTTTTTTCTAGTTCCCACGGGCCAGGGGTTGCCGACACCAAAATTGTTTGATTGCGCATGGCGTCCCACTCTTCAAATTTAAGGGGTCTATTGTCTACGCAGCTTGGCAACCTAAATCCAAATTCAGAGAGGGTCGATTTGCGATTGTAATCGCCACGATACATTCCACCAAGCTGTGGAATAGTTACGTGGCTTTCATCGACAAATATTAACGCATTCTCAGGAAGATACTCAAAGAGAGTTGGCGGAGCCTGCCCAGCACTCCGTCCCGTAAGATATCGGGAGTAATTCTCTATTCCCGAACAATGGCCGGTTGTCTCAAGCATTTCTAGATCAAAGGTTGTTCGCTCTTCTATACGCTGCGCTTCAACATGTTTGTTTTTCCTTATGAACCATTCTATACGTTGTTTCATCTCTAAACGGATTTTAGGGATAGCCTGCAATATTGTTGGCCTTGGCGTGGTATAGTGACTATTAGGATAAATAACTATCTGATCTAGTTTTCCAATTTTCTTTCCTGTGAGTGGATCGACCTCCCAGATTTCTTCTATTTCATCCCCAAATAAAGACAACCTCCAAGCTCTATCTTCAAGGTGTGATGGAAAAATTTCGACGGTATCACCACGCACCCGAAACGACCCTCTATAAAAATTTTCGTCATTTCTTTGATACTGCAGCTGAACAAATCGCTCTAAAAGGTCACTTTTGCCAATAGACATTAATGACCTAAGCTTCATTGTCATTTCTGAATACGTTTCAACAGCGCCAATTCCGTATATGCAACTGACAGATGCTACTATGATTACATCTATTCGCTCTAGCAATGCCCTTGTCGCCGAATGGCGCATACGGTCAATCTGTTCATTTATAGCGGCATCTTTCTCGATATACGTGTCACTCTTAGGCACGTATGCTTCCGGCTGATAATAATCATAATAACTAACAAAATACTCCACTGCGTTTTCTGGAAAGAAATCTTTCATTTCTCCATATAGCTGTGCTGCTAGTGTTTTGTTCGGTGCTAACAACAAAGCTGGCCGGCCAGTATCCCTTATAACATGAGCCATTGTAAAAGTTTTGCCGGAACCAGTAACACCCAATAATACCTGTTCTCTTTCACCAGCTTGTATTCCTGCATTTAGCTCAGCAATTGCATTTGGCTGATCCCCTTCAGGTTCAAAGCTTGAACATAGATTAAACGTTGCTCTTTGCACTGCTGCTGGTCGTGCTCTTGGAATATATATCATATTTAATTCCACAAGTTTTTCGTTTGCTCTTTGGTCTAAAAAATATCAGAACAAAATACTAACATATTATACAATCCCAGTAATTCTTTACAGCGACAAAAAGCAATTTTTTCGGTCCAATTGACTAGCTTGATCCTAGCGTAACATCAGCGTACATTCATATCTGCTTGTGGAATAGATTTTAATCGTATGGGGGGGTGAATGGATCTGATCGCTAATCGTTTGAAAAACATAAAACCTAGCCCAACACTCTCTGTTACCCAAAAGGCACGTGAGCTCGCTGCAACTGGCAAAGATATCATTAGCCTAGGAGCTGGTGAACCAGATTTTGATACTCCTAAACATATTGTTGATGCAGCAAAACAAGCCTTGGATAACGGCATGACCCGCTACACAGGCGTTAATGGAGTTCTGAAGCTGCAAAACGCGATTATGATGAAATTTGAAAGAGATAATGCACTGACCTACTCTCAAAACCAAATTCATGTGAGCTGTGGCGGGAAGCCAGTAATCTTTAACGCTATGATGGCAACTTTAAATCAGGGGGACGAAGTCATAATTCCAGCACCTTATTGGGTAAGCTACCCCGATATTGTTAGGCTTTTTGGTGGAAATCCTATAATTGTTTCCTGCCCCGCCGAAAAAAACTTCAAAATAACTCCAGACGTCTTAAATTCAGCAATTACTTCAAAAACAAAATGGCTGATATTAAACTCTCCTTCAAATCCATCGGGCGCCGGATACACCGAAGGTGAATTAAAGGCAATTGCTTCGGTGCTTCTTAAACACGATAATGTTTGGATTTTCTCAGATGATATTTACGAACATCTGATTTATGATGATTTCAATTTTAAAACCATAGCTCAAGTTGAACCTGGGTTATATGAACGAACGCTGACGATGAATGGGGTCTCAAAAGCATACTGCATGACTGGGTGGAGAGTGGGATTTGCCGGAGGACCGGAAAAAATTGTTGGTGCCATGACTAAAATTCAATCTCAATCAATTACGCACACAGCAGCGGTTAGCCAAGCGGCAGCAATAGCAGCCCTCGAAGGCCCGCATGATTTTATCGAGAAAAACAATACAATTTTTGAGCACCGTCGCGATCTGGTTGTTTCTATGATCAATCAAACAAATAGACTTAATTGCTCAGTTCCAGATGGTGCGTTCTACGTTTATCCTTCCATTGAAAAAACTATTGGGCTTACTACAACTTCTGGAAAAACTATCAAAACCGATGAAGATTTTGTTAGAGAATTGCTTGAAAAGGAGGGGGTTGCGGCGGTACATGGTGCTGCATTTGGCCTCTCACCGCACTTTCGAATAAGCTACGCAACTTCAACAGATATTTTAGAGGAAGCGTGTATTCGCATTCAGCGATTTTGTCACTCTTTAACCTAAAAAAAGTGAGCCTGGATCTTTAAAAAACACCCGTTCACATTGGGCTGTTATCGTTATTTGTCTTTATTTTATGTTCGAAAACAACGGATAGATTATTTGCTGGCATTTCAGTAATTGCGCTGAGTTTAAAATCTCGATTTTCTGCCTCTAAGCAAACCTGATCTAAATTCCGTACCCCCCAATTAGGATCTTGTGACCTAAGCGCTTGGTCAAAACGGTAATTACTTTGAGGAAAAGGCTTTCCATTTATTTTAAATGGGCCGTACAGGTAAATTTTCCCTCCCCCTTTCAAAACTGTTGATGCATTACGAAATAGTCCAAGACATGATTTCCAAGGGACTATATGAAACATATTTATGCAGACTACGGACCGAATCTCTTCGTCTTCCGGCAGCTTCCAGTGCTCTGCATTCGCATCCAAGTCTAACGGTTTCGGCATGTCAAGGCTCTCATATTCAATCCACGCCGAAATGCTCGCTAGGTGAGCAGGGTCCACGTCACTAGCTCTCCATATAACATTCGGTAAATTCTTCTGAAAATAAACCGCGTGCTCGCCGGAGCCAGAAGCTATTTCCAACACATCTCCCTTGGCAGGCAAATGTTGTCTTAAAACATGGAGAATCGCTGCTCGGTTGCGCGATGTAGCCGGAAAGCAGAGTTTTGCTTTTTTTAGAGTACTGTTCATCCCTACTTCTAACTTTTGCAATCGTTATCCGCAACTGATTATAATAAATTTTGGAGGTTGTTCCTTCCCTATGAGTATGTTACCCAATTCGGCTATGTTAGAACGGATAAAAATGTTACTCCAGAACCAAGCTGAAGAAAAAAACGATTCTTCGGATGGTCATGACGATACAATTGCTGCTACAACTGCGCTATTATTTGAAGCAGCAATGATGGATGGACAATTTGATCAGGTAGAGCGGACGACAATTGAACGCCTCCTAACAAATTATTTTAATCTAAACTCCAATGAATTTAAAAAGATTATTGATACAATCGAAAACACTTTAGAAAATCCAAATAAGGTATTTTCGGCGAGCCAAACAGTGATAAAATCACTTGATTATGATGAACGAGTTTCCGTTATGGAAATGGTGTGGGAAGTTATTTTAAGTGATGGCCAGATTCACGATTTCGAATCTAACCTAGCACGTCGGATCGCAGGCCTCATTCATGTAAAAGATCAACATAATGGGGCAGCAAAAAAAAGAGTTCTTAACCGCATAAACACATGAATGGAGTAAAAAAATGACTTACGTTGTGACAGAAAATTGCATCAAATGTAAGTTTATGGATTGTGTCGAGGTTTGCCCTGTCGATTGTTTTTATGAGGGTGAAAACTTTTTGGTTATTCACCCTGATGAATGCATCGATTGCGGTGTATGCGAACCTGAATGCCCGGCCGAAGCGATCCTTCCGGACACCGAGCCCGTAGCGGCTGATAAGTGGCTTGAAATCAATACAAAATACTCTGCTGTTTGGCCGAACATCACTCAAAAAAGAGATCCTGTTCCAGATTCTGAGGAATGGAATGGAAAGCCCGATAAGATGTCTCTCTTGAGCGAAAGCCCAGGGAAAGGGGATTGAATTTTACCGCATTAAATTGAGTTTTCATTTTTGTCTTAGAAAGAATTTGGATACCTTTTCTTGTTTAAATTTTTGTGTTATAATTATAACATAGGGGCGTTCGTACTTCATAAGATTAACTGATAACACAAACCTGATAGGAAAGCCTCTACAAGTTATTTGTAATTTAGCGCTACAATGAAGTGTTTATCCTCCCCCAAAACAACAAAAATATGGGAAATTGCATTGGTCCTTAGTCAAATAAAGACTAGGGATTAGACACGAAAGGAAAACTCTAAAATTGGCTACAAGAAAAAAATCAAACCTAACTCTGCCATTCAAACCCGGTGACTCCGTTGTCTACCCAACCCACGGCGTAGGAAAAATTACAGCTGTCCAAAAACAAGAAATAGCGGGCCACAAGTTAGAACTATATGTGATAATTTTTGACCGTGACAGAATGACACTTAGAGTGCCCATAAAAAAAGTAGATGCATCTGGATTACGAAAACTCAGTTCCAAAAAAGAAATGGATGAAGCTATCCAAACATTAAAAGGACGCGCTAGAATTAAACGTTCGATGTGGAGCAGAAGGGCGGCAGAATATGATACGAAGATCAATTCTGGAGATCCAGTCTCAATTGCTGAAGTTATTCGCGACCTTCACCGTAATGTCGGACAACCGGACCAATCTTTTAGTGAACGCCAAATTTACGAAGAAGCAAGAGAACGGCTCGCAAGTGAGTTAGCTGCTATTGAAAAAATTAACGTTGAAATTGCTATCGAAAAACTTGAGGAGCACCTTAATGTTGAATGATATCAACAAAATTCAGTCAACGACGAGTTTTACTTTCTCGCCGACAGCAAGCCCGTCATCTACTACATTTGTATTAAGCACCTTAAACCAATGCTCGTTGAATGGACCGAATGGCATTCTAGATGCCAAACTAGCTATACTATCGTTTGTGGTTACTCTCACTACCCTAATCCTATGGGGCTTTATTTGAGCTGCCTCCCTCGGGGACAAAAGGCGAAAACTATACACTATTTGACGAAATTTAGAGTCTACCTGTATTAACAGTTGTCGAGATGTTATTAGAGTAAACCTGAATAAAGTAAAGTTATTACCTCGTATAATAACTCTTTTTACATGTTTAGATTTCCCAAATCCAAAAGATATGGAACCGCTCCCAACGACCGCTTCCATACCATTGACCTTGATAGTCTCAATTGAACTGAAAACAAAAGATTTTTCATTCCTTTTCCTTAAATAATTGACTAAATCAATATGTCTGTCTGTCTTTGGTGGTACCTCTAAATCAAAAGTAATTGTCGTATTAGGCGAATTACTCGCAACAACAGCTTTTTCTAGATTTTCGACCTGAAACCCGATTGGTATGTCAAAACTAAAACCAAGGTGGGGGTGATAAAACGTTTGACCTTTCAAAAAACCGTCACGCCGACCGGATCCAAACAGCATACCATCAACAAAAGACAGAAAGTTTTCCCTTCTGCGTTTTAGTTTTCCAGTTACCGTTTTACGGTTTAGATCTACAGCTTGCCTGATCCGATCTTTTGTTCTTGGATGGGTTGATAGTATTGATTGGTATATAGAGGTGTTACCAGAACCATGTGTTTTTTTTGATTGCAGGCGCTTTTCTCGTTCTAACTTAACAAAAAAATTGATTAGAGCTGCCGGATCATAACCGAGACTGTTCATATACCTAACTGCCAACAGATCAGCCTCAAGCTCCTGGGAGCGAGAATAGGCCCTTAAGGCCGCTTCAGCTCCAAAAGACACTAAATGCCCTACCCTTACCGGAATTCCAATTGCTGGAGCTACCGCACCGAGGGTTGCCAACCCAATATTAGCAGCAACTCCCTGACTGTATCTTTCAGCTGTATGTCTTGCCAAAACGTGTGCTATTTCGTGGGCGATTACACCTGCTAACTCGGCTTCATCTTCTGCAAGTGCTATAAGCCCCCGCGTAACGTAAATATAGCCGCCAGGTAAAGCAAAAGCGTTAACCTTCGGATCATTCAGTATTGTAAATTGAAATTTCATTCCTGAGTTGCCAGAAGCCGCTAATAATCGAGAGCCAATTCTGTTAATATATTTGGCTAGATACTCTTCCGGATACCGTCCGCCAAAATAACCTAATAGCTTGGGGTGCTCTTGTGCCCCAATCTTTGCCTCCTGCGCAGGTGACATAAACCCAGTAAAACTACTTTTCCCTGTTTCCGGATTAGTAGAACAAGCGGTCAAAATCACCGTCAGGACGGCAGATAAAAACAACGAGCCTAAGCTGCTTTGCAAATGAAAAATATACGCAAACATTTTACTGACTACATAATTATAGCTAACAATAAAACCTTGCTGCTAACTAAATTTAAATCGAACAGTACCAAGGTGAGAAGAATTCCTTAAAAACTATCCAACTTTCAAGTCTCTTTTTCTTACACGAACTGGAAAAAAGCAAAAATAACTCAGCTTTTGTCCACATCATATACCACACCTACCGGTGGGCCTCCACAAGCATACCGTTCTAATGACCACTTAATTGCTGGAAAGGCGATATCTTCCCATGGTATTTCATCCCAACTAAATAATTCTACTTCCATACTTTCCGGACCTGCAGAAAATTTTGGGTTTAACATTCGAGCTTTGTACAAGATATAAATTTGATTTATTCGGGGTATTTCAAATATTCCAAGCAGTTGATCAACCTCTACTTCTGCCTGGGCCTCTTCCCAAACTTCGCGAGCAGCGCCATCAGCTATGCTTTCGCCGAGTTCAAGAAATCCGGCTGGCACTGTCCAATAACCTCTTCGAGGTTCTATCGCTCTGCGACACAGAAGAAACTTTTCTCCCCAAACACAAACCGCCCCCGCAACTACTTTAGGGTTATCATAGTGAATAAATCCACAATCCAAGCATACCATTCTTGGTCGATTATCGCCTTTTGGGATCATTTCTACATACGGACCTGCTTTATACTTCGTATCTTTCGGCACTGTTAAATTCTCCCAATTAATATATTTTTCTAAGAACAGACATAATAAAAGGGTATCACATTGGAACACAATTGGCTTGGTACAATGATTGATGTTATTATATTAGAATAATTTGTAAGGAGATTTCACCTATGCCCAATAAAAAGGGCTTAAATATGAGCAAACCTCCGGTTGCAGCTCCCAATCTACTGCAAAGCACATTCTTAGGAAAGCTAGGCTTCAAAAGGAAGCTTGCATTGTTATTCATTCTATTCGCTAGTGCTGCAATTGCCTTTGGTACTTTATTTTTTCAAATTGATAAAAAAGTCAATAACGCCTTAATAGCCTGGTCAAGTAGTCGTGCTCTTTCGGCAAAAAGTGCTGCTATTAAAGAAACCTGGGCTTTAATTAAAAGAGGAGAAATGGACTTTTTGTCGAACGAAAGCACGGTACATGCCAATTTAATGTTTTCTAGAATTTCCAAACTAAGCGGAGAACTTGATGATCTAAGAAAACAACCACTAGCGGGAAATTTAGAGAAAGAAATCGATACGTTACGCGATGGTGTCCTTCAATACGCTCAGCATCTAAAATATATTGTTTCTAGTGAACAAGAAAAGCCAAAAGTTAAGGCATCTCTTAATCGGCTGCGTGAAAAACTCGCTCTAAACTTAAAATCAAAGCTTTCAGCGTTAGAGTTGGGAAACTTATTAAAACAATTAGCAGTTATTGAAGCTGAGATAAAAACATTTCCAAAATCTGGAAGCGAACACCCTTCAAAAAAACTCGAATATGTGTACAGAGAAATTTACAACAAACTCAGAAAAGCAAATATAAAAGAAGCTGACCATTTTGCAGCTCAGAATCTAATAAAATCTCACGAAAGCCACGTTCTATTACAGATTAAGACTACGACCGGTCTAAACAACAAAAAAATACGCCTAAATGAAATAACTGAATACATTTTACCAAGCCTCGAAAACATCGCAGGGAACATCAATCGACTAGAAATTTTGGCAGCCACTAATATTCGAGATTTACAAACAAAAGTCCGCTATACAATCAGCTGGGGAAGTGCCTTAATTCTAATCTGCTTGGTGCTTTGCAACTACATCTTAATCCGTGCACTAATGCGCCCAGCGCAGACGCTTGCAGGTATTTCTAAGCGCCTAGCTGCTGGAAACCGAGTTGTTAGTATTCCAGTCCGGGGCAATGCCGATGAATTCGGGATAATAGCAAATGCCTTTGTTGAATGGTCGAACTCATTGGAAATTACAGAAGAGCTGCGTGAAGAGCTTGAAGAAACTAGGACTAAACTAGAAAACGCTCTTATCGGCATAACAGGCTCACACCAACCCTCTTTCCCAAGAACCCCTGATACAGTATCTTCTAAAAGGGATCCATCGTCGCACTTTTCCGAAATCCCACCCTTTCCTGAAACCCCTCAACAAACACTGGAGCACGCTGAAACCTCATCTCTTACCGAAAGTGAAAATACACAGCCCGGCGCGCTGAGCACTGCTAGTCAGCAACTTCAAAATTTTACTCAATTTGTAAGCGCTGCTGCCAATAGTGTTGAGCAAACCGAATCACTAATTGGCGGCCTCAACAAAACAAATCAATTAGTAGCAAAAATTGCGGAATTAATTCTCAATATTCGAAGTCAGATTAACCATTTCACATTTGAAAATTTACTGGAGCATCAAACCACAGAAAGTAATTTAGTCCACCTTAGTGAACCCAAAACAAAGTTTACAAAGTTTTTATTAGAAAAAACGCTTGTAAAGCGGTTAGAGGCACTTCAAGAAACGGCAAATAGGACTGACCTTACATTGACAGAATTGCGTGCCCATCTTGACAAAGTAAAGATGACAGCCCAAGGGATTGCTGCGAGTGCCTCTTCCCAAGCTGTAGAAGCTACAGGGAAATTATTGAACCAGTCTGAAAATCTGCAATCTATGCTAGATAACCTTCTTATAAAAATGGAACAGATTTCCAGCAGCCAAGACAATAACAAAAAACTTTCTCGTAGAGGATCTGCGGATTCGCTTATAGATAGTAGTTCTGACAAAAGTTAACTTGATCAAGCTTAATTATACCGTAAATTATCACTACATTTTTTTGGCTGGTTAATTTGTGATCACTGCCAGTAAAATTTACAGTCTGCAATTACTAAAGCAGGTGGCTTTCGAGTTTGCATGAAAAAATAAATTACAATGGCTTTTAAAGCAATAAGCCAGAATAACCAGGATAGACCTTTGATACTCAACCCCACATCGAGCAATCCTTCCCCGGATACTTTCCCAAAGCTTTTGCTGCACAATATTCATTATTATGACGACAAACCAGCTATGCGCGAAAAGGGATTTGGCATTTGGCAATCGTGGAGCTGGGCAGAAGCTGGAAAAGAAATTTTTTCAATCGCCGCCGGCATATTTGCCCTTGGTTTTAAATCTGAAGATAAGCTAGCCATCATTGGTGATAACCGACCCCATTTGTATTGGGCGATGACTGCAAGCCAGATTTTAGGAGGCGTTCCCGTACCAATGTATCAAGATGCGGTTGCAAAAGAGATGCAGTTCGTTTTAGAACACGCGGAGGTGCGATTTGCGATTGTTGAGGACCAAGAACAAGTAGATAAGCTCATCGAAATAAAAGAGAACCTACCAAAACTAGAAAAAATAATTTTTACAGACTCCCGAGGAATGCGCCACTATAGCTAACCATATCTAACTGACATAAAAA
>PBKU01000031.1 GCA_002722175.1 Magnetovibrio sp.
GTTTAGAAAGTGAGTTTCATCCATTCCAACACTATCGTTGCTGCAACGATTTTTCAGGCCCTGGTGGGAAATTAATAAGACTTGCTCTGCTAGCTCAATAAGACGTTTTCCACGAAATGATGTGTTAAGTGCCTTTACAGGGACCTTGCTTCGAAGTTCTACCATGTCATTAATAGTCCAGTTTTTTACTAGATTCCATGCAGATTCTCGAGCATCCGTGTCATAAAGGAGACCTACCCAGAATGCAGGTAATCCGCAAAGACGATTCCAAGGGCCGCCATCCGCACCACGCATTTCCAAAAATGTTTTAAGACGGACCTCAGTAAAAATAGTGCTGAGATGGGTTTCCCAGTCTGAGAATCTAGGTCTTTCTCCTGGGAGCTTTTTTAGACCCCCGCTCATAAATGCAAGAAAAGAATCTCCAGAAACATCTATATATCTGCCATTACGAACTACAAAGTACATTGGAACATTAAGGGCGTAGTCAACGTATCGCTCAAACCCAAAATCTTTCTTGAAGACCAAAGGAAGCATCCCACATCTATCGGGATCAGTGTCAGACCAAATGTGACTTCGATATGAAAGATACCCAGATGGCTTTCCCTGATAGAAGGGGGAGTTTGCCCAGAGCGCTGTTGCAATAGGCTGTAACGCGATACCAATTCGAAACATCTGAGTCATCGTTTTTTCAGTATCAAAGTCCAAATTGACCTGGACCGTGCAGGTATTTACCATCATATCGATTCCACGAGATCCTTTTTTAGGCATATAGGAACGCATGATTTTGTATCGCTCTTTTGGCATCCAAGGAGAGTCATCAACTGACCATTTTGGCTGATGGCCAAGACCTAGAAAACCAATGTTCATTTCTTTTGCAATAGACTTTACTTGCTGCAAATGCTTTTGTACTTCATCGCAAGTTTGATGGATGTCTTTTAATGGCGCCCCAGAAAGTTCAACTTGTCCGGCCGGTTCTAACGAAATAGAACAGCCATCATGTGAACTTAAGCCAATTATGTTGCCATTCTCGAATATAGGTTCCCAACCGAAGCGCATCATTCGCTGCAAAAGCTCTTGAATGCCATTTTCTCCTTGATAAGTTAAGGATGAAAAGTTTTTTAAATTGAAGGCAAATTTTTCGTGTTCAGTACCTATTCGCCAGTCAGCTTTTTTCTTACACCCTGCCTTCATGTAATTAATAAGTTCGCGCTTTTTTACGACAACTTGGTTTTTTAGATGTGTAGGGTTAGGCATTGATTTTCCTTAAAAAGCCTTTAGAGCAATAGGTTGCTATTCTTAGGTTAGCCATGCCAGTCTCCAATCAGTGCCTGGCAGCACGAAAGAGCTGCTATAGCTGCTGTTTCAGCTCTAAGCAACCTTGGCCCCAGACTGACTGATCTTGTAAACTGGAACGATTTTAGCAAATCAAGCTCGTTTAGAGTGAAACCACCCTCTGGCCCAGTTAAAATTACAATTGGAAATTCTTGCTTTGTCAATGTTTCCTTTATGGCTTTGCCTTCACCTGTTTCATCCATTAATAAAATTGGGATAGTATCAGTCCACGACCCTAGAAAATTAGCAAGCTTTATTGGAGGACCGATGGTTGGCAAGCTCAACCTCCTACTTTGTTCAGCTGCCTTTGTCACATGAATTTGAATTCTCGATACATTAACACGATGCGTGATGGTTCTTTCTGTAATAACTGGTATAATTTCTGAAACGCCAAGCTCTGTTGCTTTTTCCACAACAAAGTCCATACGTGTTTTTTTTAATGGTGCAAAAGCAAGTTTAATATCTGGTTCGGCAACTTGAGGACGTATCAAGTGAGTTATTTCAACCGTATATATTTGATCTGACCTGCCTTTTAATTTTCCAGCCCACTCACCATCAACCCCGTTAAACAATAATACCTTATCACCCAGATTTCTGCGCATTACAGTTTTCAAATAATAAATTTGCTCTTGAGTTGGGGTTATTTCTTTTTTTTTAGTAAGGGAGTTTTTTGTAAAAAGGCGAACGACCATATTAATATTCCTGATATACTCATTTATTATATTGCGCTGCTCAACAAAAGCATATTATAGAATGGCATATATACTTTATGAAAGATACCTCGGACATCTCACCAAGCGATATCAAGTCAAATAGCTTGATTGAAAAATTCCTTCCTAATAGTTTTCTCCCCTATTCAAGGTTAGGAAGATTTGATCGACCAATCGGGATATGGTTGTTGTTAATTCCCTGTCTCTGGAGTGCATCGTTTGCTTCAAGAGGGTTTCCGGACGGGACTTTGCTATTATTGTTTCTACTTGGGGCAATCGTGATGCGAGGGGCTGGTTGCACAATAAATGATATCGTTGATAGAAAGTTTGACCAGATGGTTGCTCGAACGGCATCTCGTCCAATACCCTCTGGCTTAGTAAGCCTGAGGGGTGCGCTTGCTTTTTTATCGATACAGTTGATAGTTGGTTTGATTGTTCTTGTTCAATTTGATCGCGATACCATCCTTATCGGTCTCCTTTCTATCCCTCTTATTGTGCTATATCCATTTTCTAAGCAGTTTACTGACTGGCCGCAGCTCTTTTTAGGGTTGGTTTTTAATTGGGGCGTTTTGCTAGGCTGGTCAGCGGTAAGACAAGAGATTAGTTGGGCTGCAATTCTTCTTTATTGTGGTGCTGTTTTTTGGACCCTTGGGTATGATACAATCTATGGTCACCAAGATCGTAACGATGACAAATTAATAGGATTGAGGTCATTAGCTCTAAAATTTGAGGCCAAGACCAAACCCTGGCTATGTTTATTTTTTTTAGTTGCTACGCTTTTCTTTGCTATGGCCGGGTGGTTGGTTGATTGTGGATGGCCCTTTTATGCAAGTTTGTTAGTTGGCGGTGCACATTTTTTCTGGCAGGTGAAAACGTTAGATATAAATGACCCTGCGAATTGCCTTCAGCGGTTCAAGTCAAATCGCGACTATGGAGTCATTATTTTTTTTGGAATTAATCTCGGGTAGGCGACGCCCCGTACACAGTTACTTTTGACTGTTATGCATTATGCACCTAGGCGTGACTGCTACTACGTTCAAATTTCAGGTGAGTAATTCTTTGTTAAAGGCAAATCCGATCGATTTTGTAGAACAACGTTCAGCTCAAACTTTTCGGCAAAACTTTATTCTGGTGCCACTAGCTATAGTCTAACCCTTCTAATATATGGCCTTAGAATACCACGGAGTTTTATTTTGTAGAGATATATTTTGAAATATCTATGACATCAACTTGAGATGCATCCAAATATTTTTTCGAATATCTCTCATAGACGCCCGAAGTTAGAAATAATTCAAATAAATCTGTATCAAGGTGCTCATTATTTGTCATGTTGTACATGATATCTAAACAATCTGATAACTTTTTGGGTTTTTTGTATGGGCGGTCGTTGGCAGTCAATGCTTCAAAAACATCTGCTACCGCTAGTACTCTTGCAGGGATAGACATGTTTTTGCCAAGCAAACCTCGCGGATATCCCGTTCCGTTCATTTTTTCGTGATGTCCTCCGGCGTACTCTGGTACACGGGCCAGTTTTCTTGGGAAAGGAAGGGTCTCTAACATCATGATAGTTTGTGCAATGTGATCATTTATCTTGTACCGTTCTTCGTCTGTCAGCGTTCCGCGCTTAATACAAAGATTATAGATTTCGCCAAAATCATACTTATATTTAGGGATCTTTACATTAAATCTCCACAAACTCTTTTTAATATCTTCACCTTTGTTTTCGTCATGAGGGACCTTGTGAAAATGGCGATCAGCCAACACACTTTCTTCTGCTGGCAAGACTTCTTTGCCACCTTTTTCAAACAACTGGGATTCATTAGGCGAGAGCCCGATTCGATTGCTAAGCGTTCGGGCCCATTTAAGTTTTGCAATAGATTTTATGCGTTTAACGGCCGATGCTTCCATATCTTCACCACCCAAATTGCAGTCTGCAACAAATGCAAAGTCATCATCGAGGTGGTGCAATTGTTTTTTAAGATTCTCCAGTACTTCTTTAGGGTCGCTGTTTTGATCTATGATATTTCTAAGGGCATCAATAACACGGTCCCTCTTAATCACTTCAAAACGGGTTCGGATTTCGTGAATTCTATTATAAATCGTTTCCAGTTTAGTTGATTTGTCAATTACATGTTCTGGAGTGGTGACTTTTCCGCAATCATGAAGGAGAGAGGCAATCTCTATTTCATATCTTTCGTCTGGTGTAAGTGCAAAATTAGAAAATGGGCCAGACTCAGCATTTTCCAGCGCATCTATTAGCATCATCGACAATTCAGGAACGCGTTGGCAGTGACTTCCTGTATATGGGGACTTGGCATCAATTGCTGAAGCAATCAGTTTAATGAAGCTGTCTAGAAGATTTTTTTGAGCTGCAATAAGTTGTTGATTATCTAACGCGACAGCAGCTTGTGATGCCAACGCTGAAATAACAGGTTGAATGCTTTCATGGAAAACAGTTGCTTTTCCGGTTGAAAAATCTCTCGCATTTAATAATTGTAAAACTCCAATTATGTCGCCCTGGTTGTTTTTCAGTGGAACAGCCAAAAATGATTTTGATCGATATCCAGTATCTCGGTCAAAGATCTTTGTTCCAGAAAAATCATACTCTTCATTTTTATAGGCATCGGCAATGTTTATGGACGTTCCCTTTAATACAGACGCTGTTGCAACATTTCTTAGATTCTTTTCTCCTTTATCTGGCGACAAGATATACAGAGGGGGTAGGCTTATATCTTTACCCGTAGTCCCTCCAATCGCAATTTTTAGAGAATCTGTGCGCATAATTTCAAACTTCAGCTGATTACCTTCGGGAGATGCTTCAAATATCTGTTTGCCGGACACGGTATCTTTGATCATGTTTCCTCGAATATATAGCGTTCCCCCATCGGCGTTAGTAATTGCTTTGGATTCGAGAAGTATTGTTTCCATCAAACGATTTTTGTCGCGTTCCGCTGATAGAGCCATTCCAACTTTAATAAGACGCTCAAATAAAGGGGTTTGGTCTTTTCCGTAAGGTGATGATAAAGTGCTGGACCCTTTATTTCTTGCCATTTGGTTTACTCACCGCGCTTGCTTTTTGTTAGTGAACCGACGAAACTCTGTTGAAGGAAAACTTATCGAGCTTTTGATTTGAAAGCAACAAACCACTTAATTTAAAAGGCGGAATAAAAGACGGTTGCCTACAAAAAAGGTACCGAGAAAAATTAAAAAGAAGCAAGAAATCAACGCTTTGGGCATTATCTATGTTTTGACAAAACAACTAGAAAATGGTCTAAAAACTAACGACGTCGCCAGGTTGTCCCAGTTAAATTGTCTTCGAGTATGATTCCTTCTTTTTCTAAAATTAAGCGCAACTTGTCACTTCGTTCAAAGTGTTTTTGCTTACGAGCATCTCGCCGTTCTGCAATAATGCGATCTATTTCTTCATTGGATAAGCCCTGATTAGATTTAATATCCGATTTCCATTCAAACCAGCTTCCAGCACTAGAGCCAAACAGACCAAGAAATTTCCCGGAAGCAAGAAAATTTTTTCCATTAACCTTTGCCTCATTTTCATTTTTTGAGCGGTTTAGCAAATTTGCCAAGCGATGAAGTTCGCTAATTGCTTTTGGCACGTTCAGGTCGTCATTAAGTGCCTCTAACACCATCGGATCCGGTTTTAAATTTCCAACACTGTGGTAAGGTAGGCCGCTTTTTCTAATTGCGGAATAAAAACCATCTAGTTCCCGTTTAGCTCTCCTTACAGCGGTTTTTGTGAAATTTAATGGTTGTCTATATTGTGTTTTAAGGAGTGTTAGTCGAAGAGCTTCTCCTGGAAACTCCTTTAGCAATTCATTAACGGTATAATAATTTCCAAGCGATTTTGACATTTTTTTTCCTTCTACCATCACGTGACCGTTATGCATCCAATACCTTGAGAGAAAGTTCGTACCGTTAGAACAACGGCTTTGGGCTAGTTCATTTTCATGGTGGGGAAATATTAGATCCTGGCCTCCGGCATGGATATCAAACTCTTTTCCCAGGTAATGGGCAGACATTGCCGAACACTCAATATGCCAACCAGGACGACCGCGACCCCACGGACTATCCCAGCCAGGAGTTTTTTCTGTTGATGGTTTCCAAAGAACAAAATCAGCCGGGTCAACCTTGTATGGTGCAACCTCAACTCTTGCTCCTGCAATTAGCTCTTTTCTGTTCCGTTTTGATAGATGCCCATAATCTTTCATTGAAGGGACGTGAAAAAGAACGTGGCCACTTGATGCATACGCATGTTTTTTTTCAATCAAGATTTTGATCATATCAATCATGTTTTGTATATGGTCGGTTGCTCTAGGCTCTATGTCTGGACCCGTGTCTCCTAAAGCTTTCATATCTTGATGAAAGCTTTTGATGGTCTTATCAGTGATAGAGCGTATGGTTTGCCGCGTATCAAAAGCTTTCTTGTTAATTTTATCGTCAACATCAGTAATATTCCGAACATAAGTTACGTTTTTGTAGGAATATTTTAACAGCTGCGACAAGACACCAAATGCAACCACAGGCCTCGCGTTACCAATATGAGCATATTGATATACTGTGGGACCGCATACGTAGATCCGTATGTGGTCTGGGTCTAAAGGCTCGAAAAATTCCTTTTTCCTGCTAAGTGTGTTATAGATCTTTAAGGGCACGATTCTTCGATTTTATTATGTTTGTGGGTCGGTATGCGGTTGCATGGACTATAAATAACATAACTTTGAAAAAATAAACAAATCCAATCGCAGCAAATAAAGTTCTTGGATTCACTTGGCACATTGGGTTAACTCGTCTGCAGGCGCAAAATAACCTTTTTACGGCCAATTAGTGGTAACAGCGTGCTAAGTTCAGGTCCGTGATCTTGTCCTGTAATAGCTTTTCTTAAAGGTAAAAAAAGATCCCTGCCTTTAAGTTTAGTCGCTGCAGCCAATGAGTGTGTCCATTTGTACCATGTTTTCTTATCCCATGGTTCCGGAGGTAATTGTTGCAGTGCTTCCTTGTTAAAATTAAAATTTTCAATGATGGGGGTTATATCACCAAAGCATACATCGTACCAAAACCGGGCCTCTTCAAATGTTTTTATATTTTGCTTTATGGAGTTCCAAAACTCATCAGTGACATAATCCATTCCCATTTGTTTCAGGCGGTTTATAGCTACTTTTGATGACATGGTATGCAGAAATCTAATGTTTTCAGCCCATAATTGCTCAAGGTCAAATTTTGGTTTGGTACGACCAATTTTTCTAACATCAAAATTTTTTACAAGTTCATTGATTGATGCTATGGGCGTTTTGCCGATATCTGAGCCCAGGCTCATCAAGTATTTTATTAATGCTAACGGCTCATAACCTTCATCGCGAAGGGCTTTAAGCGTTATTGAGCCAAAACGTTTTGATAACCCCACCCCTTTTATATCAGTCATCAGGGGTAAATGGCCGAAAGTAGGATGAGTTCCACCTAGGGCCTGAAAAATTTGTACATGAATTGCTGTATTAGCTACATGGTCCTCACCTCTGATAACGTGCGTAATACCAAGCTCTAGATCATCGACACAACTTGGCAAGTGGTAAAGATACCTCCCGTCCCCCCGAATCAGAATTGGGTCTGAAAGTAACTTTCCCTCAAAAAGAGAAGACCCGCGCATTATATCCCCCCACTCGATTGATGTGTGATTGAGTTTGAACCTGAAATAAGGCTTTTGGCCTTTCGCTTCGAGTTTAGACTTTTCTAGCTTTGATAGCGATAAGCTTTTTCGGTCATAAATAGGAGGACGGCCGGCTTTTAGTTGTCGTCTTCGTTTGTACTGTAATTCTTCCTCTGTTTCATAGCATGGATAAAGCCTGCCCATTTCTCTAAGAGTTTTTGCAGCGTCATCGTAAAGATGTGTTCGGTTTGATTGTCGCACTTCATTTGACCAGTTAAGGTTTAGCCAGGATAGATCTTTGTGTATGTTTTCAATATATTTTTGGTTAGAGCGTGCATGGTCGGTATCGTCTATGCGTAATAGCATTGATCCGCCGTTAGCTGAGGCCATTAACCAGTTGATAATTGCTACTCTTGCGTTTCCAGCGTGGAGCAACCCAGTGGGGCTAGGTGCAAACCGCAGTTTGTAAATATTCATACCTGATCTTTAAAACCATTAGTTATCGGGTACCGTCGATCCCGGCCAAATGCACACCCTGAAATTTTTACACCAGGTGGTGTTTGGCGGCGTTTGTATTCAGCTTGATCTAGCATTTTCCATACACGGCGGATAGTATTTTTATCATAACCACTTTTCACTATGTCTGAAAGTGAGCTCTCTTTTTCTATTATAAGGTAAAGAATTTTGTCCAGTATAGAGTATGGTGGTAATACGTCTTGGTCCCTTTGGTTTGGGGCCAGCTCTGCTGAAGGAGGTTTCCGAATAATATTTTCAGAAAACACGGCACAATTTGGCCCTAATGAGTTAAGGGGCTTATTTTTGTTTCGCCAACTGCAAAGTTCATAGACAGTGGTTTTATACACATCTTTCAGTACAGAAAATCCTCCGCACGTATCCCCATAAAGTGTTGAAAACCCGACTGATATTTCTGATTTGTTGCCGGTTGTTAGCAGCATATGACCAAGTTTGTTTGACATTGCCATTAATAAGAGCCCGCGGATTCGAGCCTGTATATTTTCTTCAGTGGCATCAGGTTTTCGGTTGTCGAACAACGGTTCTAACAATTTCTCAAATACTTCCATAACTGATTCAATGCTAACCTCGTCTAATCTAATGCCGAGAGAGCTTGCCATTTCGGAAGCATCTCTAATGCTTTCTTGAGAGGTGTACGGAGATGGCATCATTATTGCGTGAACCTTATCGGAACCAAGAGCATCAACAGCCACCGTGGCTGACAAGGCGCTATCAATTCCCCCCGAAAGACCTAGTACCACGCTTGGAAAACGATTCTTTTTAACGTAGTCTTTCAGTCCTAATAAAATAGCACTATATATGTTTTCTATTTCTGTTGGCTCATTAGTTATAGCTTGCTTTGTGCAATCCCATTGCGAAGGAGTGCGTTTCCAGCAGGTTGCTATTATACTTTCTGCAAAAAAGGGCAATCGCACACAAAGTTTGTAATCAGCGCCAATGACAAAACTCCCCCCATCAAATACAAGCTCGTCTTGTCCACCAACCAAATTAACATAGATTAACGGTAGTTGCGTTTCTGTTATACGGGCAACAGCTTGGTTTAGTCGAAAATTAGTTTTATCTGACTCGAATGGTGAACCATTTAAAACAACAAATAATTCTGCCCCGGTTTCCTTAAGGCATTCCGCAACTTCAGGGTACCACATATCTTCACATATCATAACCCCTATCAGTACATTTCGGAACTTTATTGGGCCGGGGACCCTGCTAGCGGAAAATACCCGTGCCTCGTCAAATACACCGTAATTAGGTAGATTATGTTTTAACCGGACGGCAACAATCTTGCCTTTTTCTAACAATAGAGCAGCATTATAAAGCTTTTTTTCAATGCGCCAGGGAGTTCCAAAAAGCAGGCCTGTAGTACTATTTTTTGTGAGGTGAGCTAGCTCATTTACGGCGCTTTCAATTCTATCTATAAAATACGGTTTTAAAACCAAATCTTCTGGTGGATAGCCAGAGATAGATAATTCCCCCGCGATTACTAAGTCCGCCCCAGATTTCTCGCCTTCTTTTAGTGCATTTTTTAGGAGGTTGGTATTGGCACTAATATCCCCTACAGTGGGATTTATTTGCGCCAGGGTAATAACGAGGTGGTTTGACATAGAATTGACCGACGGGTTCCAAATACTTTACCGCGACAGTATTGTTGCTCCAGGTTACTGTCAATGAAAGTTATATTTCGAATGACCCTGAGAAAAAATATCTTTAAAAACAATGGAATAAAAAAAGCTTTTCAACCGATAATATAGTGTTGGTCAGAAACTATAGAGGTACATAGCTTGTCTTAATGTGATCCTGGAAAGATAGCATTAAATACTTAGTCTTATGGCATTTTCACAAAGAATTATCGCAGCAAAAACTCGCGGCCTATTTTCACACTTGGTTTTCCTGCATATGCTACTATATCTGCAGTTGCATATGTCTCCGACCAATCAGTTGGCAAAAACGAACCGGTTCCAATGACATCTATGGGAGCATTCGTGTCAGCCATTACCTTGCATTTACTTACATTAAAGCCTGAGGATGTGACGACCTTAACGTTTTTGAAATTATTCTTGTCTAGCTGCTCTCTTAAATGAAAGATTGCGGCAGCGGATACCCCCGTCCCCGTAAGATAATGCAATTCCATATCATTTCTATAGCGACGAATTGCATTTGGGACATGCCGTTCAAGAACAGCATAAGAAGCCTGGGGGTCTAACCCCTCAACGAATCGTCCGCCATGGGTGTCCAGTCTAATATTTATAAGGCCCGATGAGGCTTTATCAGGGAATCGACGGCATACTGCTAGTGAGTCACTGATTTCTTTACCAAAATAGTCAACAAGAACTGTCAGCTCTTGATTGGGAAAGGAGGCGGAATACATCTCCGCGGCTTTAACTGTTGAACCAGCGTATCCAATCAAAGCATGTGGCATTGTTCCTAGTCCGGTTTTTTGACCAAAATAATGCGCGGTCGCGTTAGTTGCATTTCCAACAAAACCTAGTGCACCTGAACTCTTTAGGGCGGCTTGGGAGCCTACAGATGCAGCATAAGACATCAGTTCAGACATTTCTATACCTGCACAATGTCGTGCCGCCATATCAATAAATGTGACTTTTGGGAGCTCAGAACACATAGCAAAAGCATTATATGCAGCAACGCAGGTAGCTCCGAGCTTTTGAAGGTACAGTGTTTCAAGGTCAACAAGATTAAAAAGGGAACCCGTTATGTACAATAAAGGTTCGCCGGCTCCTACCCATTCACCTTCAAAATAGTTCAGCTCAACCTCTATTTTTATATTTCGTTCTGTCGCTATTATTTCAAGCCAATCAACCATTATACGTGGGGCTAATATGACAGGGCGGCGCATAAAAACAGCGTAGGTGACTTCCGTGTCACCAAAGCGGCCGACTACTTTTTTTGTATTAATAAAATAATGATCGGTCCAATCGGCAATCTTTCTTGCTGGGGGGTTTTTGATGCTAACTGGCATAGTTACTGTGCTTTATTTGCTGTTTCCATTTGCCAAGAATGTGCCGTTTCAGGCGCCCCGATTTATTGCGGTTTTTTTTGCTGTTTTATCTTTTTTTCGATTATCTTTAAGCATATCTGCTAGCAAGAACGCAAG
The DNA here is from genome assembly GCA_002722175.1 of Magnetovibrio sp. Taxonomy (GTDB): domain Bacteria; phylum Pseudomonadota; class Alphaproteobacteria; order Rhodospirillales; family Casp-alpha2. The sequence continues at coordinate 11,345 of PBKU01000031.1, forward strand.
TTCAAGTGACTGTTGGGCATTTAGCCTAGGATCACAATGTGTATGATATCGGTCAGAAAGGTCAGCATCGGTAATAGCAGCAATGCCACCCGTGCATTCAGTGACATTTTGTCCGGTCATTTCAAAATGAACACCACCTGCATAAGTTCCAATACTTTGATGCACATTAAAAAATGACCGCACTTCAGATAAAATTGTTTTAAACGGTCGGGTTTTAAAGCCTGTTGTGCTCTTAATTGTATTGCCGTGCATAGGGTCACAGACCCAAACCACTGATCTCCCTTCAGAGTGCACGCGCTCTACCAAAGGAGGCAGCGCACTTTCGATTTTGTTAGCACCCATTCGCACGATCAGGGTCATTCGTCCAGGCTCGTTAAGTGGATTTAATATGTTAAGCAACCTGACAAGTATATCCGCATCCACCGTCGGACCAACCTTGCATCCAATGGGGTTGGATATACCCCGCAAGAATTCAATGTGTGCCTGGTTTAAGTCGCGTGTTCGTTCTCCAACCCAAAGAAAATGGGCAGATGTGTCGTAGTAGGTCCCAGTGGTTGAATCGATACGCGTTAATGCTTCTTCATAATTAAGCAGTAATGCTTCGTGAGATGTAAAAAAGTCAGTTTCCCGGATTTGAGGAGTTGTTTCTGAGTTCAGTCCGCATGCGGCCATAAAAGCCAAGGTTTCTGTGAGCCTATCGGCCATGTTCTGATACTCCTTGGTCGCCGGATTTTCACCTACAAAGTCCAAGGTCCATTGGTGGACTTTATGCAGATCAGCGTACCCTCCTTGAGCGAATGCTCTAAGTAAATTAAGCGTAGCAGCCGACTGGTTATAAACACGAATCAACCGTGTGGGGTCTGGTATCCGGTCTTTTTCCGAAAAGCCAATACTATTAACTGCGTCACCACGATAACTTGGAAGAGTAACACCATCTTGAGTTTCAGTTTCTTCTGAGCGGGGTTTGGCAAACTGGCCTGCCAACCGACCCATCTTGACAATTGGGAGAGCGGCACCGAACGTCAATACAACGGCCATTTGCAAAAGCACTCTAAATGTGTCCCTGATATTGTTTGCGTTGAATTCAGAAAAACTTTCAGCACAGTCGCCTCCCTGCAACAAAAAAGCCTCACCTTCAGCAACCCTTGCGAGTGACCGTTTCAGTTTTCGAACTTCGCCTGCAAAGACTAGGGGAGGTAATATTTTAAGGTTGTCCTCCACAGAGTGAAGTTTTTCCGGATCCGGATAACTTGGGACTTGTATTATTGCTTTTTCGCGCCAGGTTTCAGGCGACCAGTCATTGATCATTTGTATCCTCAGTAAAAATATATTGTAAACCACAGTTAAGTGCATCTGCACGATATGGATATACGATGATATTAAGGTTTTTGCCAGCAAAACCCTTAGATGCTAAATATTCTATTATGGTTAATTCGAGAAAACATATTTTCAAAATTAAGATGCGTTGCTAAATTAAACTCTAAAAATCCGTATTGTTTATGAGGAAGGATTGCGCATTGTGACAAACTCTTCAGCACTGGTGGGATGAATTCCCAAGGTAGAATCAAATTGGGCTTTGGTAGCACCTGACTTAATCGCTATGGCAATTCCTTGGATGATTTCTGGCGCATCAAGGCCCATCATATGAGCTCCTAGCACTCTATCTGTCGCCTTATCTACAATTAGCTTGACTAGACTGTTTTCATTGCGCCTAGAGAGTGAGTATTTCATCGGTTGGAATCGTGAAAGAAAAATGTCAATGTCATGCTTTCTTAAAGCATGTTCTTCGGTAAGGCCAACGGTTCCTATTGGAGGAGAGCTGAACACGGCTGAAGGGATGTTTTCATAACTTACGGCCCGTCGTTTTGGCCCGTAAAGAGTGTCTACTACTGACATGGCTTCTTCCAGGGCAACAGGGGTCAGGGTCACCCGGTTTGTCGCGTCCCCAATTGCAAAGATGTTCTCTACTTTGGTCATAGAATACTTGTTTACTGTTATTGCCCCTTTTTCATCAAGTTCAACGCCGTTTTCCTTTAGCCCTATGTCTGACGTATTTGGAATGCGGCCTGTAGCACACATGATTTTGTCAGCCTGTAGAATATCATTGCTTCCAATTTTAATACTATAGCCGTTTTCCAATTTCTTGACTTTCCTGACAGTTTTTTTTGAATGAATTTGAATCCCCTGATTTTTCATTTCCTGCTCCAGGGTGGCCCTTATGGTGTGATCAAAACCCCGCAGTATCTGGTCAGCACGAACAATTTTATGGACGCTGACACCAAGATTATTAAAAATACCGGAAAATTCGACCGCTATATACCCACCGCCGACAATGACGATTCTTTCTGGTAATTCGTTCAGGTCCAAAGCATCATCGGAAGTGATGGATTCCTTCATACCAGGAATATCTGGGATTGAGGGGGTACCTCCTGTCGCAATCAATATATGTTCGGATGTAATGGTTTGGCCATTTACTTCAACGGTATGTTGGTCAGCTAGTTTTCCGGTACCATTAAACTCCCTGACGCCTGCATCAGCCAATAGCTTGTGATAAATCCTTTCGAGACGGGCCAATTCCCTGTTTTTCGCATCAATAAGGTCACTCCAACTATGGGTCGCGCGCTCAATGGACCATCCATAGCCCTTGGAATCATCGATGTCATGGGAAAAGTTTGAGCCATAAACCAAAAGTTTTTTTGGCACACAGCCGCGCATAACACATGTTCCGCCTGTGCGACGGTTTTCAACGATCGCAACTCGTTTTCCATGATTCAGGCCTGCAAAGCGGGAAGCGCGTACCCCCCCTGAGCCCGCACCAATAACAATCAAATCAAAATCATAACGTTTCATTCGCAGCACCCTCTTTCTGACAAAGGCCCATAAAGCTTTAGGCCAGTTTCTTTTATAATGGACATAAAATACAATAAAGAATTCCCGCTATTTAACTTTTGTCGCTATTGAGTTCTTAAATACTGGGTTAGCCGAGGTTTGAAGACGGAAGTTAGTACATTTAATACATGAAGATGAAAAATTTCAAACTTGTCGTTTCATGTTGCATCTGAAGACAATATGTAAGGCCAGGTAAGATGATAGATTAATAGTTGTTTTTGCTGGAGCGACATATTTATTTTCTGGCTTAATGTACTGAAATAATGAATTAATTTTAACGGTAGTTAACCTGCTATATAAAGAAGGAATTTGTTGAGGATCGGTAATACGTGTGGTTCCAAAAAAAATCTTTTAAGAATGTACTGACAGGTGAAACTTTGGGACAAAGTGGCCCCTTTGTTCGCCTTTAGGTGGCGACTGGCTTAAAGCCACCTAGCAAGTCATTAGATTGGCCTTAAGCCCGGTTCGAATTAATCGGTTTGCTAGGAAGGTTTTGAAGGGAATGATAAAGGCTAACGGGAACACATTGAGAGGGCAAAATTGCAGTTACTCATCATATGTCGGTGTTGCGATTTCGCAACACCGGTGCATAAAAACCACGTTGTCCGATTAATTTCCCTTTTACTTTGCAGTTATTTGTCTAGAATTGTCTGTACTCCAATCTTATTTACAGGTGCCCAAGCGGCTCCGGGGCGGGGTTATAAGCTAAATAGGATATTGTATTCAATATCTTAATTAACACTAGGGTTAATTTATAGGAGAAGGCAAAAGTGGATATTAAAAACACCCTAAAGACTTCGGTCGCCACCGCCGCCCTGATGGCGGTCGCTGTGCCAGTAGCGATGACCTCGCAGGCACGGGCCGAAATTGCAAGTGGCAATGATAACAAGCTGACCGTCTCAGGTCACGTGAATCGTGCCATGGTATACAACGATAACGGGAACGGATCAACGTTGACGCACGTAGATAATAACGCGTCGCAAACACGGTTCCGTCTGGTCGCGTCCGGTACAATTAACGACAACTGGACTGCCGGGGCAAGAATTGAAATGGACCCTGGATCAAACGGTTCGCAGGATGCTTCCCAGAGCGACTCAGCCAATGACGGAAATAACTACACCCACGCCGACAACGTTGGTGTGCGGCATGCAGACATTTCGTTCACGCACAAAACCATGGGTAAGTTTACCTTGGGCCACACATCCCAGGCTTCCGACGGTGTTGCCGACTCGGCCCAGCTCGGTGCGTGGGTTACGGTTAGTGTGAACTCACTCGGGCATGGTAGCGGTGTTAATTTCTTTAATGACACCAATAGTGTAACAGAATCATACACACCGGGAACGTTCTCGATACAGGGAGGCCGTCACGAGGTGGTTCGATACGATTCGCCGACAATTCTCAGTGGCCTTAGAATCGCTGCGTCTCACGGTGCAGAAGGTAACACCGATTTCGCCGGGTATTACGGTGGAACGTTTGGTGCATTCAGTGTTAAGGCTGCAATGGGATATGGTAACTATTCCGGTAGTTCTGCAGACTCGCATTTCGGAAGCGGCTCAATGAGCATCAAGCACGAAAGCGGTATCAGCTTAAACGGTGCAACAGCATGGCGGGATAAAGACCAGAACGACGACGATGCCAGTATGTGGTGGATAGCAGCTGGATACGACGTGGCCGTATACGAAATGGGCACAACATCGTTCGCAGTCGGATATGGTGAATCCAATGACGAAGTGGCAGTTGATGCTCAGGTCGACAAATTCGAAATCGGCGTTCAACAGTCAATCGATTCCGCAGGAACCATTCTCTACGCAGGGTGGAGAACGTGGGATTTTGCGATAGAAAACCAGGGTAACGGTGTTAACGAAGACTATGACGACATCATGTCTTTCGTGGCCGGCGCGAGGGTTTCGTTCTAAGCATACTTCTTAGTATAGTTTAGAGTTGAAAGAAATATAACCGGGGCCAATACGGCCCCGGTTTTTTCTTTGCCTAAATCAGGCGATTGCTGATAATTAGGATAGAGGCTTTGCGGATTATTAGTTAAATCACGTGATAGATTGCAATGAGAAGAAGACCGCATAGGCGAAAAAAAGACAGAGACGACCAGGCCACGCAAAACGGTCAGGGAGAGTTTGACTTGGACCAAGCTCTAGAAATGCTTCGAGGGGGAGACATCAATCGAGCGATCGGAAAATGTCAGGATCGCCTAATGATGGCGCCTGACGATTATGCCGCAATGTCATTGCTAGGGAGCGTGTATTTTGAAGCAAGGGAACTGGATCAGTCTGAAAAAGCGTTTTCCCGGTGCGCTAGCTTGGAGCCCAAAAATTCTGATGCGTGGATTAATCTTGGCCTAGTTCTATGCCATCAAGGGAAAACTGGTCGGGGTATACAGGCGCTTAAAAAAGCAATTATGCTTAGCGGGGCGAATCAGTTAGCTTATTCAAACTTGGGAAAAGCTTATCTTGATCTAAAAGATGGTCTAGAGGCAGAGAAATATTTCAAAAAGGCTCTCGAGATAGGCGGCGATGACCCCGGAATCGAAGCCCAGTTAGGGCGAGCGCTTGTGTTTCAGGGCAAGCCGAAAGAAGGGATCAAGCATTATGAGCAAGCCCTTAGACTGAGATCCGACGATGACGAATTGCGTGTGTGGCTAGCCGAAGTCCAGCGTGCTTTGGGATTGCGAGAACAGGCATTAACTCATTTGCGGCATGCAGTGGCAGTCAACCCAAAAAACGTGGATGCCTGGTATATACTCTCAATGATGCAAAGAGGTTCCGAGTTAACAAAACATGTTGTTCCACTTGAACGCATCCTAGATGATCCTGAAACAAACGGGGACAGCCAAATTATAGCTGGTTTCGCGCTATCCCAGGTTCTTCATGAAGTCGGGGACCTGGAAAGCGCCTTTGCACGTTTAAGTCGCGCCAACGAACTTAAAAGGGATCAAGTCAATTGGGATTTACGCCAATCCAAGGCGTTCGTTGAAAAAATATGTACAACCTACTCGCCGAAATACCTGATGGAAATGGAAGGTGGAGAGGCGACCAACGCATCTCCCATTTTTATTTTTGGGCTGCCGCGATCCGGCACTACGCTAGTTGAACAGATAGTCGCAAGTCACAGTAAAGTAACGGGGCTAGGTGAGTACGCAGGTCTTCCAATTGAAGTAGCAAAGTTTTCAGCCTCGGATCGCGTAACGCCCTATATCTTGAAAAAGATAGGTCGATCCTATATTAAAAAAATAAGGAAGAAAAACCCGGACACAATGATCATAACAGATAAGGGCCTGGAAAACTATCTCTACGCAGGGTTAATCCATCTCGCATTGCCAAATGCCAAGTTAATTAACTGTACCCGAAACGCCATGGACAACTGTTTTTCGTGCTACCAGCAATTATTTCAAGAAGGCCAATATTTTACCTATAATCTGAGCGAGCTTGGCCAATACTACCAGCAGTATCGTGATATTCTCAATTATTGGGAGAGTGTCCTGCCGGGTAAGATATTTCATGTTTCTTACGAAGAGCTCGTCTCTTCGCAAGAACAGGTTACTCGGGAGATCCTTGATTACTGTGGCCTTGATTTTGAACCTTCTTGTCTGACTTTCTGGGAAACAAAACGGATTATCAGTACAGCCAGTGCTGATCAGGTTCGCCAACCTCTTTATAAAACTTCGCTTTCCAAGTGGAAGCTATATAAAAAAAACCTTGGAGAATTGGTAAATTCTTTGGGTCAATATGCCGATAATCGAGATCAATAGCCGGTGGTTGGAAGTTATCACTTTTTTTTCCGCACTTTCCGCTTAGACGGTGTTGTGAGATTATCCGGAACAATCAAGCCGGGACCTTTTCAAGTTAATATGGTTTATTGTTAGGAACCATAAGACTGCAGGCCTATAAACTGTTCTACTCAAAAAAAAAATGATACACTTAGTTTACAAATATAGTGGCATTTAAGATGAAAACGAAAAGCTGCAAAGCAAGTTGATAATTTTTTAAAAAAATGAACATCCAATCCAATACACGATCGGAAAACCTCTCTCTTGAGCAGGCGCTAGACTTTGCTCTGGAACAGCACGGTAATGGTAATCTTTTTCAGGCCAAGAACCTCTATCAGCAGATATTGAAAGCTGAACCAAGCCAACCGGATGCCTTGCATCTTCTTGGAGTAATCTCTTTTCAGGAGGGGAAAAGCAAGATTGCGATCGAACATATTAAAAAAGCCCTATCAATAAAACCCAACTTTGCTGAGGCACATAGCAATCTCGGAAACATACTAAGGGAAACAGGGCAGTATAAAGACGCCATACTCCACCTTCAGAAGGCGATATCGATCAACCGGGATTTTGCAGATGCACATAACAATCTAGGAGCAAGTCTGCACGCGTTGAAAAGGTTTGATGATGCAGCAAAAAGTTATAAGACAGCCTTCACCATTAAACCGGACTTTGCAGAAGCTCATTATAATTTTGGCAATGTTATGCGTGCTATAGGGAATGTGGAAGAAGTCATTATACACTACAAGAAGGCACTCTCCGCTTCTCCTGACTACGCTGAGGCCCACTATGCTCTTGGCAATGTAATGCGTGATATGGGAAAGTTGGACGAGGCCGTCACGCATTATGAAAGGACATTAACTCTTCTTCCCGATTATGTTGAAGCACTGAATGTTCTCGGAGCCACACAACTGGCCCAGGGAAGGTTGGAGAAGGCCCTGTCGTGTTTCAAAAAGATAAAGGAAGTTGACGCCGAGTTTCCCGTGGCTTTCAATCTGGGGACGACATTACAAGGACTTGGCCGATTCGATGAAGCAATTTCAAGTTACCGTCTTGCCAATTCACCAAATGCTCGTGCTAAGTCACTTGAATGTCTTTATGCTCTTGAAAGGTATGATGAATTCTATCTGGGTCTCGAGGAATTGTCGTTAACCGACAAAACTAACATTCGTGCTGCGGCTATTAGCGCTTTCGCCTCACACCAGCTAAACCGCGCTGACCCATATCCATTTTGCCCGCAACCAATGGACTTTGTTCGGATGTATGAAGGCTTAGGTAAAAAAACTAAAAGCACTAAATTTAACCAGCAACTAGTCGATTTTCTCAAGACAAAAACCATGGCTTGGGAGCCGGCTGGAAACACAACGAAAAAGGGCTTCCAATCACCTAGTACTCTGTTTATCCAACCCAATCAGCTGCTTTCTGATTTAGAGCAGATTATTAGAGTTCAAATAGAGGCGTACTGTTCTGAATTTTGCGGAGCAGGTTGTCAGTTTATCAAATTGATGCCCAGGAAGTTTTCGCTTAGAGGTTGGGTCGTCTGTCTTCTTAAGGGTGGTCATCAGGCAGAGCATATCCACACAGATGGTTGGATTAGTGGCGTTTATTACCTTCAAGTGCCGGAACTTGAAGGCGAAGAAGAAGGTTGCATTGAATTTGGCTTATGGGGATACGACTACCCAATTGTGGACAATAACTATCCTAGAAAGCGATTTGTTCCCCAAAACTCGGATCTTGTGCTCTTTCCTTCATCACTTTTCCACCGAACTATTCCGTTTCAAGCAACGGAAGAGCGGATGTGTATCGCTTTTGATGTTGTGCCAGGCTAAATGCGTTTAAAGTAAACGGTATTGTATATGTTAACGCTAATGATGAAATTTCTTTTAAGATGAGTATTGCTTAGCTGCGACGCTACCAGATAGGGGATCAGTAGGGATGATATCAATAAGAAGGGCAGGGTTATATTTCCCTCCAAGGTGACTCAAGACATGATTCTTGATGTTTTTTGAAAGGAGCCTTTAAGAAAAATGAAAAAAAAACCCTTTTCTTCTTCCGAATACCAGGCTGAGGACTGGGTGTCGCTTTGGAAGCCAGGTTCAGACAAAAAAAAACTCATTAAGCTCCTACAAAAAGCTGCGCTAGCTCTTGATAAGGCAGATAAAAACCAAGCAGAAAAGGCACTCTTGGAATTTGTGGGTGCACACCAATATTTTCCAGTCTCCAAAACAGACGGAGCGCCTCTTGCATACGGGACAAATATAAAGGATTTTTTTAATGGTGAACTAAACCGGGTTGTTGAGCGGTTTTCAAGGACCGTAGTTTCAGAGGCTAAAGCAGCAGAAAAGAAAGTTCTAATTAGCAAGCTTTTTTGTTTGATAGGCAAGTATCAAGACGCTGATAGATGGGCCGAAAACGCGGTAAAAACTGATCCGGATCTTGCTGAGGGACACCTTCAATTAGCGAAGACCAGCAGAATATATTCTTTACCTGAAAAAACGATAGAGTGTTTAAGAAAAGCGGTGGATTTGACCTCAGACAGAGCCGACTATTTCTATTTGCTTGGTGACTTTCTTCAGGTTTGTAACCTTGATCAGGAGGCAGTTGAAGCGTTTAACGAAGCCCTGGTGCGACGCCCCGATTATTCGAAAGCGCTTTATGGACTTTGCTGGTCATTACGTCGACTTGGAAGGGTTGAGGAGGCTGTGCATGCAGGAGAGAAAGCGGTTCAATTGGCTCCTAATTCACATACCTTTTTTCACCTAATCTATGCATTGTTAGCTGCTGGGAAAAATGATGCGGCAATAAAAAGATGCCATGAAGCACTAGAACTGAATCCCATGGACCCGGCTGCCTTTGCATTCCTTTCAACAGCTTTATATGAAACTGGTCAATACGAGGAAGGTCGGTCAATTTGTGATTTTGAAAACCTGCTAAAAGTAATGAATATTTCTCCACCGCCCGGGTACTCCAGCCTTGCCTCCTTCAACCAATCTCTCGTTGAGGTGGCACTTGCTTCGCCTACTCGTATTATGGACCCAACTCAAACCAATAATTTATTTTTGTCATCATCAGGGCCGTTTTATGATTTCAAGGATACTATAAACCGCGTTGTCAAAATGTACTATGACTCCTTTCCTTCTAACTTTAGCCATCCATTTTTATCACAAAAAATGGAGAACTGGCAGATTGATGGATGGGCTACCCGTTTAAAGAAGATGGATGAACAAGAGCACCACTTTCACAACCATGCCTGGCTAAGTGGTGTCTACTATGCAAAACTACCGGGGGGTATTGGGAGGGGTGGTACAGAGGAAGGGTGTATTGAGTTTTGTCGTTTTAGACCGTATTCGGCTTCTTGTTCGGAATCGGAAGTAGAATTGGCAACTATTAGACCCGAGGAAGGCTTAGTCGTTCTTTTTCCATCTTATTTTTACCACCGTATCCTTCCCTTTAACGATAATGATTACCGAATCAGCATTGCCTTTAATTTTATTCCTGAATTTTAAGTGGGGGCTTGGAAACTATAACTTACCCCAGGGTAAAAAATGAAGAAGCGTTTACGGCGTCGTTTTGACAAAAAAAATGTCGGAACTAATAAAAAAAAGAATAAGGTGAAGAGTGTTTTAGAGGCTGCCATTATTCTCTTTAACAATGGAGATAAGGCGCGTGCTATTTCAAAATTAGAACATGCTTTTTCCGAGAACCCTAAACAGCCAATGTTTGGGAATGTTTTAGGGGTCATGCTTCACCAGTTAGGAAAACAAAAGGAAGCATGCGGTGTTTTAAAGAAATATCTTGAACTTCACCCCCGCGATGGCGAGGCCTGGTTGAATCTAGGGCTTATAAAATGTGACCTCGGCATGCATCTTTCAGCTGTTTCAGATTTTGATAAGGCAGGGGTGTTAGAACCAAAAAACCCGGTTGTTTTTTTTAACCGCAGCGGTGCAATGATTGAATTACAACGTTATCAAGAGGCAGAGCGAGATCTTAAATGCTGCCTTCAAATTAATCCTAGGCATGGCGAAGCATGGAAACGATTAGCCTTTGTTAACAAGATGCAGAATGATTTTGATTCCGCGATTGCAGCCTATTCAATGGCAACGGAAGAACTCCCAAACGATTATATGCTTTGGGATGATTTTGGTTTTGCCCTTTCCGTACAGGGTGATATGGAAAAAGCGATGACATGTTACGTCAGGGCAAGCAAATTAAATCCTAAGTATCCTAGCGTTTATCTGAATATAGCGAAAGCAGGAAAGCTAGCGAAGGGCAGTAATTTGTACAAAAATGCAATGTCTATTGCCTTAGACCAGAAACTCGACCCGCTTTCACGTTCTTCGGTTTTGTTTGCGATCGGTATCGCGTTAGACGCAGCAAAATCTTTTGAAGAAGCATTTTCTTTTTTTGATAATGCAAACCAATTAATGCGATCACAAATTCAGTATGATGAAACTTTAGAACTAGGAAAAATCGATGCGGTGATGTCAACTTTTACGGACCAGGATTTTTCTAGAATAGTGGCTAGTTCCGCAGCTAGTGAATCTCCCATTTTCATCGTTGGCATGCCCCGTTCAGGGACCTCTCTGGTCGAACAGATCCTGGCTTCCCACAAAGATGTTTATGGTGCCGGGGAGAGACGAGAAATTAAGGAATTTGCCGATGAAGTAAGATACCCAGAATCTATCGAGAACATTCCGATAACAAAAATAGAGAGTCTTAGAAAAAGATATTCAGAAAAAATGCAAAATCTATCGGGCACCAAGCTTCGCTACACCGATAAAGAACCAAGAAATTTTATGTTTATTTGGCTGATATTTACTTTGTTTCCAGATGCCAGGATAATTCATTGCAAGCGACACCCAGTTGACACATGCTTGTCGTGTTATATGCAGCAATTTAATGCGGGAGTTGGCTTTTCCTTTAATTTGGAGGAGCTTGGACGGTATTACAGAAAATACCTAGAGATAATGGATTTTTGGGACAAAAAATTTCCCGACAGAATATTAGATGTTACTTACGAAGCGTTAGTTGCTAATACAAAAAGTGAGACAAAAAGGCTAGCCACATTTTGTGACCTTGTCTGGGAAAGGTCTATGTTAGAACACCATAAAACAAAAAGATCTGTATTTACAGCAAGCAAGGATCAGGTGAGGCGGCCTATCTATCAATCCTCGATCTCCCGTTGGAGATCATACGAAACCCACCTAGGCCCGCTATTTGAAGCTCTTGGAGATTTTATTTTTTGAAGCCCGGCTCGTGATCTTAGGGTCGTCCTTGCCAGTATTTAAATAGACGATATTGGTATTTTACTCCTCTTTTGGGCCAAAAAAATAGTTTAACCCCGGAATAATGCTACTTGCATCGCACCCCGCATAACTTAATGAACAGCTAGCTTCGCACTTAAATTTAAGGTGTGGTGTATCGTCATTTAATTTCTTGCACTCGGATGTACAGAATTTGTACTCATCTGCGCAGGAAGCCTGAGTTTCTACGGAAAAAAAAAGAAAAATCAATGCACTGATAATGAGGGTATTTGGCATCTTATCACGCTTCTGTTAGCAAACGTAGGGCTCTAGGGTAGCAGGTTTCAAATGATTTTAGCAGCTTAACAACGCGTGTTAATAAAAACAACAAGATCATGAAACCGCATCTCCTTTCGTAGCCTTATATCCACCCATTCTGTAAATCCAAATCCAGTAAATTGGTTGATTCCAATCATTTGAGTGACTGAATTGTAGATTAATTATGTTAAAGCGAAATGATTTAGCACAATTAGCCTGCTCAGAAGGGAGGTCCTATTTTATTGCTTTTGTTCTTTTTTTGACCGCGCGATATCCTTTAAAAAAGTTCCTACTTTTCCTAATTTATCTCCAACCCAGGGGAATACTTCTCTGCCCGGCAATATTTCTTTAAAATCACAGCTTGCGTATCTAGTCGAACATGCTGTTTGACAGCCTAGTCTTGTTGTTTCACCAGCAATTACAGATTCTGTTTCAATCTTCATGCACTCAGCACCACATGCCTTGAAAGAATCTTCACAAGATAGTGAACTTTTCTCAGCAGATGGCGTTATTATCCAGTTAACAAGATTTTTCCCTGGAAGCAAATCAGTAAAATCACATGCCGCATACGTTGCAGAGCATGTTGTTTTACAATTAAGCTTAGTTTGATCAGAAGATCCGTCAACTATACCTTCGCAGTCCTTTTCACACGCTTTAAAATTTTCTCGGCATTGTGACGCAATCTTTTTCTTGGGGCTCTTTGCAGTTAACCAAGAAACCAGTCCACTCCCTCCAGGCAGAAATGAGCCCACATCGCATGCAGCATAACCTAGAGAGCACTTTGACTGACAGCCAAGCTTCGTTTCGTCGTGTGTTTCAAGTGAGATTTTTTGGCATGCTGCTCCACACGCTTTAAACTTCTTTACACACCGATCATCGTTTGCTTTTAGCGATGCGGAACAAAGCAGGCAAACCCCAAAAATTAAAGCGACAATAAAGCGCATCTACTTATCTCCCAGGTACTTTGCGGTTTCTGCCTTTTTTTTACAAGAACTTTGGCAAGGCCGCTACTTTTTTGAAAAACGCTTTCTACCGATACACTCTAAGACTACACATAGTATTTTCAAAGTGCCGCGCTTATTTTTTCAGACTAGATACTCTGCTGGTTTAGATATTAGCCAATTTGGTAAGATTTCCTCTGGCTATTTTTTCACCAACAGAAGACCCCTGGCTAACCGTTCTCCAGTTAGCACTTCAGATAACCCCAATCGCAATCCAATTAACAGCCTGTTTTAATGCAAGCTAGGCTCTTTATTTATAGTTACTGTTGCCCGGCCTTGGGGTAACCAGGGTTTCACCAAGCTGCCATAGATTGTCATTAAGCCATGAAAGGTGGCCCACTACCATAGCTGGAACCATTCCAAACACTCCATATGTTGGAACTAATGCTTTAACATCACAAACAGCGTGAGCAACGGCACATTCCGACTGGTGTCCCATCTTTGACCCATGAGACATAGCAGATGTCGTTTCTGTCATTTCAGCACTACATTTTTTAAACTCTTCAGCACAATCCGCTTGCACTTGAGCAGCGCTAGAAAAAATGGCAAAAGCACTTAAGACTGTTACGGTTAAGAATTTCATTTTCAATGCTCCCTGGTGACGACACGGTTTACCTAAATTCGATTATTGCCGAGCGTCACCTATCAGTCCCAGCAATTCTTACAATACTTTTTTTAACTGGGCCTTCTGCCCTTTTGTGTGGCTAGTAAAAAACCACCCTGATATACAACTTATTAACAAATTACAGCATAAGTAATCAAACCTTTTTTCACAATATGGTTAATGGAATGCAAAACTTTTATTGAAGCTACCAGAGTCATAAGGGCAAAATTATGAGGGATCGCAGAAATATACTTTAAAATTGCAGAGATTTTGTCTTGCTGGAATAGGGATCTCTGGTCTGATTTTTTTGGTTTTTTAGATAAGAAATCCCTCCTATGGTGTCTTTGCTACCCAACTATTTTAAATTGATTATAAACCAATTGTTTGATTATCTGCCTCTTGGCTGTACCGTTTTTCTGGCGTATATAGTCGCTCATGTTGCAAAAAGAAATTATACTATGGAAGAAATTAATCATTTTGAAAACCTAGGCATAAAGGAGATAAAGCTTAAACAGAGGCCAAATGACTATTCTAATAGCGAAGCTTACCTATTTGATCTATATCAATTGTCAAGCGTAAGCTGCAGACAAACTTAAACCTAAATGGAAGGGAAGTACCGTGCCACAGTCCGATTACCTCTTTACTAGTGAATCTGTTTCAGAGGGGCATCCTGACAAAGTCTCTGATAGGATTTCTGATGCGATTCTTGATCGGTTTTTATTGGCGGACCCGGTCAACTCGCGGCTTGGATGTGAGACCTTTTGTACAACTAACCGCATTATTATAGGAGGTGAGGGACGTTGTGTAGAGCCTCTATTGAAAAACGGCAAAATTGACAAAAAAATAATCGAAGAAATTGCTCGTGAATGTGTAAAGGAAATTGGTTATGAGCAAGATGGCTTCCATTGGAAAAACTCTGAAATTCAGACTTTTTTGCATGCCCAGTCAGCTGATATAGCGCAAGGCGTAGATTCTTCTGGCAATAAAGATGAAGGAGCCGGGGATCAGGGCATCATGTTTGGGTATGCATGTCGTGAAACTGACGCATTAATGCCCGCACCAATTTATTTTGCTCACGAAATTCTAAAATCGATGGCGAAGGCACGCCATCTTGGTTCAACACCTGGACTAGGCCCAGATTCCAAGAGCCAGATAACATTGCAATATAGCAATGGGCTCCCAACAAAAGCTACCTCCGTAGTAGTTTCCACTCAACATTCTGATGATTTAACGCAGGAAGAAGTGCGTGAGCTTGTCCGTCCCTTTGTCACCGACACGCTGCCGGATGGTTGGATGTGCGATGAAGACGAATTTTATGTCAATCCGACAGGGCGGTTTGTAATTGGAGGCCCCGACGGTGATGCTGGGGTCACGGGTCGCAAAATTATAGTCGATACCTACGGGGGGGCTGCGCCGCATGGCGGCGGCGCTTTTTCTGGAAAAGATCCATCAAAAGTAGACCGTTCAGCAACTTATGCAGCCCGGTACCTGGCGAAAAATATTGTAGCGGCTAACCTTGCAGAACGCTGCACAATACAATTAGCGTATGCGATAGGTGTTTCAAAGCCTTTATCTCTTTATATTGAGACGCATGATACAGGAGCTGTGGATTCTAACAAGCTATCGGAAGTTATAAAAGATATGTTAGATTTGAGCCCAAGGGGAATTCGTGAACATTTGCAGCTTAATAGGCCAATCTATGAACGTACGGCGGCCTATGGTCATTTCGGCCGAGAGCCTGATGGCGATGGTGGCTTTTCTTGGGAAAAAACAGA
>PBKU01000032.1 GCA_002722175.1 Magnetovibrio sp.
CCTTCCCGGCTTCCGGCTTATCCCCGGCATCAGCGGCATTGGCTGTTTCGGGATCCTTCCCGGCTTCCGGCTTATCCCCGGCATCAGCGGCATTGGCTGTTTCGGGATCCTTCCCGGCTTCCGGCTTATCCCCGGCATCAGCTGTTTTGGCATCTAGCGATTTATCGTTTTCAGCTAGTTGTTCTTTAGCTTTTGACTTTGGTAGGTGTTTTTTAGTTTGAACTGGTACATCATATTTTTCAATAATTCCTGCATCTCCAAGAAAGCGTGCAACTCGATGTGAAGGCGTTGCCCCAGACTTGAGCCAGTGCCGAATGCGTTCCTGCAACAGGACAACTCGATTAGGACTATCTTTTGATACCATTGGATTATAAGAGCCAACCCGTTCTATAAAACGACCGTCCCTTGGGCTTCGGGAGTCGGCGATAACTATGCGATAATATGGGTGCTTTTTTGCTCCACCTCGGGAAAGTCGTATTCTTAAAGCCATAGATTACATTCCTTTTGCATTATAACAATTCAACTATTTCCTAATTAAACCTTGGGGGAATTAATTCTCCAGGGGGCATTCCTGTCATGTCAAAGAGGCCTTTCATTCCCTTTTTGCCTGCTTTTTTGACCATTAGTAACATTTGTTTATACTGTTTTAATAGTCTGTTCACGTCTTGTACGGTTGTTCCTGAACCCTTTGCTATACGTCGCCTGCGAGACCCGTTTAATATCTTAGGATTACGACGTTCCGCAATGGTCATTGACTTTATGATAGCTTCTTGGCGAGCAATCCCTTGTTCGTTTACATTAGCTTCCAACAGTTTTGGTTTTATTTTTTTTGCTCCAGGCAACATATTGATTAAACCTTCAAGGTTCCCCATTTTTTTTACTTGACCCAGCTGCTTGGCCATATCGTCAAGAGTAAATTGTCCTTTTAATAGCTTCTTTGTCGTTTTTTCAGCTTCTTCTTGGTTGACTACCGTTTCTGCCTTCTCAACTAAGCCAACTATATCCCCCATTCCTAAAATGGAACTTGCAACGCGTTTGGCATCAAATGTGTCTAAATCACCAACTGATTCTCCAACTCCAAGAAATTTTATGGGCTTCCCTGTTATAGCCCGCATTGACAACGCAGCCCCTCCCCTAGCATCACCATCAACGCGGGTTAAAGCAATTCCAGAGAGTTCAATTTTGTCATTAAATTCGGAGGCTAAGTTGACGGCGTCCTGTCCAGTCATTGAGTCAACAACAAGGAGTGTTTCAGTTGGATTCACGTAATGGCATACATCTTGAAGCTCTGTCATAAGAGTTTCATCGACATGCAGTCGTCCCGCTGTATCTAATATAACGACATCATAGCCTTCTATTCGTCCAGCCTTAATTGCGCGGCTCGATATGGCTGTTGGCTTTTCTCCAAAAATGGGGTCAAGAACATTTACATCAATTTTTTTACCGAGTTGTTGCAATTGTTGCTGTGCGGCGGGTCTATACACATCAAGCGAGGCCATTAGTACTTTCTTTTTGTGCAATTGAGTAATTCGGTTAGCAAGTTTTGCTGCAGTAGTTGTCTTTCCAGACCCCTGTAATCCGGCTAAAACTATCGAAACAGGGGGAGCAGCATTAAAATTTAACTCGTGCTTTTCTTCCCCGCCTAACAATTCGACAAGTTGGTCATAGACAACTTTGATGATCATCTGACCTGGGGTTACACTTCGCAGGACTTCCTGTCCTATTGACCCCGCCTTAATTTTTTCGGCAAAACTGTCCACAACTTGAATTGCCACATCGGCATCAAGTAAAGCTGTTTTTATTTTTTCAATTTCATGGTCAACGTCAGCTTTCTTTATTGCACTGCGCTTTTCTAGCTTTTCAGATATAGCTTCTAGAGCGCTTGATAAACTTTGAAACATATCTTTTTTCCCTAGGTCGCAATAGACAGGTGGTCAGTGCACGAAACTCGTGGACTGACCTAGCCCCTTAGGACCAAAACTCTTATTGATTCGTTGACGACAAGGTTTTATGCGTTAGGTATACATAAAGTCAAGTAAAAGCTTAACAATTGTGTTAGCAATAATCAGCTAATAATTCAGCTTAATCATCACCTTGAATTTATTAATAATTAATGTGTTAAAATATTAAAGCTTAAAGAACCTAGATTTTTAATCATTCGAGCCTTATGTAGTTAAACTATGAGAGAAATACCATTCACTAAAATGCACGGTTTAGGAAACGACTTTGTTGTAATCGACGGACGGGAATTATCGTTTGGTTTGAATTCAAGACTAATTAGCATGATAGCAGACAGGCATTATGGTATTGGGTGTGACCAGTTGGTTCAGCTTGAACTTCCTGCACACAAAGAGGCAGATGTTTTCATGCGGATTTTCAATGCTGATGGCTCCGAAAGTGAAGCATGCGGTAATGCAACACGTTGCGTTGCAGCAAGCATCATGGCGGAAAAAGAAAAAAAAATGGCTGCAATAGAAACGATAGCAGGTGTGCTGTATGCAGTGCGTGAAGGGCCTGGGCTCATATCTGTTGATATGGGGAAAGTTCGATTGAATTGGGACGAAATCCCTTTAGTCAGAAAAATGGATACATTGAATCTCAAAATAAAAGTAAAACCACTAGCAGGTCCAACAGCTGTGAATATTGGGAATCCCCATGCGGTTTTCTTTGTACCGGATTTGGATAAGGTGCTACTTGAAGACTGTGGCCGTAAGGTTGAAACCCATCCATTTTATCCGCAACGAACAAATGTAGAGGTTGTCCAGGTTTTATCCAGAAATCGGATACGCGTAAAAGTGTGGGAGCGAGGAGTGGGTATCACTAAAGCAAGTGGATCATGCGCTGCGGCTGCGTTGGTTGCCGCACATCGCAGAGGACTTACCAATAGAAAAGCCAAGGTTGTTCTTGATGGTGGGTCCTTAATAGTTGAATGGAAGTCTAATGGCCATGTCATTCAAACAGGCCCCCATGCGGAAGTGTTTTCGGGGAACTTGTGCCTTAAAAATTTTCAGGGGATAAGATGAGTGAAACGCAAGTAATAAACATGGGCTGCCGACTCAATGCATTTGAGTCAGAGGCGATACGTGGGTTAGCTCGAAAGGCTGACCTGCGTGATACAATAATATTTAATACCTGTGCAGTAACTGCTGAGGCCGAGCGTCAGGCACGCCAACTGATAAGACGAGAAAAAAGGCGTAACCCAGGTAAACGCATTATTGTTGTTGGGTGTGGAGCTCAACTAAACCCAAAAGAATTTTCTTCAATGCCCGAGGTTGACTATGTCTTAGGAAATGACGAAAAGCTTCGATTGGAAATATGGAGAGGACTAGAAAGATCCAGGTCTGTGCAGGTTTCTGACATAATGAATCAAAGAGAAATCCTGAGTCCTGTTATTAAAAAATTTAAAAAACGAGCCCGGGCCTTTGTTCAGGTCCAACAGGGATGTGATCATCGTTGTACATTCTGTATCATTCCTTTTTCACGGGGTGTGAACAGAAGTTTACCTGTAGAATCCTTGGTGGAGCAAGCAGATGGTTTAACAAGGAACGGACATCAGGAAATAGTTTTAACGGGTGTTGACTTATGTTCTTATGGCAAGGACACAAAAGATCAGGTGCGGCTAGGCGATATGCTCCGGATCTTACTTGATTCAGTCCCAAGAATTAAAAGACTTCGTTTGAGCTCGCTCGATCCGGCTAGCATAGATCCTGGGATTTTTGATCTATTAGAGAATGAGCCCCGATTGATGCCACATATCCACCTTAGTATTCAGTCGCTGGATGATATGATTTTAAAACGGATGAAAAGGCGACATACGGTAAGAGGTGTTTGGGAAGTTATTGAAAAAATTCGTGCCGCTCGACCGGGGATCGCAATAGGTGCTGACTTAATAGCCGGATTTCCAACAGAAACTAGTAAAATGTTCAAAAACACCATAACCACGTTGGTGGAAATGGATATACCATTTCTGCATGTTTTTCCTTTTTCAGAACGACCTGGGACACCTGCGGCTAAAATGCCAAAAACTCCAATTAAAGAAAGAAAAGAAAGAGCCGCAATGCTTCGACATGTTGGTGAGGGCTCAAAAAACAAATTCCTACAAAATCAATTTGGAAGTGTTGTGCCGGTTTTGGTTGAAAGAGGGTGCTTTGGCCGTACTGAGCACTCTATTTTGATAGAGATAAATAATGAAGTGCCAGCTGGTGAAATTGCTGATGTTCTAGTTACGGGTGTAAACGGGAGCAGGCTGGAAGGAAAGTCAATGGATGGCTGTAGAAGAATCTTATAAAAAAAATAATTGGTTTCAACAATTAAAGGCTGGCCTTGATAAATCAAGGACTAGGGTCGCGGGAGCTATAACTGATACTTTTTCGAAACGTAAACTCGATCAGGGTGCTCTGGGTGAGTTGGAAGCTATCCTTATTCAAGGTGACCTGGGCGTTTCAATGGCTTCGAAGCTTTCCAATTTTATCGGGAGCATGCGATTTGATACCGAAGTATCGGACGTTGAAATTCGAAGAATATTATCGGAAGAAATCGAGTCTATCCTGACACCGATCGCTAGGCCCATCCAATTAAAACCGGCAAACTGTCCGCACGTTATTTTAGTGTGCGGGGTAAACGGATCTGGGAAAACTACAACCATTGGGAAATTAGCTTTTAAGTGGCGTACCGAAGGTAAGGCCGTTGCCTTAGTGGCCGCTGATACGTTTCGAGCGGCGGCTGTCGATCAACTTGAAATATGGGCCGAAAGGTCAGGTTGTTCGATAATTTCAGGAAAACCAGGAGCAGATCCTGCCGGATTGGTTTTTAATGCGTTAGAAAAAACGCATGCAGATAAGACGGATATTCTAATAGTCGATACTGCTGGAAGGCTGCAAAACCGCAAAGATTTAATGGATGAGTTAGAAAAGATTGTTCGAGTTATCAAAAAAATAAATCCAGACGCACCCCATGATACAATTTTGGTTTTGGACGCGACAATTGGGCAAAATACAATTAATCAGGTAGAAATATTTAAAGAAGCAGTTAATATTTCAGGCCTCGTGCTGACAAAACTTGATGGAAGTGCTAAAGGCGGTGTTGTAGTTGCTTTAGCCGAAAAATTTAAACTCCCGGTTCATGCGGTCGGTATCGGTGAAGGAATTGAGGATCTCCAACCCTTTCACCCGCGTGGTTTTTGTCAATCTCTGTTAGGCTTAGACATAGGTGATTAACTTAAGCTGCATGTTTTAAGTTCTTTAGAACATACTGTAAGATTCCTCCGGCCATGAAATAATCTACTTCTTCCAAAGTATCTATGCGGCATAAGATAGCTGCTGTGGATGTTGTGCCATCGGGTCGGTTAATTTTGAGTGATAATTCCATTCTTGGGACAATACCTTCTTCAAGACCTATAATATCAAAAGTTTCAGTGCCACAAATTTCAAGGTTTTTGCTATTAACTCCGTCCTTAAAGGTAAGAGGTAGCACACCCATCCCAACTAAATTTGAACGGTGAATCCGCTCAAAGCTTTCCACTATTACAGCGCGCACCCCCAGCAGTCGGGTTCCTTTTGCCGCCCAATCCCTACTTGAACCTGACCCATATTCTATTCCACCAATAATGACTAGTGGAACGCCCTCTTCTTGATACTTAATTGATGCTTCATAGATTGGCATAATTGTGCCTGATGGGTGGTGTGTAGTGACCCCGCCTTCTGTTCCGGGTGCCATTTGATTGCGAATTCGAATATTAGCAAAAGTGCCTCGCATCATGACCTTATAATTACCTCGACGCGATCCATAAGAATTAAACTGGTGGGGACGAACTTGATGTTGCAAAAGAAATTTACCGGCCGGGCCGTCATTTGCAATCACCCCGGCAGGAGAAATATGGTCCGTAGTGATTGATGCGCCGAGAATAGCCAGAGGTCGGGCGCCTACAATATTTTCAGCGTTATTATTGAAGAAGTCATTTTCTTGAAAAAATGGAGAATGTTGTATATAAGTGGAGCCTGGCTGCCAATCGTATGTGTTCCCACCAGATACATCAATATTGTTCCAGAGATCATTGCTTTCTAGTATATTGGAGTATCGAGTACGAAACATTTCCGGTTTTAGTACACTCTGCATATAGCTTTGAATTTCTTCACTGGATGGCCAGATATCTTTTAAGAAAACGGGTAAATTATCTGCACCATGCCCGAGAGGGTCTTTATCGATGTCACAGTTCATATTTCCAATAAGAGAATAAGCAACAACCAATGGTGGCGATGCAAGGTAGTTAGCTTTGCTTAGAGGGTGCACGCGCCCCTCAAAATTCCGATTTCCCGAAAGTACGGCAGTGACCGCGATATCTCCTTCGGTTATAGCTTCTTCAAGATTTTTCTCTAGTGGTCCAGAGTTTCCAATGCATGTGGTGCAACCAAATGCGACAAGGTTAAAATTCAGGGCATTAAGAAAATCTAGCAAACCGCCCTCTGCCATGTAATCTTGGACAACTTGGCTGCCTGGAGCAAAAGATGTTTTTACCCAGGGTTTAGGTTTAAGTCCCTTCATGTGTGCTTTTTTTGCCAGAAGGCCGGCTGCAATTAGAACAGCAGGATTCGATGTGTTGGTGCAGCTTGTAATGGCTGCAATTACAATTGCCCCATCTTTAATGTCATAGTTAGCATCTTTTACAGGCTGTGATCGACCCTGAGGTCGACCAGAAATTTCAGTAAATTGATCCTTAAAGGTTTGAGCTGCACTTTTAAGTAAAATGCGATCCTGAGGCCGCTTGGGACCTGATATTGAGGGCTCGACTGATGATAAATCCAATTCCAGTACATCAGTAAATAGAGGTTCGACGGTATTTCCATCCCGCCACATGCCCTGGGCTTTAGCGTAAGCTTCTACTAACGCTACCTGGGTTTTTTCACGCCCTGTAAAAGTCATGTATTCTAGGGTTGCCTTGCTTATTGGAAAAAACCCACAAGTAGCTCCATATTCAGGAGCCATATTTGCTATCGTTGCCTGGTCTGCTAACGTTAACTGATCACAGCCGTTACCATAAAATTCAACGAACTTGCCAACGACTCCTTTTTTGCGCAACATTTCAACAATATTTAAGACAAGGTCTGTTGCTGTAATTCCTTCTTTTAACTTGCCAGTTAATCGAAATCCAATGACTTCCGGAATAAGCATGGAAATAGGCTGCCCAAGCATTACGGCCTCTGCCTCTATGCCCCCGACTCCCCAACCTAAAACCGCTAACCCATTAACCATTGTTGTATGGCTATCAGTTCCTACTACGGTATCAGGGTACGCAAGTTTCTTATTGTTTTTCTCGGCTTCCCAAACAACTTTTGCAAGATATTCCAAATTAACCTGGTGACAAATACCGGTGCCGGGCGGGACTACTCTGAAATTATTAAAAGCCATCTGTCCCCACTTTAAGAACTCGTACCGTTCTTTGTTTCGGTCAAATTCGTGCTTTACGTTTTCTTCAAAGGCGCTTGAAGAGCCTGAACTATCAATCATCACGGAATGATCGATAATGAGATCTACTGGTGATAGGGGGTTAATAAGAGATGGATCCCCCCCCATCCGGACCATCGCGTCACGCATTGAGGCAAGGTCAACCACGGCAGGGACACCAGTGAAATCCTGCATTAGGACACGGGCAGGTTTGAAAGAAATTTCGTGAGAAGAAGTACGTGTTTCAGTCCAACTTGCAAGGGCTTTAATATCTTCAAGATTTACATTTCGGCCATTTTCGTGCCTTAAAAGATTCTCTAACAAAACCTTTAAGGTAATAGGCAGGCGCTCCGTATCGCCGAACTGAGATGCGGTAGTTATGTTAAAATATTCAAAAGACTGGCCGAGGACATCAAAGGAGCGGCAAGAGCCTAATGAATTTAAACAATCTTCGGACACGAGGGCCTCCAAACAAGTCTTTATAAGGTCGTAACATTAACTCTCCACATTTTTGATGGCTTGTCCATGCTATAAACACCTAATCACTTGTAATACACTATTGCGCATTATATTAGGCTATCCTAAATACAACCTTTAAATGAGGAATAATGTTTTAGATCTCACGACATACCGGAAGCTAAAGTTCTGGACAAATACAACACCTTTTTTTGTTGTTAATTTTCAGTTACGATAGCTTATTGTTTGTTTAAAGGGAAAACCCATGTGGCTTTGTTTGAAGCAAGAAACCTAAAATGTTGTCGTGGTGATCGAACTGTTTTTCGGGGGCTGTCATTTTGTCTGGAAGAAGGCCAGGCTTTGGTCCTTAAAGGCAGGAATGGTTCAGGCAAATCTTCGTTAATACGTATTCTTGCAGGACTTCTTTCACCAGTTTCAGGGGACGTAATATGGGAAGGGGAAACCGTTTTTAATGAACCCGAAGAACATTTTCAACGTTTTCAATATATTGGCCATCTAAATGCAATAAAACCAACGCTAACTATTTCTGAAAACATAACCTATTGGGTGAAACTTCATGGCGGGAAGCTTGCATATTTAACTAAAGCTCTCAAGAAATTTGATTTGGAAAACGTATTGGATTTACCAGTGCGCTTTCTTTCTGCCGGCCAAAAAAGGCGGGTAGGATTGGTTCGTTTGATAGTTTCTTCTTCTGTAATCTGGCTATTGGACGAACCAGCTACCTCACTTGATAATGCTATGATTGAGCAGCTAGAAAATATAATCCGAGATCATAGGAAAGAAGGCGGTATTGTCATTTTATCAACGCATCAAAATCTAAAACTGGATGATGCAATCGAGTTGCAACTTGATAGCTTTTAAAAATGCAAAGGGTTTGGCTTGGGAAAATTTTTAGAGATATTGAAGCGTGATCTGCGGCTTGCATTCCATCAAGGTACAGATAGTTTGATAGTTGTTGCTTTCTTTACTTTGACGATTGCCCTTTTTCCACTAGGAATTGGGCCAGATCAGGAGATCTTGAAAGAGTCTAGCCCAGCAATAATTTGGGTGGCAGCACTGCTAGCTTCTATACTATCATTAAATAGGATGTTTGAGACAGATTATGAAGACGGTAGCCTTGAACTTTTGTGCGTACAACCCATCACTCTTGAAGTTGCAGTAATTGCTAAAATATTAGGCCATTGGCTGACAACTGCATTACCTTTAATAGTAATTTCGCCAATTCTTGGGTTTTTTTTGAATATCCCATGGGAAGGCTATCTAGGGCTTTTAGCTAGTCTTACCTTGGGGACCCCTTGTTTAAGCTTAATTGGCTCTGTTGGAGCTGCGCTAGTTCTAGGAGCTCGCCGTGGGACGCCTCTCCTTGCCTTGCTTATTCTTCCACTTTATATCCCAGTTCTGATTTTTGGTGTGAGTGCTGTTGATGCATTGATCCAAGGCAATTCGCCACAACCACACTTCTTTATTATTGGAGGTATCCTTCTCGGTGGACTTGCCTTAGCCCCTTTGGCAACGGCTGCTGCATTACGTCAAGCCGTTGAGTGAGCGAACTTATTAGGTTTAACTTGGTTAAAGGACCAAATTCATGAATGTATGGTTTAGTAAATTCGCCAATCCAAATCGTTTCTTGAAAGTTTCAAGTGTGATTGAGCCATGGGCTACTCGATTCACTTTTGCTCTTTTTGGGGTTGGGCTTTGTTTTTCTCTTTTTATATCACCACCAGACTACCAGCAGGGAGAAACAGTTCGTATTATGTATGTCCATGTTCCATCAGCTTGGATGGCTCTTTTTTGTTACACTGTAATGGCAATTTGTTCAGGGAGCTATTTAATTTGGAAGCATCCATTAGCCAGTATCATTGGGAAAGAAACAGCTCCAATTGGAGCCTGCTTCACTTTTCTTGCTTTAGCTACAGGTTCACTCTGGGGACAGCCAATGTGGGGAACCTGGTGGGTCTGGGATGCTCGATTAACATCAATGTTGGTTTTATTATTTCTCTATTTAGGCTATATAGCGTTGCAGGAAGCTTTTGATGATCGGGTGCGCGGGAGCCGTGCGGCTGCAGTAATCGCACTAGTTGGCTTTTTAAATGTCCCCATTATTAAATTTTCTGTGGACTGGTGGAACACATTGCATCAACCGGCGAGCGTTTTTAAGATGGACGGACCCTCAATACATTCCTCAATGTTAACTCCACTATTCCTGATGGCATTGGCATTTAAAGCTTATTATATTTGGCTCCTATTAGTTAGAGTTCGCTCCGAGCTTGTTGCTGGAAAAGTAACCAGGTGGAAACAGCGTAAGGTTGCAGATTGAAGGTAGTGAGATGGAATTTGATAGAGGCAGATCATTAATCTTCGGTTCTCTTAACTTGAGGAAAATTGAAGATGGCAACAAAAAAATTATATATTTCTGACTCGTTAGATGGGGCTAGCATGGATTTAATTTCTCAATTTCTCAGTATGGGTGGGCATGCGGTATTCATTTGGTCTAGTTATTTGCTGGTTTTCATTGTGCTAGTCACTTTTATTATTCTGAGCTATCGACGCCTCAGAAAACGTTTGGATGAATTAGCGGAATTTGAAAAAATAGGCAGTGGGGAGAAAATTGAAGAGAAAATATAAGCGATTATATTTTGTTGCAATAGGACTTGTATTGCTCGGGTTAGCAACTGGATTGATACTTAATGCACTTGAAGAAAATATAGTATTGTTTCTTAGCCCAAGCCAGGTTGTTGAAACACCTCCTCCAAGTAGCAAAAAATTTCGGTTGGGGGGGGTGGTAGAGAGGGGCAGTATTATCAAGGGGGAAAATGCGCAGGTGGAATTTAGAGTTTCAGATGGTACGACTTCTATTTTGGTTATTTACAAAGGCATACTTCCCGACTTGTTTCGTGAAAAGCAAGGAGTTGTTGCTGATGGGAAAATGGTTGATAGGATTTTTCAAGCTGACGAAATTCTTGCAAAACATGATGAGAACTATATGCCACCAGAGGTTGCTGAAACTATTAAGAAGATGGGGCAATGGAAGGGGCAAGAATAAGCTTGATTCCTCCGACACTTTCTTTACTCGTACCACCTGTTTTAAGGACATTTTAAATGTATAGATCGGGTAGCAATAAAGCGAACTACTTATGATAATTGAATTAGGCCATGTTTCGCTAATTCTCGCTCTATTAGTCTCAATAGTACAAGTGGCACTTCCGTTATTTTCCGCATTTCGACCAAATATCAGCTGGATAATACTTGCCAAGCCAGCGTCTCTTGCGCAATTTCTAATGGTAGGGTTTGCTTTTTTTAGCCTTACTCACGCTTATGTAACATCAGATTTTTCTGTATTAAATGTTGTTCAAAACTCACATTCAGCCAAGCCTTTAGTTTATAGGATTACTGGGGTATGGGCGAATCACGAGGGTTCAATGTTGCTTTGGGTACTAATATTAGCTGCTTTTGGTTTTGTTGTTAGTATCTTCGGGAATAACTTGCCTACAGTTTTAAAAGCAAGAGTTTTATCTATTCAAGCCGCTATAGCTCTTGGCTTTTATTTGTTTATTCTTTTTACCTCTAATCCTTTTATCAGAGTCCAGCCAGCCCCTGCCAACGGAAATGGCATGAACCCTTTGTTGCAAGACCCAGGCGTAGCTTTGCATCCACCATTATTATATTTGGGCTATGTTGGCCTTTCAGTAGCCTTTTCTTTTGCTATTGCAGCTCTAATAGAAGGACGGGTAGATGCTGTGTGGGCAAGATGGGTGAGGCCTTGGATAATTATAGCATGGATGTGCCTAACAATAGGAATAGGTTTAGGTTCTTGGTGGGCATATTATGAATTGGGGTGGGGCGGCTTTTGGTTCTGGGATCCCGTGGAGAATGCGTCCTTTATGCCCTGGCTAGTGGGAACAGCACTTATCCACTCCAACTCAGTTTTAGAGAAGAGGAACGCTTTGAAAGCCTGGACTGTCTTATTAGCAATAGTAGCATTTTCGTTTAGCCTACTAGGGACTTTTTTGGTGCGTTCAGGGGTGCTTACTTCTGTTCATGCTTTTGCAATAGACCCTGAACGGGGTATTTTTATATTAATATTGTTAATTTTTATAGTTGGAGGCTCTCTTATTCTGTTTGCGTTTCGGGCGAACATGTTAAAAAGTGCTAGTCTTTTTCAACCTATTTCCCGAGAGGGAGGCCTCCTTTTAAATAATCTCCTAATGGCCACGGGGGCAACGGTTGTGCTTGTCGGGACTCTTTACCCATTATTCATTGACGCTATAAGTTTTGGTGAAGAAAAAGTTTCAGTAGGAGCTCCTTTCTTTAATGCAGTTTTTATCCCATTGATGTCACCAATGGTTTTTGCGATGTCAGTTGGACCTTTTTTAGCGTGGAAACGCGGCGATATTATGCACGTTTTTCAAGTTCTGTCAGTGGCTGGGATAATATCAATTATTGTAGCTTTGGGGTTTTGGCATTGGAAACTAGAGGAGGGCCCTTGGGGAGGAGTTGGAATAGGTTTGGGAGTTTGGTTGATTTTGGGCACCCTAATAGAGCTGTTTGAACGAACAAAATTATTTCGAGTAGCATTTTCTGAAGTTGTGAGGCGGTTTTTCCATTTGCCCCGATCTTCGTTTGGTATGACGTTAGGACATTTAGGGTTAGCTTTCCTAATCATCGGTATTTCGGGAGCAGGAACTTGGAAGGTCGAGAGCATTCAAACAATGGCGCCTGGGCATTCTGTAACCGTATCTGGTTACAAATTTCTTTTTCAAGGTGGGACTACGGGTGTGCGTGAAAATTACAAGTTCACGCAAGGTCGCTTTATAGTGACGGAACATGGAAAATTAATATCGATTCTTAAACCTGAAAAGCGATACTATCCTGTTCGTGCTACAACAACTACTGAAGCCTCAATACACACAATGCTATCAGGGGATTTGTATGCAGTGATTGGCGAAGAAAAAAATGATGGCGCCTTCGTAACTCGATTATACTTCAATCCTTTAGTTGTTTGGATATGGATAGGTGTGCTAACCATGGCTTTTGGGGCCATAGTTAGCCTGACCGATCGAAAATATCGTATTGGTGTGCCAACTCAAAGAATCTTTAAGAGAACACACGGTTCCCAGGTTGGGGCCAAGGAGGTTTAAGGTGACCAGGCTTTTCTTTTTTCTTCCTTTTGCAATATTTGTAATCATTGGTGCTTATTTAGGGATAGGCTTAACTAATGATCCCAACAAATTACCAGTAGTGTTAACAGGTAAGATAGCACCAAATTTTTCTCTTGCACCATTGAAGGGTCGTGATAATAGGGGTTTTTCGAACAATGATTTAACCGGGAAAATTTCTCTTATAAATTTCTGGGGCTCCTGGTGTATTTCATGCAAGGCGGAACATTCTTTTTTAATGAAGCTTAAAACAAGTAACGCTATTCAAATTAACGGCGTAAATTGGCGCGAGAAAAATATGGATTCCGGTTTTCAGTGGCTAAAGCGTTTCGGTGATCCATACAATTTTGTTGGGGTTGACCCAAATAGCGAGGTGGTGATTGGTTTTGGCGTTACTGGCGCACCCGAAACATTTCTAATTGACGCAAATGGGCGAATACGATTTAAGCATGTAGGCCCGCTAAATCAGAAAATATTTGATGAAAAAATAGTTCCGCTAATAACTATTCTCCAGAAAGAAAGTTAACTATGAAAGCGGCTTGGCGTTTTTTTTTTCTGCGAGCTTCTTTTTTGGAATTTTTATGTTATATTTTTTTATGTTGGAAACTTTCCTTGGGTTCAAAGACTATTGCCTAATCCACTATCGTTTTTAGCTGTTCGCCAAGTAGTGATTATCTTTTTACTGGTTTTATTGCCATTCGTTGGCTATGCAGTTGAACCGAGTGAGATGTTGCGCGATCCTTCCTTGGAATTAAGGGCTAGAAGCATAAGTGTGAAACTGCGATGCCTGGTTTGTCAGAATCAATCAATTGACGAATCTGATGCTGTCTTAGCCAGAGATTTACGGATACTCGTGCGCAAACGTCTCGTTGCAGGTGATAGCGACAATGAAATAATAGAATATGTTGTGTCTCGTTATGGAGATTTTGTGCTTCTCATCCCCCCATTTAAACCTATGACTTACCTGCTTTGGTTGTCACCCTGGATAATATTAGCTGTAGCTTTTTTGGGGATTGTTGTATTTTTTCGGAATCGCAAAAATCCCAGTATTGGGGAAAAAGGGACGCTTTCGGTTGATGAGAAAAGCCGGTTAGGTGAATTAATGTCGGATTCTTTTGAATGATGTTCTTTGTTTATGCCAGTATTTTAATAATAGTATGCCTTGGAATTCTTATCATTCCACAAATACGAAACAAGGATAGGGGTTTCCTCAGCTTCGATCCGAGCATACAGATTTACAAAGACCAGTTGAAAGAAATAGATCGGGATCTCGAAATTGGACATCTTAGTCAGGAAGATGCCAGGGTTGTTACAACCGAGATAGAACGCCGTATTCTTGGCGCCGATCCCAGAAAGAATGAAAACAAGCTAAAAAATTATTCTTTGGAATCCGGTCGTTGGGCTTTACCAGCCTTTCTAACGTTCTTTCTTTTTGGTGGCGCTGTCAGTTTGTATGGTTCTCTTGGTTTTCTCGGCCAGTCTGATATTCCATTTACTGGACGATACATCGCGAATGCAAATCAGACAAAACTAGCTTCAACGTTAACTGAGGAAATTTTGCGAGTAGATCCAGCCCTCATCATCAACCTAAATGAGCAGGTCAAAACCAATCCAAGAAATATAGAGGCGTGGATTTCTTTAGGACGGGCAAATGCATTAACCAGGAATTATTCTCAGGCAGCTGAGGCGTACGAGAAGGTTGTGCAGCTTTCCAATAGAGACCCAGGGTTCTTAGCTGACTGGGCAGAAATACGATTGTTAAAAGCTAAGGGTATTTTTAATGAGGAAATTTATAGCGATTTTCTAGATTCGTTTTATTTGGATGCACTGCTACCGAAACCGTGGTTTTATCTTGGTTTAGCTCATGCGAGACAAGGCAATTTCCGAGTTGCCGTGAAATTTTGGAAGAGTTTGCTGGCAATTACCAGTAGATCGGCTCCTTTTTTCGATGCTTTGGGACAGAAAATTATGAAAGCAGCTGAAGATGGTAATTTTGATCCAAAGAGTATAGAAATTTCTGAGGTTGCTCAGAATATCCTGGCTGGCCGAAAAGCGGTGGAAAAACCCAACCAGGGGGGGGCTTCCAGTTTAAAGGAATTACCAATTGTATTGCCTGCGTTATCAAAAGAAGAATTAGAAGGGGCTAAGAGATTATCAGCCGACGAACGTAAGGCAATGATCCTTTCAATGGTAAGCCGTTTGGAGAGAAAGTTGGCAGCTAACCCTAAGGATGCGCGCGGTTGGCGTCGCCTAGCTCTTGTTTACCAGGTGCTTGGAGAGAAGAAAAAAGCATTAGCGGCAGAAAAGCGGGCTGAGGCTGCTGAAGCAACAAGGTAGCTCTTTCTAACTAGGCTTTTTATAGCTGCAAAGAGCAGGTAGATGTTAAGCAAATAATTCAAATTAAGCGTTCAGATCTAGCTAATGCTGACAAATTGAAACAAACGAAATATGTAGAATAGATAATTTAAGCTACAGGAGGGCATCTTTGGGTAATGCATTCAAAACCATTGATCATTTTGATCTAAAAACCAAAATAGTTTTAGTGCGAGTTGATTTTAATGTCCCGATGAGACACGGAAAAATTCTTGATGTTACTCGAATAAAACGAACTTTACCGACATTAATAGAATTGATGAATAGGGGTTCAAAGGTTGTAGTGATGTCTCACTTTGGCCGCCCAAATGGGAAAAAAGACTTAGACTTTTCCCTTAAGCCTATAGCAGGCGCACTCTCAGTTATTTCAGGGAAAAGCGTGGTTATGACGAAAAGCTGCGTTGGTGAAGGTGTGAAGAAGATAATAAACGAGGCATCTTCTGATAGTATTGTTCTTCTAGAAAACCTCCGGTTTCACCCTGGCGAAGAAGATAACGCCTTGGATTTTGCTATGGAATTAGCTGGGTTGGGTGATTGTTATGTAAATGATGCGTTTTCGTGTTCTCATCGGGCTCATGCTTCAGTTGAACAAATCACAAAACTTCTTCCATCAGCAGCGGGGCGTTTGATGGAAGCCGAGTTAAGTGCATTAGATAAAGCATTGGATTCCCCAGAACGTCCTGTTTCTGCACTGATTGGGGGCTCTAAAGTTTCTACGAAGTTAGCCGTTTTGGGTAATCTAGTTAAAAAGGTTGACCAAATCATAATCGGTGGAGCCATGGCAAATACATTCTTAGCTTCCAAGGGTAAATTTATAGGAAATTCCTTATTTGAACAGGATATGGTCGGAGAGGCATGTGCAATTATGGCTAACGCAGCAGAAAGCGATTGTAAAATTATTCTTCCGATGGATGTTGTTGTTGCCACTCAATTGGTTGAAGGTGCAAAAAAAGAAGCTTGTTCAGTGGAGGAAGTCCAAGCTGGTAAGGTGATCTTAGATATCGGCCCTAAATCTGTAGACCGATTAGTAAAAAATTTTTCTAATATCAGAACTCTTATCTGGAATGGACCGTTAGGAGCGTTTGAGTATAAACCTTTTGATTTTGGAACCAACGTTATTGCTCAGGAGGTAGCAAGGCTAACGGCTGCTAATAATCTTTTATCAGTTGCAGGTGGTGGCGATACAATGTCAGCGCTTGTAAATGCAGGAGTTCAGGATAAATTTTCTTATGTCTCAACTGCTGGGGGGGCATTCCTTGAGTGGGTTGAAGGTAAAGAGTTACCTGGGGTCGTAGTGCTTAGGTCTTAGACAGTTTCATAAAAATTAATTCTGCCGGATATCGTCAATTACCTTCCCATCATTTGGAAGGGATTTCAAATCCACCCGTTCAGCATGACCTTTTAATTTACAAACAGCATGGATAGAATTGATGATTTCACTCACTAAGGATTCTGAAGTCTGGTCCGACTCAAATTTTAAATTCATCATATCGGTTCCTTGATTAGCAGAAACCACTAACCGGGCTTTTTTTATTTCAGCATGGCGAGAGACTATTTGTGCGATTTGTGCTGGGTGGACAAACATTCCTTTTACTTTAGTTGTTTGATCGGCTCTACCCATCCATCCAGCAAGTCTTACATTAGTTCTCCCACATGGACTTCTGCCTGGAAGAATAGCTGATAAATCGCCCGTTGCAAATCGTATCAAAGGATACTCAGATCGAAATAACGTAGCGACAACCTCGCCAACTTCGCCTTCATCGACTGGGTGCCCAGTTCCTGGGCGGACAATCTCAATAAGCAAACGTTCATCAACAATTAAGCCTTCACGTGCCTTGCTTTCGTAGGCGATATTTCCGAGATCGGCCGATGCATAAATTTGAGTGCACCTCACCCCGCGTGTTTCAAAATATTGCCGCAACTCATCTGGGAGCGCTTCCCCGCCTACACAGGCTTTCTTGATCGAAGAGGTATCCCTGTTCAATTCATGGCTCTTCTCTATAAGAATTTTCAAAAAACTTGGTGTCCCAACATATGCTTTTGGTTTGATATTTTGGATAGCCTGGACTTGTAATTCTGAATTTCCAACTCCAGCCGGGAAAACCGGGCAACCAAGAGCACTGGCTCCTGTTTCTAGCATGACACCAGCGGGTGTGAAATGGTAGGAAAAACTATTATGGACTATATCCCCTTTTTGAAATCCAGCAGCAAACAAAGCACGCGCAGTGCCCCACCAGTCAGTGCCATTCCCCTCTGCATCATAAGTGGGACCGGGCGATTGGAAAATTCTTCTTAATTCACTAATTGAAATAGCATTTAATCCACCAAGAGGTGTACCTTCTGACTGTATGTTAACGAGGTCGGATTTTCGAGTTATCGGAAGCTTAGCCAAGCTAGTCCGATTGGTTATATCTTGAGGTCGGACTTCGCGCAAAAGTTTATTGAAATATTGTGAATTTCCTTTTGCATGTTGGATATGATCTGGCAAAGCAACAAAAAGCGCCCGTTCTCTTTCTTCCGGATCTCTTGTCTCGCTATTGTCAAAAAACTCGTTCACGGTGACCTCAGGCAAGCCAGCGTTTTCGACGGCGATAGTGTTTTACGTCGCGGAAGTTTTTTCTGCCAGATGTCGAAAGGCCTAAATAAAATTCTTTGACATCCTCATTCTCTTGGAGATGCTTAGCACCCCCATCTAAAACGACCCGGCCATTTTCTAAGATGTACCCATAGTCAGCGTATTGCAGGGCAATATTTGTATTCTGTTCAGCCAATAGAATACTGACACCTTCGTTGTCATTGAGTCTTTTTACAATTTCAAAGATTTCTTCAACTAGTTGCGGCGCTAGGCCCATTGAAGGTTCATCTAGTAACATCATTCGTGGGTTGGACATTAAACCGCGTCCTATTGCGCACATTTGTTGTTCCCCACCAGAAGTGTAGCCTGCCTGAGCGTTCCGGCGTTGTTTAAGTCGAGGAAAATAGGAGTACACTTTTTCAAGGCTTCGCGCGATTTCGTGTTTCCCATCACTTCTAGTATAAGCGCCGGTAAGTAAATTCTCTTCTATTGTTAAATGTTCAAAACAATGGCGCCCTTCCATTACCTGCACTACCCCAATTCGAACCAGGTGATTTGGCGTAAGCGATTGTACCGTTTCTCCATCATATTCAATTGAGCCTTTCGTTACTTCACCACGTTCGGCATGAAGAAGATTCGAAATAGCTTTAAGGGTTGTTGTTTTTCCAGCGCCATTAGCGCCAAGCAATGCAACAATTTTTCCATTGGATACTTCTAAAGAAACGCCCTTGAGGACCAGGATAACGTGGTCATAAATTACTTCAATATTATTTACAGCGAGAAGAATACTGGCACCCGTCGCGGTGCCAGTATTCTTCCCTGATCTGTTAAAGTCGTTGGGCATTAATTACAGTTGCGAGGGGTAATATTATTTTCTTTCGCAAACTTTGCCGAGTCTTCTGCAATCAGTGGGCCCACAATCTCCCTCATTGGCTCATAAAAGTCAGTCACCATATTCCACTTTTTATTATGTGCATCCCATTGTTGGAGAGCGACCAGGCCAGGGCCTTCATGGTTTTCACACGTAATCTTGACAGGATACGTAAAACCTTCCAGACCTAGAATAGCGAGCCGTTTGGCATCGACGTTCAGGGATTCAAAGCTATCACGGACATGTTCTCCTCGTATTTCCGTAGTGCCATGTATCCGGATCGCATTTCGAATTGCTTCGGTAGTCCACATCGCAGCCA
>PBKU01000033.1 GCA_002722175.1 Magnetovibrio sp.
AGCAATGAAATCGAGGATCTTGGGATACGCTGATAAGAAAACATTCAGAGAAATCAAGAAACGATTTGGATATGTGATAAATCCACTATCAACAAATAGTGTAGGGTATTATTATAAACCATGTATCGACCTGATGGAGTTTACCTCTGGAGATAAGCTAAAAATAAAAGGTATTGATATCCAAACAATAGAGCAAGATCATGGATTTTCGAAATCTGTAGGATTTCGCTTTGAAAAAATTGCGTACACTACTGATGTAAAGCGACTGTCAAACAAAGCATTTAAACTGCTAGCTGGAATCGAAATTTGGGTTATCGGAGTTTTTACAGATAAGGAACATCAAACGCATGTCGATTTAGAAGAAGCCTTGCGCTGGATCAGAAAGGTTTCTCCAAAGAAAGCAATATTGACGCATATGGGGCCGCAGCTTGATTATCAAATGGTTCAACAAACAACACCCAAAAATGTTTACCCAGCGTACGATGGTATGGTTATAGATACTTCGTCGTAGATTACATGCACAAAGATTGTTGTAGATTAAATTTGTAAAGAGCAAAAAAGAAATCGGAGCGTAACACTCTTTCAAAAGAAACTGATCATACTATCGATTTGTCGCATAATGTATATTATGGAAAATTTAATATCTTTATTTAATATCAAGTAGATAAAGTTGTTTTATGATCTTTTATTATAGCGTATATCCTTATGGTATAGCTTTTGTGAGGCGCTGTGGATAAAAAGTATTTTTTGGTACTGAATTGTTTTTTTTTGATACAATAATAAATGAACCATGACCCCTTCTTTGCGGATTTTATCGTCCTTTTTATGTGGAAGTTTGTTTTTTTAAATGTATACAAAACTTAGGTGTTTGCAGCGCAGTATCTAAGACGCAGAA
Source organism: Magnetovibrio sp. (assembly GCA_002722175.1). Classification (GTDB taxonomy): domain Bacteria; phylum Pseudomonadota; class Alphaproteobacteria; order Rhodospirillales; family Casp-alpha2. The sequence goes on from PBKU01000033.1 coordinate 896, forward strand.
AGGCAATATGCTTATGAAAAAGTTTTCTCCCAGTGAAGATGTAGTTAAAAAGGAATATTCTCCGATATTAAAGTTACTTTGGGTAATGATGGAGCTTAGGAACAAAAAGACAGGCTGCCCTTGGGATATTGAACAAACATTTAAGACAATCCTCCCTTATACAATTGAGGAGGCTTACGAGGTCGCAGATGCAATTGAAAATGATGATATAGAGCAGCTAAAAGAAGAGTTGGGAGATTTATTGCTTCAGGTTGTTTTTCATTCACGTATAGCAGAAGAGTTAGGAAAATTTAATTTTTTCGAGGTTGCGTCAGGGATTTCAGAAAAAATGATTATTCGCCACCCGCATGTATTTAGTGATGAGACTGTCGAAAACTTAACAGAACAAAGTAATAGGTGGGAAGCGCAAAAAGTTCGTGAACGACTTGAGAGATCTAAGGTTGTTGAAAGTGACAGTGATGGTATTCCAGAAAATTTTAGCATAATTGACGGTGTTGCTAGAGCACTGCCTGCTCTCAAGCGTGCTGAAAAAATTCAAAAGCAAGCCGCTAGGGTCGGTTTTGATTGGGTTGAGGTAAAAGATGTCATTAACAAGATCCGAGAAGAATTATCTGAACTTGAAAACGAGATTCTACCTTCTCATTCAGAAAAATTAGCCGACGAGGTTGGAGATCTTTTGTTTTCCTGTGTAAACCTGGCACGGCATTTAAATGTAGACCCAGAGGCTGCTCTTCGCTTAGGAAACAAAAAATTTGAAAAACGTTTCAAGGCTGTTGAAAAAGAGCTTCTTAGGAAGGGGCAGCGGATTGAAGATGTTAGCCAGCAGAAAATGAACATTATTTGGGATAAGATAAAATATGATAATGTTTAAACTCAGAAAGTTTAGAGACAGTATCTACTAGTAGATAAATGGACTAAGTAGTTATAGTTTTCTGCGTTTTAAAATTTTCCAAATTTTTATCGAGTTAAACGCTTTACTAAGCTTGATGTATCCCATTTTTCTCCTCCCATCTCCACAATTTCAGCGTAAAACTGATCCACTAAACTCGTGATAGGCAATAGGGACCCATTACTTTTTGATTCTGAAAGTGCAATTTCAAGGTCTTTGCGCATCCATTTTACGGCAAATCCAAAATTGAATTTGTCGTCAACCATTGTATTGCCTCGGTTCTCCATTTGCCATGATTGAGCTGCACCCTTTGATACCACTTTCAAAACAAGTTTTGGATCTAGCTTCGCTTTCTGCGCAAATGCTAGCCCTTCTGAAAGACCTTGTAATAATCCAGCAATACAAATTTGGTTAACCATTTTTGTGAGCTGCCCTGCCCCAATCTCACCCATTAATGTTACAGCTTGAGCGTACGTGCCAACAATATGTTTTACTGCTTCAAAGTGAGATAGTTGACCTCCCATCATTACGGTTAATGTGCCGTTTTCTGCCCCGGATTGACCACCAGATACTGGGCTATCGAGGAAACCGATATCTTTACTGCTGACTTTACTATTTATTTCACGAGCGACATTAGCGGATGCCGTTGTGTGATCACAAAATATACTATTTTTTTTGATGGTAGAAAGAATTCCACTTTCCCCATATACAACACTACGAAGGTCATCGTCATTCCCAACACAGGAAAATATAAATTCAGCGTTTCGGGCTGCTTCTGCAGGGGTATTTGCAAGAGAGCCGCTATATTCAGAGGTCCATTTTCTTGCTTTAGCTTTGGTTCGGTTGAATACGGTAACATGATGTCCGGCTTTTGCGATGTGTCCTGCTATGGGGTACCCCATAGTTCCAAGCCCTATAAAAGCTACTCTTGCCATTGGAATGTTTCTTTCTTAAGTTAAATTTGATGTGTAGTTTAGTTATTAAACCTTATATCCATTCAACTCGAAAATCACTGTATTTTCTTTTAATTTTTTCAACCAATTTGTTATTGAAGGCAATCTTTATGCAACATTTGGTTAAAAATGTAGCTGGAGCATAAATTGCTAGGTAAATCTTTGTTATTCGCTATAGCCTTTCTAGCGCTTCTAAACCTTCTTGGCATAAGCATAGTTTATTTAGCTTATCCGGGTTACATTGACACTGGGGAACCAAATATTGTTATACATGCATGGCGACTACTTGAGGGTTATGAAGTCTACCCAAGCTTTGAGTCACCTGAAAGAACAACAAACCTTTATGGGCCATATATATTTCTTTTAACAAGTATTTTTTTGTTTGTATTTGGTTCTTCTATATTTGCCGGTAAGATTGCAGCATTTTTAGCAGCCCTTTCTTGTCCTTTGATTATTTTCTTTTCTCAAAAAAGACGTGGTTTAATAGCTTCTTCTATTGCACTTATTTTTTTCTGTGAAATTTTTGTGATCAACCTTCCAATGACTATTTGGAACAGACCAGACATTTTCTTAGGGGTGATATTAGCTGTTACCATCTGGTCAGTTAATAAGGTAGAAGATGGGTCATTAAACCTAGCAGTCTTGCTAGGACTTTTAATGTTGCTTGGTGGTGTTGCGTTAGATTTAAAAATTATCGCTGGAATTTATTTTATTCCAATAGCAGTAGTAATTGGTTTTCGTTATGGATGGTGGACTTGGCCAGTAGTTGCATTAGGCGTTGTTCTTGTAGCTTCCCTGCCCTTTTTTTTCAGCACTTTTGATTTTAACAACTATCTGGAGTGGTTTAGCTATATAGCAGACAAACCAGAATCAAGCGAAAATTTTTATAAAGTTTTTCGCTACGCTTTGTTTTACGTTTTGCCTCCGACCATTTTTGCTGTAGTGGCTGGGTTTCGTCGTCTTTCAATTACCGACCGAGCTTATTATTTTGCATTTTTATTTGCGATTACTCTTATAATTTATCCTGCTCAAAAGCCTGGGGCTGGCATGTATTACTTGTTTCCGATGGTACCTATTTCAATTGATCTATCTATTCGGTTTGCAAACAAATGTTCTAACCAACAGGCCACCTATTGGTTATTTGGCACTATTATAGCTTGTATGGCTATTATTTCATTTCCAATTGAGAAGCGCTTCATTAATAACCTCAAATGGGGTGAATCTCTCGATGTGAAAACTGAAATAAACACTATATTGGATGATTATAAAGGGTTTTCAATCGAGATGGGGCTTGGAGATAAAACGGATAGTTATAAATATACATTTTTAAGACCTATATTAGTATTTTCGGGAAATCCGTACACATTAGATAGCTCGGTCGTTATGGAAACTTCCTTCGTGGGTATCCCTTTAGCGCAGTCAACAATAGATATCTTGGTCTCTTGTCGCACAAGTATTTGGCTTATTCCTGCAGGTGAGGAACCTTTTGGTTGGACAAATTATTATGGTGTTGAAACGTACGATAGGAACTTTCGGACAGAATTCAAACGGTCATATTTCAAAAAAGAAGAGCGAAAATATTTTGATATCTGGATTTGCAAGGGACTTTAATGATTGTTTACTATGAGCTTTTCTTAATTTTTTTTTGTGGGGAATTTTGAACTATATCAACAAGAATGCTTTCGTTTTAAATTCTTGTAGATTTAAAGGCTATTTCAACTATTTTACTGTTACGTTACAAAAAAATATTGCCAATTTTCTCAAAGGAAGCCGAAAATGAAACTTGCCGATTACGTCATCGATTTTATCGGTGATGAGGGAGTAGAAAAAATCTTTGTACTTTACGGCTCTGCAAACGGCCATTTGATTGATGCCTTTACGCGGTCCAAGAAAACAGAATATGTCGCAACTATGCATGAGCAAGCCGCTGGGTATGCGGCAGAATGTTATGGAAAAATAAAAGGTGTGCCTGGGGTTGCAATCGCTACTAGCGGACCCGGTGCACTAAATTTAGTTAATCCAATAGCCAATTGTTTTTACGATTCTGTGCCTGGTGTTTTTATTACTGGGAATGTGAATATGCAATTCATGAGACCAGACCCCTCCGTTCGCCAAGTTGGTTTTCAAGAGACAGATATTATTAGTATTGTTGCCCCAATTTCTAAATCTGCTGTGATAATTACTGATCCAAATGATATTCGATATGAACTAGAAAAAGCATTTTTTATAGCCCAAGATGGTCGCCCTGGACCCTGTGTCATAGACATTCCAATTGATATTCAGAAGGCTGAGATTGAACCAAACAAGCTATTTTCAATGGAAACTGGAACAATTAGGGAGTCTTTTGACCTGGACACGGTTGATATACAAATTAACCAGCTTATAGAAGACCTAAAAGCCTCAAAGCGACCATCATTAATGGTAGGTGGGGGAGTTCGTATCGGTGGTGCTGTTGAACTGATCAGAGAAATTTCAAAAATTGGATCATTACCTGCTTTTCCTACTTGGAATGCACTTGATATAATCACCTCAGATTTCGAGAACTACGGTGGCCGTATTGGTACCTACGGGGGTGCTGGGCGTAATTTTGGTATCCAGAATTCAGATCTGATTCTTGCAGTTGGGAGTCGGATTTCTGGCCGTATTACAGGTGGTAATATTCATACTTTTGGCCGTGAAGCAAAAAAATATGTTGTTGATGTGGATCGAGCACTGCTTCAACCAAAGCTCCAGCAGGTTCCGTTTGATGTAAATATTTTCTGTGATGTAAAAATTTTTGCTAAAAAAGTACTATTGAGACTGCAGGAAGAAGTGACTGCTGAAAACTTTCCAAAATATAAAGAATGGAATGATCAGTGTCGTGATTGGCGTATTCGGTTTGATCCGGTTCGCAAAGAAATGTTTGATAGTGGTTCCTATAAGTTTGAAGGTAAGGAATATACTCATCCTTATGCGTTTACACGAAGGCTGTCAGAAAAAATGGATGACAACAGTATTTTGGTTTGTGATCTGGGCGGAACCTCAGTGGTAGTTGGCCATGCATTTGAAACAAGGTTTGGCCAGTCTTATCTTACAAATAATGGAAACGCACCAATGGGTTTTTCAATGTGTGGTGCGATGGGAGCCTGGATGGCTGACCCATCTCGTCAGGCCGTTGCGATCATTGGCGATGGTGGAATGATATTAAATATTCAAGAACTGCAAACTCTTATCAACTACAAAATTAACATTAAAATATTTATTTTAAATAACCATATTTACGGAATTACAAAAGCATTTCAAGAAACTAACTTTGATGGTAGGTGCGAAGCTTGTGGCCCAGCTGGCTACAATCCTCCGAATTTTGTCAAAGTCGCCGAGGGCTTTGGAATAAAGACGTTCTCGATTGAAAACAATACTCAGATAGATCAGGTTATTGATCAAATATTGGCACACGATGGCCCAGCTGTATGTGACGTCAATAATCATGAATATCATACATATGAGCCAAGGATATTTGGTTGGAATACGCCAATTGAAGATATGTACCCTTATTTGCCCCGTGATGAGTTTTTAAAGAACATGTTAATTCAGCCTGTTGAAGGATGGGAAGAACCCGCAATGCCAGACGTGGTTAATGTAAACTCACAAGCAGGTGATATGGCAACGAAGACTATGGAATAGGTTTTCAAAAAGTGTTTTATGAACTTGCTGCATCTTCCTGGGGACCTGAAGAAGAAAAAGCCATTGAAAGGGTGATTTCTTCAAATCGTTATACTATGGGACAAGAAGTGGCTGCCCTGGAAAAAGAGTTTGCAGATTACCATGGTAAAGCTTACGGGGTGATGGTGAACTCGGGATCATCGGCTAACCTTGTAGCCGTAGCTAGCTTATTTTTTAAGAAAGAAAAACCTCTTCAACGAGGAGATGAAGTCATCGTTCCTGCAGTTTCTTGGGGTACCACCTACCATCCCCTTCAGCAATACGGACTAAAACTTAAGATTGTGGACATTGATCTTAACACACTGAACATAGATGTTTCTAAGCTCGACCAGGCACTTTCAAGGCGCACTCGTGCCATTGTTGCCGTTAGTATACTTGGAAATCCGGCAGATCTGGAAATAATTCGTAATTTTGCTGATAAGCATAATCTTTATCTGATTGAAGATAACTGCGAGTCTTTAGATGCGGAACTTAATGGCAAGAAAACTGGGACTTTTGGTGACGTATCAACTTTTAGCTTCTTTTTTTCTCACCATATAGCCACAATGGAGGGTGGAATGGTGCTAACTGATCATCATGAGATCTTTCATCTTTTACGTGCACTAAGGGCTCATGGTTGGACACGTGATTTGCCAGAAAACTCACCTATTTTTAAAAAGTCCCATGATGATTTCTTTGAGTCATATCGCTTTATTCTACCCGGATACAATGTACGAGCTATTGAGCTTTCGGGTGCTATTGGTCGTGAACAGTTAAAAAAACTACCCTTCTTAACAGCAGCGAGGCGGAAAAACTTGAAGCTATTTAATGAGCTGTTTTTACGTGATGACCGTTTCATAGTTCAACGCGAAAACGGCCTCAATTCCAGTTTTTGCTTTCCGATAATACTTAATCCGGACTACAGGTTTAGGAGAGGAAAGGTATTTGAAGCGTTATCTGAAGCCGATATTGGATATCGTATTGTAACTGGTGGCTGTATCCTTCGACACGATGTACTCAAATATTATGAATATGAAGTGGTTGGAAAAGCAACTAATGCCGATCTACTTCATGACCATGGTTTTTTTGTTGGCAACCACCCAAAGGATTTAACTGTTCAAATTAATAAATTACATCAAGTTTTGGATCAGGTTTGCAAATAAAATAAATTGCTTTGAGGATAAGTAATGCCAGACAAAACAAATATTCTGATCACTGGTGGAGCAGGTTATCTAGGTTCAATAATGGTGCCTATGATGCTTGAGAAGGGATACAATGTTACTGTTTTAGATAATTTTACGTTCAAGCAAAATTCTCTAGCCCATGTTTGCTCAAAAGAAAATTTTTCAATATCTAGAGGTGACATACGTGATAAAGAATTAATCAAAAAGCTTCTGCGTTTTAATGACGTTATAGTTCCATTGGCAGCACTAGTCGGTGCACCGTTATGTGCTCGAGATCCTATTGGTGCGACTTCTACTAATTTAGATGCGCAGCTTTTTCTACTAAACGAATTAAGTGCTAGCCAGCTTGTTCTAATGCCAATAACTAATTCGGGCTACGGTATCGGTGAAAGTGGAAAATTATGTACTGAAGATTCTCCTTTGCGTCCAATTTCTCTTTATGGAAAACACAAAGTTGAAGTTGAAGAAAAGTTATTAACTAGAGAAAATTCAATTAGTTTTCGTTTGGCAACTGTTTTTGGGATGTCACCAAGGATGCGCCTCGATCTTTTGGTGAATGATTTCACGTATAGGGCTGTTAACGACCATGCGGTTGTACTTTTTGAGAGCCATTTTAAAAGAAATTATATACATGTTACTGATGTGAGCAGAGTGTTTTTGCATGGCTTAGATAATTTTCAAGAATTAAAGGGAGAAGCCTATAATGTAGGGCTCTCTAATGCAAATCTATCTAAATGGGAGCTTTGTGAGGTAATTCAAAAATTTGTTCCTGATTTTGTTTTTATGGATGCACCCATTGGAGAAGATCCAGATAAGCGAGATTATATAGTTTCTAATGAAAAAATTGAAAAGACTGGTTTTAAGCCTAGATATACTTTGGAAGATGGAATTAATGAGCTAATAAAAGGCTATCAGATGATAAAAAATACTATATATACAAACATTTAAAACATTGATTGTACTGCTCTTGGGTTTTGAAAATTCACATAAAGGCAAAATTGTATAATGACCTATGATTTACCCTACTCCCTTGTTGGGAAGCGAGTATGGGTGGCAGGTTCTGCAGGAATGCTTGGCAGTTCACTTTGCCGGCGTCTAAAAGAAGAAGATTGTGAAATTTTTGATATTCCACGAAAAAGTCTCGATCTTTGCCGCCAATTGGATGTCGAGGATTGGATGGCTGAAAAACGACCACACGCAATTTTTTTTGCAGCAGGAACTGTGGGTGGAATTCAAGCAAATCAGGATCGTCCAGGCGAGTTTATCTACGATAATGCAATGATGGCGATTAATGTTATAAATAGTGCTCGTTTGTTTTCAGTTGAAAAACTTCTAATTCTCGGAAGTTCATGTATTTATCCCCGTCTTGCAAAACAACCCATGGTTGAAAAAGAACTCCTTACAGGATCTCTTGAACCAACTAATGAAAGTTATGCAATTGCAAAAATTGCTGCACTAAAATTAGGTCAAGCTTTTCGACGGCAGTATGGGTGTGATATTATAAGTGCTATTCCAGCTAATCTTTATGGCCCGGGAGATAAATTTCACCCAGATGATGGGCATGTAATTCCAGGCCTTATTAGCAGAATTGAGGAAAAAAAGTTGAGAGGTGGAACATTAGTGATCTGGGGAACAGGTAAACCCCAACGTGATTTTTTATTTGTAGACGATGCTGCTGACGCACTAGTGTTTCTGATGAAGAAATATTCAGATGAGGCCGAAATAAATATAGGATCAGGAAACGTTTGTTCTATTGCCGAATTAGTAGAAATATTATCAGAAATAATGGATTTTTCTGGGCCAACTAGATTTGATTTGGAAAAACCAGATGGTATGCCACTTAAACAATTAGATATTTCTCGACTTACACAATTAGGTTGGAGCTCCAAGAAAAGTCTTTTAGATGGATTAAAGGCAACCTATCGCTGGTACTGTAAAGAAGTTAGAAACTGATTATTATGGGAATTACAGGGAATTTATGATGGTAAAAAAAATTCTTGATCTTTTGTTGATTAATCCAGGTGGTAGAAAAAAAATTTACCAAGAATTGGGTGAAACCCTCACGGCAGTCGAGCCTCCATTATGGTGTCGGTTGCTAGCAGGATATGCTAGAGATAGGGGGTTAACTGTTACCATTTTAGATTCTGAGGCTGAAAATCTAGACATAGTTGAAATTGCCGAAAAGGTTGCTTCAATTGAGCCATGTTTAGCAGTTATGGTTGTTTTTGGCCATCAACCGTCTGCGTCAACACAGATGATGGTTGGTGCTGGGGAAGCTTGTAAAGCAATTAAGAACAAGGTCCCTGAGCAATCACTCTTGATGGTAGGTGGTCATGTTTCTGCACTGCCTCAACGCACCTTAACTGAAGAATATGTAGATTTCGTTTGTAAAGGTGAGGGTCCCGAAACAATTGTGCAGTTAATAGGAGCGCTAAAAAAGAAAGAGGTAACGTTAGATTCTGTTCAAGGGTTAGTTTGGCAAGATAGTTCCGGAGAAATAATTCTAAATCCCCCTGCCCCTTTAACTACCAACTTAGATGCTGATTTGCATGGCAATGTGTGGGATCTGCTTCCAATGGATAAATATCGTGCCCACAATTGGCAATGTTTTGGCAATCTGAAATCAAGGGAACCTTACGCATCGGTTTTTACCTCTCTAGGTTGCCCATACAAATGTTCTTTTTGTTGCATAAATGCTCCATTTGATACCAATCGATATAGAATGCGTTCACCCGAATCCGTTGTTGAAGAAATAGAATATTTAAACTCAGAGTATGGTATAAAGACTTTTAAATTCATTGATGAAATGTTTGTTCTAAATGAACGCCATGTTACGAACATTTGTAATGGCCTAATTGAGAAGAATATTCCAGACCTCAATATATGGGCGTATGCTCGGGTTGATACAGTCAAACCACATATGTTGGAAATACTTCAAAGAGCAGGTTTTCGATGGCTTGCATTAGGCATTGAATCCGGTTCTAAACATGTTCGGGACGGTGCCGATAAAGCATTTGAACAAGATGATATCGTAAACATTGTTCGCCAAATACAAAGCGCTGGAATTTTTGTTGCTGCCAACTACATTTTCGGCTTACCTGATGATGATGAGATTTCTATGCGTGAAACCCTTGATCTTGCAAAAAAATTAAATTGTGAGTATGCAAACTTTTATTCCGCCATGGCCTATCCGGGTTCTCCTTTGTACGTAATGGCTCTTGAAAAAGGCTGGGAGCTACCGGACAGTTGGTCTGGCTATTCTCAGCATAGTTACGATTGTAAGCCCTTATCTACTGAAAAAGTAAGTGCGGCGCAGGTTTTATCATTTCGTGATGGGGCATTCCATGAATACTTTGGAAGTCCACGTTACTTGGATAGAATAACGCAGCGGTTTGGGTGGGAGACCCGAACCCATATTGAAGAAATGGGGAAGACCCGCCTAAAGCGAAAAATCCTCGAGAATTCTTTTGCTGCTGAGTAGAAAACATGTTGATTGATAGTAATAATTTAAAAGATATTGATGTAGCAATTTTAGCAGGCGGCCTTGGTACCCGAGTTCAGGAAATTTTAGGGGATACACCAAAAATTCTTGCTCCGATCGGTGGTGTGCCTTTTCTGGATTACATACTTTCTGGGCTCGCTCGCGCTAAAGCAGCGCACGTTGTTCTTTGTCTTGGGCATTTGGCAGAAAAAGTTAAAACATATATAGATTGTTCAAAGACTAAAATAGTTAAGGTAACGGCTGTGGTTGAAAAAAGCCCTTTGGGTACCGCAGGGGCTATTCGGTTAGCTGCACCACTACTTTTATCAGAGACTATAATGATAATGAACGGTGATACATGGCTTGATATTGATCTTGAAAAATTTGTGTTTGAACATAAAAAGAGTGGCGCTGGCATCTCAATGATATGCACCGAAGCTAAAGATTGCAGTCAATTTGGTAGAGTTGAAGTTAATAGTGATGGAAATGTTACCCGATTTGTTGAGAAAGATACTATGTTTAATGGGTCAGCTTTGATTAATGGTGGTTTTTACCTTTTTGAACGGTCTGCTTTTGACAGGTTAATAATGAGCACTGGGCCATCATTGGAACATGATTTTTTGGCGACCGACCTCGGAACAACAATTCATGCTTTTGTTGATCGACAGGCCCCATTTATTGATATAGGTACGCCTGAAAACTTGGAAGCCGCCAACGATTTTTTTTCATGAGTTTTTGAGAACATGATTATTACTCGCACTCCTTTCCGTATATCATTATTTGGCGGTGGTTCTGATTATCCAGCGTGGTATAAAGAGAATGGAGGAGCAATATTAGGCTTTGCTATTGACAAATATTGCTATATTTCGGTTCGTTCTTTACCACCTTTTTTTGAGCATAAGCATCGAATAGTTTACTCTGAGGTTGAGAATGTGGCGGAAATATCTGAAATTCAGCACCCATCCGTGCGCGCGGTATTACAAGACCAAAATGTTAAATTAGGTTTAGAAATTCATCATGATGGTGATTTGCCTGCTCGGTCTGGCCTTGGTTCCAGTTCGTCTTTCACTGTTGGTTTGATTCATGCAATTAAAGCAATGAATGGTCAGTTGATGGGCTGCAAGAAATTAGCTGAAGAGGCTATTCGTATAGAGCATGATGTAATTAAGGAGTGTGTCGGAATTCAAGATCAGATCTGGTCATCATTCGGAGGCTTTAATCGCATCAAAATAATTGAAGACGGAGACTTTGATGTTCAACCGGTTATTCTAAGTTCTAGTCGCCGTACAGAACTTTTTGGTTCCTTAATGTTGTTTTTTACGGGTATTTCCCGTTTTGCACCGGAGGTTGCGAAGGAGAAAGTAAATAATATGAAAAATTGCTCAAAAAATATTGAGCGTATGGTTTTTATGGTTGATGAGGGGCTAAACATCCTTCAATCGCCAAAATCTATTAATGACATTGGGCGGTTGTTGCATGAGAGTTGGATGCTTAAGCGAGAGCTTGCAGGTGGAGTTGCTACCCCTACCGTTGATGAGATTTATCAAGTTGCTAGAGGAGCAGGTGCAATTGGTGGAAAATTACTAGGAGCAGGAGGTGGTGGATTTATGGTCTTTTTTGTTGAACCAGAATTTCAGGATAAGGTTCGAGAGACGCTTTCTAGCTTAGTTGAAGTTAAATTTGATGTTGATAAAACCGGGTCAAAAGTAGTTGTCTACGAACCTAGCGGTCTTGAAAATAGGTAGCATAGATAACCAGTAAGTAGATTTAAAAGAAGCGGTATTATATAATTTTAGTCTGAAATATCATACTTTTCAGCTGAGATAGCAGATTATCAAACAAAAAGGATGTTTAAATTTTATCTTGGATCGAGATTAATTTTTTAAAAAAATTAACTGCCCTAAAAGTATAATTAACTCAAAAAAATTTAGTTTTATCTGCGAGGAGTGCTTGTGTCAGTTGAGAAGAAAAAAGCCACAGTAATTTCTATCATTCTTTCATTTCGAAATGAAGCGGATGTTCTTGATGAGCTTATTAGGCGATTGGAACTAGTGTTTTCGAAAGAGATAAGTGACTACGAATTGATTTTTGTTAATGACGATTCCACTGATGATTCTCGGAAAATATTAGAAAAGCACCATGTTCGTAATTCTAGAGTAAAGGTTATCAATATGACGAGGCGGTTCGGAGTGACAGAATGTGTTTTTGCTGGCTTAGAAAAAGCGTCTGGTGACGCTGTAATTTATATGGATTGCGATCTTCAAGATCCCCCTGAGCTTATCCCCAGTCTTCTTTCTGAATGGCGAGGCGGTGCGGATATGGTATATACGGTTCGCATTCAACGTGATGGCGAAAAGCCTTTCCGCATGTATTTTACAAAACTTGCTTATAAAATAATAGGTACTTTTTCGGAGGTTGAATTACCAGTTGAAGCTGGAGATTTCCGTCTTTTGGACAAAAAAATTGTGCTTGAAATACTTAAATTACCGGAAATGGAACCGTATCTTCGTGGATTAACGAGCTGGGTAGGCTTCCGCAAAGCTAAAGTTGAATATATTCGGGCTCCAAGAGCGGGAGGAAAAACTCATTTTCCTGGTATATTTAGCGCTTCTGCCATGGATCAATTTTCAAGGGGGGTCACTTCCTTTTCGTTTTTTCCACTTTTCAGTCTGTTCGTGATCGGTTTTTTGACAGTTAGCCTTTCTATTTTTGGCTTGTTTGGAGCCTTAATTTTACAGTTTATTGATATTTTTTGGAGCCCTTGGCTGTACGGTGGATTAATTATTTTAGCACTTTGGGGTAGTTTAGTTTGTGCGCTAGGTGTTATTGGTGTGTATCTCGCCCGTGTTTATTCAAATGTTCGGGGTCGGCCTCGTTTTGTTGTTCTAGATATGCTTGGTTTTTCGAAAGAAAAACAATAGTTGGCAGAAAAAAGTCTTTTTGGTGCAGAGCAATTTTTTATTATTTCTGTCTTCTGTAAAATTTTTACTGAAGCATCTCTAGCTTAAAGCTTAATCAATTTATTATCTCAGAAAATTTTATCCACGATTGCCGATCTGGGGCAAGCAAAATTGACTGAAAGAAGGTATCTTGCGCTAAATCGTATGGTCGGCCAGTTTTATTATCGCCAGAAATGCCGCCGGCTTCTGAATGTATAAGCTCACCAGCGGCATGATCCCAGGGTTTCAGTGAGCCTCCGTACCGTGCGAATTGCAAGTTACTCTTTGCTAGTTCGATGTACTCTAGGCCTACACAGTGATAGCGAACAATATTTTCTCGATGTATGAAAAAGTTGTTTTTCTTTTCAAGTTTGATTACTAATTTTTGTGATAAAGAAGCGCGCCAACATGATTGATTGCTTGGAATTCGAATTTGCAAACGCTTGTTCTCGAGCCACGTTCCACTTCCACGTTCGGAAATACAAGAAATTTTTTCGTTAGGGTCATAAATCCAACCAGCAACAGTTTCGGCTTTTATAATTAATGCGACAATGATAGCAAATTTAGCCTTTCCTTTACAAAAATTTGATGTTCCGTCAAGTGGATCAATGACCCAAACAGGGGAATCTCCGTTAAGTCGCTTGATGACCTCTTGATCTTTTCCATAGGCTTCTTCTCCTACGCATACGCTCCCTGGGAATAAGTCAAGCAATTTTAGTTCTAGCAACTTTTCAGCTTCAATATCAGCAGAGGTGACTAATTCACCTGATCTTTTTTTTAGGATGTCATGTGGTTTAAGTGCTGTAAATCTAGGTAAAATAGCAACTTCCGCGGTTTCACGGATAATTTCATTCACATCAAGTGGGTTTGGTTTAAACAAGTTTGTCATTAACTTTTGTAAAGATCACGATCACGATGGTATGCTAAAATAAGGTTATCCATGAGTGTAGCTATCTTTGCATCAAAATCTGATCTTTGTAAAAGTGCTCGAGTCACGAATACAGCAAATGTAACAGCCTCGCCTTTTCCTCGAAGATTAAACTGCTTTGAAAAATTCTTTAAATCCACGTGAATGTATTTTTTTGCCATCACGTTTAATTGACTTTTAACAAACCGATTTTTATCACGCCACTTGCGTTGAGCTTTAATCGTAGCCATGTAAATTTCTCTACTAGTAGATATTTAAAATCTACCGTAGAGCTTTTGGACTAGTGTGTCAATTTTGCTTCAAAATTTCCAAACTTTTTTTCGAATTGGGCTGCATCAATTTCATCCCAATTAACCGTCAATTGAATGGAATGTCGCTTGTTCTTATAGACCGATACCGTACCACGGTCGTATAACCATGCTACTGCCGCACCGTTTGTGATAGGGATGTCGTAGATAAATTTAGTTTCATTAAACATGAACTGTTTACTGATCATTTTCAAAATATTTTCGCACCCTTCGCCGGTTTTTGCTGAAATTGCTAAAGCTGCCCCATCGGAGCGCTTGACACGGTTAAAAAGAATCATTTTGTTTTCTAAAAGGTCAATTTTGTTAAATATCTCAATAGTAGGTTTTTTTTCTACTCTTAATTCTTTTAGAACTCTCAATACATCATTGTACTGAGCGTCAGAGCTTGGGTGGGCAGCATCTCTTATGTGAAGAATAATATCAGCTTCCTTTACTTCTTCGAGGGTTGCGTGGAATGAATTGATTAGTTCGTGTGGAAGGTCTGATACGAAACCAACAGTGTCCGATAAAATAACCGATTGTTTTGAAGGCAATTGAACTTTTCGCATAGTTGGATCTAGGGTGGCAAAGAGTTGGTTGCTAGAAGATACTGACGCTCCGGTAAGCCTATTAAAGAGAGTAGATTTTCCAGCATTTGTGTATCCTACTAGAGCAACTATCAAGGAGGGAATATTTTTTCGGGCGCCTCTGTGTAGCTTTCGTGTACGGCTTATCCCTTTAATCTTCCTTTCAATTTTTCTTATGCGTGCTGACAGAAGTCTTCGGTCTGATTCTATTTGCGTTTCTCCAGGCCCACCAATAAATTGCAGTCCACCCCTTTGACGTTCTAAGTGTGTCCAGCTCCGCACCAACCGGCTTCTTTGATATGTGAGTGATGCTAACTGAACTTGAAGAATACCTTCGCGAGTTTTTGCCCGTGCGGCAAAAATTTCTAAGATTAACCCTGTGCGATCTATAACCTTACAGTTCCATGTTCTTTCTAAATTTTGCTGTTGAACAGGATTCAAATTACTAATTATTATAACAACAAATTTTTGAGTTTGATTTAAATATTGACTGATTTCTGCAGACAATTCTGTTACTGAGCCTATACCGAGCAAAGTTTTTGGGCTTGGTTTTCGCAATTTAACAATTCTTTTAGCAGAGATTTCTAATCCAATAGCTAAAGCCAGACCAGCTGCTTCTTCAAGGCATGCATCGGGAATCCTTCCTAATTCATTATGTTTTGGCCAATTTATATGGATAACTAGACATGAAGTCGAAGGTATCCCCATTTGTCTGTTGGATTTTTTGTAATCAATATAATTTATCAACTATCGTCGCTATCCTCCGTTTCAGGTTCAAAAAGTTGTATTGGGCCTGACGGCATAACCGTTGAAATAGCATGTTTATAAATGAGCTGTGTATGGCCGTCTCGACGGAGAAGTACTGAAAAATTATCGAACCAAGTAATAATACCTTGTAGTTTTACCCCATTGATTAGAAATACTGTTACAGAAACCTTGTTCTTTCTAACGTTGTTTAGAAAAACATCTTGAACGTTTTGTGACTTTTCCCCGGACATTATTTGACCTCTATTTGTTATTATATATTTTATAGTTGTTTGTTTGTCTGTTCATATCTGGACTAAAATTGAACTTAGGTCAATTTTAGAATTGGTTTTAAACAGTAATAACGTCTTGGGTAAAATCTTACATGTTCAGCACGTAATTGCAAAGTTCACGACAGTGTTGGAATCGGAGTGCTGGCGGAAATTTTTTAGATTTTTCAGGTTTAGGGAACTTTGAGTGCAAAAGAATTGGGGTGCAATGCGTCTTATGTGCACATTGCATGTCAATCTCAGTGTCCCCAACAAACCAGACATGTGCACCCTGATAAATATTCCCAGGCTTCAGGGCGAGATTGACAGGTTCTTGGTTTGGCTTGTCTTTTTCAGCATCAAAGGCACCAACAAGCTTTACAAAATATTTATCCCAATCTAATGTTCTGCTTTCTTTACGAAGAAAAGTTCCTTTTTTGTTGCTTACAACGGCAAGGTATATTCCAGCTTGGAAAAAAGAACGTAGCATTTCCCCTGCTCCAGGTAACGGAGATATTCTTTCCGCATGAATTTCAGAGTATCTTCTATAAAAAATTTTCCCAGCTTTTTCCCAATCTGCGCCAAAGTATTTAGGAAAACTATCACGCAACGATTCCTGCACTTTGTGGCGTATTTCATCCATATCCCATTCTCTCATGCCAAAGCTAAGAAAAGTGGTATTTAGTGCATCTTGAATCACAGACCAACTATCAACCAAGGTATTATCCCAGTCAAAAATAATTGCTTTTGGATAGGGCAGACTATTCATGCCGAATTTTTTTTGTTTCCCTGCACCTTGGATGTAAATTTTTTGAATCAGTACCTTTTTCGATAAATTTCAAGAAACCATCAAGTAGCTGTAGTGTTATTATGCCAATATGGCCATTGCCTATAGAATTACCGTCTATTTTCGTGACGGGTTTAACATGTGTAGTTGAAGCTGTTATAAATGCTTCACGTGCTTTTTTAGCTTCTTTTAAAGTAAAGGGGCGTTCGACTATTCTGATCCCCGCCTCTTTTGCTACGTCCATAACTGCTAAACGAGTAATTCCGTTCAGAATTCCATTTGTTGCACTACGAGTAACTAGTTCTCCTTCTTCAGTGACAATCCAAGCATTAGTGGAAGTACCCTCTGTAATAAATCCATTTTTATCAATCATCCAAGCTTCATAGGCTCCAGTTTCTTTAGCTAGCTGTTTTCCTAAAACATTTGGGAGTAAAGAAATAGATTTAATGTCAACTCTCCCCCAACGGATATCAGGGATTGTTATAACTGAAATTCCACTCCTCAATTCTTCGTCGCTACTAACCTTCGTACTCTTCCCTGTTACAACTAGTATTGGCGAGGCCTGATTAGGAAAAGCATGGTCTCGTGGCGCTATCCCCCGGGTTATTTGTAAATAGACCAAACCGTTATAAATCCTATTGCGTCGAATGATTTCGCGAACAATATGCATTATTGCGCGCTCGGACATTGGGTTTTTGATACTTAATTCACTTAGAGAATAAGCTAATCGATCTAAGTGGCCACGTGTTCCGATTAATTTTCCTTTGTAAACGCCAAAAACTTCATAAATACCGTCTGCAAATTGATAGCCTCTGTCTTCAATATGGATAGCAGCAGCTTGATGAATAAAATAACGTCCGTTTACGTAAGCTATTCTTGACATGATAATACACCAAAAAATTAAAAATATTCCAGTTGTACAGAGAATAAAGATTCGACTTTCTTAATGGCTTTAGCAGCCGCAAAAAGCACTATCCGGTCGTTCGCTTCAATTACAGTATCTCCATTGGGGCAAATCATCTTGTTATCACGGACTATGGCACCTATCAACACTCCTTCGGGCAAGTTCGATTCTCTTAATGATGTTCCAACTAAGCTTGATGTCTCAAGGGCTTCAGCTTCAATTAATTCACCAAAATCTTCATGCAAAGTATGTACTGAGTGGATACGTCCCCTTCGTACATGTTGTAGAATTTTTGATGCTGTTATGTTTTTTGGACTAACAACAACATCAATATTAAGTGAATTTATTAAAGGTTCATATGCAGTCTTATTTATTAGAGCTATGGTTCTGTGACAACCAAAACGTTTAGAAAGCAGTGAAGCTAAGATATTAGTTTCATCATCATTAGTTACTGCTACTGCCGTTTGAGTTGAAGAAATATTTGCTTCGTCCAGAATTTCTTGTTCCAGCACATTCCCTTGAAGAACTAAAGTGTGCTCAAGGATACCGGTTAAATGTTCTGCTCTTTCAGGATTGCTTTCAATTATTTTCGTTTGCACCCAGTGGTAATTTTCTTCTAATTCTTGTGCCAAAAATAAACCAATATTGCCGCCACCAAATATCACTAATTTACGTGCTTCTTGTTCCTCATATCCAAAAGCTGCCATAGCGCGTTCAATTTGATTACTATCAACGACAAAGTATACTTCATCGCCATGCAGCATCTGATCATTGCCACTAGGGATGATAGATGTGTTATTTCGTATTATGCCTATGATTACAATATTTAGATCAGGAAATAGTTGGGTTAATTGACGTAACGCAGTGTTTACCAATGGACATTTTTGGCTGCACCTTACACCAAGAAGTTTTATGCGGTTGTCCACAAGTGGAATCATCTCAAATGCTCCTGGAACTTCTAACCGGCGAGTTACAGAGCGTGCTACTTCTATTTCTGGAGAAATGATGACATCAATTGGCATGTGATCGGCAGAAAAAAGATTAGCCCAAACAGGATCCAAATAACTTTGTTGCCGTATTCGTGCAATTTTCGTTGGGACATCAAACAAAGAATGAGCAACTTGGCATGCTACCATATTTACTTCATCGCTTTGTGTTACTGCAATAATTAAATCAGTATCATTTATCCCTGCTTTTTCTAATACGTCAGGGTGCGATGCGAGGCCAACAATTCCGTGCACATCGATACTATTGCTGATTCGCTGAATAAGTTTTTCAGACATATCAACAACGGTTACATCGTGTGCTTCCAAGGCTAGGTGATGGGCTATGTTGTAACCTACTTGGCCGGCACCACACACGATAATCTTCATGCTTTTTGCTCCTTAGTCTGGCCTATTTGCTGTCTATTTTTACGCCAAGAGATTTTAATTTACGATGCAGAGCCGATCGTTCCATCCCTACAAATTTAGCAGTTTGCGAAACATTACTTCTATGTCGGTTAAGTTGAGCCAGAAGATATTCTTTTTCGAAAACCTCTCTCGCAGTTCTAAGTGGCATGCCCATGATTTCCAAATTACGCGTCGCATTAATATCCGGTGTTCCTGAAACAATTTCAGGTGGTAGCATAGTTACACCAATAGGTTCGTTTACAGAACCAGGGGTCATAATAAGAAGTCGTTCAATAACATTTCGAAATTCTCGGACATTGCCAGGCCAGTTGTACCCTTGTAAAGCTACAGTTGCGTCTGCACTAAGACAGCGTTTTGGTTGTCCTGATATTTCTGAAGCTCGTAGTAAGAAATATTCAGCAAGCTCGGGGACATCATCCATACGTTCAGACAAAGGTGGTAATTGAATCGGTACAACATTTAGTCTGTAGAACAGATCTTCTCGGAATTGACCTAACTTAATTTGCTCGTTCAAGTTTTGTGTTGCTGTCGCGATAACTCTAACATCTGTTTCCACGCGTTTAGAACCCCCAACCCGCGTAAAAATCTGATCTTGGAGAGTTCTTACTATCTTTCCTTGAGTTTCCAATGGCATATCAGATACTTCATCAAGAAGAAGTGTCCCTGTATGCGCTTGCTCAAACAAGCCAATCTTTTTTGGTCTTGAAGAATTTTCGGCACCCTCTTCGCCGAAAAGTTCGGTTTCCATATGATCAGGCAGCATAGCTGCGCAATTTACAACAATAAAAGGCCCCCCAGAGCGAGAAGATTGGGTATGAAGCATGCGCGCCACCACTTCTTTTCCGGATCCCGGCGGGCCTGAAATAAGAATTCGGCTATTGGTTCTTCCTGCCTTTTCAATTACTTGGCGTATTTCTCGAATTGAAGAGGAGGTCCCAACCAGTTTGCTGCTAGATTCACTACGAAGTTTTAACTCTGCTAGTTCGCGCTTAGTCCTTGCAGCTTCAATAGCTCGTTCAATTTGTAACAATAACCGGTCAGTTTTAAATGGCTTTTCAATAAAGTCATATGCACCATCTTTAATAGCTGATACCGCGGATTCAATTGTTCCATGCCCACTCATCATAACAATAGGAATATCTGAAAAAATCATTTTTACTTCATTTAGAATTTGTAGTCCGTCAAGTGGACTGCCTTGCAACCAAATATCTAATAGAATTAGTGAGGGGCGACGTATTGCTATCGTGCTTAAAGCGCTAACACTGTCAGGTGCTTCGCGTGTAGTATAGCCTTCATCTTGCAAAGCTTCGGAGATAAGTGATCTAATATCGGCCTCATCATCTACGATCAGAATCTCATCAGCCATTTATCCCCTGCCTTTCTAACACCAGATAGAACTTATTATTGAAGATATTTGATCGTAACAATATTTGAATACAGTCTTAGTCTCTTATGTTAAATGATTGGTTGTCTTGTCGAAGATTAATGTTGCTCGGGTTCCCTCTTTCAAACGGTTTTCTAAGGTCAGTCGTCCATTGTGATCGTCTAGAATTTTTTTTACAATAGCAAGACCTAGTCCAGTCCCCTCTTCCCTAGTTGTTATATATGGTTCAAGTAGCCGCTCTGGATTAATATCCGGTAGCCCATTTCCATTGTCCTCAACACATATCTTCAGACTTTTATTCTCTTTTGCAGCAGTTAGAGTGACAAGTCCAGAATTACAATTTGATTTTGTATTTAGTTTAGAATCGACAATCGATTCAGCGGCGTTCTTCAAGAGGTTAACTAATGCTCGAGAAATTTGCTTTCTATCACAATCAAAAAATATATCTTTGTCAGGAAGATTTAATTCGTAATTGATAGATGTAGTTCTATTTTTTTCAGTAAACATTATATGGCGACAAATTTCTGAAAAATTTTCAACTTTCATAATTGGTTGAGGCATGCGGGCGAAAGACGAAAATTCATCAATTAGTTGTCCTATTTCTTCAACTTGCCGTATTATTGTATTAACGCATTTGTCAAAATTTTCGGGGTCAGTTTTTATCTCGGATTGATAACGGCGGTTTAAACGTTCTGCTGAAAGTTGAATAGGCGTTAGAGGGTTCTTTATTTCATGGGCGATTCGACGAGCTACGTCAGACCAGGCCGCTTTTCTTTGAGCTAACAATAGTGCTGTTATATCATCAAAGGTGACAACAAATCCCACTAAATTTTTTTTAAAATATTCTGCAGTAATCCGTGTAATAAGAGTTTTTTGTTTTCCATCTCGTTGGATAGTTATCTCTTTTTCGTGCATACGTTCCGGTGACGATTGTGCGGTTTCTAATAAATTTTTCATTTCTGGAATAGCATCACCTAATACAATATTTTGCTTTGCATTTAGATCCGTTTCTAAAAGCACTGATGCAGACCGGTTAGGTAAATTTATTTGGCCTCCTGAATTTAGCCCAATAACACCCGCTGAGACACCAGAAAGTACGGTTTCTGTAAATCTCCTCCTTTCATCTAGCTCTCTATTAGCATCGACTAGTTTGTGCTGCTGTGCTGCTATTCGGTTGGTCATATGGTTAAATGCTTTCCCTAGACGCCCAATTTCGTCGTGAGCGACTGTATTTTCAATCTGAGTGCTGAGGTCACCTTTGGAAACTTGGTCTGCAGCTTCAATAAGGTCTGAAATTGGGTTAGCGAGTTGTGCAGTTACGGTTAATCCAATCCAGACTGCAGCTAGTAGAAGTAAGATAGAAGCTATGATGTATATTACAACAAAGCTAACTTGTATTCCGATCCTTTCTTCTTTCAAGTCATTGTATTCATTAACAGTTTTTTGAATTTTATCGATGTGTTGTATAACGCGTGGGTCTATGAAGCGTTCAATTAACAGATAAGCATTAATGAAACGATTAAGGCGAACAAGTGCACGAACCTGGTCCTCAATTTCAGAATTGATTAGGGCAACGCCTTTCTCATCTGCTTTTTTAAAAATCTCAGATGGTATGGCTTCGAGGGTTTTCAATAAACTAAACTCAGATCTAGCTAACATTTGACCACTTCGGTCTATTACAATTGCTTCAGAAAGGCTTCTAAGCCCAGCATGTGCTGACAGAACTCTGTTAAATTCCCATTGATTCTGCATTAAGTATGGTGCTTTTCTATTTAAATCGTTTGCGATTGCAAAGGCTTCGGTTTGTATATTTTGTCGGTGTTCTTGAAAATATGCACCTGTCACTGCGATAGATTGATTTAGTGCACCTCCCACACGCTTGCTAAACCAAGCTTCAATTCCAAAATGCAAAAATAAAGCGGAAAAAACAGCTACTAAAATAGCAGGAGCAATTGCAACAGCAGCGAATAAGCTAACCAGTTTGCTTTGGAGGCGAGCTCCAGCAATTCCACTCCTTCTCTCTCTCCAGATTCGAATTATACGGCGGCCAATTACTGCTGACAACAAGAGCATCAATATGCCATCTAAGTACAGCAAGTGGGCTATCGTTTTTGGATCGCCTGCTCCAGCTCGCGAGCCCGTTAGAGCAGTCACTGTAACTATTCCTGAAATCACTGCTGCTGCAGCTAACATAAATGCTAAAATACGACTGGTTTTTCTACTGGAACGCCAATTAAAATTCTTTAATGTGAAACTAGAATTGTTGTTTTGGTTCATATGGTTTCCTTAATGAAAACAATACCGAGTTCACGTATTTTTTTCCTAAGAGTGTTTCGATTAATACCTAGAATATTTGCTGCCCGTAACTGATTTCCATTTGTTACCTTCAGTGTAATTGAGATTAACGGTTTTTCTAGTTTTTCCAACATTCGAAAATATAAACCGGGTGGAGGTAAAGTAGCCTCGTAATCTTGAAAGTGATTCACTAAATGCTTTTCAATCATATTAGTTAAATTTTCGTCATTATTTTGAGTAGTCTCTATTTTATTTTCTTCATTTAACTCCTTTTCAATTTCTGAGGCACCAATAGTATCGTGAGTATAGAGGGCCGCAATTCGCCGAATAATATTTTCAAGTTCTCTCACATTTCCGGGCCATGTTGATTGTTGAAGTAAATTAATAGCTTCTGGTTCAATTATCTTCCAGGGGAGTCCTTCGGATACGGCTTGCATCAAGAAATGGTGCACTAGTTCGGGAATATCTTCTGAGCGTTCTCTTAACGGTGGCAGGCGAACTGGCACAACGTTTAAACGAAAAAACAGATCTTCACGAAATAATCCCTGGCGAACAAGTTTTTTTAAGTCATTGTGGGTTGCTGCAATTATCCGGACATTTGCATCAATTGGAGTGTTGCTACCAACGGGTCTAAATTCACCTTCCTGTAAAACACGAAGGAGGCGAGTTTGAGCTTCAATTGGCATATCGCCTATTTCATCCAAAAACAAAGTACCGCCATTTGCTTCTTGAAAAAATCCAGTTGACTTTTTAATAGCTCCTGTGAAAGCACCTTTTTCATGGCCAAAAAGCTCACTTTCAATAAGCTCTTTTGGGATGGACGCCATATTTACTGCAACAAAAGGCTTTTTGTTGCGGTTTCCAAGATCGTGTAATGCGCGAGCAACGAGTTCCTTCCCTGTCCCCGATTCACCTGTAATTAGAATGGAAAGTTCAGTTTTTACTACTCGTGCTAAAGTGCGATAGATTTCTTGCATAGCGGGAGACCGGCCTATTAAAGGAAGTTTTTCACCGGTCTCAATCCTTGGCCAGTTGCTTTTATCTATTTTTGCATCTAACCCTTTCCGGACAACCCGTATTAACTCTAAAAGATCAAATGGCTTTGGGAGATACTCAAAAGCCCCACATTCATTTGCTCTCACAGCAGTTAGCAAGGTATTTTCTGCGCTCATAACGATAACTCGGAGCTCTGGTCTAACCTCAAGAATTCGGGGAATTAAATCAAGACCATTTTGATCCGGAAGCATGACATCGAGAATGATTAGATTACCTTCCCCTTTTATGACCCAGCCCCATAGAACAGATGCTGTACTTGTCATCTTTACATCAAAATTGGCGCGATTTAGAGCTTGACCTACAACAGTGCGGATCGCTTTATCGTCATCGGCGACTAAAATAGTTTGCATGCTCATTTTCCAGTCATTTCTTATTTTCGTAGAATGGAAGCATAACTCGGAAGATAGTTCCTGTTTCTAGGGAGTCACATTCAATAATACCCCCATGGTCATCAATAATTTTAGCGGCAATTGATAATCCAAGACCACTGCCGCGAGATTTTGAAGTGACAAAAGGATCAAAAAGGGTGTTTCGCAAACTTTGTGCAATACCTTTGCCAGCATCCTGTATACTTACTTCTAATTGTCGGGGGTTACGGGTTGCGGATTGAGGCGCAGTAAGGTGCATTCCAGGTTGGTATAATGATTTTATAAAAATCTCCCCTCTCTTTTTTGGCGTTGCTTCGACTGCATTCTTTACGAGATTTAGAAAAACTTGAACGAGTTGATCATGGTGGCCGTGAATTGGAGGTAAAGAAGGGTCAAAATCATTGATAAACTTAATATTCTTAGCGAAGCTGTGTTTTGCAAGTTGTTGCACATGATCAAGTATTAGATGGATATTTATAGCATCACGCTTTAGTGAGGTGTTTGTGTTAAACAAGCCTATATCATCTAACAAACCACAAATTCGATCTGTTTCATCTTTTATTATCTTTGTTAAGTTCCGTCCTTGAGGGGTTGCATCTTCTTCTAGCAACTGAGCAGCACCGCGAATACTGGATAATGGATTTTTTATTTCATGAGCTATTATAGAAGACATTGCAGACAAAGATTTTGAAGCATCTCGATGAATTAACTGACGTTCAATTTTTTCAGCCATTGAACGTCGTTGAAAAGATAATACAGTTGTTCCACTAATTTCTGGCAGAGGGCATATTTGAACACTAACCAATTGTGCTTTTATGCGTGAATTTTCGAGTATTAATTCAAATTCAGATACTGATCCTTGGTCTTTTAAAGCTCGATTCATTAAAGCAAAAATTGGGCTATCTAAAGATATTACGCTATCTAACGGCTGCCCTATCAAAGAATGCGCACTAGTTTGGAAAAAGTTTTCAGTGGCAGGGTTTACAAAAACAATGTGTTTTTTATTGTCTACAACTAAAATTATCGTTTCAATTGCATTTAGAATTAATTGTGCATTAATTAGGCTTTTTTTTTCAAGTTTACTAACATTTGACGCCTTACATACCATTAGCTACCCAGCCTTTTTTCAGAATTGGAAAAGTAGTTTTTGATTTCATCAATTACTAATTTTGGGTCAATAATTTGATTAATTGTTGATCGAAACGCAGCTGAATTAGATAGGCCTTTCGAGTACCAACCTAAATGTTTCCGAGCTATTCGAACACCAGATTGTTTTCCATAGAATTTTAACATATCTTCATAATGTTCTAGTACTATCTCTAAACGCGTATTTGTCGATGGTTCTTCTAGAGTTCTACCGGTTTTTAAAAAATACCCGACTGATTTTAAAAACCAGGGCCGACCATATGTGCCACGGCCAATTAACACTCCCGCTGCATTAGATAATTCAAGAGCGGTTTTGGCGTCTAATAGTGTATTTATATCCCCATTGCAGAATACTGGAATTTTTACGGCATCTTTGACTTTGTGGATAAATGACCAATCAGCATGCCCTTTATAGAAATCATTCCGGGTTCGCCCGTGGACAAATACCGCACTAATACCGGCGTCTTCTGCAATGCGAGCCAAATTAGGTGCATTTCTATTCTTACTATCCCATCCCGTTCGCATTTTTAAAGTCACAGGTAGTTTTACCGCTTTTACCACTGAGGTTAGGATGCGACTTGCTAACAATTCATCTTTCATCAAAGCGGACCCTGCATCGCCGTTGGTAACTTTTTTAACTGGACATCCCATATTAATGTCAATAAGGGCGGCACCACCACCTTCATTAAGGCGAGCCGCTTCAGCCATTATTTCTGGCTCACAACCAGCTAATTGAACAGCCATTGGAAATTCCTCAGCACAGTTTTTTGTCATCCTCATTGTCTTTTTAGCGGAATAAATCATAGCTTTAGATGCTATCATTTCTGATACAACCAACCCCGCTCCATGACGTTTTACGAGGCGCCTGAAGGGCAAATCGGTTACCCCCGACATGGGTGCTAATATTACGGGTATATCTAACTTAACAGGTCCAATAGTTACTGACAAAAGGCAACCTCCTATATTTGCCTATTTATTAGGCAAAAATTCATATTTCGCAAGGATATTAAGGTTAAGTCTTTAGGCTAGCAACACGTCAGTAACAAACTTTACCCCTAGATAACCAAGAGTGAGTAGCAAATAGGCAACGAGAATTATTCGTGCTGCTTGGCGCCCTCGTAACCCCGTTCGTTGCTGAATCCAAAGTACTATTGCAATTGTTAGAAAGGCGGAAATAGTTAGAATTGTTTTGTGGTCAAATTTGAGAAATACCTTTTCCGTTATCCAGTTAATGCTAATACCGGTAAGTAGACCAAGACCTAAAATGATTTCGCCAAATACTAAATAGCGCTTGGTTAATTGGTCCGAGTCAACTAATGATGGAAGAAGACTAATTATATGCCCTTTTCGTTTTGTCTTTAGTGCTGTTTCTTGTAACACTGCGGCAACTGCGCTTACGGCGGCAATAGTGACAAGAGAGTACGTCAATAATGACGTGAAAATGTGAAAAAAAACCCAAGTACTATAGGCAGTCTCTAGCGACGCCACCGGTACTTTATTTGAAAACAGTGCTAATACGGCTAAAAGAGACATGTAGATACAAATGATTGGAGACAATCGCCACGCAGTTTGATTGGTAATATTTGCTAAACAAAATACAATCATTACAGTCGCAATGGTAACCCATAGAGCTGAAGAAAAATCAACATGCCATGCTCCAAAAACTCGAGAGAAGGCAATCCCAAATGAACATAGGGTTGCAAGAACGATTGCTATCCAATACAGGCTGTCACGTTTTACATTTTTCCGGAAAAATGTTGCTAGGGGCCCAATTAGCAATATTATTGCGGCTAGGTTGAGTATTGTAGAATGGGTCATGGCAAATTGATACTGCTACTATTAATTTTGTTTTGAAGATTTAGATAAATTATAAAAAGGTAATTTTCTAGTGCATTATTTTTAAGTATAGAATAATTAATAAAATAGAAACTTGATTAGATACAATCAAATCTTTCACATTATTGTTAAGCAGTTTAATTTATCTGGTCCCTCTAAAGCAATACAACACTGGCGCATTTGATTCGCTTAGCCTATGATAGGTGTATGAATGATCTTTTTGCATCTTCAAGGTTTCCAGCAATCCGAATGCGCAGAAATCGGCAAAAACCATGGTTACGTTCTCTTGTTGCTGAGCAATCTCTTTCGGTTTCCGATTTAATATTACCTATTTTCGTTATTGAGGGGGAGAACGAGAAAAGGCCAATAGATTCAATGCCTGGGGTTCAACGTTGGAGCATTGACCTGGTTCCTGAAATTGCAAATTCAGCATCAGAATTGGGAATCCCCTTAGTTGCCCTATTTCCATATATTGAAAAAAAAAGAAAAACGCCTACCGCCGAGGAAGCTCTTAATCCAGAAAACTTAGTATGCCGAGCACTTCGCTCTATTCGTGAGGCTGGAATAAACATTGGAACGTTATGTGACGTTGCGCTCGATCCATATAGCTCGCACGGGCACGATGGTATTGTTCAAGACGGAAAAATACTAAACGACGAATCAATTGATATATTGTGTGAGCAGGCAATAGGTCAAGCTGCTGCAGGTTGTGATATTGTAGCACCCTCCGATATGCTGGATGGTCGTGTAGGTAAAATTCGCAAAGCGCTTGATTCTAATGGCTTTGAGGATACGCCTATCATGGCTTATGCCGCGAAATACGCATCAAATTTTTATGGACCATTCAGAGATGCCATAGGTACATTGGAAACTCTTACGGGAGATAAAAAGACGTATCAGATGAACCCTGCGAATAGCGATGAGGCTTTGCGAGAAGTTGCGCTAGATATTGGGGAAGGTGCGGACATGGTAATAATAAAGCCTGGCCTTCCATATCTCGATATTATTTATCGTACTAAGGAAGCCTTTTGTATACCAACCTTTGTATACAACGTCTCTGGTGAATATGCTATGATAAAGGCGGCAGCTAGTAGTGGTTCATTAGATTATGAGAAAGCTATTATGGAGATACTTATAGGTTTCAAACGAGCAGGTGCGGATGGAATATTGACATATTCAGCACTAGATGCCGCAAGGATACTTAAGGGATAGAAAAAAATTTAACTACAAAGAAATGGCAATTCAAATGATGGCTACCCCACCAATTATGATTCTGGCCTTATTGGCTACTGATTAAGAGGAACTAATTGATGTCTTTAGCTAATAATTTAAATACTGGACCGCTTTTGGGCCTCCGAATTCTTGATTTGACGCGTATTTTATCGGGTCCTTTCTGCACTATGATGCTTGGAGATATGGGCGCAGAGATAGTTAAAGTTGAACGACCTGGTCTAGGAGATGATACACGTGCTTTTGCTCCGCCGTTTCAAGGAGAAGAATCTGCATATTTTCTGTCAGTTAACCGGAACAAGAAAAGTATTACGTTAGATCTGAAACAAGAACTTGCTAAGAAAATATTATGGCGCTTGATTTTGAGTTCAGATGTTCTCGTTGAGAATTTTAGGCCGACTGCTCTAGCAAGACTTGGATTCAGTTATGATGCTGTTGCAGCACGTAACCCAAAGCTAATATATGGCTCAATATCTGGTTTTGGTGATACAGGTCCAGAATCT
Organism: Magnetovibrio sp.; assembly: GCA_002722175.1. Taxonomy (GTDB): domain Bacteria; phylum Pseudomonadota; class Alphaproteobacteria; order Rhodospirillales; family Casp-alpha2. Next base: position 29,759 of record PBKU01000033.1, read on the forward strand.
TCTCGGCCAGGCTATGACTTAATAGTTCAAGGTGAGTCAGGTATGATGGATATCACGGGAGATCCAGATGGTCCACCAACTAAGATGGGAACTTCTATTGCTGATATGGTTGCCGGAATGATGTTGAGTCAAGGCATTCTCGCAGCACTGCATTCTCGTTCTGTTACTGGTAAAGGTCAGCATGTAAAGGTTTCGATGTTAGAAGCTCTTGCATCACTTCTTACGTATCAAGCGGGAAACTACTATGCTACAGGTGTTTCACCCAAACGTCGCGGGAACGCACATCCGTCTATTGTACCCTATGAGACAGTTAAGGCTGCAGATGGTTGGGTCAATATTAGTGTTGCAAATGATTCCCTATGGATAAAATTCTGTGAAGCGATTGGAAAAGAAGATTGGAAGAAGCATCCTCATTTTTCAACTGCTCCTGATCGAGTGCGCAACCGTGATGAACTAATGTCGTTATTAACGGATGTGCTTAAGAAAAAAGATCGTGCTTATTGGATTGATATTTTGAAGTCGTATGGTGTTCCCTGTGGCTCCATTGCTCAAGTTGACGAAATTTGTGAGAGTGCAACGTTAAAGGCAAGGAATATGATTTGGGAGATGGAGCATAAAACTGCCGGTCAGGTTAGAACGATTGGAAATCCTATAGTGTTTACAGAAACTGCTTTAGGGACTCCTAATGCTCCTCCCCTGCTCGGGGAGCATACAGAGCTGATTTTAACGGATTTGGGATACTCAAAAGAAGAAATTACAAAAATGAAAAAAAGTGCTCTGTTTTAGATTTTACTAGAATTAGTAAAAAAAACATACAAAATAAGCCTTAAGGTCCTTTTTATAAAAATGAAACCTAACTTTCAATTTGATCATAATCGTTTCTATGCGACGTCCCCTCAGCCTTGCCCTTATATCAAAGGAAAAACCGAGCAGCGTATTTTTACCGAATTACGGGGCAATAGGATTCAAACCTTGTATGATGATCTAAGTCGCTCAGGGTTTAGACGTTCTCAAGACGTTTGCTACATTCCTGCCTGCTCAGACTGCAAAGACTGCATTGCTGTTCGAATAATTACTGATGAATTTACTCCGTCAGCTAGTCAGAAGCGTTGCATAAAAAAAAATGAAGACCTTATATCTGTAGAATTATCTCCTAGTTCTTCGTACGAGCAGTATGCATTGTTTAAAACTTATCAGGAAGTGCGACATAACGATAGTGAGATGCTGCAAATGAGTTTTAAAAATTTTAAAAACTTTGTTGAGAAAACTCCTGTGGAAACAAAGCTAGTCGAATTTCGACTTTTCGATAATAGATTGATGGCTGTTTGTCTGTTCGACAAAATAAGTGATGGCTTTTCTGCGGTTTACAGTTTTTTTGATCCTTTTGTTAAGGGTCGAGGATTAGGGAATTACATGGTTTTGTGGCTTGTTCTTGAAGCGAAGAAGCTAGGATTACCGTTTGTTTATTTGGGGTATTGGATAAAACGAAGTCAAAAAATGTCATACAAAGACAAATTTCAGCCATTAGAGTATTTTACCCCTGAGGGGTGGAAAAGGGTTTTAGTTTAAAAATCTAGTTTTCAGTAGGCTGCAAGAATACATTTTTTACTTCTCTTGCCTTATAAATGCCTGGTAGTTGAATTGGTGGATTATTAAAGTTTTTCAATATATGAGTTTATTATTATTGTACTATTTCGTGCATAAAGGGTAGCATCTTTAAAATTGTCAGTTAGTTATTTAATTAACAATTCGGGAGGAAAAAATGCAAAGACGTAAATTCTTAAGAAAGGTTGGAGCTACTGCTGCAACTGGAGTAGCGGCGGTAGGGGCTCTATCGACACCGTCAATAGCGCAAGGTTTGCAAAAAATGGTGGTTGTTTCAACTTGGCCGCGTGATTTTCCAGGCCTTGGTACTGGCGCACAGCGGGTAGCTAAACGCATAAACGACATGACGAATGGCAGGATTAGTGTTGAATATTTTGCTGCCAAGGAAAGAGTGGGGGCATTTGACGCGTTTGATGAGGTGGCATCTGGCAAATCACAGGCATATCATGCTGCCGATTATTACTGGAAGGGAAAGCACCTTGGTTGGGCTTATTTTACAGCGGTTCCATTTGGCTTAAGTTATACTGAAATAAATGCCTGGATCCGTTATGGAGGTGGACAACAGCTTTGGGATGAGCTTGCAGCTGATTTTGGCCTAAAATGTGTAATGGCGGGTAATACTGGTTGTCAAATGGGTGGCTGGTTTAACAAAGAAATTAATTCAGCTGAAGATTTAAAAGGCCTTAAAATGCGTATTCCTGGCCTTGGTGGTGATGTTATGGCAAAACTAGGTGCATCTCCCGTATCGCTTCCAGGCGGACAAATTTATGAAAACCTTGTCTCTGGGGCTATTGATGCTACCGAATGGGTTGGGCCATGGAATGATAGCTTTATGAAGTTTTATGAAGCTGCCAAATATTATTATTACCCTGGGATGCATGAGCCAGGTTCGATGCTTGCATTGGGAATGAATAAGAAATGGTGGGATAGCTTGTCCAAATCTGACCAGCTAATTATCGAAGGATGTGCAGCGTGGGAAAATGATGAAATGATGGCCGAATATAATATGAAAAGTGGTTCGGCATTGACGAAATTAATCACCGAGCAGGGTGTAAAATTGCGGCAGTTCAATGATGATGTGTATGACAGCTTTGCAGAAGCAGCAGAAGAAGTTTTTGCGGGTGTTCGTGCGCATAGTGCTCTGGCAAGAAAGATTGATGCTAGCTTTATGGCAGCCCGAAAAGACCTGGGTGGGTGGTCAAAAATTTCTGACCAGGCGTTTCTTGCTCAAAGAAATCGTGCGCTTGACCTATAATAGCTAGTTCTTCGATTAAGGGTGCGGGACTTTAGTGGTTCCGCATCTTTCTTACCGCGCGTTTTATTACCCTGTGAATTAGGGGGGTCTGGGGAGCAACCAGGCTAGACCTCAGTACAAAGAAAGTCTGGAAGGACATATCTTGATGGATAAAAGGGATCTCCTTTTTGATAGAGAGTTTGTTGTTTTGCTTTTATCTCGGTTTATTGGGTATGGAATGGTGATCACAACCATTTCTTTCTTATTGAATAATTATCTGAATTACTGGCGCGACTGGCCCGGATTAGCTAGTTTTTTCACTCATTATCAGTTGTTTGAAGCCGATCAATCCGCTCCTATTTCTGCGGAATCGCTAACACTGGCGCATGTTCAGTTTGGTTTGTATGTAGTACCCCTCCTATGCCTGGCATTATTTTTGATAAAAACACCTCACCAAAACCTTAAGTCTGATGCTGATTTTCTTTCAGGGCTATGCAGCTATTTTATAAGGGCGTCCTTTTGGTCTGTTCTGTTGATAGGAATCTTTGATCTTATAATCTCATTTATGAGACTCGAAGAAACATTGGCTTTGGTGTTTGGTGATAAATTAGCGGAAGACCTTGGTCGTTCTCAATTCCGTGGGGAAATGGTGCATTATCCCCTGATCGCGGTTTCTTTTATTATTGCTTGTTTTTCTCGTTCACTTGGTTTCACTTGGCTATCACTTCTTATTGTGATTGCTGAAATTCAAATAGTAATTGCGCGATTTGTTTTTTCGTATGAACAGGCGTTCATGGCAGATTTAGTGCGATTTTGGTATGGTGCACTTTTTCTTTTCGCAAGTGCCTATACTCTTCTTGAAGAAGGACATGTTCGAGTTGATATTTTGTATTCAGGCTTCAACGACGAGGCAAAGGCTTGGACAAATAGCTTGGGGGCGCTTTTTTTAGGAATACCGCTTTGCTGGATTATTCTAGTACTAGGTATGTCGGGAAAATTTAGTGTTATAAATGGTCCCTTGCTCACATTTGAAATAACCCAACAGGGTTATGGCCTCTTCGTAAAATATTGGTTGGCAGTATTTTTGATGATATTTGCTGTTTCCATGATGATTCAATTTGCTAGTCAGTTTTTAAAAAGTGTTTGGACGTTAACAAAACCGCCTGATGAAAATAATACTTCTGCATAGGGTTTTAAAAGTCTAGGTGATTTAAAAATGGAAATATTTTTCCTGATATTATTAATAGTGACCATGATACTCGCGTTGGGTGCTGGGTATCCGGTTGCTTTTGCCCTGCCCGGCTCTGCAATTATTACCATTGGGCTAGCCTCATTTGCCGGATACTTTTTTGATGGGCACGTTGAAGCTTATTTTGCACATGGTGACCCTATCCAATGGCTCAATGCAGGAGTAACAAATTTACGGGGAATTTACTGGCAAGCAGAAAGGGATACATTGATCGCAATCCCATTATTTATTTTTATGGGGATTATGCTTGAACGCTCAAAAATTGCTGAAGATTTGCTAGTTACAATGGGTCAACTGTTTGGACCTATTCCCGGGGGGGTAGGAATTTCAGTGGTTTTAGTTGGTGCTCTGCTTGCAGCGACGACAGGGATTGTTGGTGCCACTGTAATAGCAATGGGTTTGATCTCTCTCCCTGTGATGTTGAGAGCGAAATATTCCCACTCGTTAGCGACTGGCACTATCAGCGCGTCGGGGACACTTGGACAGATAATTCCCCCATCGATAGTGCTGATTATTCTCGCCGATCAGCTCTCAAATGCAACTGATCAGGGTAGTGCTATCCGTACTGCAGATTATAAAGCAGGTACTGGTCTTTCTAATTTACCGACTGAATACGACCTTACCTCAACGAGTGCTGGTGATATGTTTTTAGGTGCGTTTTTACCGGGACTTGTTCTAGTCGCTCTTTACGTTTCGTACATTCTTATTTTGTCATTGCTTCGACCAGCCGTTGCTCCTCCTGCCCCATTTGAGGGGAGCATAGATAGGAAATTTGCGTTTCGAGTGATTGGTGTCTTAGTGCCACCTCTGGCACTGATATTTATTGTTTTAGGTTCAATTATCATGGGTATTGCAACAGTTAATCAGGCTGGTGCGATTGGGGCCGTGGGATCTATGATCATGGCAGGGTACCGGCTTAAGTCAGGACAGAAAGACGCATTTTTGCCAGCTTTATTATCCGTAGCTTCGATTGTTGCACTAGCGTTTCTATTGAACAATTTTGTAATTAATGTGAAAGCCATTAAAACCTCAACAGATATTTTAGTGGTTATTTTAGCAGCAACAGCTTCATTTTTTTTTCTAGTTGGAGTTGGATGGAGTGCGTGGCGAACCTATAAAATTGATAAAACCCTTGAAGGTGTAATGATAGAAACAGCTAAAACGACCTCCTTAGTCTTTATAATTCTCCTGGGAGCTGCAATGTTGACAGCTGCATTTAGAGCATTCGGTGGTGAAGAACTGGTGCGAAATTTTCTGTCTGGATTGCCTGGAGGCTTTATCTCTAAATTCGTAGTTGTAATGATAGTTATATTCATCCTGGGTTTCTTTTTAGACTTTATTGAAATAGCCGTTGTTGTAGTACCAATCATTGCCCCTATTCTCCTGGCGGATCCAACCGCCAATGTTACTGCTGTCTGGTTTGGAGTGATGATCGGAGTGAACATGCAGACGTCATTTCTTACTCCACCTTTCGGATTTGCCCTATTCTATCTTCGAGGCGTTGCTCCAGCCATTGTCAGAACGATTGAGATGTATAAAGGTGTAGCTCCTTTTATTGCGCTTCAATTACTTGGTTTGGTAATAGTTGGGCTTTATCCTCCATTGGTGAACTATCTTCCGGCTAAGGTGTACCTTACTTCTGAAACAGCACCTCCACCAAAAAATCCGCGTATTCAGGCGTGTCTTGAAGAATATCTTTTTGAAAAACTGGATCGTGAGCGTGCTCAAATACAAAATAGTATTAGTAAGATTAAAGGTTCCAACTTTAGCTATCTACCTCAAAATTATAAAAGTGAGTTATCTAGTAGTTTTGTCCTTGCGGAAAAAACGTTCTCATTCGTGGATGACGTTAAGGAGGCAAGAAAAGCAATAAAGGATCTCTTACCAGAGTATAAACCGTTTCATTCTGAAGTGCGGGATATACGTGTTGGAATCGGCGCGATTGATCGCAAGCTTAAAAAGCTGCATAAAAATCGAAGAAAGTTGGTGGAGCTTGGTACTGGTGATACAGGTGATCTCAGTGAATTAGACCAAGCCATTGAACAGCTGGAGGTTGAAAAGATTGCCTATAAAGACAAAATTCCCGAAAACTGGCAAGGGATCCGTGAAACGTACACAAAATTTCGTGACATAGAAAGAAAAGCACGAAAAAAATATCGAAGAAATGTAGATGATTCATATGAACCGGTTTCTAAAGTTTTATCAATACTCGCCTCAACAGAAGAGCTTGCTCGTCTAGAGCCTGTTATAAAGGGGTTGGAGCCAACCATTTCTGGAAATGATTTAGCCTTGGACAAAATGAATGCAATTAAGACGGTTGAAAGTAAAGTCGGAACAATTGCCGGAGCTAGCCCAATTAAGTCAAAACTTTCCGCTGCTAGAAGAGCAATAAAAAAGAAAAAGACAGAGAAAGCAGTTAAACAATTCGAACTAGGCATGGAAATATTTGATAAGGAAATTTTGTGGCGGAAGCAGGCAAAAAAACAATTTGAAAAAGTTCTTATTGATTATGAGAAGGTAATACGTTCTTCTATTGGAGTACGTTCACAGGAGCGCTTAACAGAAATAGAGGCTGAAGAAGTTGCTAGCTGCCAAGCGCGTCATCGGGATATTTCTCTCGATTTTTAAGGGCGATTTAAAAGAAAATTTGAAGATTACTTTTTTGCCCAGTCTAAAATCTTCCAGGAAGCAGGTACAAGGACTGCTGCAAGAAAAAGTTTAAGAACGTCGCCGTATAAAAAAGGATAAAGGCCCATTTCAAGAATAGGTTTGGACCAACCGACGGCCACACCAAGCCATAGTAACCCTGGTATATAGATAGTGAGGTTGCCAATAAACATTGCAGTGGCCGTTGTAAAAAAAGTTTTGTCCCAACCTCGCTCTGCGAACTTTCCAACAATGAAGCAGGCAAAAAACATTCCTAGCAGGTATCCGCCAGTAGGGCCAAGCATATAAGTTATGCCAGCGCCCTTTGCAAAAACCGGAAGTCCTATTGCTCCTTCTAACAAATAGAGAGCATAGGTTGCACAACCAAGACGCCACCCTAACCCTAACCCGAGAATCAGAACAACCATGGTCTGCATCGTCATGGGCACTGGCCAAAATGGCACTTGAATTTTTGCAGATAGCGCAAGCAGTAAAGATCCCCCAACTACTAAAATTAGCAGGCGCTGCCATTTGCTTTCTTTTTTTTCTGGCCAGAACGCCCCCACAAGAAGGGTTCTGTTATAGGGTATGTTTGTTGTCATATATTAAATACTTCCAGTCACAAATCTATATTTATATATCTCTATTGTCAGAAATTTTTTAAATTTAATCAACAGTAAAATGCAATAGAGTTATTAGTAGTCATTTTGGAAATTATTTATTTTATTTTGACGAAGGGTATTACAAATAAATGATTGCCTAGGAGAAACGGTTGTTAGCCGGAAAACCTTTTGGTTTTATTAATCCGGCACCAGCTCTTTTTCCAACCCAATTTTCAAGATTTAATTCTGACCGTTTTCCACTTGCGGTCATCCAGGAAACCCCATTTTCCCAAACAAAAGCTTGTAGATCGGAAAGTCCTCCATTCTTATATCGTTGCAAAATAACTCCCCTGCCCCTGCTCATTACGGGTAACTCATCGAGGGCGAAGATTAATAATTTTTTATTGGTACCAATTACTGCAATGTGGCTTGCCCCAGGTGGAATCCGACTTAACGCTGCTGCTTTTTCATCTTGACCTAAATTTAATACTAATTTTCCATTTCTTGTTTGGGCAATAACGTTCCTCTCTGAAACAATGAATCCACGCCCGCTATTTGAGGCTAAGAGCAGTTTTTCGCAAGAATTTTGAGTTATTATTGAGATAACTTCATCTTCATTTTTTATGTCAAACATCAATCGAATAGGTTCTCCATGCCCGCGTGCACTCGGAAGCTTGTCAACACCAATTGTATAAAAGCGGCCATTAGTTGCAAAGATCAACAATTTATCAGTAGTTTCTGCATGCAGAAAAGAGTTAAGCCCATCTCCTTCTTTAAACTTAACAGAGGTTAAATCTTGAAGGTGGCCTTTAGCGATGCGGATCCAACCCTTTTTTGAATATATGACTGTTACCGGTTCCTTTTCAATCATTGCTTCAAGTGGGATCACAAGCGCTTTTGGCGGTGACCCAATTAAAGTACGGCGGTTTCCTATATCAGGTTCACTCGAAAAAAAACCACTTATTTTTTTAATCTGAAGATAGATAGTTCTCCAGCCCTTTTCTTCATCTTCAATTAGTAGTTTGAGCTCCCTGCGCTCCGATTTCAGAGACTTATCTTCATTACGAATTTGTATTTCTTCGAGTTTTCTTAGCTGTCTTAGTCGCATATTCAGTATGGCATCGGCCTGGTTTTCATTTAACGACAATTTTTTTATAATAATTCTTTTCGGTTCATCATTGTTCCGAATAATTTGAATTATTTTGTCAAGGTTTATATATGCTATGAGAAACCCTGCCAGTACATCTAGGCGTTGATTTATCGCTTTTAATCTAAACTTGGTTTGTCTTAGCAGTATGGTTTGTCGATGTTCTAAAAAAGCGGTAAGTACTTGCCGTAAATTCATTACCGTAGGAATATTATTTAAATTTAGGACATTAAGATTTAAATTGAAACGGATCTCCATCTCAGAATCACGAAATAACTGTTCCATTAGTATAGATGGATCTGTAGCGCGATTTTTGGGGACAATAACTATGCGAACTGATTCGTCTGATTCGTCTCGGATGTCCTCCAGTGTGGGAATTTTTTTATTAACTATTAGGTCAGCTATCTTTTCGATCAGTTTTGCTTTCTGGACTTGGTATGGAATTTCAATAACAATAATTTGATATTGTCCATGTACGAGCTTTTCGACCTCCCATTTTGCTCTAACTCTAAAACTTCCACGGCCTGTTCGATAAGATTCGATTATATTTTCTTTTGACTCTGCCAATACCCCTCCAGTAGGAAAGTCTGGTCCTGGAACGAGGCTGCAAAGTTTCTCGAATGTGACTCGACAGTTAGTTATTCCATTAGTTTTGTACTTTGCTGTTTTTATAAGATGTAATAAAGCGTTGCATAGTTCGACAGTATTGTGAGGCGGAATATTAGTTGCCATTCCGACGGCAATACCAGTTGAACCATTAGCCAAGAGGTTAGGAAAAGCTGCGGGAAGTACTATGGGTTCTTTTTCCTCACCGTCATAGGTTTGGCGAAAGTCGACCGTGTCATGATCAATACCTTCAAGTAGGAATTTAGCGATTTTTGTAAGTCGAGCTTCGGTATATCTCATCGCTGCAGCGTTATCGCCATCAATGTTTCCAAAATTGCCCTGGCCTTCGACCAAAGGGTAGCGTACTGCAAATTCTTGGGCTAGACGCACCATCGCATCATATATGGCTTGGTCCCCATGCGGATGAAATTTGCCCATTACATCGCCAACGACACGGGCACACTTTTTAAAACCGGCTTCTGGGTCAAGCTTTAGGAGCCTCATCGCAAAAAGAAGTCTTCGGTGCACAGGCTTTAGACCGTCCCGGACATCCGGAAGCGACCGGGACATTATAGTTGAAAGCGCATAATTAAGGTAACGTTCCGCAAGCGCGTCGTCTAATCTTGCCTCATTAATTTTTTCCAGAAAACCAGTAGTATTCATAATTGCATATTCAACCAAACAACCTATGTAAAAAATACAAGATATAGTACTGAAATGGTAGATGGCGTCAATAATTAGTGAATCAGAAGGTTTAAAATCCTTATTTAACTATAAGTAAATTGTAGATTTGCATACAATTTATGAAGGCACTCTACGAAAATATATCTGTAAGTCGTTGACGGGCATTAGGCATTCCCCCCGGTCGTTGGGCAAATACATGATTTTCAAGAAAATAGCCGGTTAATATTAGCGCTTGTAGCATTTCTGGAGTTTTTGGTGCGGCATCACTGTCAATTAAAAAAGGTGGTAATGGCAATAGTCGGTCCTTGTAAGGTTCTGCCACCGACTCTGATACAGCTCTACCAGATTTCGGAGATACATATTTTAAATCAGATTTTTGCCCTGTCGCACCACATTTTGAAAAATCTAAACCAAACCCCAGTTCTGATAATAAACCAAGCTCCCACTTGACATAAATCTTCGGCCAGTATTCCTCGATGAGACTTTGCAAAAGAAAATTTAATCCATCAAAAATTGGTTGGTTTGGCTGGCGCTCAGGTAAAGCTGCTTCTGACAGTGCGCAAGCTGAAGTCAATGCGGCTAATGGTCCGGGTGATAATAGAAGCGGTGTCCCGTATGAAGTAACTAGATCTAGGGAAAAAGCGCCCAAATGTTCAATTAATCTAGCACGCCATCTTGCGTCTACTAAATTTCCAGGCTGAAGAATACCCTGTATACGTTTTCTAGAACCCCCGCGCACTAAACCAGCGTGCCTGCCATGATGTTTTGTTAGTAAAGTGACTATGGCAGAGGTTTCGCCATGCTTTTTAGCGGATAGCACTATTCCTGTGTCAGACCATTCCATGATAAACCATGTAAAGTTTTGAGCAAATAACAATTAAAATTTTCGTTTATAAGGTTCGATATTTGAAAATGAATAATTTTGTTTACGAAACTATAGTTTGAAGGTTTGAAATCCGAGCTGCATTAACTTTTCCCCCCGATAGCTCTATTTTCAGGTACATTTTATTTGTAAGAAATATGTTATCAGCGCTTTAGGTAAATAAAGTAGGAAGTTTCCTTAACAGAAATAGAACTTTTAACAAGAAATCATTCCCGATTGAGAGGCGGAGAAAATGTTTCTTTTCTTTTGAGACATAATTTCGAAGCATTAGGCATTATAATTCAGGCCCCATTCCCTATAAAAGTTAGGGTTATCTCTCCATTTTTCAAATACTTTAACAAAGAGAAATAAGTGAATAGTGCAACCAAAAGCATCTTCAAGTTCAGTGCGCGCAGCTGTGCCAATCGATTTAATACGCGCGCCGTTTTTTCCGAGTATAATAGCTTTTTGACTATAGCGTTCAACATATAGGACTTGTTCAATCCGGATTGAACCATCTGTTTTTTTTTGCCATTTTTCGGTTTCTATTGCAGCTGAATACGGAAGCTCATGGCTTAATTGCAAGTAGAGCTTTTCACGGGTGACTTCTGCCGCAAACAGGCGGCTTGGCAGGTCACTAAGCTGATCGGGTGGATAAAGCCATGGGCCAGGTGGTGCTATACTGGCAAGATAAGATAGTAAATCTGAAATTCCATCAGAAGTCTTCGCTGAAACCAGAAAGACGCGTGAAAATATATCTCCAGATCCAAAGCGTTCAATAAGTTTTAGGAGTTTTTCTTTCTGAACAAGATCTATCTTATTGAACAACAGAATTAACTCTCTAGTGTGGTTCGCTAACGCACTGGATTTTTTCATGCGGGAAATTATTTCTAAAGTATTACGATCGTTTTCTTTTTTTGCATCTACTACAACTAATACAACATCAGCTTGTTGGGCACTCTCCCAAGAAGCTGATACCATAGCGCGGTTAAGGCGTCCTTTTGGATCAAATATTCCAGGAGTATCCACAAATATTAGTTGTGAGTTTTTTTCAAGATGAATTCCCGTGATACGAGAGCGGGTTGTCTGGGATTTTGGAGAAACAATAGATATTTTTGTATTTTGAATTGTATTAAGTAGTGTAGACTTCCCAACGTTTGGTGCTCCAATTATAGAAATAAAGGCGGCACGAGTTTGATCTGCGGGGTCAGCCATATTCGATGCCAAGCTGTTCAAGAGCATGTAGTGCGGCGACTTGCTGTGCCGCCCGTTTGGAGACACCTTTTCCGGTTACTGGTTTCTGTCCTTCTATTTTAACTTCAAATACGAATTCTGGACTATGATCGGGGCCGTGTTTATCAGTTTCTATATATTCTGGAAGAGGGAGTCCCCTCCCCTGGGCCCATTCCTGTAAGGTAGTTTTTGGATCTTTCGGGGGTGTTACCTCTTTAAGCATTATATGGGTCCAGTGACGTCGAATAAATTCTTCCGCCTTACCCAGACCGGCATCGAGGTAGATGGCAGCGATAATAGCTTCTAGAGAATCTGCTAGGATATTCAGCTTGTTTTGACCACCGTTTTCTTTCTCGCTTTCCGATAACACTAACATTTCAGGGAGTCCTATTTCATTAGCTATCCTTACTAATGTCTTTCGTTGAACAAGTGCTGCAAATCTATATCCTAACTCGCCTTCATTTTCATATTCATAAGCGTCAAATAGCATTTTTGAGATAATTAAGCCGAGAACGCGATCGCCTAGGAACTCAAGCCGTTCATTTGATTTTATACGAGGACGAGCTGCACTAGAGTGCAAAAGAGCTTGTCGAAGCAGTTTAGGTTTGGAAAAATGATACCCTAGCTGAACCTGGAACTTTTTCATTTCTGGAAATTTCATTTAATTCCCGTAAATAATCTATTTTTTCGTATTGTGTTTTGCCAGTCCCAAAATTTCCAAAACGATCCGTTGATTGAAAAAAATAAGAATTCAGCTCGACCCACTAGGTTTTCCCGTGGAATGAACCCAACAGATGTGAACCTTGAATCTTTTGACCTGTCACGGTTATCACCCATCATAAAATAGTGATTCTTAGGAACTCGATAAACCTGAGTATTGTCAGAGAACAAATCATCGGATTCTTCTAAGATAAAGTACTCTTTTCCATTCGGTAAAGTTTCGATATATCGAGGAATTTGCCGCGTTAGCCCGCTATCTGCCTCTTCAATAAAATTACTAATTTTCCTCCGTTCAACGGCTTTCCCATTGATATGCAAGATGCCATTCTGTATTTGAATTTCATCACCGGGAAGGCCAATTAATCTTTTTATATAATCAATTGAAGTGTCACTTGGCAGTTTAAAAACAATCACATCACCCCGTTTTGGTTTTGAAAAAAGCATACGAGTTTTTGGCAGTAGCGGTGGTGAAAATGGGATTGAGTATCTACTATAGCCATAAGAAAACTTTGAGACGAAAAGGTAATCACCTATGAGCAAGCTAGGGATCATTGAACCAGATGGAATATTAAAAGGCTCATACCCGACGGTGCGGATACTAAATGCTATTATCATTGCCCAAAAAATTGTGGCTAGAAGCTCACCAAGGCTCCCAGGTTTTTTTCTATTAGTTTTTGACGGCCTTATTTCTTTCATGCCAATTTGGAATCTCCTGAACCATATATGAACTAATGAAATTAAGTTAGTCGTAAATCGAAAAGATAACGAAGTTGGGGAATAAACAGTGGGGTCTTAGAAGTCAACATTGAAAATAACTTATTCTCATCAATTAGAGAGAACAGTCAAATTTTCTTGTTTCCAATGTATTCGTGAGCCAATGAATTAACATTTCAGTAGCCTTTTGAGGCTACTACTGCGCTGGTTTGATGGGGTTTGCAGAGATAATCACTATAGCATGTGCGATAGGATATTCGTCACTTTGTGAAACGTCAAGCTGGGCTTCCATTCCGGGAGGTATTAACAATTGAAGACGTTTAAATGCACCTCCTTTTATTTTTATATAAGGTTGACCAGTTTCCAAGTTACGTATGGTAATATCTTTCCAGAACACACCTTTTCTGAAACCAGTACCAAGTGCTTTTGCGCATGCTTCCTTTGCTGCAAAGCTTTGGGCATAGGAATACGCTGGGTTGTGTTTCCTTTCTGCTTTTTCCCGTTCTGAAGAATCGAAAATTCTATTAGTAAAACGCTCTTCAAACCGTAATAGGACTCTTTCAATTCGTCTAATATCACATAGGTCGGTGCCAATACCAATTATCATTTATATTTCTTTTCAATTATTTTTTTTCGTGATTCATCCATTATTGACCTCATTTTTTTTATGGCTGGTGTTAGCCCAGAAAAAATAGCTTCTCCTATCAAAAAATGACCAATGTTCAGTTCAGTGATTGAAGAAATCGACGCTATTTGAGGTACGCTATCAAAGGTAAGACCGTGACCGGCATGACATTCTAGGCCAATAGATGTTGCGTGTTTGGCGGCTACTTCTATTTGATTAAGGTGTTGTTTAACTTTTTCTTTGTTTTTTGCGTCACAATAAGAACCAGTGTGTAATTCAACAACTGGTACTCCGATATCTTTTGCCATATCAATTGTGTGCAGTTCCGGCTCGACAAAAAATGAAACACGTATATTTTTTTTAGAGAGTTCGTCAACATAAAGGCGAAGCCTTTTTGTCCTATTGAATAGGTCTAGGCCTCCCTCAGTAGTTCTTTCTTCGCGTTTTTCAGGAACTATGCAGGTAGATTTAGGCTGAAATCTTAAGGCAATTTCAACCATTTCCTCAGTGGCCGCAATCTCAAGGTTTAGTGGAATTGATATATTCTTTATGAGGTTGGCAATATCACTATCTGAGATATGGCGCCTGTCTTCACGGAGATGAGCTGTAATACTATTTGCTCCTGCTTTCTCTGCAATAATCGCAGCCCTAAGTGGATCGGGGAAAGCACCTCCTCGAGCATTCCTAATAGTAGCGACATGATCAATATTAACACCGAGTCTAATTATATTTTTCATCAATTTTCCTGATTATATTTTAAAGGCATTATTTATGTTTGGGGCTTAATAAAACATAATTTATTGCACAATGTGCTCTTTCGCCACTTTATCACCCCTAGCTCTTTCAACAGAGTTTATTGAAGTTGACGCCTTAAGCGCCGTAATTATTGCAGAGAGGTGTTTGAGGTCTCGCACTTCTATATCAATTAACATATCAAAGAAATCAAGCTGGCGATTTGTGATTTTTAAGTTTGAAATATTTCCTTTCGATCGCGCAATTACCATTGATAAATCACCTAGGCTACCGGGTTCATTTGTCACAGTAAGTTGAATTTGTCCCACATGAGTTTCATTTGCCTGACTTTCCCAGTTCACATCAAGCCATCGATGTGGCTCATCTTCAAAGTTCTGTAGTTGGTCGCAGTCAATAGTATGAATTGTTACCCCTAGTCCCGATGTAACGATGCCAATAATTCTATCACCTGGAAGAGGGTAACAGCAGGTTCCAAAGTGAAGTCCCATACCTGGCATGAGTCCACGAATAGGAATTCTTTCCTTTTTGCTATTATTGCCAGCTCTTGATTTGGAAACGGTACTAGTGGTTGCACCTGATGTTTTTTTTGTAGTTGGATACAATAGCTCTAGAATCGTTTTTGCCGTAAGATGTCCCGCTCCTACTTGAGCACACAAATGTTGTACAGACGACTGACTGAAGTGCTGAAGAACGTTTGAAAGACCTTTCTTAGTAATCTCAAAGCCATTGGCTTTAAAGAAACGGCGTATTATTGAATAACCGAGTTGGCTATATTGTTCATGTTCTTTATTGCGAATAAATCGACGAATACATGCCTTTGCTTTGCCAGAAACTATAAACCTTTCCCATGATGGTGATGGAGTTTGAGCTTTCGATGTAACAATCTCTACTTGATCTCCATTCCGAAGCTCTGTTCTTAGCGGCATCATTCGGCCATTGATTTTTGCACCAACACATCTATCTCCAACTTCAGAATGTACAGCGTAGGCGAAGTCGACGGGTGTTGCATGCCTAGGTAAATTTATTAAGTCTCCCCTAGGGGTAAAGCAGAAAACTTGATCTTTAAACATTTCAAGTTTTGTATGTTCAAGAAATTCTTCCGGATTAGATGTGTTTTCAAGAATATCTAATAGTTCTCTTAACCAACGATATTGGGGGCCTTCCTTGGACCCTATCCCTTGTTTATAGTTCCAATGGGCTGCTAGTCCTTGTTCTGCAATCGCATGCATTTCATGCGTTCGTATTTGAAGCTCAATACGGCTATTTTCGGGGCCAATTACGCCAGTGTGGAGAGAACTGTAGCCATTTGGTTTTGGTGTAGAGATATAATCTTTAAAGCGTCCTGGAATTACCGGATAGGCGGCATGTACAGCTCCTAACACCGAGTAACAGTCTTCAACAGTATCAACAATTATTCGAAACGCCATTATGTCAGATAACTGTTCAAAACCGACATTCGAAGTTTGCATTTTTGTCCAAATGGAATATGGAGTTTTTTCCCGACCCTCAGTTTTTGCAATAATCTTTCTATCCCTTAGATGGTCTTCTAACTTTACTAAAATCCGATTTATTAAGTTTTCATCTTGGCTGCGAAGAAACTCAAGCCGACGGGTAACAGATTTTAAGCCATCGGGATTTAGTTCAGAAAAAGCTAGATTTTCAAGTTCTTCTTTAAGCTCCTCCATACCAATACGTTGGGCTAAAGGTGCATAAATTTCCATTGTTTCAACTGCAATTTGATCCCGTTTCTGCTTGCTTTCAATATAACGTAATGTGCGCATATTATGTAAGCGATCAGCAAGTTTGACTAACAAGACACGAATATCTTCTGACATAGCTAGGAGAAACTTGCGGAAATTTTCCGCTTGTTTTACTTGATCTGACTGAAATTCAATCCGAGCAAGTTTTGTTACACCGTCAACCAAACGGGCAACATCTCGTCCAAAATGCTTTGCTATATCATTAGGAGTCGTTTCAGTATCTTCTACCGTGTCATGAAGCAAGGCTGTGACAATTGTTGCGCTATCAACACGATATTTTGCTAATATTCCAGCAACTTCAAGTGGATGAGAAAAATAAGGTGCACCTGAAGCTCTTTTCTGAGAGCTGTGTGCTTTCATGGCGTATATATAGGCTCTATTTAAAAGGTCTTCGTCAGCACGTGGGTCATATGACTTGATCGTTTCCAACAATTCAAATTGCCTCATCATTGTCAATCTCCGGAGATGGGGAACATGAATATAGTTGTTTTGACCACCTATATAATCAGCCTAATTACTCGGTATATTAAAATTCTTACTTATCTATTTATTTACTTTTTCCTAATAAGAATTTTATTGGCAGATAACTCTAGCTAACTCACTTCACTCGTTATTTTCTGGCTTATCAATTATCTTGGTTGGCATGCTATTAGAAGCACCTATTGGAAAACCCTCGATTTCTTTTCCAAGATCTTTATTATTGTTGTCAGCTGTAACTTGTTCTGATTGATCAAGGAAAATCTCGTCCTCTTCAGGTTCATCAACCTCAACATAGTTTTGAAGCCCTTTTATGACAGATTCTTCTAACTCACTTAAATCGATTGTTTCTTCAGCAATTTCTCGAAGTGATACTACGGGGTTCTTATCATTATCCCTTTCGACTGAAAGACTTGCTCCCCCTGCTATACGTCGAGCTCTCTGAGCAGCTATAGCTATTAGCCGAAAACGATTTGGTATTTTCAAAATACAATCTTCTACAGTTACTCGGGCCATTGAGAAGCTCCGCAATTTAACAAGTTTTTTCGAGAACGCATAATATCTATATGAATGACACCTTATATGGTTCAATCGCAACTGTTGCAAGTCATTAAATTGAATTACCAAAGAATTCGGTGCCAAAAAAACCAGGGGCATCTATGGCTTTATTTATTGATTGCCCTGGCGGTAGTTGTTCTATCAGCTCATTTACAGATAGCTTGTTTGTGGGGTGCTGCCAATTTGGTGCAATATCTCGTATCGGTATGAGCGCGAACGCGCGATTCATTAATTCTGGGTGCGGAAGTATCAAAGTATTTCTAGCTGGGCTATACATTGTTTTTGTTAGATTGTCATAGGAGAGGATATCAAGATCAAGCACCCGGGCTGCATTTTGTTTTCCTCGGCATCTACCAAATTCGTTTTCAACCAAAAGCAAGGTATCCAAAAGAATTTCAGGGGCTAAAGCAGTCTTCAGCGCAACTACCGCATTAACATACCATGGTTGCTTGCTTTTAGGTACTGGTGCCGAATAATACCAAGAAGAACGTTTGATAATTTGAATGCCCTTTTTTTCGAGCTCAAAAAGGGCTGCTCCGCAAGTTTTTCGAGGTTTGTTATTTGCTATGGGAAGATTAGCACCCACACCAATTAAAATAGAGCGCATTTCAGCAAATTTTCTTGGCACTCGCTGTATAGCAATCTTCGTTTGAAGCTGTACTATAAGTGCATTGTTTTTTTACATATATTTTCATTTATAAAAATTTTATTTTATAGAGAGGTAATTATTATGAGATTTTACTCAGAAGAACGTTTAGCATTATTTATTGACGGTTCAAACCTTTTCGCCGCTGCACGTGCATTGGGATTTGATATTGATTATAAGCGGCTTCTAGACGTATTTAGCACAAAAGGTCGGATGATAAGGGCGTTTTATTATACAGCGTTAATCGAAGAGCCAGAATACTCACCGATTCGACCCCTTGTTGACTGGCTGGATTATAATGGCTTTACTTTGATAACGAAGCCCACAAAAGAATTTACAGATTCTGATGGGCGAAAAAAATTAAAAGGAAATATGGATATTGAGCTTGCTATTGATATGCTAGAGATGGCTGACAAACTTGATCACATAGTACTGTTTTCAGGTGATGGCGATTTTCGTCGCTTGGTCGATGCAGTTCAGCGTAAAGGAGTGCGACTGAGTATAGTAAGTACAGCTAAAACCTCACCGCCAATGGTTGCTGACGAGCTTCGCCGACAAGCAGATATTTTTATTGATCTCACTGATCTGAAAAATGAAATACAAAGGTTGTCTGATGAAATAAAAACAGGAGAAAGCGCAGATGGGGATGAATACTCGAAAAGTTCTCCGCGCATTGGCCTGGACGATAATTTGCAACCAGATTCCACTAAAATTCCAAGTCACAATTGATGTCCGAAATTCCTTTACCAGTTGAACCTGGTTATAACTGTGAGTTATGTCCTCGTTTAGTTGCATACAGAACTGACAATCGCAAGTTGAAACCTGATTGGTTCAATGGACCTGTGCCATCTTTTGGAAAACTTAATGCTCAGTTACTTATTGTTGGTTTAGCCCCTGGCCTTAAGGGAGCTAATATGACAGGCCGCCCGTTCACCGGGGATCACGCAGGAAATTTACTTTATGGTACACTTGAAAAATATAATTTATCTAAGGGGAAGTATTTAGCTGATCTGAACGATGGACTAACGCTGGTTAACTGTAGAATAACAAATGCGGTAAAGTGTGTTCCGCCGAACAATAAGCCAATTGCATTTGAAACAACCCAATGTCGGAGTTTTTTGAAGTCTGAAATTAAAGCAATGAGAAACTTACGGGTAATTCTAGCACTAGGGAGAATTTCACATGATTCAACAGTGTCTGCTCTAGGCCTTAAGCGTTCTCAGTGGCCTTTTAGGCATAGTTTACACCATCGCCTGCCGACGGGGTTAATTTTGGTGGATAGTTATCATTGTTCTCGCTATAACACAAATACAAGGCGTCTCACAATTCAGATGTTTTGTGAAGTTTTTGAATCTCTACACAACATATTTGCAGACTAACTTTGTCTTCAATCCAAGGTGGTTGTTAGCGTTTCATTCAGTTTCTTTTGGTTCGAGCAAACGGTGAAGATGAACAATAACATATTTTTGGTATGCATCATCAACGTGGGAGTGACTTGCACCACGCCAGGCTTTATGAGCTTCAGCATAGCTTGGAAAAATACCAACGATATCCAACTCCTGTGTGTCTATGAAATCCATTGTTCTTGGATCTGAAACCTGTCCTCCAAAAACCAGATGAAGAAGTAATTTTTTTGCCATTATAAGTTTTCCATTTATTAGTTTAATGATCAGTAAAATTATTCAAATATTCTATGTGTTGGAAAAATTGAGGTGCAATAATGATCGACCTATTTACTTGGCCTACACCTAATGGAAATAAAGTTCAAATTATGTTAGAGGAAATAGAATGCGATTATAAGGTCTATCCCATAAATATTGGTAAAGGTGAGCAGTTTTCAAAAGACTTTCTAAAGATCAGTCCAAATAACAAAGTGCCTGCTATAGTTGATCAAAATGGCCCTGATAATTTACCCCACACGATCTTTGAATCAGGAGCAATTTTGTTGTATTTGGCGGAGAAACATAATTGTCTTCTTCCAGTTGGAACTAGTGGTCGTTTTACGGCAATACAATGGCTAATGTTTCAAATTGGTAGTCTCGGCCCTATGTTTGGACAAGCACATCATTTTCGATTCTATGCCCCACAGAAAGTTTCATACGCTATACAGCGTTATACAAGGGAGGCAGGTCGGCTCTATAATGTATTAGACAGGCGTTTAGAGGAAAATCCTTTTTTAGCAGGGCCAGAATATTCAATTGCTGATATAGCTGCTTTTCCTTGGGTTCGCTTGATTGAACGTCAGGGTTACTTGTTAGACGATTTTCCACAAGTTAAACGTTGGTTTTTATCAATCAATGAAAGGCCTGCTGTGAAACGAGGATTTGCGGTCCTTGCCCAAAAGCAGCGTAACCCAAACGCACCTATAACTGATGAAGAACGAGAGAATTATTTTGGATCGAAGCAGTATAATCGTCGTTAGTTTTTTATGTTACTCAGTTTGCTGACAATATAATCGAACCTTGGACTAACTCTTGTTCCGCATTAAGCGAGCTTTATCCCGTTGCCAGTCACGTTGTTTAATATGCTCTCTTTTATCAACTGATTTTTTACCTTGACCAAGGGCTAGTTGTGTTTTTGCTAAACCCCGGTTACTAAAATAAATTGATAAGGGAATTAACGTTAAACCCTTCCGTTGCACCGCCCCTTTTAGTTTGTTGATTTCTTTTCGATGAAGCAGTAATTTTCGGGGGCGAGTTGGGTTGTGATTTTCAATCTTACTTGCGGCCTTATAAATTGGGATATGCAGGTTAAATAGCCAAAATTCTTCGCCTTTTTCGCTAGCAAAGGCCTCATTTATCGAGGCCCGGCCTGATCGGAGAGATTTGACTTCTGTTCCAGCTAGTATAATACCGGCTTCAAAGGTTTCCAGTATGTTGTAATCACGTCGAGCTCGACGATTTTGAGCGATAGTAGTGCCTCGTGGCGCTTTATGTTTACTGGCCATGGCATTATCTCACGTCGAATATTTCACTTTAATTCAATAATCCCGCACCGATCAAAGCTTGACGAACCTGGGATTTTGAGGACTCACTGATTTGACAAATTGGCAAACGGGTTTCTGCCGCTGCTTTTCCCAGCAATTCTGCTGCATATTTAACTGGACCAGGGCTTGTTTCACAAAACATTGCTGAGTGCACAGGCATTAATCTATCTTGAATTTTCATGACATTTTTCATGTCACTCATTTGCCAGGCTTCATGCAGCTGACTGCATAGTCTAGGTGCAATGTTTGCAGTTACAGATATACAGCCGGCCCCCCCACCAGCTAGGAAAGGCACGATTGTAGCATCTTCACCTGAAAGTTGACAGAAGTCGTTACCACATGCAAGTCTGGTAAGCATTGGTCTAGCGAGGTCACTCGTAGCATCTTTCACTCCTACAATGTTATCTAACTCTGCCAATCGTTTCATGGTGTCTACTGACATATCTACGATGCTTCGACTCGGTATATTGTATATAATGATTGGAAGTGCAACGGCGTCATTTATTGCCTTATAGTGAAGATAAAGCCCATCTTGTGTAGGTTTATTATAATAAGGGGTAACAATTAATACGGCATCTGCCCCCACCGATTTTGCATGTTCTGCAAAATCAATTGCTTCGGCAGTTGAATTGGAGCCCGCACCAGCTATTACAGGCACCCGACCTCCACTTTTTTCAACACACCACTCAACCACTTTCTTATGTTCACTATGGGTTAAGGTTGGCGATTCACCTGTCGTTCCGACGGGAACCAGAGCACTCGTACCTTCGCTTATTTGCCAGTCAATAAAATCAAGAAATTTGTTTTCATCAAGATTACCGTTTTTAAATGGCGTAATAAGGGCAGCTATGGACCCTTTAAACATCTTTTGCTCCTAAATTATAATATTGTTTAAGTTCTCCTGTCTTCTAGAATACCTTCCTCAAACAATAACGGCAAGCGCAGCAAATCTTTTGTAAAAAATCTTTAAACCAATTTTTTTCATTATGGAACACAAGTCGTCGTACTTATGTTCATAATTGCAGTTAATTCAAAAGGTTAAAGGCATTGAGTATTAGAAAAAAAATAAGAAAAATATTTCTTTTTTCTTTTGTACTTCTAGCAGTTTTTTTCTGTATAAACTATTCAGTCGTTGCAGTTGAAACAGAAATAACGAAGAAGGAAGTAGAGTATTTTCGCGAAATTATTAAAAAGATAAGACATCAAAAAATTAAGGACTTGAAGCATAGTTCGATAACATTCAAAGACCCTTTGATCCGTAAGATAATAGTCTGGTTTTTACTTGACAGTGGTGGTTTGGGAATGAACTTTAATGAAATTAACAAGTTCATTAAAGTAAATCCAGGTTGGCCAAATATTCGAAAATGGCGTGTCCTTGCAGAAGAATCACTCCCCAACAAGATGTCTCCCGGTGAAATTATTGAATGGTTTGAGGAAATCGGTCCAATCAGCAGTATGGGGCGGGTTAAACTAGCCAGTGCACACCTATCAATTTCTAACAAAAGAAAAGGGAAAACATTAATTAGAAATGCTTGGATAAAGGGTAATTTTACAAAGCGTCAGGAAAAGGAATTTTATAGAAAATACAACAAATTACTAACTCGAGAAGACAATAGAAATCGGCTTGATCGCCTCTTGTGGGAAGGACGTTACTGGCCGACCCGTAGGATGTTGTGGAAGGTAGATAAAGATTATCAGTCCCTTGCTGAGGCTCGTTTTGCTTTGCGCCATAGTAGAGGCAATGTTGATAAGCTAATTGCTTTAGTGCCAAACATACTAAAAAAAGACCCTGGTTTGTTGTATGAAAGACTGCGTTGGCGGCGACGCAGAAATTTAGAAAGCGCATTTACACTTTTAGAAAAAATCCCAGAAAACCTAATATATGTAAATAGATGGTGGAAGGAACGTTCGTATTTAGCTAGGAAATTGTTACGGAAGGGGCATATAACTGCAGCTTACAAAGCAGCATCCAAACATAATTTGAAAAAAGAATCTGGAGCAGACTATGCTGAAGCTGAATGGTTCTCTGGCTGGGTTGCACTGCGGTTCCTCGGAGATCACAAGATTGCCTTATCGCATTTCCAACGAATGTATGATGCTGTGAGTTATCCTATTAGTAAATCGCGAGGGGCTTATTGGCTTGGACGCACGGCTGATTCTAGCGGAGAGAAAGGTCTCGCGAGAAAATGGTATGAGATTGGCTCTAAGAATTCCACAACTTATTATGGACAGCTCTCGTTCACTGAGTTACACCTAAATTCCAGCCTACGCTTCCCTTTGGCCCCAAAGATTGAACCAGGGTTAGAAAACAAATTTAATAGGCACGAGTTAGTTAGGGCAATAAAATTACTTGCTCGTGCTAAAATAAAAATAAAAATCAAACCATTTCTAAAATCTATCTTATCAGTTTCAGATGACTCAGGATGGATGAGGTTGACGGCAGAGCTTTGCCTTTCATTGGGTTATAAAGATCTCTCAATTTGGATTTCAAAAAAATCCCTTAGAAAAGGTATCTCGTTAATAAAAAGCAATTATCCGGAAATAAATTTACCCACATTAAAAGATCAACCGTCAGATTTTACTTTGGAAAACGCACTTGTGTTAGCGTTAATTCGGCAAGAAAGCATGTTTAATTTAGGCGCAATCTCGCCCGCTAAAGCTCGTGGTTTAATGCAATTGATGCCTAATACGGCTAAGCGCACTGTAAAACGTCTAGGGTTGAAATACTCAAAATCCCGGCTTCTAACCGATCCTAATTACAATATTAAAATTGGTAAGACTTTCTTGTTAACTTTAATGCAGCAATTTAAGGGCTCGCATATACTTTCTTTAGCAGCTTATAACGCTGGGAATTCCCGTGTTAAACGGTGGATACATGAAAATGGGGACCCACGCGATCCCTTGGTTGATTCTATCGATTGGGTAGAGTTAATACCAATCAAAGAAACCCGAAACTACATTCAACGGGTTTTGGAAAACTTGCAGGTCTATCGGCACATATTGTCTGGAACTGAGGCGCCTGTTAGCTTACGATCAGACCTCCACTTAAAAGCGAGCGACAACACCTTGAATTAACCACACTTGTTCAAACATTGTTTAAGAGGATCGGTTAACTATGACTAATATTTCTGAACTAGAGGTGTGCGTATTTGATGCATATGGGACATTATTTGACGTTAATTCCGCTGCAGAATCCTGCAAGGAAGATATAGGGAGTAATTGGGAAGAATTCGCAATGCTTTGGAGGGATAAGCAGCTTCAATATTCTTGGCTTCGAACATTGATGGGTGAATATATTGCGTTTTGGCAAGTAACCCAAGATGCTTTAGATTATGCACTAAAGACCTTTAATATAGATGATAAGAGAATTCGCTCTAACCTTCTAGAAGTTTATTTTATCTTGAAATCATATCCAGAAGTCAGGGCAACATTAGAAAAATTAAAGAATCATGGAATTCGGTCAGTTATTTTATCAAATGGTTCTGAAGATATGTTAGAGGCTGCTATTGAAAATTCTGGCATTATAGATTTGCTTCATGGAGTTTACTCTGTTGATTCGGTTCAAGTGTTTAAGCCTCATCCAAAAGCATATGAACTTCCACAAGTAAAATTAGGTTTTATTTCTGAAAAAATGTATTTTTTTTCTTCTAACGCATGGGATGCATGTGGAGCACAGAATTTTGGTTTTCAGACGTATTGGATAAATCGATTTAATCACGAACAAGAAAATCTTCCAGGAAACAAGTTATATCAAATCCCTGACCTCTCAGCGGTACCAGGCCTCCTAGGAATATAGTTTTCTTAAAGTTTTGTTGATCCCGGAATTTGTTGTTGGTGTTAGGCGCAAAACATAACGTTTGCATCCGAATATTATAGAAACAAGCTTCAGTATATAACTAGGAAAATGAAGATTCTTCATGATACTTGATAGGAAAAAATCGTGCCCCAACTGAAACGAAGGATAATTAGAAGATATAATGGAAGTGTCGTATAGAGATATCACTTCGGCAGCGAAGCGGCTAACGGGATTAGCTGTGGAGACCCCATTACTGGAGTCGTCTCTTTTGAACAAGATGATAGGTGTACGGGTTTTGCTTAAAGCAGAACCTCTGCAACGAACTGGTTCATTTAAATTCAGGGGAGCGTACAATGCAATCTCGGTACGTAATACTATTAAAAAGGTAAATGGGGTCGTTGCTTACTCTTCTGGAAACCACGCACAAGGAGTAGCAGCGGCTGCGGCGATGATTGGGCTGCCTGCTACAATTATAATGCCTGAGGATGCTCCCCGTTTAAAAATTGACAATACACGCGCATATGAAGCAAAAATTATTACTTATAATCGTTTTATAGAAAATCGCGAAGAAATTGGCCAAACTATAGCTTACAAACGAAATTTAACCCTAATAAAACCTTATGATGATCCACTCGTCATTGCTGGGCAAGGTACGGTAGGTCGTGAGATTATTTTGCAATCACAAAAACTCTCAGCTCAAATTGATTCAGTTTACGTGCCATGTGGTGGAGGTGGGTTAGTAGCAGGTGTTGGGTTAGCATTAGCAAAAAGAAGCCCATCAACCGAAGTTTTCTCAGTGGAGCCGAAAAACTTTGACGATACTCGACTTTCGTTGCTTCAAGGAGAACGAGTATGGAATAAACCTAAAGGTTATTCTATTTGTGATTCCTTGTTGGCAGAGGTACCGGGAGAGTTAACATTTTCTATTAATTCAAAAATCTTAACTGGGGGAGTTTTTGTGTCTGATAAAGATACTCGATTAGCTATGAAAAATATTTTTCAGTATTATAAACTGATCGCTGAACCAGGTGGCGCCGTTGCGTTTGCAGCATTGATGAAAAACAAGGAAAGGCACCAGGGTAAAACAGTAGTAGTTGTCTGTTCTGGTGGGAATGTTGACGCAAATCTATTTGCTGAAGCTCTCTCCTAGAATTTTGCTACCGATTTGATTGGCACTTTATCAGAAGATTTTTCGCCTGTGTGCGTTTTAGTGTCATCAGAAAATACAGTTAAAGCTTCTATGCTACTAGAATTTTTAGATATATCATTATTTTCATTTGTTTTAAATTCACTATGTTTGCAATGCCCTTCTAGAAATGCTCCCGTCTCAATAGCTAACTCTTCATGGAGAATATCGCCGATAACGTTTGCAGATTTAGCTAGTTTGATAACTTTTGCTTTTATCTCACCAAGAATTTTTCCGTGGACTTCTAGCCTTTCAACTACTACTGATCCGCTGATTTCAGCAGTTTTACCAACTAGCATCGATTTACAATAAATATCACCTTTTACTTTGCCATCAATTTGAATTTCGCCTCTACTGTTTAAATTACCGATAACTTTTAAGTCAGCACTGATGATTGATGGTGGGCTCACTTCCTCGGGTGTCTTTATAGTCTTTTTTCCGCTATTCTTTGAAAACATGTCTTCCAGCCTTAATGAATTTGATTGGGTTTCTGGGTTTGCCCTTAAATAAGACTTCATAATGAAGGTGCGGTCCGGTACTTCGGCCAGAATTTCCAAGAAGACCAATTTTATGCAGAAAAGAAACCTTTTGTCCTCGTTTGACTAAGATTTTGGATAGATGGCCGTAACGCGTTTTTAGCCCGGCTCCATGGCTTATAACAATCAATCGTCCATATCGTCCTTTCCATCCGGCGAATATGACCTTACCTGGAGCTGTTGAATATACGGGGGCTCTTTTTGAACTACCTAAGTCAACTCCGTAATGAGCCGCCCAACGATTGTTTATAGGATCTCGGCGTTTTCCGAAACTTGACGTAACATAATACGTATTTAACGGCGAAACCAAAGGCACCTTTTTCAATAAATTTTGCAATCCCTCTAGCTTTAAAAGTGACGTATCCAAGTTTTCAAGCTCAGCTTTTAACTTATGTCCAGGCGGCAAGTTAGAATTGGCAGGGATAAACGGTCCGCCTCGGGCTATCTTACGCATTAATTTGCCAGCCTTAAACAAGCTAGCTAATTTTAGGCCTGTTCGTTTCAGTACCTTTTCAGCATTTTTTATTTGGCTTTCAGTGCGTGCAAACATATTTTGAACGGCTTCTTCTTGGCTCTGCTCAAGATTAACAAGACGGTTATTTAAATTACCCACAGTCGTCTCGAGGGCAGCAGTTTTTCTAAGTGCCTTATCACGCTGGCTGATCACCTGAAACAGATCCGTTTCTACAGTTTCCAAATTATCGCGCAATAGATAGTTTCTTGACGTCATCTGCTGCATATTTGTTTTCAGTATTGAAAGATCATCCTTTAGCTGCTGTCTAGCTTGGGCAATATGAATTCGGTCGTTTTCAGTTTCACTCAGGCGATTTTGAACTGTTGAAAGATTTTTCCTAAGCACTGTGTTTCTCTCAACCAAGCTTAACATCAGATTATGATTTTGTTCCAAGTCCTTTGTTATTACAGTAAACTTTTTTTGATACTCTGTAATCTCAGCTAAAAGTTCTTCGTATGCGTTTCTTGCTCCAGCAATTTGGGCTTCTTTAAGAGCCACAATTTGGCCATGTTCAACTACCATATAAGAAGAGAAAGATATCCAAGAAAATGTTAGGGCTATTACGAAAAATCCTGCAACTTGAGCGTATGTTGGGATTACTAGAAACCGAATTCGTTCCCCTGTTCTAACGTGGATGCGTCTTTCAGGGAATGTCTTATAGAGTAAGGCGAGAAACTGACAAAAAGCTTGCCGCAACCTGCTATCCCTAGCCATTGGACCACTGTTAAGCTTACTAAACAAGTTTGCACCACCAGCTAACAAAAAATTTTTCAATGAACGTCTTTTTCATAATGTTTAGTTCTGACATTAATTTTTTATTTTGACTAAAATATGTAGGATGTACTTTGGATTCTTTTTCAAGTAAAAAATATCGACAACTATATTCCTATGCAAGCTATAATCTAAATTTGAGGTCACTCTTTTCTTATCTATCCGGTTGGTAGTATAGCAAAGGTTAGGGGAATAAGGAAAATAATTTGCAAAAATTAAATGTATCAACAATTTTATCAACTTGGTTTGGGGTTGGATATATTCCTATAATGCCTGGCACAGCGGGCTCTTTGATAGCTTTACCTATCGCCTGGATAATCATTGAATCTTTTGGACACGCGTGGTTTCTGGCATTGTTACTAAGTGTTTTACTCTTGGGGATTATTGTAAGTGATCAGTGCAGAAAAAGATATAAAGAGAAGGATCCTAGCAGAATAGTAATTGATGAGGTTGTTGGGCAATGGGTAAGTGTGCTCTTTATCGCTCCAGATATACTTTATTATAGTTTTGGATTCGTTTTGTTTCGATTTTTTGATATTCTTAAGCCTTGGCCAATTTCTTGGGTAGATCAACATATTGAAAATGGTTTAGGTATAATGTTAGACGATGTTTTAGCAGGAATTTTTTCACTTATCATACTTGTTATCGCTTTTTGGTTGTTTGGAATTTGAATATTTTTCATCAAGAAACAATAAAGGCTGCAAAAAAACTCCTAATTTCTTGCAAGGTTTCGGGCCTTTCAATTGGTTCTGCTGAATCTTGCACCGGCGGATTATTATCGGGTTTACTGACTTCGATACCAGGATCATCGCTTGTTTTTGATAGAGGGTTTATTACATACACCAATCGTTCAAAACATGAGATGCTTGGGGTTTCCCTTAAACTTCTAGAAAATAAAGGGGCGGTTAGTGGGGAAGTAGCGGAAATGATGGCAAAAGGGATTTTAGATTGCACATCTGTAGATTTATCTATTGCAATTACTGGGATTGCGGGTCCAGGTGGTGGAACAAAGGAGAAGCCTGTCGGGCTTGTTTTCGTTGCGGTAGAGCGGAGGAATGGTGTTTCTACAAGTGAATCTAGAATTTTTAGAGGTAACCGTGACCGTGTTCGGTTGGCTTCAGTTGATCTAGCAATTAGTATGCTAATGGACTTAGTATAGGGCACAAAAAATCTGAAATGTATCGCCGAAATAATTTTAATTTACAGCAGAAATTGTTGGTTGCAGTTTTCATTGTTGTGAAATGGTTGTTATTCATTTAGTTCTGCAGCCCTAGTTTCAAAGGCAGAAACCATCTTACGCACAGCCTCACTGAAGATTATACCCATTGCCTTCTTGAAAATTATTGAACGAAACTCAAAATCTACATGAAATCTGATACGGGTTTTTCGATTGCTTATTTGTTCAAAATTCCATTCGTTAACAAGATACTCAAAGGGTCCCTTCTCATAAATTACATTTATGGATTTTGGCTTTATATAATGAACTCTTGAGGTAAAATTTTCGCGGAAAAATTTAAATCCAATAGTCATATCAGCAACAATAATACCGGGAACCTCTTTTGTTATATTGATATCCAGACACCAAGGTAAGAATTCTGGATATTTCCGAATGTCAATTACCAGATCAAATACGCTTTCGCAGGTATAGGGGAGATCTTTTATTTCCGTGTGTGTTGGCATGGTTGTTTGGTTTTTCGAGATCTGGCTATATACTGCTCGAAATTTGGTAATTTCTTTGTTTTTTTAAGCGAGCAAAATCTTCGTCGGCATGGTAACTAGAACGAGTAAGTGGGGTCGCCGCAACCAATAGAAAGCCTTTTGAATTAGCAATTGCGCGAAACTCTTTAAATTCCTCCGGTGTAACAAAACGATCCACTGGCGCATGTCGCCGGGTTGGGGCGAGATATTGACCTATTGTTATGAAATCTACGTTTACAGAGCGCATATCATCCATAACTTGAAGAATTTCATTTTTATTTTCACCTAAACCAACCATTATTCCTGATTTTGTGAAAATTTCAGGGCTTATTTTTTTTGCTTCCTTTAATAAATTTAGAGAATGGATATAGTCGGCGCCTGGGCGAATTTTTCGATAAAGTTCGGGAACGGTTTCTAGATTGTGATTAAAAACATCCGGTTTAGCAGCCATTACAGTATTGAGTGCATTGTTTTTTCCCCTGAAATCCGGTGTAAGTACTTCAATTGTTACGCGAGGTGCATATTCTCGTAAAAATTTTATGCAATCGGCAAATTGATTGGCTCCCCCATCCTTCAAATCATCTCGATCAACTGACGTGATGACAACATGGCGCATACCTAATTTTGCTACTGACTGAGCAACGCGTTTCGGTTCGTTGTAATCAATTTTCTGGGGTTTACCCGTTGCAACATTACAAAATGCACATGCCCGAGTGCAAATATCTCCCAAGATCATGAAGGTTGCATGACGTTTGCTCCAGCATTCTCCAATATTTGGGCATGCTGCCTCCTCGCAGACAGTGTTCAAACGATGTTGTCGTGTCAATTCTCGTATTTTCATGTATGATTTAGAATACGAAGCCCTTACCCGTATCCAGTCAGGTTTCTTCTTAATTTTGAACGGGATATTCTTTGCTTTTTCAGGATGTCGAAGTTTTGGTGATATTACTTTTCTAGTCATTTTATAAACCCTAGGCAAATTCCCATATTACATCAGTATGATCATATTTTGTATCGGGGCCCACTTTTCTGAGTTAGGTCTTTTAAGATTAGATATGTATAACTTGTTGATACGCATCTAACACAGATTCGTGCATCATTTCAGATAGCGTTGGGTGCGGAAAAATAGTATCCATTAACTCTTTTTCTGTTGTTTCTAACCCCATTGCAATTACAAAACCGTGTATTAATTCTGTTACATCAGCTCCCACCATATGTGCACCAAGCAACTCGCCAGTATTTGCGTCAAAAACCGTTTTCACAAGTCCGTCCCGCTCGCCAAGTGCTATAGCTTTTCCATTTCCAATAAACGGAAATCTCCCTACGCGAACACTATATCCTGCATTTACTGCATTATTTTCAGTTAGGCCAACACTAGAGATTTGAGGAAAGCTGTAGGTGCAGTTCGGTATCTTATTGGTTTGTAGCGGGTCTACTTCCATACCCGCAATTTTTTCTATACAGATAACGCCTTCATGTTCTGCTTTATGCGCAAGCATTGGGGGGCCAGCTACATCGCCAATCGCGAAAATTCCTGGCTCGTTGGTTAATCCAAAGCTATCAGTACGGATACAGTTTTTTTCAGTTTTTACTTTGGTTGTCTCTAGCCCAAGATTTTCAATGTTTCCCTGTACTCCTATTGCCGAAATTATTCTATTAACAGTCAATTCTTTGCTTTGATTATTTTTCGTATCAATATCCAACGTAACACGGTCATCTTTCTTTTTAACGTTTTTTATCGTAGCTTCTGTGATTATTTTTATACCGTATAGTTCCATTTGTTTTCTTGCTATAGCAGCAATTTCTGGGTCTTCGTTAGGTAGTATTTGGGGTAGTATTTCGAGAATTGTTACATCAGCACCGAGCGCGCAATAAAAACTTGCGAACTCAACACCAATTGCACCCGATCCAATTACTATTAGCGACTGGGGAATTTTCTTTGGAACCATTGCTTCAAAATAAGTCCAAAGCAAGTTTTTGCTCAATTTAAATTGGGGTAAGGTTCTAGGTCTTGCGCCAGTAGCAATAATAATATGGGGTGACGAAAGCAATTTTGCTTTTTCATCATTGGCAGATAACTCTATTTTACCAGGACCATTTAGTTTTGCGGTTCCTGTAAACACAGAAACTTTATTCTTTTTCAAGAGATATCCAACTCCTTGGTTTAGTTGTTTGGAAATATCTCGCGACCGTTCGACAATTCGTTTAAGGTCAAAATTTGTTTCTTTAGACGATATTCCAAAGGAATCAGCATTCTTCATGAGGTGAAAAACCTCAGCCGATCGAAGCAGTGCCTTTGTAGGTATACAACCCCAATTCAGACAAATTCCGCCTAAATGTTTATTTTCAACAATACATGTTTTGAAGCCTAATTGTGCAGCCCGGATAGCAGTAACATATCCTCCTGGGCCAGCGCCAATAACAATTACGTCAAAATTATCCATACCAATAATATTAACCTTTACAGCATCAGCTGAACGGGTTCCTCGAGTATATTTTTTAATTCTTTCATAAAAGAAGCGGCAACTACCCCGTCGATACATCTATGGTCAACAGCTAGGGTTAAAGTCATTATTGAGGCAATAGCAAGAGCGTTATTTATTACTACCGGCCGTTCTTCTCCTGCTCCAACCGAAAGGATGGCTCCTTGAGGACTGTTAATGATTGAGTTGAACGACCTAACTCCATACATGCCAAGATTAGATATTGTAAAAGTTCCACCTAGGTATTCTTCTGACTTTAACGTCCCCTGCTTCGCGCGTGAAGCAAGTTCTTTTATTTCGTTAGAAATATCTGACAACCCCTTTGATGAAACATTTCGGATAATAGGTGTAATTAGGCCGCCTTTGACAGAAACCGCTATCGAGATATCTTGATCTCTATGCATCAAGATTGCATCGTCCGTGAACGAGACATTGCATTCCGGCACTCGAATCAAAGCTATTGCAGATGCCTTGACAATAAAATCATTGATTGAAATCTTAAAATTTTTTTCCCCATCGCCATTCAATTTTTTTCGGAAATTGATTAATTGTCCAATGTCGACATCGGACGAAACATTAAAGTGCGGGATGTCGCGTGCCGAAGTGGTTAAACGTGCAGCAATTGTTTTACGCATAGACGAGTTTGGAATAGCTTGGTGGCTTGATTCAGATTTGTCTTTTTCTTCTGGATATCCTTTCTGGGTAATCCCTTTTAATTCTATCTGTGGTGCTTTTGCTGCTACTTCTATATCACGTTTTAAAATACGACCGTTCGGGCCACTCCCGCTAATAGAGTTTAAATCAAGGCCAGATTCGTGTGCCATCCGTCGTGCTAATGGGCTGGCAAATATTCTTTCAGTCTTTTGTTTTGGCATAGAATCGGAAATAGTTGTCGCATTCTTTTTAACGGCGGTTTTAATTCCATTATTCGAACCGGCATGGTTATCTTGTGGAGCAAAATTCTCATTAGTAGAAGACCCTTTCTCTATATTGGCAGGATCTTCACCTTCGGCCAATAGGATTGCAATCGGTGAATTAACAGCAACTGACCCAGTTCCTTCCGGTATAAGAATTTTTCCAACAATCCCATCATCTATTGTTTCAACTTCCATGGTTGCTTTGTCAGTTTCTATTTCACACACTACATCACCTGAAGAAACTTCTGCACCTTCTTTGACTAGCCACTTAGCTATTGTGCCTTCAGTCATTGTCGGAGACAGAGCCGGCATCAGAATTTTTATTGGCATTAAAAGTTCTCCAGTATTGTCTATAAGAGACAAATTTTCTCTACTGCTGAAACGACATCAGTTGCTTTCGGTAAAGCTAGGGCTTCCAAGTTTGCAGCATATGGCAAGGGAACGTCTTTCGCTGATATTCTGACGGGTGGTGCGTCTAAATAATCAAAAACATGTTCTATAGCTAACGATGTTAACTCAGCTCCTACTCCGCAACTTGGCCACCCCTCACAAACACTGACAAACCGGTTTGTCTTTTGTATTGAGGTTGAGATTGTCTCAAAGTCTATTGGGCGGATTGAGCGAAGATTAATCACTTCAGCTGATAGATTGTGATTCGCTGCTAATTCATCAGCAGCTTCGAGCGCTACGCTGACGCCCAAGGAATATGCTGCTAACGTTACGTCGCGGCCTTCACGTTCAATGCAGGCCTTTCCAATTGGCAAGGTAAAATTATCATCCTCCGGTACATGGAATGACTGGCCATAAAGCATTTCATTTTCAAGAAATATAACTGGATTTGGATCTCGAATTGCAGCTTTTAACAAACCTTTAGCATCGGACGCTGACCATGGGGCTAAAACTTTTAATCCCGGAATGTTTGCATACCAGGATGCAAAGCACTGTGAGTGCTGAGCTGCAACACGAGAAGCTGCACCATTTGGTCCACGAAAGACAATTGGGCATCCCATTGTTCCCCCAGACATATAAAGGGTCTTTGCTGCTGAATTAACTATCTGATCAATTGCCTGCATAGCAAAATTAAAGGTCATGAATTCTACTATAGGACGGAGGCCATTAAATGCGGCACCAATAGCAAGGCCCGTAAAACCTTGCTCAGTTATCGGTGTGTCAATGACACGTTCTTCGCCAAATTCGTCTAAAAGTCCCTGGCTAACTTTATAAGCGCCTTCATACTGGGCGACTTCTTCTCCCATAAGAAAAACATGATTATCTAACCGCATTTCTTCAGCAATAGCATCACGGATTGCTTGTCTAACGGTTATGTTTTTACAATCTTCAGAGCGTTTGGGTTTAGCTTTTGACGATCGATCACTATCTGCAGTAATCTCTACTGAATAGGTAGAATGATGGCTTTCGTTTTGAATTGACGCTGAAGGGTTCGATATTGCTATTTCTTTTGTATCACCTTCTTCTAGAATAATTGCAATAGGTGTATTGACTGCAACACCCTCACTTCCTTCAGGTTTTAGAATCTTACCCAGAACTCCGTCTTCGATTGATTCGACTTCCATAGTCGCTTTATCAGATTCAATTTCAACAACAACATCTCCACTTGATATATTTTCTCCCACTTTTTTTAACCAACGGACAATGTTCCCTTCGGTCATCGTTGGTGATAAAGCGGGCATTAATATTTGAATTGGCATCTTTTTTCCGATAACAATAAAGTAACTTGATTAAAGTTAATTTTCAATAAGAACGTCACAGTATAGTTCTGATGGATCAGGTTCTGGACTCTCTTTAGCGTAGTCAGCTGCTGCCGTACAAATTTCCTTGATTTCCCGGTCCATGTCTTTAAGGGTATTTTCAGTTGTATGCTTTTCTTTGAGAAGTAGATGTCGACAGTAGTCTATTGGATCGCTTTTTTTGCGCATGCGTGTAACTTCGTCTTTAGATCGATATTTTGCCGGGTCGGACATAGAGTGCCCCCTATATCGATAGGTCAGCATTTCAAGGATAAATGGCCCCTTTCCTTCGCGGCAATATTTTGCAGCTTTTTCACCCGCTAATTTGACTGCTAGGACATCCATTCCATTTACTTGTTCACCCGGAATATCATGAGCTATCCCTCGATTGTATAACTCAGTCGTTGAAGACGCCCGTTCAATAGCTGTTCCCATACCATATTTGTTATTCTCAATTATGTAAATTACTGGTAGTTTCCATAAGCTAGCCATATTAAACGCCTCATAAACCTGCCCCTGATTTACTGCGCCATCACCAAAATAGGTTTGGTTTATACCGCCATCCTTTTTGTAACGGTGTGAAAAACCTAACCCAGTCCCAAGAGGCACTTGGGCTCCAACAATACCATGCCCTCCAAAAAATTTTTTTTCAGGGGAAAACATATGCATTGATCCCCCTTTACCCTTAGAATAACCAGTCTTCCGACCTGTAAGCTCTGCCATCACTCCATTAGGATCCATTCCGCAAGCAAGCATATGCCCATGGTCACGATAACTGGTAATTATCGTATCCACATCTTTTTTTGCAGTTGCCAACATACCTACTACGACAGCTTCTTGACCAATATAGAGATGACAAAACCCACCGATCAGTCCCATGCCGTAGAGTTGGCCAGCTTTTTCTTCAAAGCGCCGAATCAGTAACATTTCACGATAATAATTAAGGAGCTCTTGTCCTTTCTTTTCGTGAAGGTCTTTATTTTTCTTTGTGGTAGCTTTTTTTGCCATCCCTTATCATCAATCCTATCATATGGCACCTGACTAGGAAGATAGAAGATAATGATATTGGCGCGTTCGACAAGGTAATTCTGAAATTAAACTATAAAATTAACTTAATATAAGTTAAGCGGCAATTTTAGCTACTGGCTTAAACATTTCTGGAAGCTCAACTAAGCCTCTAGCTCTGGCATCAAATACGTTATTTA
The DNA here is from genome assembly GCA_002722175.1 of Magnetovibrio sp. GTDB lineage: Bacteria > Pseudomonadota > Alphaproteobacteria > Rhodospirillales > Casp-alpha2. The sequence goes on from PBKU01000033.1 coordinate 65,720, forward strand.
GCCACGGCCAGAAACATCCACTGTCAATTACTATATCTGTTAATCTTATTGTTGCAGGTAGTTGCCTTTCAACACGTTTTAACCAAGGTCTTATAGCTTCGGCTCTTTTCCAGTAAATTACTGAATATGAGTATCCTGCACCATCTTTAGTTTGAATGATTTCCTTAAAGTATCTCTCGCAACGAGCTAATTCTAAAACAACTTCCGCAGCATCCTTAAAACGATAAGCATTTAACCCGAAAGGCGGATCTTCTGGCACGGTGGCGTAATAAGATAGTTTTTCTATGCCTCCGTTTATTTTTGTTTTTGTGCTAAATTGAGACATAACCGCTCTCCTTTTGGTCAAAAAATTGTTTTCCCCTTAAAGCGCTTAACAGAGTGTTTTCAGGCAAGCATTAGCTATTTTTGTATTATAAACAAAAATCAACCGGACTTTCGTTACTGATTTTTGTTACTTTTAAATTAAATGCTTTAGTCTGCTGGCAGTTAATGCCGATTTGAGACGAGATTTTGCGGTTCCCTTTTTTCTCCCACGCCCGAATATCAGATGTTTTCCTCCAGTAAGAAATCATTGTAGAGCGCCCATTCTTACTAAAGGCCTCTAAGCCCAAGAAACCTGCTTGCTTGGTCGCAAGCGTTGTCATCTGTTGGACAGGTGTTATTTGAACGCGATCAACTTCACCTGGTCCGTAATTTAAAATTGCAGCATAATAAGGTGGCTTTAAATTCTTCCTTAAGAGGTTCATCTAGCCACTCCATTTGTCCTGTCGAATAATAAAAACAACGTCATCCTTGTGTCCGAAGTTAAGCATATCCCGAACCCGTTCTTCCAACATATCAGGGTCTATCCTACTAGGATGCAACAAAGCTACTCTATGCTTCCATATGTTCTTTTGCTCTTTGAGTTTTGCTGCAACAGCCTCAGTTCTTGCAACACGTTTTTCCAATTCAATAAGGGAAAAAAGTCCTCTCTCACCATGTATTGAATGAAATAAAAAATACCCTAGGACGCAGGCTCCAAGTATAGGACCCAACATTTTTTTAATTCTAGCACTAACTAATCTTATAGCCATTTTGGCATTCTCCCCCACTACGATTTCTTCAATGAGGATTATTATTCCTTCGGGAACAATATGACTAGAAGTGTTAAAAAGTCGTTAGCGCATCAAATTAAAATTAATTTTTTTGAAAACATTTCCAACCAGCAAAATCACCGACTGGACCAAGTTCTTCTTCAATTCGTAACAGTTGATTGTACTTCGCCAAACGTTCTGATCGGCAAAGGGCTCCGGTTTTTATTTGATTGGCTTTAGTTCCGACGGCAATATCAGCAATCACAGGATCTTCTGTTTCTCCTGAACGATGCGAGACTATTGAGTTATAACCAGATGTGTGAGCAACATTTATTGCTTCAAGGGTTTCGGAAACCGTTCCAATTTGGTTGATTTTTATTAAAATAGCATTTCCTATGCCTTTATTAATGCCTTCTTGAAGTTTTGCTGGGTCGGTAACAAATAGGTCGTCACCAACTAGCTGTACTTTTTGTCCAATAGCCTCGGTTAGCGATTTCCAGCCGTCCCAATCATTCTCTGCTATCGCATCTTCTATTGATTTTATGGGATAATTTTTTACGAGATCATCCCAATACCCGATCATACCTTCAGTATCTAGCTTTTTTCCCTCTCCTTTCATCTCGTAAAAACCGTTCTTATAAAACTCAGTGGAAGCTGCATCAATAGCAAGCACAACATCGGAGCCTGGTGAATAACCAGCCGTATTAATAGCATTTGTTAGTACATCGAGGACTTCTTTAGTTGAATTTAGAGATGGTGCAAAGCCTCCTTCGTCTCCAACATTTATACTTTGCCCCGATAAAGATAGCTCATTTTTTAAATTGTGGAAGATTTCTGCACCAATTCGGATAGCTTCACAAATAGAATCTGCACCTACAGGGACAACCATAAATTCTTGAACATCTATCAAGTTATCCGCATGCACGCCTCCATTGACAATGTTCATCATAGGGGTTGGCAAAGTGTGGGAAAATGCTCCTCCAATGTAGCGATATAGTGGAATAGATTCTTGTTTAGCTGCGGCTTTCAAGCAAGCAAGAGAAACACCGAGAATTGAGTTGGCTCCAAGGCGCTCCTTCCCTTCAGTTCCATCAAGATTGATTAGTGTTTGGTCTATAAGCAGCTGTTCTTCAACCTCCATTCCAGACAAGGTATCAAAAATTTCTCTATTAATGATTTCGACAGCATTTAAGACGCCTCGGCCAAGATATCGATTAGGATCTTGGTCACGTAATTCTTTGGCTTCATGGGTTCCAGTGGAAGCACCAGAAGGCACTGAAGCTCGTCCACGAACACCTGTCTCCAATACAACATCTACCTCGACTGTCGGATTTCCACGACTATCAAGAATTTCCCGGCCAATTATATCAATTATTGCAGTCATTTAATATACTCGCGTTTTTAGGAAAATTTTTCTTTGTCGAAGCTATAATTTGACACAACGAATAAAGCAAGATTATTACTCGTTTTGAGACCAATAAATAGATTGATCTCTTCCATTTTAGTTTTCATCAGATTCTAGCATTATATTGAGAAAATCGCTAATCAGTAATATTATCAACACCAATTTGAACCGGATTTTCTTTTGCTATTTCATCAAATGTTTTGAGTGTTTTTACGACATTGTACATTCTTGAAAGTGGTATCATATTCGGTCCGTCAGAAGGTGCGTTTTCGGGGTCTTGGTGCGTTTCTACAAATACAGCTGCGACGCCAACCGCAACAGCCGCCCGCGCTAGCACTGGAGCATACTCACTTTGCCCCCCAGAGGAAGTTCCCTGTCCTCCCGGTTGTTGAACTGAGTGAGTTGCGTCAAATACTATTGGGCAACCCGTCATTTTTGCCATAAGGGGAATCCCTCTAAAGTCCGTTACTAGAGTATTGTATCCAAAACTTGCCCCTCTTTCGCAAACCATTACATTTTCATTTCCTGCATCATTGATCTTGGCAACAATATTTTCCACGTCCCACGGTTCCAGAAATTGGCCTTTTTTTACATTTATTGCTTTGCCCGTTTCTGCGGCTGCAGTTAACAGGTCGGTTTGACGACATAAGAACGCTGGGATTTGAAGAATGTCGGCAACTTCTGAAATTTTTGAGCACTGTTGACTTTCATGAACGTCTGTTAGTACAGGGATATTCGTCTCCAATTTTACTTTGTTCAGAATTTCAAGCCCCTTATCAAATCCCACTCCGCGATAACTCGAGCCCGATGTTCGGTTGGCCTTATCAAAAGATGATTTATAAACTAGTCCTACCTCTAATTGGTTACAAATTTCTTTTAAACGGGAGGACATCATTAAAGCATGTTCTTGACTTTCAATTACACAGGGACCAGCTATAACGACTATTGGTCGGTCGTTAGCTATTTCAAGTTTTGCAACACGAATTCTATTTTGAGGCTTTTCCATAATTGTTTTAGAAACTCTTCGTCTGCTCTATTTTTTTCTTTTTACATTGAAGTCTCAAATACGGTCGCTTTAGTATTTAAGGAAATCTTTTAATCTATGGTCAATTTGAAAGAAAGCACTCGTGCCAAAAAAACACAATATTTAAACCAATCTAGCTTGTTTAACTGCTGAACAAATAAATGAAGTAAATAATGGATGAGGGTCGAGAGGTTTTGATTTGAGTTCCGGGTGGAACTGAACGCCGATAAACCAATTATGGTCAGGAATTTCAACAATTTCTGGTAAAAGCCCATCAGGTGAAAGTCCTGAAAATAGCATGCCGGCTTGTTCTAAGGCTGGTATATAAGAGCTGTTAACTTCATATCGATGGCGATGACGTTCACTAACTATTTCTTTACAACCGTAGATCTTGTGGGCTTTCGAACCCTCCCTTAATAAACAGTCGTATGCTCCCAGTCGCATGGTTCCTCCCATATCGCTTTTGATCCCCCTTTCTTGTATCTCATTTCCTTTCATCCACTCTGTCATTAAACCTACTAGGGGTTCATCATGTGGGCCGAATTCTGTTGAACTCGCGTCGGCCAATCCGGCCATGTTGCGAGCTGCTTCAATAACAGCCATTTGCATACCAAAACAAATACCAAAATAAGGTACATTTTGTTCACGGGCAAATTTTGCAGCTGCAATCTTTCCCTCGGACCCGCGGATCCCAAACCCACCTGGAACTAATATTCCATGAACTTTCTCTAAATAATTAAGTGGGCGCTCTCCTTCAAATACCTCGGCATCAATCCAATTCATATTTACTTTAACGTGATTTGCAATTCCCCCATGATCTAGAGCTTCGGCAAGGGATTTATACGCATCTAATAGTCCGGTATATTTACCAACAACCGCGATATTAACTTCCCCCTCTGGAGCAGTTTTTCGGTCATGTATTTCCATCCATCGCTCGAGGCAAGGTTCCGGAGCATTTATTGAAAAATGTCGGCAAACTTGATTGTCAAGGCCTTGCTGATGATAGCTATGAGGAACTTCGTAAATACTCTTTACATCAAGGGCGGGGATTACTGATTCTTCTCCAACATTACAAAATTGCGCTATTTTTTTGCGTTCCACTTCAGGGATTTCTCGTTCTGACCGACAGAGAAGCAAGTCGGCTTGTATTCCGACAGAAAGGAGCTCTTTCACTGAATGCTGTGTCGGTTTAGTCTTTAGTTCGCCCGCTGCAGCAACATATGGCAACAAAGTTAGGTGCATGAAAAGTGCACGTTTTTTGCCTAATTCATTACCCAGTTGACGAATTGCTTCTAAGAATGGTAGGCCTTCAATATCACCAACCGTTCCACCAATTTCACATAACAAGAAGTCTTCATTTGATACATCGTTGGTTATAAAATCTTTTATCGCATCCGTGATATGGGGAATAACTTGAATTGTGGCTCCAAGATAGTCACCTCGGCGCTCTTTCGTTATTACTTCTGAGTAAATTCGACCCGTAGTTATATTGTCGGTCTGTCGGGATGTTACCCCGGTGAAACGTTCATAATGGCCCAAATCTAGATCTGTTTCAGCACCATCGTCAGTAACATATACTTCCCCATGCTGATATGGGCTCATGGTCCCCGGGTCCACGTTAATGTAAGGATCTAACTTTCGAAGGCGAACTTTAAACCCTCTGGCTTGCAGAAGAGCACCAAGTGCTGCAGAGGCAAGACCTTTTCCTAATGAGGAAACCACACCACCGGTAATGAAAATAAACCGTGTCATGGGCGAACAACATACACCAAAATTCTAGCTCGCCAATAGTCTCAATCTACTATCCAACGATTTTTTCTCCCTTTTTATAATTAGAAAGAATATTTTCGGCTGTTTATTCTTTGTAAAAACCATTAAGGCTTAGGTACTGTTGGTGCTGCAGGCGTACTTGAAGGCTCCTGGGTACCGCGTGATTCGGTTCTTACATCATCTAGAATTGAGGTCGATTCGCGTTCTTTCCCAGCTAGAATAGCTAAGACAAGACTTGTGACCATAAAAGTTCCTGCAAGAATTGCGGTGGTCTTAGTTAAAATATCGGATGCTGATCTACCAGTCATGAAACCACCCATCCCGCCACTGCTGCCCCCTCCCATGCCGAGGGCACCGCCTTCACTGCGCTGCAACAGGACTACGCCAACTAACCCTATTGCAATTAATAAGTGTATGATAAGTACAACTGAATCCATTATAATATACCACCCGAGGACAAGCACTTCTATACTGATCTTCTCTCAAGAGCAAGACTGGATTATAGAAAAAAAATCAGAACTTACTAAGCTAGCGCCACCTATTAATCCACCATCGACATCGGGTTGTCCTAATAGGGCCTTTGCATTTTCAGGCTTGACCGAGCCGCCGTAAACGATTCGCATTTTTTTAGATTCAGAAGGACCAATACATTTTACAAGTTGATATCGGATGAATTTATGGATTTCTTGTGCTTGCGATGGAGTTGCTGTTTTTCCTGTTCCAATCGCCCAGATTGGTTCATAGGCGATTATAGTATTTTTAGACCTAGAACTCTTGGGTAAAGAGCCAACTATTTGTCGCCGTATAACAGTTTGGGTCTTTTTCGTTATTCGCTGGTTTAAAGTTTCCCCAATGCAGAGAATTATGGTTAATCCATTCAACAATGCTGCTTCCGCTTTTTTCTTTATTATGTCATTCCCTTCGCGATGATTTATTCGTCGTTCGGAGTGGCCAACAATCACATATTTGCAACCAGCGTCTTTAACCATTGATGCCGATATATCGCCTGTATGCGATCCGGTGTTGGAGAAGTGGCAATCTTGACCACCTAATTTTATTTTTGTTCCTTTGAGAGCACTACCTGTAGTGGCAAGCAGTGTAAAAGGAGGGCAAATAACTATTTCAACATTGGAATTATCTAGTTTTTTTACTTTACTCACTAGACTTTTAGCTAAGGACAACCCATCTTTCTTCAAGCCATTCATTTTCCAGTTTCCAGCAACGAAGGAGCGACGTGTTACCATTATATATACTTTCCTTTCTCCAGTTAGTATTTCTATTATTAGGGTTCGTTTTGAAAAACATTAATTCCAAGCTAGCACATACACTTGAGTTATTTATAGCAATATGCGGTGACTAGCACTTATTATTTAATCTTTTAATCAAGAGTGTTGCAGGTCTTGTTACGTGCAATTAATATCGCTCACATGGATTATAGTTTAAAAAAAAGTCTCTTAATTGATGAATTAGGTGAAAATGCTTGAAGCAATAAGAAAGCGGACAGGTTCCATCATTGTAAAAAGTCTCGCTGGACTTTTGATTATTAGTTTTGGTGCTTGGGGGGTGGGTGATTTTTTACAGCAAGGTATTTCGGAAGAGGTTGCTCTGGAAGTTGGCGATACTGAAATTACACCTTTGCAGGTAGAAAATGAAATACACCGAGAACTTAATAGGTTTCAACGACAATCAGGAACCCAACTTGACAGGCAACAGCTTAAGGCATTTGGCTTTGGTGATAAAATTGTTCAGCGCCTAATTAACGTTGCTGCTTTGGATTTGGAGGTAGCAAATATGGGGTTAGAGGTTAGTAAGTCTACCGTAGCCGCCAATATACATTCTAATCCAATATTTTCAGGTGTTACCGGCAAATTCGATAAAGCCCGTTTTAATCAAATTCTACAGGCCGAGGGTTTTACGGAGGAAAAATATATTGCTGAAGTGCACCGTGAATTAGGTCGTTTGCAATTATTGAGCAGTGTTGGTCAAGCAACCTACCCTCGACTGGTTGCAGAGGAAATCTTTAGAATTGAGAATGAAAAGAGACTTGCAGAAGTGCTTGTTGTTGAGGACATTAAACAGCAAAGTCTTGAAGCTCCTGATGATCAGGTGCTTCTCAATTATTACAATGAACATAAAGAATTGTTTACGTCACCTGAAACGCGAAATATTTCATATGTTCGTCTTTCAGTTGATCAGTTGGCTGATGGAATTTTAGTAACTGATGAAGAAATACAAAAGTATTTTGAAGACAATGAAGATGAATTCTTTAAGCCTGAAAAAAGATTTATCCGCCAATTTATTTTGAATCATAAAAAAGCTGCAAACGAAGTTGAAAATAGGTTAGCGAATGGTAGCAATTTTGTTGAAGTTGCAAAAGAATTTGCAGATCAAGAGCCAGAAGACCTTAATCTAGGTATGCTTTCCAAGAATGATTTGCCGATTAGTGAAGTTGGGGAAGCAGCTTTTTCTTTATCTAACCCCGGGATTGCAAAAGTTGTGCAGTCATCCCTAGGCTTTCACTTTGTTGAGGTAACTGAAATAAAGCTAGCAGAACAAAAAACTATAGAGCAAGCGCGAAAAACTATCGTTCCAATCATACAGCACGAAAAAGGAATAGATAGTTTGTTTGAACTGAGCAATAAACTTGAAGATATATTAGGAAGCGGAGCAACGCTTGAAGAAGCTGCGGTTGAAGTTGGAACAACATTACAGACCATATCGGGTGTTGATCGAACAGGAAACAACTTAGATGGTAACAAAAAGGTTTCTGTTTCTTCTATTAGGGAATTTATTGAAATTGCATTTTCCACTGACGTTGGGATAGAAAGTTCATTAACTGAAGATGGTGAAGATGGATATTTTATTTTGAGGGTTGATAGTATTTCCAAAGCTTCTTTGACGCCATTCTCCATAATTAGAAAAGAGGTGGTTGATGCTTATATGATAGAGGCTCGTCAAAAGGCTTCTGAAGCTATGGCAAAGGATCTTGTTGAACGAGTAATGAATGGTAACTCAATTAAGAGTGTAGCCTCAATTGAGGGAAAGGAATTTGAACTTGTTGGGCCATTGACAAGGTCAGGAAATGGAGAAATCGAAGAAAACGTGGTCAGGAAAATATTTGAGTTAAAAGTTAAAGGAGCTGGAATTGCTCGTATCAATGGCGGGTATAAAGTTATACAAGTTACCAAGATGGATATTCCCGATTCAAAGAGCAATGAAGAAACTGTAACTTCCATATTGTCAAAAATACAATCATCTCATCAAGACGACCTGGTTGTCCAACTGATAGAAGGACTTCGTTCAAAATATGGTGTTTTGGTTAATAACAATGTCATCGATCTGTTGTTTAGACCAGGTGGTTATCGAGCAAATCGAAGTTGACAAGATAAATGCACATAGAGCCTGATCAAAAGACGATATTGGCTAATATTGAAGCTGGTAATCCTGGGATATTATGGACTGAACTATTAGCAGACCTAGAGACCCCGGTATCAGCATTTCTCAAGTTAACTCGAGGTAAACCAAATAGCTTTTTGCTCGAATCTGTTGAAGGGGGTGCGTTTAGAGGGCGGTACTCGTTTATTGGTTTTGCCCCTGACATTATTTGGCGTTGCAAAAATGGAAACGCCGAAATAAATCGAAATGCTGAGTTAGGACATGATACTTTTGTTACCTGTCCGGTTAGTAAAGAGAAAGGTGTTTTAGGGTCCCTCAAAGCATTGGAAATTGAAAGTCGAATTAATCTTCCATCTCATATGCCTCCAATGTCAGCTGGTTTAATCGGATACCTTTCTTATGATATGGTGCGATTGACTGAGGAAATTCCAAATTCTAATCCTGATACAATAGGGGTTCCAGAATCGATCTTTGTAAGACCTACGATAATGGCTGTATTTGATCTGTTAAAGGACACTGTAACTATTATTACTCCTGTTCGTGCTGTCCATAACATAGGTCATTTGGAAAGCTATGATGCAGCAAAGAAGCGGTTAGAAGGTGCAGTTACGCTTCTCGCTCAACCGCCAGAACTGTTTCGTACTTCGAATAATTTGGAACTCAATAGAACTGCAGAACCAACCTCTAATCTCACTCGATTAGAATTTCAGAAAATTGTTAAGAAATGTATAGAGTATATTAACTCTGGTGATGTTTTTCAGGTAGTCCCTTCTCAGCGTTTAAAAATTCCTTTCAATTTATCTTCCACGTGTTTTTATCGTGCATTACGTCGGCTTAATCCATCGCCTTTTCTATTTCTTCTTGATTTTGATGGATTTTCAGTTGCTGGCTCAAGCCCAGAAATTCTTGTACGGGTGCGAGACGGTAAGATTACCCTTAGACCATTAGCTGGAACTCGAAAACGTGGAAAAACGGAGGAAGAAGATAAAGCGCTTGCAAAAGAACTTTTAAATGATGAAAAGGAGCGTGCGGAGCATCTAATGCTTCTTGATCTTGGCCGTAACGATGTAGGTCGGGTAGCTAAGATTGGAACAGTTCGACCTACGGAACAGTTCGTAATTGAATATTACTCACATGTGATGCACATTGCATCTAATGTTGAAGGAGAATTAGACGATAACTTTGATGCAATTGACGCTGTATTGGCAGGTTTTCCTGCGGGGACGGTGTCTGGTGCACCAAAAGTACGTGCGATGGAGATTATTGACGAAATTGAACCGGAGCGCCGGGGCATATATGGTGGTTGTATTGGCTATTTTGGGGCTAATGGTGATGTCGATACGTGTATTGCACTTCGTACCGGCATAATCAAAGATGGAAGTTTGTATGTTCAGGCTGGGGCAGGCGTTGTTGCTGACAGCGATCCGGAATCTGAATATCAAGAAACCCTTAATAAAGCTCGTGCACTTTTCCGCGCCGCCTCAGAATCGTTTCGGTACCTTTAGGGGTACCCGTTCAGTGTAAATTGAGCAAAAGGTCAAAGAAAAATATAATTACTTTTCTACCTTTACCGAGCACCAGCTATTTTTCTTGCTGATACAATATCAAATTGTTTTTTCGTGTCAGCGAGCCATGAAGCTAAAGCCTGAATAGTGTTTTTTCGTGGATGGCCAATCGCAATTGCATACCCTTGCAAACGTGCAATTTTTTTCAAATTTTTAAGCTGTTGTTTAATTGTTTTTAATTCATCTTTGTGGTCGAGAAATATATTTCGCGTAATAAAGGGAACCTTGAATTCACTAGCGGCTATGTGTCCGGTGGACTTGCTTGTTGTTAAACTATCGAGAAAGAGTAAGTTTCTCTGTTTAAGTTCTTTCATTACAATTCGCATACTTTCTAGATTGGACGTAAAGCGGCTCCCCATGTGGTTGTTGATGCCAATGTAATTATTTAGTTGTTCAAGGTTCCAGCGAAGTAATGTCAGGATCTCATCCTCTGGTAGCCCAGAAAGAAGAACATTTGGGCCGGGGTCAATAATATTTGATTCGGGCTCCATAGGTACGTGTAACAAAATTTCATGTCCTCGTTTACGTGCTTTTTCAGCCTGTGTTCTAATGTCTTTAGCGTATGCTATAAAAGACATTGTAAGTGGTGGTTCCAGGTTAATTGCTTCTAACGTAAGTTTTTTATCGATGCCCAGGTCATCAATTACAATTGCAATCTTTGGCCGATTATAACCGGATGTGTCTTTGCCTTTATTCGTCTTTGGTTGGAACTGATTGATATTCTTTTGAAATTGATTCTGGGTAATTTCTGTTTCCTGGCCAATTGTTGTTGAATAATCTATCTCGGGCAGCCCATTTTCACCGGAACGCTTATTCATATTGCTGATGTGTGGATCGATAAAAATCGTTTTAGTCAATGGTGCCTGGTCAACTGGTTTTAGCTGATTTTTTGTTTTAAGAGTATTTGGCGGTGGTAACGGGAATTCAATCGTTGTATTAGTCTTTGTTTCCAGATTAACCCCTATGGTTACCCACAACACTGCTACAAAAACTATGCTGAACCAAAGAAGTTTTCTTACGGCTGGAGCTTTCTTATTAGTATTAGTTGTGCCGCCTGAATCTTGTGAAGGGCAATGTGTGCCAGATTTTTTCTGTATTTTTGTTTTATCGCGAGTTTTTTCAGCCAAAAACGTCCCCCGGTTTATAAGGTAACCCTAGCATTTTGATTGTTTTTTCAGCTGTCGCTGATGTCTTGTAATGTATATTGTGAAAATAAAAAAAGAGTAGTCAAGGAGTGCTTGAAATGAAAATCTGCGCATAGTATAAAAAGTGCGAAAAATTATCTAATTTAATTTAAAATACTTCCGGACGGCATGTAGACTTGCCAAATACATAACTTTTTTGCAATCAGCCTAATGTGACCAATTTTTTAACGGATTAGTTCTAAGTGCTACTTTGGTGATAATGATAATAATTCTTAAAATGTACTGGACGGTCCAGAAAAAATTACTATTCTTCGCTGGGTAGCTAAAAAGCTAATTCTTGGAAAGTGTTAATTTTTCCAGGAAAATCAATTTGACTTAGCTTATTTGGCTTGACCGCGAGGGAATTCTAGGGTGTAAATTATCTCTATTGGCGATTAACGTTGAAGGGTTTTTTAAAATAGCCAATACTGCAGTACAAATAAGTACGAATTCCTTTGGCTGAGAAATATCCTACTAAATTAATGTTACAGGGAGAAAAGTGAATGAAGAATTTTGTTAGATTATTTATCGGGTCAGCTGCTGCATGGCTTCTTGCGTTTGGTGTGGTGCCAACTGCAATGGCCAAAGTTGGCTTTGGAAAACCCGGTGAGAAGGTGGATTTGGTGATTGGCTATCAGCCCTACTATACTGAATCTTGGTCCGGTGTTGTCATCAACGGGAAGCAGCTTTGGAAAAAGCATCTTCCAGCAGGCTCTAGTGCTAAATTTGAGATTGGCTTACAGGGGTCAGTCATTGTTGGAAAGTTGTTGGGAGAAAAAAACCATATAGGTTATATGGGAGATATGCCTGCAATTGTCTCGTCCATGAGGGAAGATACGATTGACCTAAGAATGATTGCGGTCCTCGGTACTTCAAAGATGCAATGTAACATCTTTTTGGTTCCTAATAATGCCCCAAAATTCAAAACAGGGTTAGATGCTGTAAAGTGGATGGATGGTAAATTGATAGCGGCCCCGCACGGTGCCTGTACCGATCGTTTCGCTCTTCTAGCATTTGAACAGGCTGGCATTAAGCCAAAAAAATATTTGAACCAGAACATTGAAAACATCACCAAGAATCTGGAAGCTGGAAAAATTGCCGGCGCCGCCATCTGGGAGCCAACCGCTTCAAAGATTGAACTGCTTGGGATTGCGCGACGTGGCGCTACTGGCGAAGATTTTAAAGGGGATGATGCTGGGGATGCAGGCTTTCTCGTAATGATGAACGAAATCATTCAGGATCGACCTGATGTTCATCGTGGTTGGTTGGAAGCTGAACTAGATGCACAAGTCTTTATAGCAGATCTTAACAACGCAAGTGCAGTAGCCAAAATGGCAGATGATCAAACCGAAGGAATGGACAGGAAGATCCTTTGGGCTTCTCTCTATCGTGAAGAATCTGGTCGTAACAAGCTTACACTTGATTTTATTTTTAACGATAAAGTTAAGACTATGCTCAAAGCTTCAACAGCATTCTTGGCCGGGAAAAATAAGTTTGGTGGAAGACAAGAACTTCGACCTAACGCAGTTGACGATTCTGTCGCCCGAGAAGTTTTGAAGGCAAGGGGGCTGTCAAGCCCGCTTGGCAAGATTGATGGGGTCCCGCTCTCATCATACAAGGATTAGGTTGGAATACTTATGTGGGTAAGCACGGCCCCGGCTTAACTGTCGGGGCCTGTTTTAAAAAATTTTATTTCCTCCATTTTTTTTATTGATTATTTTTTAGCACTAGCTATTTAGAATCGTAGTGCAGAAAAACAGAGATAGCTAAATTACCCAAAATTGCATAGAGCAGGAATATACGGATATGCTAGAGACAAAAGCACCAACAGGTTTTGCATTGACGTTTTATCGGTGGAAAAAAAATTTAAAAACGCCAACACCGTACTTAATGACATTCGGCATCGCCCTCTGGATAGGGACATACTATTTATTTTGTGAGGGATGGGAATTACCACGATTCAATAAAATTCCTGGCCCTTATGTGGTAATAACAGAATGGCTTAGTCGAAAACCTGCGTGGGGAATTTCGCTTTTTACTGAAGATTACCACGGTCATATTGTTGCAAGTTGCCGGCGGATCGTCATTGCTTTTGGCATAGCTACCGGGATAGGAGTGCCTCTAGGATTATTTATGGGGTGGTCGAAAAAATTTAAGGATTATAGCTTCCCAATATTAGAAACATTACGTCCTATTCCCATTCTGGCATGGGTTCCTCTAGCAATTTTGATGTTTTCGGGCCTCGAAACACCTGTGATTTTTTTGGCAACTTTGGCGTCGTTGTTCGTGACAACCTTAAATACGCTTCTAGGTGTTGAGTCAATTGACGATAGCTATTTTCGGGCAGCTAAATGCCTGGGGGCAAAGTCAAGTGATATATTCTTCCATGTTGTAGTGCCGGGATCGCTCCCTTTTATTTTTACGGGCTTGCAGATTAGCGTGGGTGTAGCTTGGTTTTCTCTAGTTGCGGCGGAAATGGTCTCGGGCGAGTATGGCCTTGGGTATATGATAGTTGACGCATATATGAACATTACCTACGTTTCCATGGTGATCGGAATGTTAACTCTTGGTTTTGCAGGGTGGTTTACGTCGGCTTTAGTGCGGTGGGCCGGAAATAGAATGATGCAATGGCGGGTTCGTGCACTAGCTTTAGAGGGGAGATAACGGTTGCCTAGTAGTCTTTTAGGAAAGGGTGCGATAAGTATCCGTAACGTTACTAAGATTTATGACCCTGAGGGGGTCAATGTGATGGCAGTTGACGATTGTTCGTTAGAAATTGCTGCTGGGGAGGTCTGTATGATTGTAGGACCATCCGGGTGCGGAAAAACTACACTTTTAAATGCTATTGCTGGGTTTCACTCTGTTACGACAGGAGAAATATATCTTGATGGGGAAATGTTATGTGGCCCGGAAAAGCCTCTCGCAGAGCAAGGTGCTGATCGCATTGTTGTTTTTCAACATGGAGCGCTATTCCCCTGGAAAACATTGGTTGAAAATGTTGCTTACGGGCCTATCGTGCAGGGCATCCTGTCAAAAAAAGAAGCCCACGAGAAAGCGGAGGGCATGTTAACTGAAGCTGGAATTGGGGACATGTCGCAAAAATACCCTGGTGAAGTTTCGTCAGGGATGGCCAGGCGTGCTGAAATAGTTAGAGCGCTAATTAATGACCCTAAGGTACTATTGCTTGATGAGCCATATCGAGCAATGGATGCTTTGACCAAATCCATTATGCACGAGGCTCTTTTAGAAGTTTATGACCGGACAAAAGTGACAATTTTTTTTATTACACATGATTTGGAGGAAGCAATTTTTTTAGGGGACCGCGTAGTTGTAATGACAACTCGACCAGCTAAGACAAAAAAAATTCTGGATGTTAATATTCCCCGGCCGCGCGATTATCAGGTTCTCAGTTCAGAAGAGTTTCGTCTCTTAGTCAATGAAGCAAAGGATGCTGTTCACGAAGAGGCAGTTAAAGCTTTTGAGGCTGGTGAAAGAGAACTAGCTTAAGCTAACAGAAATAGATTATATGGGTAGGAATAGTTTGATGGCCAGTGGTACTAATCTTTCGATAAAAAAACGATCAAAATTTGAAAGGGCAATTAGCAGCTTAACGTTTTGGCGCGGTGTTGTAGCGCTTCTTGGCTTTCTTGTAGTCTGGGAGATCTGCTCGCGGATGGAGAGGTGGACAGCGGAGTACCAGGTTGTCGAACACCTGATTGCAGGTAATGAGACGGATATAAATAAAGTTGTTAACGAAGGAGATGTCCTTTACGCAACGATAGGTGAATACGGAACTGAGCTTAATGCAAATAGGGAAATGCTAAAGGCTTGGAATGAAAAAAATTCTCCAATGACGCTGAAGGATTTTACTAAATCTTTTGTTCAACAAATAAATAAGGAATTTAAAACCCATTCCGCTAATGTTATGGAACGCGATAACAATCTCTTTCTGATAATAATCGGGAACAAGCCAGAAGCATTCAAAACAGAAATGACCTTGAATGACAAAGAGCTGGCCGGAGATATGAAAAGCGAAGCATTCAAAATTGCAGTGCCTTGGATTGGTAAAGTTCCTCCTCCAACTGAAGTTGTAGAAGCGTGGACAGAAATTATTGGTCTTCCAGGCTATTGGGAAAGTTGGTATTTAAGTACCGGACGCGTCTTTGTTGGTTTTTTAGTGGCGCAACTAATTGGAATTCCATTTGGTCTTGCGTTAGCTGTGAATAGATACTTTAGGGATATTTTCTTTCCGCCATTTGAAGTTTTGCGCCCTATTCCTCCGTTAGCATGGGTTCCGGCTTCAATAGTTTTCTGGCCAACGACAGAAATGTCCATTGCTTTTGTTACGTTTTTAGGTGCGTTTTTTACCATTGTAATTAATGTGCTTGGAGGAGCACAGAGTATTGACGTCCGCTACCTCAGGGCAGCTCAGTCGATGGGGGCGACCCAATGGCACCTTTTTTCGAAAATAATTCTTCCAGGTACATTGCCATCAATTTTTACGGGTGCTGCAGTAGGTATGGGAATAACATGGGAAGTTGTGCTTGCAGGTGAAATGATTTCAGGTGGTGGTGGCCAGCAAGCAAGTGGTGGGCTAGGTTTCTTCATCTGGAGTTCCTATATGGGGGGAACAGTAGCTCAAGTAATAGTTGGTATGATTTCGATTGGGATTGCCGGTTATTTGTCAAGTTCATTGATCCGTTTTATTGGGGATCGTTCAATGCCGTGGCGCCGTCTTTTCTAGAGTTTTAAAAGTGCTATAAAAATAAATATTTTCGAGGGTTTGAATTAGAATGAGTGAAGCTACCTTAGACATCAAAAACATATCGAAGGGGTTTGGTGAATTTTGGTCAAGAGAAGAAATAATTTTGGATTTTTCTCTTACTGTCCATGCCGGAGAGCTTCTTGTACTGGTGGGGCCTTCAGGTTGCGGAAAGTCAACCCTAGTTAACCTAGTTGCAGGGTTTGACCGGCCTGATACAGGAAAAATTTTATTGAACAATAAGGAAATTACCTCACCAGGGCACGACCGCATGGTTGTTTTTCAAGAGACAGCTCTAATCCCTTGGCAAACCACTGTGCAGAATGTGATGTTTGGTCCTTTGCTCAGAGGCGAAAGTCGGGAAAAAATATTGGAAGAGGCAAATCGCCTCCTTGATAAAGTTGGCCTAGGTGAATTCAAGGAAAAATTTCCAATACAGTTGTCTGGCGGAATGCAACGTCGTGCGGAACTTGCACGAGCAATGATCAACCACCCGGATCTAATGATCATGGATGAACCGTTTCGCGGATTAGACGCAATGTCTAGAGAGTTAATGCAGGAATTTTTTGTTAGGCTTTTTGAAGAAACCGGGCGGACAAACTTATTTGTGACGTCTGAAATTGATGAAGCAATTTTTCTTGCAGATCGGTTGGTAGTATTAAGTAATAGGCCAACCTCTGTGCGTAAAACAATAGAGATTAAACTACCGCGACCACGTGATTTTTTGATGCTAAGAGAGACAGAAGCCTACGAATACAAGAAAGAAGCAATGGAACTTTTGCACGAAGAGGCAATCAAGAGCTTTAAAACAAGTGGTGATCGACGCGACTTTCTCACGGCTGTTTCAAAAAAGACAGGATAATGCTAATATAGGGTAATGTCTTTTTTTAGCCCTAACACCCTTGGTTTTGTAGCACGGCTGCTTGAAAGAGAGACAATTATAGGGTTAGCTGTATTCGGTGCTATCGTTGCGACAACTGGAAGTTTCCTTTTACACCACTACGAACGGGACAGCTTGGCTAAAAAGCGGTTGGCCCGCCTTGTCTTACGTATAGGGTATGGGATAACGTGGCTTTCAGTATCATTGTTCATCATCGTTGGTTTTATTGGTTCACCAACTAATTTAAATAACTAATGCAAGAAAAACCTGCGCAGTTCATTTATCCATGATTAAAGCCATTAGCCTTCATAAAAAGTTTAGAAATCTTTTAGCAGTGAATAATATTTCGTTCACTATCGAGTTAGGCACTGTAGTTGGATTTTTAGGTCCGAATGGCGCAGGAAAATCAACAACAATGCGGATACTGGCGGGGTTTTATCAGGCAGATTCAGGAAAAGCTTCTATCTGTGGTTATGATGTGTTCAAGAACCGTTTTGATGCACAAGCTTTTCTTGGCTATTTGCCTGAAGCACCCGGTGGTTTTCAAGTACTGACTGTTCGAGAGTTTCTAGTTTATTGTGGTGAAAGCCGGGGAGTTTGGGGCCATCAGTTGGAGGTAGCTATCAACCGTGTTACAGAGTTGATTGATTTGGGTTTAGCCTTAGATAAAAAAATAGCTACCCTTTCTAAAGGATGGCGTCAGAGAGCCTGGTTAGCTCAAGCTATTCTGCATGACCCCCCTGCCCTAATTCTTGATGAACCAACCGATGGCCTTGATCCAAACCAGAAAGAGCATATCCGAACTCTGATTCGTTCAATTTGCCCCAAGAAAGCGATTATTTTGTCAACTCATATTCTTGAGGAAGCAGAAGAAATTTGTGATCGAGCAATAATAATTAACAAAGGAAAGATCGTAGCTGATGATACCCCTAGGAATTTAGGCGATGCAAACGGACGTATAGCTCAAAGTTTCCGTTCCTTGACTAATGAAGAAGCCGACAGGGATTAATCTCTTATGGATGTTAATCCTCATTCTTCAATAGAACAGATATCAAAGTTAGATCGTTTTATTGCGGGTATCAGGGCTACAGTCAGGCATGAACTTCGTTTGATGCTGTATACGGGCCTTAGTTATCTTTTTCAAATTGGATTTCTGACAGGTTTAGCAACATGTATTTTTTTAATAGCCGACTTTTATTCAACTGATGAAGCGTCGGTAAGGCTCTTGGTCGTATTTTTACCCTGGGTGGGGATGATTTTGGTTCCTACACTGGCAATGAGGTCTTGGGGGGATGAACATAGTGATCGCAGTGTTGAGCTTTCTATGACTTTGCCTGTAGCACCTGGAGCTGTGGTGTTAGGTAAATTCTTGTCAGGATATCTTGTATTATTAGTTACGCTCATATTTACACTACCAATGGTAGCAACGTTATTTTATTTAGGTAAGCCGGATGTTGGCATATTGCTATCGTCTTACCTGGGAGCTGCTCTTACTCTGGGATTCTTCTATGCATTATCAATTCTTGCAGCGGTTATAACGCGTGAGGCAATTGCTGCTTTTGTTTTAAGTTCCCTCACTTTGTTTATTCTTTTGTTGCTCGGTTGGGATATTTTTGGCCGTATTCTAAATGAGATATTCTCTGCTAGTTTTGTAAATCTGATAAGTTTTTTTAGCCCCTATACTTGGCTTATGCGTATGAGCCAAGGTGCTATTGAACTTGGAGCGTTGATTTATTTTTTAAGTGCTATAGCTGGAGCGTTATGGATATCGAGTAAAATTGTAGAAGCACGTTATATCGGTACGCTATCAGTCTTCTCTTTTTTGAAAGTCGGAAAAGAACCATTATTTCTTATCGTTTTGTTTACGATATGCATACCTTTCTTATCGCGTATTCCGATCTTGTTAGATATGACAGAAGCGCGAGAATTCACTTTACACCAAAGCACCTTAAATGCAGTTAGCGGGTTACCTAAAGAGACTGAGTTAACACTTTTTTGGAGTGCAAGCGAACCTTCAACACCCACTCATATAAAATCACATGCGAGGAGAGTAATAAGCTTAATCGAAAATATAGTCGGGCAGAGTGGTAGTCGATTAATATTTAAACAGATAGACCCCAAACCAGATACGAACTACGAACTTGATGCATTAGCTTCAGGAATCCAAAAGATACCAATGTCTTCAGGAGATAGCTTTTTTCTTGGTTTAACAGTTTCTATAGGCAGTCGAACTGGGAAAATAAGTTACTTTGACTATCGGCGTGCGAGATTAATGGAATATGATATTGCCAATGTGTTGAATGGTATTTCACGAAAAAACATACCAAAAATAGGTATCTTGAGCCCCCTAGTACCGTCGATTTCAGTTGTTAAGAACCGTGAAGGTTTGTCTTTTGTTTCACAACTTAAAGAATCCTATGATTTAGCAATTATTCCTCACTTTAGAAGTTCATTGCCAACAGATCTGGATGTGTTGCTAGTTATTAATGCAACAATTCTGCAAAAAGAAATGCTCTATTCTATTGATCAATTTTTGATGAATGGTGGTAGCTTAATTGTGATGATGGATCCCTATTTACGCTTCAAGAAAACAAGTAATAAAGTCAACCCAGAGCCTTCTAAAAAAATCAACGATATATCGGATCTTCTTGAACTTTATGGGCTAAGATATTTAGGTCAGTCAGTTGTTGGTGATCTGGATACAGCATCAATGGTTGCCGATAAAGAAAACCAACGCATGAACTACCCGTTCTGGATGCGAATACGCGAAGGGGGGTTGTCTTCAGCACATGCAACAACGGCAAGCCTTAACGAAGTTTTTTTCGTTGAGGGGGGCGCTATTGAAATTCTTGATTTGGAACAAGGAGCACCTTTAGTTGTTACAACTAATGCGTCAGGAGTTCTCAGTCGTTATGATTTTTTAAATATGGCACCAAGCGAACTCAGTCTTAATTTTAAAGTTGATAATCGACCAAGGACAATAGCTGCGGTTCTGCAAGGAAATTTTACAAGTGCTTACGGGACCCCGCCAAAATCTTTTAGTGCAGAAAATCATAAAGAAAAGACAAAAGCTTCATCAGTAGTTTTTGCAATTTCAGATGTTGATTGGCTCTTTGACCCTTTTTCGATTCAGAAAACAAATATCAATGGAAAGATTGTAGTGCGACCATTAAATGACAATTTAGCATTCCTATTAAATATGGTTGAATTTGCTAGTGGAGATCAATCGCTTATTGCTATTAGATCGCGTGCAAAATTGCACCGGCCATTTGATAAAGTTGCTTCGTTGATAAAGGAAGCCCAGAGCAAATTGCAGGAGGAAGAAACTTTTTTGGCACGAAGAGTATTTGAAATTGAAACTCAGATAAAGAAATTTATTGGTAATGCCGGCACAATCGAATTCGAGCATATGCCGCCAAAAATTCAAAATGGCATTATTAATTTTAGAAAAAATTTATTGAATGCCCGTTTGGAATTGAGAACGGTTCGGGCAAGAATTCGAGAAAATGTAGACAGACTTGGCTATTGGATTACATTTATCAATCTAATATCAGGACCTCTATTAATAGGTGTATCAGGGCTTCTAGTTTTTTACTTTAGACGGAAACGCTTCCATATTGCCTTTAAAAATTAGAAACTAAATTGCTTTAGGCTGTTGTATTTAAGCTTTAGCTAACCCTATGATCACCTAGCCAGTTTTCTAGTTCCCCTGATTTTTTAAATTCTTTGACAATAGAAATTAGTACGTTTGCCATTGGCATAATAGGTTCAGTTGGGGACCAAAGCAAGCCAACCTGTTGGTTTACAACTGGATCGACTAGATCTAATGCTTTTACTCCAGGAAATTTGCCCAGAGTTCGCATGAAGTGGTGCGGAATAATAGTTACCGAACCGGCATGCATGACATGGAAAATTAAATTAAATATCGAATCTGAGGCTATAACACGTGGTTTGGGTAATTTTTTTATCCGGCGGAATGCTTCATCAATAACTTGACGCTCATACATGCTTGGGTCTAGTAAACACAAGGGCAATTCTGCAGCTTCTTTCCAGGTAATTTGATTTTTTTCTGCATATTCTTTTGTATCTGGAACAAGGAGGCTGAGGCGTTCCAAATACAATGGTATTGAATTCAAGCTATCTAACTGTCCCTCTTGTATATAGCTTATTCCAACATCTAGATCAAAACTACTTAAGCCTAGCTTAGTTTCTTCAATACCTAGGAACTTTATTTCTATTTGCACTCCGGGATGCTTCTTGGTAATGGCTTGGGTAAATAGAGGTAGCAAGGGTGAACTATTAGGCATTGCCCCTAGTCTCATCCTTCCCTCAAAATTTTCGCGTAAGTTTGAGAGTTCAACTAACATAGCATCCCGTTGGGCAATAACCCTTCTTGCCCATTCAATGACACGCAAGCCTTCTTTCGTAAAGCCAAGAAAACGACGTCCTCGCAAAACTATTGGAACCCCTAAGGACAATTCTAATTGTTTAATGGCACTTGACAAACTAGGCTGAGAAACATGGCAGCGGGTCGCTGCCCGTCCAAAATGCTCCTCTTCTGACAAGGCAATTAAATATTGTAACTGGCGGAAAAACACAGGTTAAGCACTCCTTAATAAAAAATAGTCATTAATAAAAATTATTAAAACTAATAAAACTAAAAAAAAAGTTATCACAAGAAACTTTAGTAATTGGCAGGATCTATGTCAAAGACGTTATATTAGTTTTCATGTATCAAATTAGAGTGATAGTTTAAGCTTCATTAAATTGCAGTTGTGAATAATTATTCAATTGAGAATAATTCTCAATATCAGTAAATTTATGAAGTTCTGTCAAGTGATTAAATTGTGATTGTTATAAATATTATTGTCTTGTCTTTTTTAATTATTTAGCTGTTTTCGTCCTGATGAAGAATTAATAAATGGATCCTCTTTCTGTTATTGTTTTATTTATTCTAACAACTTTTGTTGGGATACTCGTGGGCTGTGTCGGTATTGGCGGGGTTCTATTGGTTCCAATGCTTACTTATCTTCTATCAGTGGATGTCCATATAGCAATTGCGTCTGCGATATTTTCCTATGTGTTCAGTGGGTTTATTGGGACTTTTTTATATGCGCGAAAGGGTTCAATAAAATGGCAGATGACTTACGCTTTGTTTGTTGGAGCAGCCCCAGGTGCTTTTCTTGGTGCTTTCATATCCTTCTTTATACCAAAAACGGTATTAGAATTGTTTATTGCTCTTTTGATAGTGTCTGCTGGTTTGAATGCATTAATAAGATCAAAAGACTACCCCTTTGAAGATAAGCACTTATCATCGTACACCCTTCTTTTGATTGGCTTTTTTGTTGGGGTTGGGTCCGCTCTCTCTGGTACAGGTGGGCCATTGATATTAGTTCCTATTCTGGTTTGGTGCAGAATAGCACCTCGTACATCGGTTGGTTTAAGCCAGGCAATCCAGATACCTATTGCAATACTGGGTACTACTGGAAACTATTTGCACGGAACAGTAGATTTCATGGTTGGGTTCTATATCGCAATTAGTTTAATGGTCGGTGTGTCGCTTGGAGCAAAGATTACCCATTTGGTGACACAGCCCTTTTTGGAGAAAATTGTAGCATGGGTTTTGTTGGCGGTTGGTTTGTTTATAGTTGTACGAGGTATTTTTTCTTTTTAAATTTTTGTCAATATCTAGGTTTAGGTTTTCGTAGCCTATCAATAGGTTAACACTTGTTTGCTATTACTCAATAAGTGTAAAATTACTAAAACATTCATTGTTTGGAAGATGAAGTTGCTTTAATTAAGGAGTGATACCTTGTCTTTATTACTCACTCTATTACTAAAGTAGAAAAATATATTGTAAAACAATTTGATGGTGTTTCTTTAAGATACAAAAAGAGTTCAGGGAGAACGAAATATGGCCGATACAGCTAAGCGAAGAAAAATTACTATTAGAACCCTGCAAAAAAAGATGCGTGATGAAGAAGCAATCACTCAGTTGGCAGCGTATGATTATCGGACAGCGGTTGTTGCTGATCGACTCGGTATGGATATTCTTTGTGTATCCGACACAGGCGGTATGATCTTATTTGGCCACCAAAGCACTGTTTCCGTGAGCTTTGACGAAGTAATGATGATGGCAAAAGCAATAGACCGGGGTAGTCAATATGGCCTTCGAATGGTTGATATGCCTTATTGGAGTTTTCATGTTTCCCCCGAACAAGCAGTTGATAATGCGGGCAGGTTTGTCCATGAAGCAAATGCCGAGGTTATGAAGTGCGAAGGTAACAAATATCATGCCCGTAACATAGAAGCGATTGTTAGGGCGGGGATTCCAGTTCAGGGGCATATTGGTATTACTCCAATGCGGATGCCCCAGTTAGGAGGATTTATTGCTCAGGGAAAAACCTCCGATCGAGCGAAAGAGCTGATTGAAGATGCTCAGGCCTTTGTTGACGCAGGGTGTTTTTCAATTCTTTGTGAAGTTACCACACAAGAGGTATGTGAATATTTAACGGAAACCCTCTCAATTCCGGTAATCAGTTTGGGTGCCGGAAATCGGGCTCATGGTGTTCATATAATTAGCTCTGACTTGTTCCATCTCTGGGAAGAGCATGTTCCCCGCCATTCAAAAATATATACTGATCTGATTCCAATCATGGAAGACGTAATCAATGGTTATATGAGGGATGTTAAAGCACGGACTTATCCGGCTCCAGAACACACTGTCTACATGTCTGATGAAGAAATTGAAATTTTTGCAAAAGATTTAAACTGGGATACAAAGTTGGAAGAACTTGATAAAAAAAGGAGCGGTTCATAAATAGTCTTCTATTTTGGTACGCGGGAGTATTTTATTTCCCGCGTATTTTTTTACATTTTCCTCAAAAAAGCCCTTCTATCATGTTGTTTTTATTTATATAAATAGAGTTTGCCGCGGGAGCTTTTGGCAGACCAGGCATAGTCATAATTTCACCGGTAATAGCGACAATGAATTCGGCTCCGGCTGAAAGACGGACTTCGCGCAAGTTAACTGTATGACCTTTTGGAGCACCTTTCAAACTTGGATCGGTCGAAAAGCTATATTGAGTTTTAGCAATACAGATAGGAAATTTTCCATAACCAACCTTTTCCCATTCATGTAGTTGGTTTCGAACATTGGCATCTGCCGAAACTTCTTTTGCCCCATAAATTTCTTTTGCTACGATCTCAATCTTATCAAAAAGTGGTATAGCATCAGGATATAATGGTTTGAACTTTGCTTTGCCCTTTTCAACCAACATTACTAAGTGCTTTGCTAGCTTTTCCGTACCTTTACTACCATGTTCCCAGTGACTGCACTCTATTGCAACTGCGCCTAGTTTTCTTGTGGCTTCCTTTACTGATCGAATTTCCCTATCTGTATCAGTAATAAATTTATTGATTGCAACAACAACTGGAATGCCA
This sequence comes from Magnetovibrio sp., assembly GCA_002722175.1. Lineage (GTDB taxonomy): Bacteria > Pseudomonadota > Alphaproteobacteria > Rhodospirillales > Casp-alpha2. The sequence goes on from PBKU01000033.1 coordinate 90,222, forward strand.
AATTTTTTCAGATTCTTGAGATGACGCTCCAAATTTTTGCAACCCGATTTAACAGCTGAGATATTCTCCTTTCCAAGATCATTTTTACCTACACCTCCATGCATTTTTAAAGCACGCACTGTTGCCACAAGCACTGCAGCCGACGGCTTTAAATTAGCCTTTCGGCACTTAATGTTAAAAAATTTTTCAGCGCCCAAATCAGCACCAAACCCTGCCTCGGTAATTACATAATCTGCCATTTTTAATGCAGCTTTTGTTGCTATGACCGAATTACAACCGTGTGCAATGTTTGCAAAAGGGCCTCCGTGGATAAAGGCGGGATTGTTTTCTAAGGTCTGGACTAGATTTGGCATTAAGGCATCTTTCAATAGCACTGTCATAGCACCTGAAGCCTTGATCTCTTTTGCTCGGATAGGTTGGCGATTGCGATTATATCCAACAACAATATTATTTATTCTTCTTTCGAGATCCTTTAAGTCCGTGGCCAGGCAAAATATCGCCATAATCTCGGATGCAACCGTGATGTCAAAACCAGCCTCTCTCGGAAATCCGTTAGCGGTACCGCCAAGAGAGGTTGTAATCTGGCGAAGAGCTCGATCGTTCATGTCAACCACCCTCTTCCATGCTACACGACGTGTATCAATTTCAGGTTTATGACCCCAATAAATGTGGTTATCAACCATTGCTGACAGGAGGTTGTGGGCCGTTCCTATAGCGTGAAAGTCCCCTGTAAAGTGTAAGTTTATGTCTTCCATTGGGACAACCTGAGCGTACCCACCGCCTGCAGCACCACCTTTCATACCAAAACAAGGTCCAAGGGATGGCTCACGAATACATATTGTTGCCTTTTTACCAATCTTGTTTAGTCCATCACCAAGCCCAACCGTTGTAGTTGTCTTTCCTTCTCCTGCCGGCGTTGGGGTTATAGCAGTTACTAGAATAAGTTTTCCATTTTTTTTTCCGGCCTGTTTTTTTATGAAGTCATAGGACACCTTTGCTTTATGCCGCCCAAATTGAGAAAGGGCGTTTTCTGGGATTTGAAGCTTAGAACCAATATTGGTAATGGGCTGTAGTGATGCTGAACGGGCTATCTGGATATCGCTTTTGGGCATTTTTTCCTGCTAATCTGTTTAATTTTTGGAAGTTGATTATTTTTAGTGTGGTGACAAGATTTACGTGCGTAAACCCTAATCTGCCATAGAAACACTCATTGTTATCTTCAAAATTGTTTAATTTTTTAGCTATATTTTTGGTACTTATCTCCTCAACAATCAAGAAATAATTAATCAAAGTCTTGTTATCCATGGATTATTAGTTAGCGCTTTGGCTAGATTGATAATCATTTGCATGTTTTAAGCAGGATGGCTTTACTTACAAGTAAAATTTTGAAATTTTTTATAATTTTTTTGGCAATATAGCCATTAGTATAGTTTCGTTCGTGGTAATTCTTTAAGTGTATCGTAGAAAGGACGCGGCACTTCTTTTATGTCCCAGAAACTCTCGAATGGATCTACATATGATTGCATGCAAGAAAATTCGTCGAATATTTTCACAAAGCCAAGCCCTATGCATTTGGAAGAACCTGGTTGTTTGCACGCGGAAGTTACAATGATCTGATTGACTTCCGGGAGGACAAGGTTACCTGTTGGTGCCCATAGATCTAGGTTCTGGTTGGTAGTGCCTTCAAAACATATCAGGCGTAGGTCTTGTTTTTTAGCATTATTGTTTGAGAACTGCTCCAGTCCTAAATCTTTTTCCGTTACCGGCAAACGAAACTCATTACCATAAAAAACAAAACCGGCTTCAATTCGGAGTTGGTTGATGGCTATAAGACCACAGGGTGTTATTCGCGACGATAGGTGTTTCCAAAGCAATGAACTCTGTTTAGATGGTACAACTATTTCAAAACCAAGCTCTCCGGTATAACCTAATCGGCCGATGAGGCATTGAGTGCCCAAAACATCTATCTTCATAAAGTTAAAATATGACAATCTTTTAAGTAATTCACCATTTAAAAAATGTGATAATTTGTGAAGAGAATTAGGACCTTGGATTGAAAAAATATTGATTTTCTTCCTAAGATCTTCGATGCGATAATTGAGCTGAGAATCCTCGATATCAAGTAAATCATTTACGTCATCAGGTAATCCGCTCATTAACAGATATTCATTTTTACCCTCTTTCCAAAGGGTGATATCGGAGCGCACAAAACCGCTTTGATTGTAACTAAGCGCATACCTAATATCTCCTGTTTTCATATTTTTGAAATCTCGTTTTGCCGTTCTGGATAAAATATTGAGGGAATCAGCACCCGAAATCCGCATTGAAGACATAAACGAAAAATCAAATAAGGCAGCATTTCTTCGGCACGCTATCGTCTCCGAATTTACATCACTATACTGGTGTACGACCTTTATGGTATCAAAAAGATTAATATCAACAATCCTCAATTTTCTTCGAAAATAGACTGTTTTGTAGAAGCAGCACGATACTAGGATATTTATCCTGAATATCCATCTATATCTAACAATCGATTTCTACCTTCTCCTTAAAAAACTAAAATACTTTGGATTTTATTTGCTTAATGCAGACAAGAAAAGCTGAAAAGCATTTACAAGTTTTCAAGTGACCTAGCTGTTTAATGGGATAACATCGATTTTTTTTCGATGGATTATGACTATGAACTGATAGGAGAAACAATCTTGACCCACCTTTTTTATATCACCATAAATTACGTTGGAAATTTAGATGGGGACGTAATTTTTGAAGAACTCTGACTTCAGTGATCAATACGATGTAAATTTTTCACGTAGGGATAATAGGAAAAAAGATTACGGGGATACCTCTAGTATTGTTGTAATAGGAGCAAGCCATGCTGGTATTAGCTTTGTTGATAAGGTTAGGAAAAATGGCTTTATGGGTAGCCTGACGTTGATAGACCGCCAAAAAGGCGGGCCAATGCAGCGCCCCCCGCTCTCAAAAGATTTCTTACTTGAAACCAGTGAAACACCAAATTCCAAGTATTTGCTGAAGACGAGCAAATGGTACAAGGACGAAAAGGTTATTCTACATACCGATGTTACTGTTTCAAAGATTAATTTGCGAAAGAAAAGCCTAACTTTTAGTAATGGAAAAAACCTAGATTATGATAAGCTTGTGCTTGCAACGGGAGCAGCACCCCGAATGCTTCATGCAGCTCAAGGTATTGCTAATGTGTTTGTGTTGCGTCAGCCAGATCAGGCCATGGCAATACGTAAAATTGCGCATAGCGCAAGAAATGCCATAATTATTGGGGGAGGATATATAGGTCTCGAAATAGCAGCTACCTTTCGTCAAATAGGCCTGGAAGTTAGTGTAGTAGAAGTAGCAGATCGATTATTAGCGAGGGTTGCCAGTCCACCTGTCGCTGAACTGCTGGCCGGACTTCATCAAGAGCGCGGTGTTGTGTTATATACTGGAACCGGCGTCGAAGAGGTATTTCAAAACAATGGGTTATTTAGTGGGGTTAAGTTAACTGATGGAACAAATTTAGTTGGGGATATTCTAGTTGTTGGTATTGGTGTAACACCTGATAGTGATTTGGCTCTTCAGGCTGGGATAGAAACAGAAACCACTGCAGGTGGTGCTGTTTTGGTCGACGAGTATCAGCTGACAAGTGACCTAGATGTTTTTGCAATAGGTGATGTTGCATTTCAGCGTGGGAGCCCTCTACGATTAGAGTCAATCCATAACGCCCAGGAAAGTGGTGCTCGGGCAGCAGCGGCGATTATGGGAAAACCACTACCGGCAGTTCAGGCTCCTTGGTTCTGGTCGGATCAATATGATGCAAATTTGCAGTCAGTTGGGATAGTGCCAATGGGGGACAGGAATGTTTATCAAGTTATCCGCGGAGAGTTTCCTGAAAAACGAGCATCATTCTGGAGCTATCGTGACAAAAAGTTATTAGCTGTTGAAGCCGTCAGGGACGGCGCAAGCTTTATGCTTGGTAAGAAATGCTTAGAAGAAAATATTTCTCCAAATCCAAGTCTGATTAGCGATTTAGAATTTGATCCAATGGCCTGGATTTTAAAAAATTCCGCCTGAGCAGAATAATTATTTTAGAAGTTCAGATTCATTCATTGAAGAAGTCATCGTCGTCTCCATCGCCATCTTCTTCGTCATATTCGTAGGTCAATTCTTTTTCAAAATTAATAAGAACCTGCGATTCTTCTTTTTTCACTTCGTACATTAGTAGCGGTTTTTCGGTCATCTCACCTTGCTGCCCCGTTTTGAGATCCCATTGCCAGAGGTGTTTGGAACAAACTAAAATCGTTCCGACCAACATTCCAGAGGTAGCTAAGGGTTCCTCCATGTGGGGACAAAATGGCGGGAAAGCTGAATATTCACCCTCCACATTTGCTACAATTATGGGCACATCATCTAACTCAAACTGTTTTAATGTATTTGCAGGAACATCTTCGGTGCTGCAAATTTGTTTCCAACCCATGGTTAACTCCTTGATTTTTTTTCTCTTTTAATTGCCGCTTCTTAGATAATAAAATGCGATCCCTTGTCAAGGCGGCGTGTATCTAGTCGGGCCTGCCGTTCCATTAGTCGTGCCCTTCCGCTATCAAGTTTAAATTTATCATAATATTTCCCGATTAAAAATAAGCGATTCTCGCCAGAATCCAGATGTGAATTAATGCCATCAAGCATATTTTGATAAACTACAAATGAACTTACCGATGACGCAGCTCCATTTTTTTCATCTAGATCTACTGTATAAACCGATACATGCCGTTTCAGAGGTGAATGGTCAGTGTTATGTTTAGGTAATTGCTCCAATAATGTCTTTAACCCATTATAATCATGGGAAAAATAAATCATGTCACGATTAATTTCAGGGCTAAATGCGGTAATGGAATAGTCTAGCGATTCATGACATAGTTCTAGAAAGCCATCCCAGTTTTCGTCGTCCAGGAGAAGGCAACTTCTATATACAGTATCTTTGACGGTATCTATAGTCACTGTTCCGTTTGCATTCATTACTTAGCTCCTATAGGTTCAAACAACATCGAGGGAAAAGGGACAATTTGTCCATTCTTCTTTTCCTCGGAAATTTCAATAAACTCGAAAAACCCGTTTTCCAACTGCAGGCAAGCTATTGCTTTAAGTATAAAAGCTCCTTTGCGAAAAAGATGGGGTCTAACTACTTGTGTTCCCCTACTCTGCTGCTGCAGCCATATATTTTTCCATTGGATTGCTCGGGGAGCGGTCCATCCATTTTCCCCATTCGTCGTAAAAGTGACGCATGCCTATTTCATCATGAATAAATTCATCTTCGTGACGCCCATGGAGAATTCGTCTGGGTTCTGAACCAGGCAACATCGTTGATCCTTGACCAGCAACCCCAATCAGGTCTTCATGCAGATTTCGACCAAATGGGCCCCAAATTGAGTTGTGATGATCGATTCGTATTCTCCTTTCTTCTGGAGTATCACTTTTTAGGCCAAGGCCACGAAACTCAATCATAACTTTGTCAGGCCCTAGCGGTGTAACGATATCGCAACGTAGGGCCGATCCTCGAAGGTTAAAATTCATTCCCGGAAAAAAATCAATCATATACCATTGGTTCGGGGGAAAGCCAGGAAATGAAAGTGTTTCGCGTGATTCGAAACCCTCATATTCCTCATATTTTACCGTGAAGCTATTAACATTTACATGTCCGTTTGGAAAACCTACATTTTTCCGAGCAAAATACTCATCGTTAAAGCCCGTTACTCGATTATGATAGTGCATGTAGTCATGATAAAATTCACTGTTTGTATCATGCCAAAGTTTGTAATTAGTCCCAATTATTGCTTTATGATAGTGAAATACTTCAAGTGGTTCCGTGTCGACAGCTTCCCTAATACAGTCAAAGCAGCCAGCAGCCCACTCTTCCACTCCACTTGGAACCTGATCGTTTAGGCATACCCATACAAATCCGCCAAATACTACTTCACAGCGAAGCCGTCTAAGGCCTACATTCTCCTTTTTTAAACGGTCCTGGTAGCCATCTTCTCCGCGCGTGATAAAGGCACAATTTCCTTTCATATCAAACATCCAACCGTGGAACATACAAGTCATATGTTTTGGGTTACCTGACGGTTGAGCTTCTTTGAACGATCCGGAAGGCCGTCTTTCAATCATCATGCCTCTATGTGGACAAACGTTCAAAAACGCGCGAATTTGATTGTCCGTGCCGCGGACTACGATTACTGGCTCTCTTGCAATAGATGAAGTCCGAAAATCATAAGGCTCTGGTAGTTCAGATTCGTGACAAACCGGTATCCAGACTTTTTTGAAGATCTTTTCTAATTCTTCTTCGTAAATATCCGGATCTGAATAAATACGACTATCTACCCATTCCCCGGGCTTTAATACGCCGGGCACATCGTTCCATTGTCTATGATTTCTTGCTGGCATGATAATTTACACTCCTATCTATCCCGACTTACTCAAATTCTAAAGGTTAACGTGCCTCTCATAATAACTAGGAAAAAAATAACAAACTACTAATTATTCAATTCGTAAAATATGATGGTATAATCTTTACTCGTAAATCTAAAAATACTTATAACTTGATAGATAAAACCTTTCAATAGAAGCTCGTAGGCCACCTTAATTTATCTAAAATTACCTGATAAACAACACTTAAAAAAAGGATATGGTATAAAAATTATTACAGTATTGTTCCACGTGATAAAATTTGGCGCTTTTTTTCCTGTCATTGATAGTTTACGTTTCAGGAACAAATAGTTGGCGAGATAAATGCGTGTTATTACTAATAGATAATTATGATAGTTTTACGTATAACCTTTTACATTATATTGGCGAGTTAGGCGAAGATATAGCGGTTCACCGCAATGATATGATCACTTCAGAGGAAGCTTTAAATTTAAATATTAATGGGATAGTAATTTCTCCCGGGCCCTGCGACCCTGATCGTGCTGGTATATGCCTTGACTTGGTACAAAAAGCTGCACGTATTTCTATACCAGTTCTCGGGGTTTGTCTTGGACACCAGGTTATAGGACAAGCTTTTGGCGGACGGATTGTACGTTCTCCTGTAGCGATGCATGGAAAGCTTAGCTCCATAAATCATAATGGTGAAGGTCTTTTTGATCAGCTTCCTGACCCATTCCTTGCAACACGCTATCATTCTTTAACCATTGACCCTCCGAGCTTACCCGTATGTTTTGAAATTTTAGCAACAACGGATGATGGGGTAATACAAGGTATCAAGCACAGAAATTTACCCGTTCATGGGGTCCAATTTCACCCGGAGTCAATTGCGTCAGAATGTGGCCATCGGCTACTTAAAAACTTTCTCTCTATTTGTAAGGGAAGAAAATAAAATGCATGAAAACATGAACAGCTTACTCGAAAAAATTGCTGCTGGAGGCATATTAACAGCTGATGAATCGGAGTTAGCTTTTTCTAATATTATGTCAGACCAAGCCTCACCTGTTCAGATGGCAGCATTTCTAATGGCGTTGCGAATTCGAGGTGAAACTGTAGATGAAATAACAGGTGCTGTTAAGTGTATGCGGCAAAAAATGCTGACAATTCAAGCTCCATCAGACGCGATGGATATTGTTGGGACAGGCGGTGATGCAAAGGGAACGCATAACATTTCAACCTGTACGGCTTTTGTTGTTGCCGGCGCAGGTATTCCGGTTGCAAAGCATGGTAATCGGGCAATTTCTTCAAAGTCAGGCGCGGCTGACGTTTTGGCCGCCCTTGGAGTGAATGTTGAGGCAGACGTACCAACTATTGAAAAGTCTTTAAAAGAGGCAAACATATGTTTTTTATGGGCGCCAAAACATCACAGTGCTATGCGCTATGTTATGCCTGTTCGCCAAGAATTAGCAACGAGAACGATTTTTAATATTTTAGGTCCCCTTTGTAACCCGGCACGTGTTCGGCGGCAGTTTACCGGTTCGTTCTCGCGTAATTGGATTAAACCAATGGCTCAGACACTAGGAAACTTGGGTTCACAAAGGGCGTGGGTAGTTCATGGAGCTGATGGTATGGATGAACTGAGCACGACAGGCGTTTCTTATGTGGCTGAACTGCTGGATGGCAAAGTTTCAACATTTGAAATCGAACCAGGTGAGGTCGGCATTAAGAAAGCTAGTATTGAAGAACTGGTTGGTGGAGATCCGGATTATAATGCGAACGCAATCAAAGATGTTCTCAATGGGAACAACGGACCACTGTTTAACATTATAATTTACAATGCGGGAGCAGCTATTTTTGTTGCAGGAAAAGCGGAAAATCTTAAAACTGGGATCGACATGGCAGTGAATTCTATTGAAAGTGGAAAAGCCTCAGAGGCTTTGCACCGTTTGATTGAAATCACAAATTTACCACCATGATTTTTTTTATTCCGCTTAAAACTGTTGCTAACACCAGATAACAAGAGTTGGTAGTTTCATTAATCTTGTCTCAAATCGCACTCAAAAAGGTTTTGTTATTGTTATTTTGTACATTTTTTTGTTTCTGGCGTTCACATGTGTTTGAGATCTAGACCGTACGGACAACTCCGAAAACGTTAATAAGATGAATGGAATTTTAGAAAAAATATGTTTGGACAAGAAAGAATTTGTTAGAATTCGTAAGCTAGAACGTTCTTTTTTGGAAACCGAAAATATTGCACGGGGAGCGGATGCTCCTCGGGGATTTGTGCGTGCATTGTTGAACAGCATTTCGTCTAGTGATTATGCATTAATAACCGAAATTAAAAAAGCATCACCGTCCAGGGGCGTTATTCGAAAAAATTTTGAACCATCAAAATTAGCGATAGCATATGAGAATGGCGGGGCAACGTGCCTTTCAGTTCTAACGGACGTGCCATATTTTCAAGGTGACGATAGTTATCTAGTAACTGCTCGCAACGCAGTTAACTTACCTGTTTTACGGAAAGATTTTATTTTAGACATATATCAGGTAGTAGAAACACGAGCACTCGGTGCTGATTGTGTTCTATTGATTATGGCTGCACTTGACAATACGCAAGCTGAAGAACTTGAAGCCTGCTCATTAGAACTAGGAATGGATGTATTGATTGAAATTCATGACCAAACTGAACTGGACCGTGCTCTGCGCCTAAGCAGCCCGCTTATCGGTATTAATAATCGTAACCTAAAAACTCTTGAAGTCGATGTGGCAGTAACTAAGAAATTGGCACCTCAAATTCCTGAAGGCCGATTAATAGTAAGTGAAAGTGGAATTTCTACACCCGCTGACCTAGCGGTTTTATCGGAATCAGGCGCAAGGTGTTTTTTGATTGGAGAAAGTCTAATGCGCCAAGATGATGTTATGTTAGCAACTTCTATTCTACTACAAAAAAATAGCGAGACACATTAACGATGGCAGAGTTTTCACACATAGATCCAGATGGAAATGCTGTGATGGTAGAAATTTCGGCAAAAAGTGAAACAGAACGAATTGCTGTCGCAAAGGGAAGTGTTTTTATGGAAGCAACAACTATACAAAAGATTTTAGATGGCGGTTTTGCTAAAGGTGACGTCCTTTCTATTGGGCAATTAGCTGGAATAATGGGAGCCAAGCGAACGCCTGAACTGATACCCCTTTGTCATCCGTTGCTACTTACATCAGTGAAGGTAGAGCTTACGTGTGATTTAGAAAGAAATGCCGTTGACATTGTAGGCACCTGTAAACTGGTTGGAAAAACAGGAGTTGAAATGGAAGCACTTACGTCGGTTTCTATCGCGGCTCTTGCTGTTTATGACATGTGTAAGTCTGTTGATAAAGCGATGTCAATTAGTGATATTCGTTTAATTTATAAGGCGGGCGGCAAGTCGGGCGAGTACGTTGGTCAATGATTTCTGTTCAAGGTGCGCTAGAAAAAATTGTTAGCAATTTACCAACCTTATCTGACGAGCTGGTATCCTTACCAAATGCTCTAGGTCGGATCCTGGCTAAAAGTATTTCATCACGAACCACCTCTCCACCATTCGCAATATCAGCTATGGATGGATATGCAGTCCGCTTTCAAGATGTAATGAAAATCCCGACAAGTTTAAAACAGGTTGGTGTATCAGCTACGGGCCGCCCTTTTCTGGGAACATTAGATGTTGGTCACTGCGTTCGCATTTATACAGGGGCGATGCTACCTGATGGAGCCGATACTGTTGTGATTCAAGAAGATACAACAACAGAAAAAAATATGGTTACAATTACATCAATTTCTAAATTAGGAAATTGGATTCGGAAGGCAGGTCTAGATTTTTCAAAAGGCGATTATCTGTTGGGTGCCGGTCAGATGCTCTCCGCCCGTGATATAGGTTTGCTAGCCGCGATGAATATAGCATGGGTAGCAGTAAGAAGGCGCCCCCAAGTAGCAATAATATCAACTGGAGATGAGTTGGTTATGCCGGGTGAACCTGCAGAATTTGGTCAAATCTATAGTTCAAACGGCCTTTTTCTCGAATCTTTTGTTAAGGGAATGGGTGGTAGTCCAGTAAATCTGGGAATTGCGCCTGATACAAAAACTGGACTAAATTCTTTACTCTCATGTGCGGTTGGAAAGGATATTCTAGTTACTTCAGGGGGTGCTTCTGTTGGTGATTTTGATTTTGTAAGGGAGGCTTTGGGAGTCGATGGATTAGCAAGGGGCTTTTATAAGGTTGCCATGCGACCTGGGAAGCCTCTAATGTTTGGCCATTTTGGCGCTCTTCCAGTACTAGGTTTACCGGGCAATCCTGTTTCAACTGCTATAACTGCTAGAATTTTCTTACGGGCGGCCATTGAAAAACTGTTAGGCGCCAATTTAAAAAAAGATATAAAAATGGCAGTGGTTGGTGCCGATCTGCCTGAGAATGACGAGCGTCAAGATTATATTCGAGCTACTGTAAAAATAAACTCTGATGGAACCCACGTAGTAACTCCATTTTCACGCCAAGATAGCGCAATGGCAGCTACATTAGCTAAAGCTGATTGTTTAATTGTTCGATCGCCTTTTTCTAAGCCTACCAAAACTGGAGAACTGGTTAAAATATTAGACCTAAATTGTTAATCGTTCCTAATCTAAAGAATTTAGGTACAAAAACTAAATCTATACTATTGACATAAAAAAAGAACTTTAATAGAACATAAGTGAACTAAAGATATACAAATAGTCTTTGGTGGTGGTCAAAGCGGCTTTTTTATTTAACTTGTTAGAAAATCATATAATAGCTGCGAGCCTAGCGTTTTGGAAAAATAATTGGGAAAGAAAGTATGTTAACGCATAAACAGCACGAATTACTTATGTTTATTAATGAGCGCATTAACGATAAAGGAATACCCCCTTCATATGAGGAGATGAAAGAAAAGTTACAATTGCGTTCGAAATCAGGTATTCACCGTTTGATCACCGGCCTTGAGGAACGCGGCTTCATTCGTCGATTGCCGCATCGGGCGAGGGCAATTAAGGTACTGCAATTACCGGAAAACATTACAAAAAAAGAGACGTTACCTGAAAATCATCAGGTTAGTAACGCTGCGAGATTTTTTCCTAATGTAATTCAAGGTGAATTTGGCACTGGCAAAAGAACAGTAACCGAGAGAGATGGGACGGTCCAGTTGCCTCTTGCTGGAAAAATAGCTGCTGGGCTGCCAATAGAAGCGTTGCAGGATAATTCAAATCAAATAGATATACCGGCTTCGATGATTGGGGGGGGCGAGCACTATGCGTTGTTAGTTGAGGGAGATTCGATGATTGATGCCGGGATTCTTGATGGTGATACTGTTTTGATCCGCAGAGGAAACATTGCAGAAAATGGCTCTATTGTTGTGGCCTTTGTTGAAAATCAAGAGGTAACTCTCAAAAGGCTTCGCCGCAAAGGCGATTCAATCGCTTTGGAGCCTGCAAACAACGCTTTTGAAACTCGTATTTTCGGGCCTGAGCAAGTTGAGGTTCAGGGGGTTTTAGTTGGATTGTTGCGAAAATACTAAATAAAATTACTAAATGTCTATGGCTCTTTCTGCACGCTATTCATTATCTATTTGAAGACCGGAAAGCAGAAATTCTAAATTTTTGTTGTGTATTTTTTCTGATTGGAAAAAGCCCCGATTTAGGGCTCGTTTCCCTGAAGATTGGGGCATTGGAACGTCAGCTTTATTCGCTAAAGAAAATGTTGTCCAAAATAGTGTGAATTCATAGCGTAGCAGTATATACTTGTTTTTGATACAAAACGATAAAGACAAATACTTGTAATTTGTTGATTGGATTTTTTATTAATGTCAGTTGTAACGCGTTTTGCTCCTTCCCCTTCAGGCTCTTTACATATTGGAGGAGCACGGACAGCTCTATTTAACTGGTTGTTTGCGCGCCATCATGAACTTTATGGTAATGGCGGAAAATATCTTCTCCGAATTGAAGATACTGATAGAGCTATTTCAGTGGAAGGGGCTACTAAACAAATATATGAGAGCCTTGAATGGCTTGGTTTGGATTGGGATGGTGAAGCAGTTTCTCAGTTTGCCCGTGTTGAGCGTCATCGTGAGATAGCCAGTCAGCTGCTAAATACTGGTTTGGCTTATAATTGTTATTGTACGCCTGAACAATTGTCAGAAATGCGAGAACTTGCCCGTAATGACGGTCGTCCAATGCGCTATGACCGGCGGTGGAGGGATCGTGAGCCATCAGATGCCCCATCCGGCGCAGCTCCTGCTATCAGATTTAAGATGCCGCTGGAAGGCGTATCCGTTATAAATGACCTAGTACAAGGCAAGGTCGAAGTTTCCAACAAAGAATTGGATGATTTAGTGTTATTACGAGGTGATGGTACACCTACCTATATGCTAGCATCTGTTGTCGACGACCACGATATGGGGGTTACTCACATCATCAGAGGAGACGATCATCTTACAAATGCTTTTCGACAAAGCCAAATTTGCAGGGCGTTAGAGTGGAATTTACCAGAATATGCTCATATTCCTCTAATTTATGGGCAAGATGGAACCAAACTTTCAAAACGTCATGGAGCTGTAGGTGTAGAATCGTATAAACAGCTTGGATATTTGCCTGAGGCACTATGCAATTACCTTCTTCGGCTTGGCTGGGGCCATGGAAATGAAGAGATCATCGACCGAAATCAAGCTATTAAGTGGTTTGGTTTGGAGGCAGTTGGTAAATCTCCTTCCCGGTTTGATATTTCGAAGCTTGCAAGTATAAATGCTCATTATTTGCGTAATGCAGATGATAAACGCCTTGTAAATATTGTAATGCGGGAACTTCAAGAAAAATTTAATGGAACTATTGTCGATTGTGCTAAAGATAGAATTTTTCGTGGCATGCCAGGATTAAAAGGACGGTCTAAATCAACAATTGAACTTACTGAAAATTCATTGTTTTACGTTTTTGAGCGGCCAATAAAGATAAGTAGAGATGCTGCAGAATTGCTAACAAGTGAAGCAAAGTACTTACTTCGAGAGTTTGCGAACATTCTTGAAAATAGTGATTGGTCTAAGGAAGCACTGGAGACTAAGGCTCGTACAATTGCAGACCAGTCAAATATTAAACTGGGTGCACTGGCTCAACCATTACGGGCGGCTATAACTGGTAAAACTATTTCACCAAGTATTTTTGAAATTATGGAGATTCTTGGCCCGGAAGAGACACAGGCACGCCTTGAAGATGTTCTTTGTGGTAATTAGTGAAGATCTAATTGTACCAATTAAGAAAGCGTTTTTAGACTTTGATTGGTAAGATAGAAAAGGGAAAATATCAAATGAATGAAAAAAAGAGCAGTGATAGTTTTACACTGACAAATAATCAAACGGGGGACAGTTTTGATTTTCCTATTCTAAAAGGGACAGTGGGTCCAGCTGTGATAGATATTCGAAAGTTATACGCCGACACAGGGTATTTCACTTACGACCCTGGCTTTACCTCTACCGGTAGCTGTGAATCAAGGATTACCTTCATTGATGGAGAAAACGGAATATTGCTATATCGAGGATACCCCATAAGCGATTTGGCAGAAAATTCAAACTTTCCTGAAGTTTGCTACTTATTACTTTATGGTGAGTTGCCAGGTCCGGCTGAGATGAAACAATTTAGCCACGACATAACCTATCATTCGATGGTAAATGAGCAAATGAATTATTTTTTGCGAGGCTTTCGGCGTGATGCGCATCCTATGGCTGTAATGTGCGGGATGGTTGGCGCCTTGTCTGCATTTTATCACGACTCGACCGATATCAATGATATACAGCATAGACTGGTTTCTTCGCACAGAATGATCGCAAAAATGCCAACCATAGCAGCATTAGCCTACAAATATACTCTTGGCCAGCCCTACGTTTATCCAAGAAACGATCTAAAATATTCAGAAAATTTCTTGCATATGATGTTTGCAACACCCTGTGAAGAGCACGAGGTCAATCCCGTCATCGCGAGGGCAATGGATCGTATTTTGATTTTACATGCGGACCATGAACAAAATGCATCGACTTCTACGGTTCGTCTGGCAGGTTCGTCAGGAGCCAATCCGTTTGCTTGTGTTTCAGCCGGCATAGCATCCTTATGGGGACCCGCCCATGGAGGAGCTAATGAAGCTGTACTCAACATGTTGGAAGAAATCAGAACAATAGAAAACATTCCCGCCTTTATAGAAAGAGCTAAAGATAAGACAGATCCGTTTCGTTTGATGGGTTTTGGCCATCGTGTTTATAAGAACTTTGACCCCCGTTCTCAAGTAATGCAAAGAACTTGTCATGAGGTTCTCGAATCTCTAGGGATTGAAAACGAGCCCTTGCTTGATATAGCTTTGGAATTAGAGCGTATAGCTCTAGAAGACGACTATTTTATCGAGAAAAAACTGTACCCAAATGTTGATTTTTATTCGGGTCTTATTTTTAGAGCTTTGGGAATTCCTACCAGTATGTTTACAGTTCTGTTTGCAGTTGCCCGGACGGTTGGCTGGATTGCCCAGTGGAATGAAATGGTTGAAGATCCAACTCAGAAAATAGGCCGCCCTCGTCAGCTCTATAATGGTGCAAAAAACCGAGATTATCTGCCTATTGAAAATCGATGATATTTAAAAATAATCGTTCAGCAATGCTCAAAACTTGCTTAGCAAGGAAATGTGACCAGGGTTAGATGCTTTGTGAGGAGGTTGTTTTGTTGGAGAGGTTATTTGCACAGTTGCAGGGCATTTTTAATAGTTCAATATCAATAGAAAAGAACGCCGTTAAAGCATTGCAAAGAGCCCTTCTTCAAAAACAATTTCCTACGTTATCAAAAGAAGCATATCCTTTGCCTAAGCCTTTTATGGATGTTATGGCTCGTAGTGATGCACTTTCTATTTGCAAGTTAATTTCAAAAGTACATTTTGAATGGAGGCCACCGACAACTTCGACTGATCCACTTTATATCGAACATAGTAATTTTAAGGTTCATGTAGAATTAATTGGGCCAACCGGGTTAATTTTTTCAAACACTATGAGGTTAGGTTTTTATGGGATGCTGCCTAATTCTGAGTATGGGTTTCGCACTCATCCAGCTGAAGAAACCTTTATCATGTTAGCAGGAAATGCTTATTGGCGACGAGGAGATGGGCAATATAGCCTACATAGGCCTGGCTCACGTTCTTATCATCCCTCGCAGATGCCACATTCGACACAAACACGTGAGTTGGCATTTATGTCTATCTATGTCTGGGATGGGGACATTTCTACAAAAGAATATACTTACAGTGGAATTTCTTCGACCTAGTTTAATTTAAAAAAAGACGAACTGGTTTAAATATCTAAGGTATAGTTCAGCTAAAGCCCTGTCTTCAAAAAACTTCAGTATACTTTGCTGTTTTGTTCAGTATCTTTTCTGATTGCATTAAGAATTAAGCGCGCGGTTCTCGTCGTTGGAGTCCCTTCTCCTGAACCTTTAAGGATTTTAATAACCTTTTCAAAAGCGACCAATTGTTTTTTTGCTATAACTGGGTTGTCAAGTAATTGGATAATTTCCGATGCCAAGGTTTCAGGTCGGCAATTTTCCTGGAGAAGTTCGGGAACATATTCTCCATTAAGGACAAGATTTATCAGACTAACATGCTTAACTTGCAGCATTTTCCTTATTAGCCATGCTGTTAGATCGGCTACTTTGTACGTAATAACACTGGGAACGCCCGCCATTGCTAACTCTAATGACACTGTTCCAGAGGCCGCCAAAGCAACATTTGAAGCACTAAACCCATCTAGTTTTTCTGCACCATCTTCAACAATTATAGGGGCCCCTGGCCAATTTTTAGCATTTTTTCGAACAATAGAGGAAACAGAATCAAGAGTTGGTAGAACAAGTCTAAATTGTCTCCCCTTGCTTTTCAGGATATCAAATGTTTTTGAAAAAACTGGCATTAGGCGAGAGATTTCACCGTTTCGGCTTCCCGGGAGAACGCATAAAACCGTTTCATCTGAATGTATTTGGTGGCGCTTTCTAAAGCTTTCGCCATTACCAAATTTTGCAAAATCTTCGGTGATTGGGTGTCCGACAAAATTCGCGTTTAAGCCTTCATTGATGAAATAAGGCGGCTCAAATGGCAACAGACAGAAAATCTGATCGTAGTACTGCGAAACCTTTTTAGCTCTACCTTGCCGCCATGCCCAGACGGAAGGTGCTACGTAATGGAACAGAGGGAATTCCTGGTTTTTTAGCCGATGGGCTAACCGAAAGCAGAAATCTGGAGAATCGATAGTGACGAGTGCAGCAGGTTCTTTTTGCGTCGCATCTCTAGCAGTTTCGTTCAAACGGCGGATAATCTTTGGTAATTTTGGCAAAACTTCCATTACACCCATTACCGATAAATCGTGCATAGGAAATAAACTTTCCAATCCTTCAGATTCCATTGCATTACCACCAACACCAGAGAAACGGACATTGGGAGCAAGATGTTTAAGGGCTGACATGAGGCGTGCACCAAGAATATCGCCCGATGGTTCCCCGGCAACAAGATATATTAGAAATTCACCCTTACGGACCATTTTGAGTAATACCTAGAAGAAATAGTTTATGCTTATTGGCTAGTGAGATAACTTTTTTGCGATCAATAACCAATGCTCTCCCTGCCTCAACTGCTATCCCGCATAGCCCTGCAGCAGCAGCCTTTTCTACCGTTTTGGGACCAATGGTGGGCAAATCTATCCGATATTCTTGGCTGGCCTGTTTTATTTTAACAAGAACCCCTTCTGGTGGATTTTGGGTTGCAATTCTATCCAATAGCTGGTCAGTACCAAGATGGTCTTCAAGGCCAATAATATTCCCATTCCGAACAACACAGGCTTGGCCTTTATCGTTGCCGCTAAGTTTAAGTGCCCCTTCGATCCCAGCAGAAATGTTTTCATAATCTTTTTGATTTGGTCGATGGTTTCCATACACGCCAGAGTCAGCTACTAAATGTGGAACTAACTGTTCAACACCAACAACTTTAAAACCTTCACGAACTTCCAGGTCATGGATCAAGGCAGACAAAATGCTATTATCTCCAAGTCCGAGACTACCATTGCGCGCAAGAAACTTAGATGTCCAAAAATCGGGTCGTAGCTCGTTAAGTCCAGGTTTTTTGATGCTACCCGCAAAAATGAGTTCATGACAACCTTCTGTTTTTAGATATTTGATAACAGTTCCTGCTGCTCCAAGGCGCAAGCGTTTAGTTGGAATGCCAAGAAAATCAGTAGGGTTTGTTTGGCCATCAAATGCGACGACAAAAAAATCTCTTTGCTTTTCTTGGCACGCCTTGATGATCTCTAGGGGGAGGTCGCCACCACCAGCAAGAATTCCTAACTTACGCAGCATCATCCATATGGGGTTGACAAATGGATCGAGATGAATCCGTGCTGATGAAATCGACGATTTCCATAACAGCCTCATTTGTTGCAAAATCTTGAGCAACATCCTCAATTCGTTCACTCATCGTCCCTTCTTCTGCAAATATCAACCGGTAGGCTTTTCGAATATCATGTACCATTTCACGCGAAAAATTTCTTCGACGAAGACCAACAATATTCAAACCTTGTAGACGGGCACGGTTACCAATTACTGTGCCATATGGAATAACATCGCTTTCAACACCGGTCATTCCTCCTACCATAGCATGTTTTCCAACACGGACGAACTGATGTATGGCAGACAGGCCGCCAATTATTGCCCACTCGCCGATTTCCACATGCCCCCCCAAAGTAGCATTGTTTACCAAAATTGCATTGTCTTGAATTTTACAGTCATGTGCAACGTGTGCTCCCACCATAAATAGACAGTTGTTTCCAATTTTCGTGAGCATGCCGCCTCCCTCAGTACCTGGATTCATAGTAACATGTTCTCGAATAACGTTGTTTGCACCAATTTCAAGTTTGGATGGTTCACCCTGATATTTTTGGTCCTGCGGTTGGTGTCCTATGGAAGCAAATGGGAATATCCTTGTATTTGAGCCTATAGTAGTGTTTCCGGTCACAACAATATTTGATAAAAGTTCAACGCCATCACCGATCTGTACTTGCCTACCGACAACTGAGAAAGGCCCTATGCGGACATTCTTTCCTATGGTAGCGCCATTTTCAATAACTGCTGTAGGATGTATCGTTGTCATTCTTGCTCCATTATCATGGCTGTGAAAGTAGCTTCAGCCACTAATATTTCTTCAACTTTTGCTGAACCTTTAAACTTCCATACCCCTCCTCGCTCTTGAGCTTTTTCAACGAAAATTCTTAAACTATCACCAGGGGTAACTGGCTTTCGAAATTTTGCTTGCTCTATGGACAAAAAGTATACTAGCGAATTCTTATTTTCACTATCGAGGCTTTGTATTACTGTAATTGCTGCAGTTTGAGCCATCGCCTCAACAATTAAAACGCCCGGCATAATCGGGTGATCACCAAAATGACCCGAAAAAAATTGCTCATTGATTGTTACATTTTTTATTCCAACCGCTCTTTCGCCAGGAACAATATCAAATACACGATCAATTAGTAAAAAAGGATATCGATGGGGTATCATCTCCATAATATCCTTAATGTTCAAAAAATTTTCTGATTTTGATGGTTCTTGTGCCATTAGTAAACTTTCCTTTTACTTACAAACCGTTCAATAGCAGCAACTTCTTTAAGCCAGTTACGTAACGGTTTTGCTGGACTGCCCCCAACTTTCTCCCCGGTTCTAATATTCCTCATTACACCGCTTTGTGCAGCAATCTGTGCCCCATCCCCAATTTTCAAGTGCCCTGTCAACCCAGCCTGCCCACCAGCCATGACATAATTACCTAGTTCTGTACTACCGGATATACCTACTTGACTTACTATAATGCAACCGTTCCCTAAGCAAACGTTATGGGCAATTTGTACCAAATTATCAATTTTACATCCGCTCCCAATAATTGTATCTGGTCCTGTTCCTCTATCAATTGTAGTGTTTGCTCCGATTTCTACATTATCTCCGATAATTACGCGCCCCAGCTGGGGTACTTTGAGATGGCTCTCTTTACCAAGAGCAAAACCAAATCCATCTTGACCAATACGAGCTCCTGCGTGAATAATCACTCGATTGCCAAGTAGACAGTATTGTAGAGTTACGTTTCCATCAATTTTACAGTCGTCACCTATTCTTACACCAGGTCCAATGGTGCTATTGGCCCCTATTCGGGTGTTATTACCAATTTCTGCTTTTTCCCCAACGACTGCTCCAGGTTCAATACACACCGTGTTGGCAATAATTGCATTGGTACTAATTAAAGGGTGTGATCTGCTAATCGGTTTTGCCGCGACGTTTGGGTAGAAATGATGTGCTATTCGGGCATATGCATGATATGGCTTTTTAGTGAAAAGAAGAGCTATTCCAGGTGGGGCATTTGCAGCAAAACTTGGGTCAATTATACAAGCACCTGCACGTGTTTTCGAAAACTCTTGAAGATAACCTTTGTTATCGAGAAAACTTATATGATCAGGACCAGCGCTAGTTAGCGGCTGTACATCAGTAAAAAGCTTTCCGGGGTCAGTACCTTCAGACAAAGACGCTTCTGCTATTAATGCCAACTGGGCTAATTTAAAAGAGCCAGAAACATTAAAAAATCGAGGATCCGCCATTGTTTACTGCTGCGATTTTTCAAGCTCTACCTTAATGGTGGGTAGGCGTTGGTCAAGCTCAGTTAACACCTCCTTAGTGATGTCAATATTTTTGTCAAGAACTACTGTTTGAGCTCTCCGTATAACAAGAGAAAACCCCTTTTTTACTGCGACATCTTGGACAATGTCATTTAGTATATTCTCTACATTGAGCATCGCATTATTTTGTGCAACTTCTAGGATTTTTCTTTTCTTTTGGCCAAGCTTTTGTACATCTACTACTTTTTGTTCAAATTTCTGGCGTTCTTCTGCGAACGCTTCAGGAGACAAAAGTGAACGTTTTCTTGCAAGTTCTTGGTTGGCATCTCGCAGAACTTGCTGTTCTTTCTGAATTTCTTGTTCAAAAGTTGTCCTAAATTTCATAATCTGCGCACGAATTTCTTTTGTTGATGATGCATTACGTAGGATACCATTAAGATCAAGTACAGCAATTCTGACAGGATTGTTTGTTTGGCTCTTAGCTATTGGGCAGTTGATAGACAATATTAGTATCGCAATTAAGGCTGATAAAAAGCTTTTCAAAACTTTCTCCTAAAACCGTGTTCCAAAATTTACACGAACATGCTCTACTTCATCATAGTCGCCTTCAACAAGAGGGAAGCCTAAGTCTAAGCCAACAGGACCAAATGGTGATATCCAGGTCACGCCAGCGCCTGCCGCAATTCGCATCATAGCGTCGTCTTCTACATAAGAGGCAGAGGGACTTATTGAGCCCGCGCTTCCTAAGTCAATAAAAGTGCGTCCATTGATTCCAAATTCTTCTGGTAATCCGAGCGGAAAGTCTAGCTGTGTAGAACCAGAATATTTCCACTCCCCTCCTAGGGAATCCCCTGTTATCTTATCTCGAGGCCCAATTCCAGACGTTGCGAAGCCACGGATAGATTCTCCACCTACATAATACCTTTCATTTAGAAGTACATCTTTTCCAAGCCCTACAATATATCCAACCTTTCCGCGAACGCTAAGTGTTATCTTGTCATCAAGAGGAAAGTACTTTGTGGCCAAAAGGGTATTCCGGAGGTGTCTTGTTTTTCCACCTATACCTGCAAGGTCTGTGGTTAATCCAACGAAGTAACCATCAGTCGGGGTAAATTTCTGATTGCGCTTATCATACCTAAGAATATGGCTAATCTGTGAAAGGGTATTTTTTCCAGACTGGTCTTTGATTAGTTTGGAAGCATTGTCCGCAACATCTTCCACTTTATCAAGTTGCACTAAGTACTTCCATCCC
Source organism: Magnetovibrio sp. (assembly GCA_002722175.1). Classification (GTDB taxonomy): domain Bacteria; phylum Pseudomonadota; class Alphaproteobacteria; order Rhodospirillales; family Casp-alpha2. Next base: position 111,595 of record PBKU01000033.1, read on the forward strand.
TGTGTCAGGTCTTCGGTCAGATGATAGCTTGTCCTTAGTCCAAGGCCAGTTCGTTGGGAATCATGAGAACTGGAACTCTGATGATCTTCTCTTAGGTGAAATACGTCAAAACCGGCCATTACTTCACGTTCCATAAAAAATGGCTCGGTAAAACTAAATTCAACTTCGCTTTTTTTGGCTGCAATTGTCAAACCTACTTTGACAAACTGCCCTCGACCTAAAAAATTACTCTCTTGAATAGAAAAATCACCTAAGGGACCAGATGCTGATGAATACCCTGCACCCAGGGATATTTGGCCGGTCGACATTTCTTCGACATTGACTTTCACTACGGCCTTATCAGGCGAGCTGCCTGGAATTTTTTCAACCTTTACATCTTCAAAAAAGCCCAAGTTCTGAATGCGCTGACGCGAGCGGCGCAGCTTGGAAGAATTGAACGCATCTCCTTCGACCAAGCGAAATTCTCGTCTGATAACCTTATCAAGTGTACGGACATTACCTTCAATATCGATCCGTTCTAGAAATACCCTCGGACCTTCATTAATTTCAAACACGATATTAATTAGCTTTTTTTCTCTCTCGCGCTTTATTTTCGGGCGAATATCAACAAATGCGTACCCAAGCTCTCCAACTTGTTCCGTTAGGCTATTAATAGATTCTTCGACAGCATTTGCATCATACCAATCTCCCGTTTCAAATTTTCGAATGCCTAATAGATCTTCTTTTTTTAAGTCAGCTAGGCGAGCTTCAATATCAATTTTCCCAAATCTGTATCGTATACCTTCGTCAACTGCAAATGTAATGAAGAATTCACTATTATCTGGCGATAATTCAGCAACGGCTGAATGTATTCGAAAGTCTGTGTATCCATTTGTCATATAAAAACGTCGTAATAGCTCACGGTCATAATTTAACCGATCAGGGTCATATACGTCACTTGTACTAAAAGGATTCCATATGGTCGTTTCCTTCGTACTGACAACTTCCCGGAGCCTACCATCACTAAATTCCTTGTTGCCTACAAACTTTATTGAACGAATAGCGGTTTCATCGCCTTCTGAAATTTCAAATACCAGGTCTACACGGTTTTGTTCTAGTTGGATCACTTTTGGCTCAACGCTAGCAGCAAAACGCCCGTTTTGGCGATAAATCGAGAGAATTCGCTTTACATCAGATTGAACCTTCGATCGCGTATAAACAATGCGTGGCCGAAGCGAAATTTCAGATTTCAAATCTGAATCTTCAATTCCCAAATTGCCTTCAAAGCTAATCCTATTTATAATTGGGTTTTCAACAACAGTGATAATTAATTTGTTGCCTTCTTGTCTAATTGAGATATCCGCAAATAAACCCGTAGAATAAAGGCTCTTGAGTGAGCGGTCGACACGACGACGATCATAACTATCTCCTTCACGCACAAGAAGATAAGACCGCACTGTTCCAGGTTCTACACGTTGGGATCCCCTAACTTCAATACTTTCAACTGTCCAACCTTGTGCAAGATCCAAACTTGGCCTTGCTTTAGTTATATAGCCAGCTCTGCTATTTGAAATGAACAGGGTTAGTAATAGCAGCGAAAATATAATGTAATATTTTTTTCTCAACGCTTTTTCCTAAAACTCAGCTTAAGACAACAAATTTTCAAAATAGTCAACAATACCAATTCTGTTAATATCTTGCCACGTAGCAAAAACCATTAGAATCAATACCATAATCAACCCAACACGCAAACCGTATTCTTGGGCTTGGGGCCCTAGCGGCCTTCCGAGCACCGCTTCCGAAGCAAAAAACAATAAATGCCCACCATCAAGAATGGGTATTGGGAAAAGATTTAAAAGACCCAAATTTATTGAGAGTGCTGCCGTAAGCACAATAACCTCAAGAAGACCTTGTTTTGCTGCTTGTCCGGTAATTTGTGCTATACCTAAAGGTCCTCCCAGTTCATTTGCATCGCGTCTACCTAATACCAGGTCGCCTAAATAATCAAATATCCGGGTTATCATATTTACTGTATATTGAGTTCCGTACCAAATTGCTCCTATTGGCCCCCTTCGTTCGTATGAAACATTAACTGCTTGCATGTGTATGCCTAGTCGACCAACATTTCTTTCATCTGCAATATATAGGTCAGGTCTAACAGACTTTTTTAATATGCTTCCGTTCCGTTCTATAACGGCCAGCATACTGACCCCTGGATTCCTTGTAACTATATCTTTAACGTCCTGTGGATTCTTGATTTCTTTTTCGGCAATAGAAAGTATTATGTCTCCTTCTTTCAATCCAGCTTTCTGTGCGGCACTATTTTCAAGAACAGCGCCTACTCCAACCATGAAATTAGGCACGCCAACAAACATAGCTATTCCACCCATTAAAACGACAGCAAACAATAAATTTACTATGGGGCCGGCCGCGACGATAGCTGAACGTTGTCCAACAGTTTTGTATTGAAATGACACGGCTTTTTCTTCGGGAGGTGTTTCTTCTTCAGGGGGCTGGTCCGGGCTGTCATTATCTGAACGTTCCCCAAACATTTTTACGTACCCACCAAGTGGTATAGCGCTTAATTTCCATCGTGTATTTAATGAATCAGTCCAGCCAAAAACTTCAGGCCCAAATCCAATAGAGAAAACTTCAACACGCACTTTATTCCTACGAGCAACCCAGAAATGTCCCCATTCATGAACAAAAACTACAATGGAGAAAACAATTAAGAAAACTATAATATTATACCAAGTGAAATTTAAGAAACTTTCCATTTTATGAGACTTCCTAAGGAAAAAACTAAGGGATAATTTTTGAGTATATTATTACTTAAGGTTAAGGAACCATGTTATTAGCTATTCGTCGTCCTATTGTATCAGCTTGGATGACATCTTCTATTGATAAAAGTGTTTCAGTTTCAATCGAAGAGAGTGTTTTTTCGACGATCATAGCGATGTCCAGAAAGCCAATACGATTATTTAGAAACGCGTCTACCGCGATTTCGTTTGCTGCATTAAGTATCGTTGGTGCCGAGCCTCCAGTTTTGAGAGCTTCCCGGGCCAGCCGAAGAGCTGGGAACCGGTTCTCATCGGGTAATTCAAAATTTAAGGTTCCGACCTTCCAGAGGTTTAAGCGTTCTGACGGAGCCTCCATCCGTTTGGGCCATGCAAGCGCATATGCTATAGGAGTTCGCATATCTGGCGATCCTAATTGAGCTAAGACTGATCCATCAACATATTCTACTAAGCTATGAACAATTGATTCCGGATGCACAACAACCTCAATTTGTTTTTCACTTACTGGAAACAAATGAAAGGCTTCAATCAGCTCTAGCCCTTTGTTCATCATTGTTGCGGAATCTATTGAAATCTTTTCTCCCATGTCCCAGTTGGGGTGAGCAATCGCTTCGGCCGGTGATGCATTCTTCATCTCAGCAATAGACGTATTTCTAAATGGCCCGCCTGAAGCTGTAACAATTATTCGAGAAATTTTGTCAGCGCTATTAACATCTAAAACCTGAAAAATAGCGCTATGTTCAGAATCTACAGGGATCAATTGAGCACCATATCGGGCAACTTCACTACAAAAAAGATTGCCTGCCGAAACAAGACATTCTTTGTTTGCAAGCGCTATAACGGTACCGTTTTGCACGGCTCTAAGTGTTGGCTCAAGGCCTGCCGCCCCTACTATTGCTGCCATTACTATATCGGTTGGACGATCAACGGCCTCAATTAGGGAATCTGTTCCAGCAGCAATATTTATTCCCTTTCCTGAGAGGTAATCCTTTAACTCTAAGTATTTGGTTTCGTCAGCTATAACAACATTTTTGGCATTCAACTGTTCGGCTTGTTCGGCAAGAAGAGTGACGTTTTGGTTAGCTGTTAAGGTATCTACCAAATAGTTATTAGAATTTCGCATTAGCAGGTCGACGGTGCTGACCCCCACGGAACCAGTTGAGCCAAGTATGGTAATTGTTCTCGGAGCCTCATCAATATTCGAACTTATAGTCTGAGCATTCAAAACCATTTTGGTATTCCCTTGCCGAACAGGTATTCTACGGTTGCAACAAATATTGCTGCTGCTAGGAGTCCGTCTACACGATCCATAAGTCCACCATGCCCTGGTATTAGTTTACTAGAATCTTTTACATCAAAACGCCTTTTAACAAAAGATTCTAATAAGTCACCGCTCTGGCTAATTCCTCCAACTAGCGCTGATACTGCAGCAGACAGTATCAAATTTTGGCCATCACTTAAATAACTAATGAGAACCCCCACAGAAGCTGCAGAAACCATTCCTCCTAATAGTCCTGCCCACGTTTTTTTAGGACTTAATCTAGGGACTAATTTAGGGCCGCCAATTGTTTTTCCAAAAAAATAAGCACCGCAATCCATGGCCCAAATACAAAAAAACAGCCAGAAAGTGATCTTTTTTCCAATATCATTATCTTCCCGAAGCCAAATTAGTGAAAAGCACCCAAGGCCCAAATAGAGTAGCCCGGAAAAAAACCATCTATTATCTCGCTTCGTCATTTGCCGCCATTCCATAACCAGAATTATCCAAGCAATTCCTACCAGGAGTTCAAAATATGGGGAGCCAAAGTAGATTGCTAGCATTACTGGTGGAGCTAGAGTCACTGCCGATAAAATTCTAGCTATAAGTACCGAGCCGGATTGAAATTCAGTTCGTTGTTGAGCCATATCGGCGCTCACGACCATGATATTCCTTTATAGCTTCCGAGAACTCCACATTAGAGAAATCAGGCCATAGCGTTTCAAAAAAAACAAATTCAGTATATGCACATTGCCAGAGTAAAAAATTTGATATTCGTCGTTCTCCACTAGTTCTGATTAATAGATCAGGATCAGGTATCCCCTGAGTGTATAGTGAGTTTTCAAATAGCTTTTCATCTATTGTTTCTGCCCTGAGAGAACCAGACTCTATTTGTTTTCCTAATGCACGCGCCGATTCAACAATTTCAGCCCTACCACCATAACTAAGCGCTATGATCAAATTTAATTTTTGATTATTGTTTGTTAACTCTTCACTTAATTGAATTAACTTTTTTGTCTCACTATCAAGCCGCTTTAGCTCCCCGATAAACCGTAATTTAACGCCATATGAATTTAGTTCCTCAATTTCAGTGCTGAGGTATTCGCGTAATAGTGCCATCAGATCTTTTATTTCACTTGATGGGCGGTTCCAGTTTTCCGAAGAAAATCCGAACAATGTGAGATAGTGAATTTTTTCCTTAAGTGCGGATTCAATGGCTCTTCGAACTGCTTTTGCACCTTCTCGATGGCCAGAGATTCTTGACATTCCGCGAGCTTTTGCCCAACGTCCATTACCATCCATGATGATCGCAACATGCATTGGCGGTGAATCAATCATGTTGGTTTGCAGAGAAAGGGCTTCCATAAAAACTACACCTGTGTGATCTCTCGATTCTTATTTGACAGCGCTTCATCAACTAAGTTTATAAAATTATCTGTAACTCGTTGTACTTCTTGGGAATATTCGTGTAAGGCATCTTTGGAAATATTTCCATCTTTTTCATTTTTTTTAAGTTGATCCATTGAATGGCGCCGAATATTACGAATGGCAATTCTGGCATCTTCAGCATATTTTGCAGCAACTTTTGTTAGTTCTTGCCTTCTCTCTTCTGTAAGTGAGGGTATTGCAATTCTTATTAGTTGCCCTTCGGTTGAAGGATTAAGTCCTAATCCAGAATCTAAAATTGCCTTTTCTGCAGCTTTAACTAAATTACTATCCCATACCTGTATTGATAGGGCTCGTGGCTCCGGTATATTGATCGTTGCTATTTGATTTAGAGGCATAGGGGAGCCATATGCTTCTACAGTGATTGGATCAAGTAACGCAGTATTAGCTCGTCCAGAGCGAAGACCGGAAAACTCTTGGCGAAGAACTTCTACAGCTCCTTGCATGCGCCGATCAAAATCATTTTTAACGTCTTCAAAATTAAATGTCATGGTATTTTCTAGCTTTCCTTAAATAGATTCCTTGACAATAGTATAGTGACCTTGGCCGTCAATAATATCTGCAAACTGACCTTTATCATGAATAGAAAACACAAGAATCGGAAGAGTATTTTCCCGGGCAAGTGCAATAGCAGCAGTATCCATTATCTTAAGGTTTTTTGAAATAGCATCCTGATAGGTTAGGCTGCTAAATCTTCTAGCATTTTGTACTTTTTTAGGGTCGGCATCATAAACGCCATCAACTTGCGTTCCTTTGAGCAAAACGTCGCACTTCATTTCTATAGCCCTTAATGCCGCAGCGGTGTCTGTAGTAAAAAAAGGATTTCCAGTGCCGGCCGCAAAGATAACGATACGGTTTTTTTCTAGATGTCTACTTGCTCGCCGCCGGATATAGGGCTCGCATACTGTAGTCATAGGGATTGCGGACATAACCCGAGTATTTATACCCATAGTTTCTAATATACTTTGCATTGCTAAAGCGTTTAGTACTGTTGCCAACATACCCATATGATCAGCTGTTGCGCGTTCAATTTTTGATGACTGAAGCGAGACACCTCTGAAAATGTTACCGCCACCAATAACTAAACAGATTTGAATTCCTTTTAAGTGGACAAGTTTAATTTCTTTTGCAAGTTTTTCGGCAGTTGTCGGGTCTAACCCAAACTCCTTTTCACCCATCAGCGCCTCTCCGGATAATTTAAGAAGGACTCGACGATAATTTATTGAAGTGTCCATAGGGTCTCCACTGGGTGACAGTTTTATAGAACTTAGTCGACACACAATTTACGCATAACCGAACAGAGAAAAGTAATCAGAAAGAATTATCAAATTTGAAGTATTAATATAATTGAACTTTTTAAGTTATCACAAATTAGTTTTTTCTCTTAACGGTATTTTCCGTAGCAAAATTTTATTCCTTTTTTTCTATACCTTCTCCAAGTATAAAAAAAGCAAACTCAGCAAGTGCTATGCTCCCTCCAATGTTTTTTGATTTGTTGGATATTACATCAGCAATTTTTGTTTCTCCATCTAATGCAAATGTTTGCTCAAGCAGACAAACCTCTTCATAAAATTTACGGATTCTTCCTTCAACCATCTTATCGATTATATTATCCGGTTTTCCCGTTTCTTGCGCTTGCTGTGTCAGAACATTTTTTTCACGTTCTATTAGTGTAGGGTCTAAATCATGCCTTGAAATTGACCTTGGTTTTGTTGCTGCAATGTGCATTGCTATTTGTTTTGCAAATTCCTCCAATTCAGGTGAATTTTTTTCATTTTGAAATGAGACTAGAACACCAATTTTACCAAGACCATCGCCTTGCCTGTTATGTATGTATGAAGAGAGCAAACCTGTTCCAGATTTTATAACAGCAACCCGACGAAGTTGAATGTTTTCACCAACAGTTGCAACCATTTCTATAATTTTTTGTTCTACTGAATCGGAGCCATCGTTTGAGTACTGTTCACGTTTTAATTTGTTTATGTCTCCGTCTGAAGAGATGGCTAGTTTAGCAAGGCGGGACACAAATTCCTGAAACTTTTCATTTCTTGCCACAAAATCAGTTTCAGAGTTGACTTCCACCAATGCTCCCACGCCATTTTCAATTGCGATTCCGATTAGACCTTCAGATGCAAGGCGCCCTGCCTTTTTAGTTGCTGCAGCAAGACCTTTTGTGCGCAGCCAGTCAATCGATTCTTCTATATTACTATTATTTGCACTCAGTGCTTTTTTGCAATCCATCATTCCAGCACCCGTCTTTTCTCGAAGTTCTTTTACAAGCGCTGCAGTAATTTTTGGCATTTATATTTTTTCCTTATTTATTAGGTCAAGAATAGAAAACCGACATCTCGTCGCCAAGCACCATTAACTTGGTCAGAAATGTTAATTTACATCTATGCATTATATTTTGGTATTATTTAAGTAGCCGTATTCTCAGTTTTGGGGTTCTCTAATACGTTAGTTTGATCGTTGCTTTCATCGCTCATTGCATCTAAATCGCCTAGTGACTTTGTTGAAGTATTTTCGCTGCTGACTTCTTCCTCAGTTGTTGCTTTAGCGGTCGCCTTTTCCTTTTTTTCTTTTTTTTCATTTGGGTCATTGGCGTCTTTAGGTTTTACATCATTTTTTTCTGATAAATTCTTGGTGTTTTTAGATGATTCATCATTTTCAATTTCATGTTTTTCATGGGAGCTAGCGCTTGTTTGCTTCTGACTTTCAGTTTCGTTAACTGATGTATCTTCTGAAACATCTGAAGTTTCAGAAGGGACTTCTTCAGCTAGATCTATTTTCTCTGCATCCGAATTAATATTTTTTGCTTCCATTTCTAATTGTATTCCTTCTAGAGCAGCTCCAACTAAAAGCTCACAATAAAGAGAAATTGCGCGTATAGCGTCATCATTGCCCGGAATGGGGTATTGAATATTTGTTGGGTTACTGTTGGAATCAATAATCCCTACTACAGGAATTCCAAGAGTTTTAGCTTCAGAAACGGCAATATCCTCTTTATTTGTATCCACAATTACTAATATGTCGGGCTGACCGCCCATTTCTTTTATGCCGCCTAACGCTTTATCTAGTTTCTCTCTTTCACGGGTGAGGTTTAATAGCTCTTTTTTAGTTAGTCCAATAGTTTCCCCATCGCTTGTTAGGGTTTTTTCTAGATCTTTTAGGCGTTTAATAGAATTAGATATAGTGCGCCAATTAGTAAGCATTCCGCCAAGCCAACGATGATTTACATAATATTGCCCACATTTTTTTGCAGATTCTGCAATCTTTTCTTGAGCCTGACGTTTGGTTCCGACAAATAGAACTCTGCCGCCATTTCCAACAACATCGCGGACAGATACCATTGCTTGATGCAATAGAGGTACTGTTTGTTGAAGGTCTATTATATGAATTCCGTTTCTCGAGCCATAAAGATATGGAGCCATCCTAGGGTCCCAACGACGCGTATTATGGCCAAAGTGAACGCCAGCCTCGAGAAGCTGTCGCATTGAAAAAACTGGTAGTCCCATTTATTTACCTTTTCCGGTTGTTCCTCCGCAGGTCATAGTTAGGCTAAGTAGCGCTACACCGGAGCGACAAAGATTTAAAAAACCAATGCCACGAAACCCACGTGTGATGTTGCCAGTTTTTTAGACGTTATTTTTTTAGAATTCAAGGAACTTATAACAATCTTGTAAATACTTATCTAAAATGATGAAAAAATAGAAAGAAAAAGATGAACTTATTTATCTATTGTAACAAATTTTGATTTGAGATTACAACGTATGAATATTGAATAATACTTCAATACTTTTCTTCAATAGTATTAGTTTGATTTATATTTCTTGGGCATCTAATACTCCAGGGATAGTCTTTATGGCTAGCAATAATTCTGGTGAAACTCTGAATGATTCTCCTAAATTTATCTCCACCTCGTTTCTATTGGCAATTTTTGTAACTATAGTTACTAACCCATTACCTTTTCCCTCGCGATGTAAAATTTCATGCAACGCTTGCAATGGACAAGGTTGGTCAATCCAAATTTTTAAATTTAGGTCAAAAGTACTTGCTACTTTTTCGAGAGGTTCTATCTTATTGGCGGTAAATCGAGCTACATCACCCTCAAATACAACTCCAGCTCGAATAATAAAAGAAGTTCCAATCACCAGTTTTTCTCTTAGTTCATTAAGAATTTCTGCAAAACAAGTAACTTCAAAATTTCCTGCAGTATCAGTAAAATTCAAGAAAGCAAATTTATTTCCTTTTGCTGACGTTCTTTCTTTCTTACCAATGAGTGTGCCGGCAAGCTTTACAGAAGAGCTGGTCTTTCTTGAAGCAATTATTTCTGCGCTTGTTAACACCTGCAAGCGTGCCAGATTTTTGCTGTACGGATCTAATGGATGGGCAGATAAGTAAAATCCAATTGATTCAAATTCTTGTTTGAGACGCTCTACAGGAGACCAGTCCTTTTCATTGACAAGGGTAACTTTGGGTTGAACCTCTTCGTTTCCAAATAATTTCTCTTGATTGCTATTGCGATCTGCATATGCAATATTTGCAGAGTGTAAAATCTGTTCAATTCCGTTAAACAGCTTTAATCGGTTATTTTCCAGCTTATCAAAAACACCTGCACGGACAAGGCTTTCGAGTTGTCTTTTATTTAGTGACTGTGGGTCCATGCGAGCCATGAAATCACTAATTGATTGGAAGAACCCATTAAGTTTTTTTTCTTCAACCAATTTTTGCATTGCGCCTTCGCCAACATTTTTTAACGCCGCGAGGGCATATCGAATACCTGATTTTTCAACAGAAAATACAACTTCGGACTTATTTATGTCTGGGGGGAATAGTGGTATATTGAGACGATCGAGTTCTTGGCGAAAAATATTTATCTTTTCAGTATTATTAATTTCAAGTGACATTGACGCAGCTAAAAACTCAATTGGATAATTAGCTTTAAGATAAGCTGTTTGATATGCTAACAAAGCA
>PBKU01000034.1 GCA_002722175.1 Magnetovibrio sp.
ATCCCTGACTCCGTGGAAACCATTAAGCCTCGTGCGTTTGAGAAATGTCGTGCCCTGACTAACGTGACCATAGGAAACTCCGTGAAGACCATTCAGTATCTAGCGTTTAGTTTGTGTAACAATCTGAAATCCGTGACCATTGGAAATTCCGTGCAGACCATTGAGAATGCTGCGTTCAAAAGCTGTGGTGCCCTGACCTCTGTGACCATCCCTGATTCCGTGGAGTACATTGGGGATGATGCGTTTAAATATTGTGTTTCCCTGACCAACGTGACCATTGGAAACTCCGTGAAGGAAATTAAGGCTTGGGCGTTTGCATATACTTCCCTGACCTCCGTGACTATTCCTGACTCCGTGGAGTACATTGGGGCTCATGCGTTTGGAATGAGTTACTCAGGCTCAGTCCGGGAATTCGACCGCCGCCCCGTGCACCACTGGCCACTGCAAGGCGACGGAAACGACCGCAACTTCCGCAACGCTAAGGTGCATATCACACTGCAAGGCGACGCGTACCCACTCGTGGGCGGCGGCGTGGTGCTGCCGAACAATGCGTCCCCGTTCGGTTTCCTCGACTTGGGCGATAGTTTTTCGTTCGCGGCAACGAATGGCTTCACGTTTGCGGTATGGGTAAAAATCGAGTCATATTCTCGCCCGCACGGCATGATCCTGAACCTCAGGGATCACATGGATTCGAACGCCATCGATCTGAAGTATTACTCCACGTCGCGTCGGGCGTCGGTGGAGATTAGGAATGACGGCGGGACGCGCATGGAATTCACCACACCGGACTGCAATCCCAGCAACCCCGAGAACGACCCATGCTACTTCTTCCCAGTGGCCGATCCTGCGCGGTGGGTCCACGTCGCGATTGCGGTGACCACCGACGGCACGTGGACCTTGTTTCGCGACGGCGCGACGCAGGACGACTGGAAGGCCACGAACTTCATTGCGGCCAACCCGGATAGTGTCGCGTACACGAACGCGGCACTGGGACGGTACGAGGCCAATATCGCTTGGTACTACCTCGACGGCTCCTTCCGTGACGCGCTGCTCTACGACAGAGCACTATCCGCGGATGAATTGGTCACCGTGGCCGCAGAGGGATTGTCCACGTGGGCTAGCTTTGCACCGACCGCAAGCCCGTCCGCCCCGACCGCGAGCCCGTCCGCAAGCCCGTCTGCAAGCCCGACCGTCAACCCCGAGCGGTGTTTAGAGGAGGGCCGCAAAGAAGACGGTACTTGGAAAGCTTCAGAAACGTGTGCACATTATGCGCGTGGCGTGTTAACGCCGTGTTAATATTAATAAGGTGTATATATATATGTGTGTGTGTGCGCATGCACGTTGGGGTCGTGTGTGTGCCCGCGCGCCCGCATGGCCACCGTGTCGTTCGCGTTCTACACGGGTTTGGGGGCCGCGGAGCCGCTGATCAACCGCTTGACCGCGTGGTTCACGGGGCGCCACATGCACGTCGAAATCGTCTTCCACCAACCGACAGGCGCGCACGTGGCGTGCGGCGTGTGGGCGGGCGAAACGACCTTCATGCGTCCCAAGACCTTTGGCAAGTCGTGCTGGGAATGGCGCAGCGTCGCCGTCACCCGCGCGCAAGAGGCCGCGATCCGCCGCTTTTGCGCCGCGCAGGCCCAGGCCAAGGTGCCGTTTTCAAGGTGGGCGATGGCCCGCGCGTTGACGCCGTTTCCCCGGCCGACCGACGGACGCACGTGGTTCTGTTCCGAATTGTGCGTTGCGGCCATGCAAGCAGCGGGTCTCCTTGTCGACGAGGTCGCGTCCGCGACGACGCCGTCGGGCCTGTGGACCATGCTCACGTCGCTTGGGGCGTACGCGGCCGCGTCGCCCTTGCTGGAGCGCCGCATTTCCAAGGCCGGCGAGCTGCGGTGCAAGCCCGCGTGGTTCGGCGGCTCGGCGCGTTAGCCGTGGGCCGTGGCGCGGCAAAAGGTGTGGACTTCCCGGGGTCCTTCGCGGGGGGCGATCGACGTCACCAACGTATATTGTTGCTCGGCCATCGCGTTGAACAGGCGATAGACGGGAAACACGCCGTAGGCTTCGTTGGTGGTGGTTCCCCCCTTTTCCGCGGCGACGACGAGCGACCCCACCAGACGGTGCCGCCGTTGCGACAGGCGCGATTGCGTGAACATGAAGCGACGCCCGTCCTCTTCGACCGCGCGGTGCAAATACGCCAAGAGGGCCGGGTCGCCTTCGACCACCACGACGTCGGCCGATGCGTGCGCCGGTTTCGACGGGTGCCGCGACAGCTCGATGCGGGCGAACATGTTCCGTGCCCGCCCGAAACGACGTGCCCGTCTATATTATAGATGCACAGGCACGTCCGCCCCTGCGCCCCCCCCACATCCCTGCCGACCATGACGAAAGCCGCCTCGAAGAGCACCCAGAAAAAAAAGGAACAAAAACGCCGCGCACGCACCAAAAAGGTCGAACGCGCGATTGCCAAGGCACAGGCAAGTACCAAATGGAACATCCCCACGACGGTATTCAAGCGGTTGGTCCAGAACTTGGCGCCCACCCATCGAGTCAGCAAGAAAGCCACGGAAATGCTGCACGAAGAAGCGGAACAGTATCTGACGTTTCGCTTCACCGAGGCCGGGCTGGTTGCCGCGAACGCGAACCGCGAAACGGTGTCGGTAAACGACATGCGCACGGCCGAACGCGTCCGCACCTTATATCCACGGGCCCCGCCGCCGCCGAAACTTAGGGGCGATTAAAAGTTGGGCAGCCCTGTCAGCACAACTAGTTGCGTGACAGTGTAACGTCCTTCTTAGTTACCCAATAATGAAACAGGACGAAATAGGCGAAACATTCCGGGCAGCAACAGGCAAACCATGGAGTGACTTCTTCACGCTTGTTGGACTGCGCATCGTGGTCGTCGTCGGGCGGTGGGCCAATCAACCAATATTTTGGAAACAATTCCATTGGCGAGGAGGGGGTCAGGGGCGTCTGGGTGCGCACAAGCCTTGCACGTGCTCTCTGTATATATATATATATATCCGTGTCCTTGCCTCGTTGTCGTCTGGGCACGTCGTCCATCCTTCCTCTCGAGCGTACAACACATGGTCGCCCCCGATTCCTTTGCCGCCTACGTCGCGTATTTGCTCTCGGCTCCCCCCCAGACCGACGACGCCGCCATTGCCGACGCGTACCATCGGGGCGACCCGTCGGCGGTGCGAACGGTGGAGGCCGTCTGGGCCGTCAATCGCGCACGGGTCGACGCCACCCGCCGTCTCGCCGCGACGGCCGACGCGTGTGGCCGCGCCTGCGTGCGTCGCTTCCGTGCGCGGCTCAATCATGCACGGACGGGGTGCTTTGCACGCAGCGGGTCCAATGTCGCGGCATCGGCCGTCGCAGCAGCACATCGGATCTTGTCGCATTATCCCACGTATCTCCGGGCCGTGGCGGCGCACGACCGCGACGCGTTTGACGTCGACGCCGAAAGGACACGGTTCGAACGCATGTGTGCTACGTGCGCGCGGCTGGCGGACGAGTCGGGAGAAACCCTCCCCTTGCGCGGCGGCCAGGCGTGAAGTGTATATATATGTGAATGCGACCCAATTCCCATGAGGCGGCCATCGTCGTCGTCGCACGAACGCATGGCCAAAGTTGCCGGGGCCAATCTGCGTCGACGGTTCACCACGAACGGCGCTGGGGGGCGTTCCATGCTCCATTTGCCGTGGCCGAACATAAAACGCCCCCGCAAAGGCCCGTTTGACCGCTTAGTCGACGAAGACGACGTGGCGTCGGACATGCCGTTCGAACCCCGCGTTGGCGGCGGCGCGGCGGCAGCGGCGGCAATGTCGGCGGCCGAGGCCATGAACGCGGCCGGCGCCGTCCCGGGGGCAATGGGCGATTGTTTCGGCGTGTTCCGTGCGTGGTTCCATCGGACCTTGGGCCGCGGCCGCTCGGCACGGCGGGCGGCGTACGAAGCGACCCAATTGCAGGAAGCCCTTGAACGTCTGGGGGCCGCGCGCCTCTGTCTCGGGTCCAAGATTGCGGCGGCGAACCACCAAGTCTTCCGCGCCGAAAAGGACATTTTGACACACATGAACCATCGGGACGTGCGTCGGGCGACGGAAGCCTTGCGGTCGAAAAAGTTCTTCGAGGCCAAGGTCGCGCGGCTCGAAGCGCATCAACGGTGTCTCCTCAAGAACGAAATGATGTTGCACGAGTCGCAAACGAACAAGGACGTCTTTGCCGCCCTCAGCGAAGTGTCCGGGGCCCTCAAGCGCATCGGCATCACGCCGACCGACTTGCGGACCGTCGACCGGACGTACGGCGACATCCAAGACCGGTTCGACGACGTGCGCGAGGCGAGCGAGGCCATGGCCGCGTTGGAACCCTTGGACGCCGAGGCCCCGTCCGACAGCGACCTCTACGAAGAATTGCTGGCGTATTCAGGAGGGCACGACGTGTTTGGCGACCGGACGCCGAAACGGCAGCAGCGCAAGCCGGCGGCGGCGGAGGGGGCGGAGGATTCGCGCTCGGCGGCCGCGCTGGCGGTTGCGATGCCGTCGGCGCCGACACGGGCGATCGAGACGACAGGAGAGGCGAGCGCCGACGAAATGACACTGATTTGAAGGGGTGACGACGAGGAGGAGGGAGGGAACATGTTCGTATGCGTAAATATATATATATTTTTTTTTTAAAGTGTCTACCCGAGTCACGTCAGCCTCACTCGACCATGACTGCTGCAGTCCCGCCGCGCCGGTCGCACGCCGCGAGCGCGGCCCATGGGTACGTACACGGCCCTTCCCCGGACCGGTCGAGCGGTTCGACGTAGCCGAGCCGATGTGCGCGTTCGTATTCGGCCCGCACGTATTCGTCGAGCGTCTGGTCGGGCTGCAGCTCGCGTGGCGCGGCCCCGCGATGGTCCGCGGCAGGTCCCCGGCTCAAGGCGAACTTGCGCCCGCCTCGACGTACTTCGAGGACTTCGAGGAGGTCGTTGCCTATCGACGGGTCGGCGGCGCCCGGACGTTGGGGTTCGAGCGTCCACAAGGTGACGATGTTCTTATGCGGACGTTGCGATGGATACGACAAGACGTGGGCCAAGACGTCGGCCATGACGGCGTGCGGCCGGTCGACGGCGGCATCCGCTTCCTTGAGGTATTGGACCGACATGGACACCGAAGGCACGCCGGCGGCCCGGGTTTCGACGCGCATGTGCGGCGTGCCGTCCGCGGCCTTGCGTTCGCGCATTTCGTCGAGCGCGTCGGAGACTTGTTCGACCGACGCGTCCAGACGCAGCCGCAAGGCATGCGCCAGCTGCGCCATGCTCGTGTTCGGCAAATAGGCGTAGCGTTCGTCGTAGACCCCGTTCGCATTGCGGGGGTGCGCGTAGACGTCTTGGGGCTGATCCGCCGCCAGGAGGCCGCCTTCGCTCGCGTGCTGCGACCCACGGACGAAATCGCCCCCCAAGCGACGACGCTTGCCCCCGTGCGGCTGCAGGCTTTCGGCGGCCGCCCGTGCGAGTTCGTCAAAGGCCACGGCGACCTTGGTGTGCATGTGCCGATAGTACGTCGAGTCGAACAGCGTCAGCACCGCGACGGCCATTGATTCCGATACGACAAAGGCCACGGGACGGCCGTCGGCGTGGCGCAAGGGCGTGCCCCCGGGATGCTCGGTGGCGCGATCCGTCTCGTACCATAGGCACATGCAATAGCAATACATCAAATAGAGTTCTTTGTCCCGGGCCGTGGCCACCAGGCCGGTCCGTGCTTCGTACGCGTCGAAAAAGTTTTCGGCCAAATGGGCCGCGGCCGACACGTCGACCGTCCGGTCGGCCCCGCCCGTCGCGCGCAGGTACTCGTGCACAATCAGTTGATTCTTTTCCGACGCCCGTCCCCGCGCCTTCCACGCGGCGTTGCGGGCGGCCGCACGCGCGTCGCACGCGCCGCCGCCGGTGCCAATCATCTTCCGCACTGTTTTGCGATGGTTGCCCAAGAATTCTTGGACCCTGATCCTGGACGCCATACTATCACTGAAGCGGATCTTCTTGTTGCTGTTGATGAGAATGCCGCAATAGCACGACACGACGCCGTGCTGGCTCTTGCGTTTGGTACCGGCGCCCCATTGGGACATGACTTCCCACGAGACCTTGCCGCTGCTGAGCATTTCCTTGTACATGGCATTTTCTTCCTTTTCGGACCCCGACAAGCCCACGCGTTCGCTCGTGAGGCTCGCGGGCATTTCGTCGTAGCTATGACACCATCCGTCTTTCGGGAAGTACTCTTCTTTTTCGCGGTCGCGGTCGTGGACGTACAGGCTTTTCGCGCTGGTGTACCCCGCGCGGCGCCCGTTGACGTGGCGTCCGAGACACTGCTGCGACTGTTCCGACTTCCCGGACCCGCGGATGCCCCGGGAGAGCATGACGGGACAGAGAAGGTTGCGGTCGCGCCGCAGCGCCGCAAACGCCACGAGGTCCGACCGCATGAAGTTCCGCAGATGGGCAACGATGCCGCCGTCGGAACGCACGGCTTCGACCTTGGCGATGAGCCAGCGTCCGAACGCATCGAGTCCTTGTGGTTCCGGCGGCACGGGCGGCGGCGCGGCGGCCAAGCCCGGGTTGGCCTCGACGTGGCCCATGATGGCCTTGACGACGGCCGGCAGCCGGCTCGCGCGCGACCGCAAGACCGCGGCCAACGTACCTTCGCACTCGCGCCGCAACGCGTCGCGGTCTCTTGGGGCGGCATCGGCGGCGGCGCCCGCCAGTCGTTGCCACCGTTCGCCCATTTCGCGGGTGAGGTGTTCGAGGTCCGTATATTCCTTATATTCCCACAACGTGCGCTTGCGGAGAAGCGCCGTCGCGGCCAAGCGCGCCCCGGGCGTCGCGGCCACGCGCCCGGCCTTCCATGGCGTATGAAACGGCAACGCGAAGAAGACTTCCGGATTGGAGAATTTGGCGGCGATGTGCGCGACTTGGAGATGGAACGGCGCGTCCCAATGCAGCGAGTGGAGGCCCGTGATGTCGGAGACTGCGTGGCGCGCGCGCAGGCGCAAGGCGGCTCCCCCATGGCGTCCGGCCCCATAGCGCGCACGATACCCCAAGGCCACTTGCGGGTTCGCGGGATTGAGACGGTCTCGGAGGGGACGTCCCACGACGTCGGCCTCGCGGTCAATGCAATAGCGGTAGGCAGGGCCCAAGGCGGCGGCAAGCTGGCCGTCGACCGACTGTGCCACGTCGTGCACCGACAAATACGATAGGTGGGCTTTCCACGGCGACGTTGTCCATGGATCCCCGGCATCGTCGTCGCCGCCGCCGCCGCCGCCTCCATGCGTCCGCTTGCCCCGTTTTTCTTCTTCGGCCACGCGTTGGCGATTGAGCGCAATGGTCGCCTCGATGCCGGCCGCAATGTCGAGGGTCGGATCCATGACCGCAAACGTGTAACGGAGGCCGACGACGAACCCTCCCGCCTCGTCGACGACGTGTTCGCAGAAGACGTCGATCCGGCGCACGAGTTCGCCCATGTGCTCGAAGTACGGGCTATGGTCGTCCGAAGGGCCCGGGGTGGCCACGTTGAGGCCGACCTTGTCGACGAGGTGCATCAGCAAGAGCAAGAGCCGTACGTCGCCGTCGGCGGGTTCCTTGGCGTCGCAAATGGCGGCGGCGTGCGGCCGCAGCGCCAAGCGGCCGATTTCGACGGCGAACAGGGCGTGGGCGCCTTCGATGCCGCGACGCACGTGCGCGGCGTCTGCGCCGCCGCCGGATGGGCCGCCCGCGACAAAGGCGACGTCGTCCGGCGAATATACCGCGTCGGCAGGGGCATGGTCGGGGGCTTGCATTCCAAAAAACGAGTCGGCAAGGACCTCCGGCGTCGCGGCAAGCCCCCAAGAACGAGGCGGCGCGACGACGACCGAGGCCGGATGGTCGATGGGCCTCGCATATATATGTTGGTTGGGCGGCGGGTACGCACCCCCGTCGTGTGGAACGTTCCCCGCGCACCGTCCAATCAGATCGCACCATGGCCCAGGCGCCACGAAAGCGTCCGTTCCTGTCGAAAGCGCAGCTCGCCAGTGCCTCCGTCATCGTGGCGGGGACACGCGTCCCGCCGCACGTCGACATTTATTCCAAGGCCGACCGTGTGGCCCATCTGTCCGAGGCCCACGTCCATTGGCTTGAAACGTTTGACGGCGTCCAAGTGGCGTGCTTCCGGTTGCACGACGGCTCGTACAAGCGCCTCAGCCTGCAAATGTGCCAAAGCATTTGGCCCAATTTGCACACCAAGACCCTCGGCGCCAACAAGGTCATTGTGGCGCCGGGCGTCACGCGGCCCGTCATCCCACAGATTTTTCTCGATTACAAATTGCGGCAACAAGCCAAGTCACAACGGTCCAGGAGGGCACGGCGCAACGAGAACACGTCGCCGACGCCTGCCGCGCCAAAGGTGCCGCCCGTGTCCCCGTGGGTCGTCTTGCGGGCGCTGGTAGACAAGCAACGCGACGCCGTGGACGCGTTGGACGGACGCACGTTCTTCGTTGCCGATGCCGGGGATGTTGTTGATGATGCGGGTCCCAACTCGACGACGGACCCGTGCCTGCTGTTGCGGCGCGTCTTGGCGGCCGCCGCGGCCGCGACGCCGCAGCCGGGTGCAGACGAACGCGCGTGCCATGCCGACCTGCGGCGCATTGTTGACCTCGACACGTTCGCGGCACACCCCCACGCGGCACTGATCTTGGCCGTGTTTCGGTGCCTCGACCACGAGGGACAACTATAGAAGAAATATGGTGAGCACCATGAAAAGGGCGACGACGGCATTCCATGCTGCCAGCGACCAGTACCATGGACCACCGGGCCCTTCGGCGGCCCAAGCGAAAAAGGACGCGGCCGACCAATAGTATAGCGATGCACCTCCAAGGACCCATGGCTTGAGACCGTCGCCGAATCGACCCACAGTGGGTGAAAACGATGTGGCAATGTCTTTGGGTGACCCCCAGTAGTTTGAATACCACAACGTACCTAAAAACATGGCCACCACGTATGCAAGCGAACCCCACTGCAACCACCATTGGTCGACATTGTCGTCCAAGGCATTGGACCAATGTTCTGCGACGCGCGCACCCAGCGAAAGGCACACCCATACTTTGGCCGGTGTATTGATTGCCACGATGTGCGCAAGCATCGCCTCGGAGGCCGGCCTCGTTGCGTCGTGTCCGGTGAACACGCCACAACAGCGCTGTTGTGGTGGCCGTGATTGAACAGACGTCGATAAGACCCGTACAAACATTATTCGCCTTTGTACCCTAGCGGCAAGTTTGCCTATATGTATATGTATATATATATATATGGCATGTATGTATGTACCGACGTGCGCGTCCAATGTGCACATCTCCCGCGTCTCACATGTACTTCTTCTCCATCCTCTTTGTAATGATGACCCCTGTGGTTGTTGTTGTTGCCTCCTCCTCCTCCTTGCCACACATGGTCCACACGCGGGCCGTCCCGCCGGTGCCCATGGTCTACGAGGTCGATTACCGCGGCAATGCCACGGAACGGTCCTTGTCCCTCACGACCATGGAAACCGCCGCGTCGGACGACCACGTCGTCGAGGTCGATCCGTTCGCCTTGCCGGAACACGCGTTGGTGCGCGATTGGGGATTCGACGCGGACCAAGAAAACGTGGCCATGCGGTCGTTATATTCCAGGGCCTATGTCGACGACGACACGGGGAAGACGCACCTCATGACCACGGCCGACCCCATGCATTATCGCCACGACGACGGCACGTGGAAAGACATCGACGTCAACGTCGTGGCCACGGACGACGGATGGGCCGTCACGGAGTCTTCGACGCCCGTTGCGTTCGCCCGCGATGTCCACCAAGGCGTGGCAATGACGCTGCCGGATCAAGAACGACGCACTGTCACCGTCGGGATCAACCCCGCCGTCGTCGTGCTCGACGACCGAGGGATGCCCATGGCCATGGATCACGATCAACGCCACTACGACGCCGCCACGCCGTCCGTCGGAGGCAATGCCGTCCGCTACTATTTGCGGGACGGGTTCGAACTCGACTACGCGGTCCGGGACGGCGTGCTCAAACAAGCCCTTGTCGTGCGCGCGCAGCCGACGAAGGACGACTTGGAAGGGGCGACGTGGTTCGGACTCACGGAACACGTCGTGCTCCCCGATGGCTTCGCGCTATACGCCGACGGGAACAAGGTCGTCCCGGGCGCCGCAGCGACGACGACGCAAGAGGCGCTGTCGATCCGAGACGAAAGGGGCGAAGAAGTCGCCGCCTTCCCCCCGCCGGTCGTGGAACAAGCCCCTACCCCACCCACATGGCCGGGGGAACCCGTCCTCAGCCAAGAGCCGTATACCGCGACGTACTTCGTGCGATACGACGCCGAAGGGGGCCTCGTGGTTGCCACCGTCGTGGAAACCGCGTGGGTGCTTGACCCGGCGCGCGTGTTTCCCCTGAAACTTGATCCGTCGGTCACGACAAGCACCTCAAATCATGGATATTGCCGGCCGACAAGCAAATACTGTGGGAAGCAAAGCTCTGCAAGTGCTTATACCATGTGGAGAATGAGTGAGAAGTATACTTCGTTGCGCTACATCCCTTTTATTGTTTTTGATCTACCACGTATTCAAAGTGACGCAACTATATTACAAATCACCCTGAGCGCTAACATCCGTATCGGTTTCTATGGTGGAAATATTCTTGCATATCCAAAAGTGGATTTGGTCATGATGCAGGATTGTGGCACTGGATCTATCGAGCTTGGTGCAACTGTATCGTGCACGGACGACTTGGTTGATCCATATTTCTCCGGCTCATATTCGCATACTTGTGGAGGCGACAGCTACAAATGTGCGCGTGCGACATACGGAAGTAACGCTGTCGCCTCCTCCACCACCGCCGACGGCATCGTTTATAATAACGCTTATGATCCTAGCGGTGCATTTGTATCTGGACATGTTTGCAACAGTGCACAAACCTGTGCATCTAGCGTCGGTGCATCGGTAAGCACCGCGTATCATAGCGGAGGCAACGTCGGTGCAGGATTCCACATTGACGGAACCAAGAGTGGAGACTATCCGGGCGTAGGTGCACGTCTGCCGAAGGGTTCTTATTACGTTTCACCCACCATTGAAGTGGTGTTCATCGTACCCGACACCGCACCGCCCAAGATGATTTCGGTTGCGTACGCCAATAAAGTCTCGTACGTGGAAGGCACCCGTACCATGTTTGCGAAGTTTTCCGATCAAACGGGTGTCGACACCTCTGCCGGCAACGCCCCGACCTTGCAGTACACGATCAACGAAGTGAGTCAAATCGACGTTGAGGGGACGGTTGTTGGAACATGCACGACTCACATAGATCGGCAAGAATGTCGCGTTAAGGCCACTACTGTTGCAATACATGCGGGGGACACGGTCAAATATTGGTGGCGCGTTCGAGATACAGTTGCGAACGAGGGAACGACGGCGGAGACGACCTTCAGCGTACGCGACGTGGCGGATGTACCGGCCGACGCCGTCTACACGCGCATTCTCACCGAGGGCGTTAATTCGGACATACTCGACATGCTCGACCCCATATACGGCCTTTGGCGCGGGGATCAAGGAGGCTTTCATGATCAACGCCACTACGACCGGCAATTGACCTTTTGGGAAGCGACAAATGGAGGCGACACCGAGTACCTGCACGAATGGGACACGTCGCGGTGCGGTAGGGGTTACTATGCGTGCTTCGATCACCGTTTCAGCTGGACAGACCGTCGCTCCGAATGGCAAATCATGTGGGACAATAACCCGCACGGCGCGGATCTTAGAATTTCAGGGGTTTCAATGGCGAGGCAAATGCTTTTGCTCGTAGACAATGGCGGTTTCCTCGAGATCGACGAAACACATGGACCGAACATGAACCTTTTGTTCTGGTACGACGCTGACAAGGACACATGGTCCGTTGTCGGCATTGGCGACGAAAACACTGGTATTTCCGACAAGATGCACATCGAGACAAAGGCGCCCATTGTAAAAAAAGAGATGGGTATTAGTGTGCACCTCATAGCAGTGGACGCACAAATGGACGATGCGACGTTTGGAAATATCGAATTGGAACAAACCGGCACGACCTACCAAACGACCAAAGCAAACTGGATGTGCGTTGGTAGCCACGGGTGGACGTATTTCTTCCGTTCGACCTCGACAAGGCCGTCCTGCAATGGTAACGGAGATGGAGTATCTCTACCTAACAATTCCTTACAGGAATGGAGCGGTTTCGTCTTGGGAATGAAAAAAAACCAACACTCAGCGTCGTATTATGAGACGTCTTATGTTACGTACCACATTAAACCCGTATACGATAGCTTTCCGCCTCAACTACGTAACCAAAACGCTGGTATGGACACCCATGCCACCACGACTACGATCGTATACGACATTGAGGAAGTCGGTGACCCTCGGATCGGATTGGACCCGTTGTTTTTGGATAACTACAGGCAACCGACGCTGCACTACACCATTACAGATGCCGACGGCATCGTCGGTACGAAACAGTCTGTAAAATTGCTGACACCAATAGGTGTAGATCGAGAAGACTGCTTGTTTAGAACCTGTTCGTGGACTTATAAACTGCAAGACGTAGCACGTGGCAGCACTGTGTCGTATTACGCAACCGCGCAGGATGCGAACGGAAATGTGGGCAAGAGCAATACGACCACGTTTCAGATGGGCGTCATGCCGAAGAAAGTCTTTGTAGTCGAATGGCGCGACATCGGTGAGGACGTGGAATTTTCCTGTACTTTCCAGGCGTGGTTCTACGACACCACGAACGAAATTGAGTTTCGTTACAATGATAAATGTGTTGATAAGTACAATTTCGCCATCAAGGGCTATCAAGACGACACGGAGACCAAGGGGGCGACCATGCGCGGTACAACCAATTTCCGTTTCGCGACGAAGGGCGACGCACACGGATGGGAACCGTTCCAACATGGCGACCTGCGATGGGCGGACATGCCGACGTTGGCGGCGTTCGAGGCGCGCACAGGGTATATGCAGGGCGGTCTTGTTGACCTGGACATGTACAATGCATATTGGATGGACGCACTCAATCTGCGGAATCTCTATCGCGAACAATATCGTCTGGTCCATAGAGGAATTACGCCGCCGGTGGCATTTCATACTATTAATGTTAAGTGCGCTTCTAACGTAAAATGGTACCGGTGGAAAGAATTGTGCAACATGAACATCGACATGCCCGACGATTTCGCGTTCGAATATTTCGGGACCATGTATAACGGGAGCCTTCCGGACTCACGTGTACACATTAGTCGTTTCGGAAACATGTACTTTCGCGGCGATGGCGTTCAAGAACTTGAAAAATCTATTGACCTAGATTGGACCTCAGAAAAGATCTCTTTGCCAACTTTCGGGCGCACGCAAGTGTCTTACGATGTGGACAAAGAAAAAGTACGCCAAACGGACTTGCGCGGCAATATCGCACCGCATTGGCACAGATACGTTAGTCTTTATTGCCGCGTAGACACCTACCGCGACCAAGACTGCAGCATCAATTACGCGGTCTTGGACTACGAGTGCCTCGTCAAAGGCTTCGAGGTGTGCGATGCGGTGCCTACGTTTATAGCGGTGTACCAGCAGGTGCACCAGCAGAACAATTGCACGGGTCATAACGATTGTATTTTTGATATGACGTATTGTGACATTCAGACCGGAACGTGTGTGACTTGCGAAGACGGCGTCCAAAACGCGGGCGAGACGGGCGTCGACTGTGGCGGGTCGCACTGCTCCCCGTGCCTATACGGCCAGCCGTGTGCACAGAACTCCGACTGTGCAGGAGGAGGTTTTTGTGACGTGCTAGGCCCGGAACTTCGCGCGGATGTACGGAATCCCGAATTATATGATGTGAGTGCACATATCTTTGCGGGGGGGGATCTTCGCGTATACGAAGCGCAAGGCTGGGTAAACTCAAAGTGGACGGCCGATCTCTCCGGCGGTGGTGTTTTGAGCAGCGGAAGTCTTTTTACGTGTAGGAGCTGCACCGACAACATCCGCAACGGCTACGAGACGGACGTGGACTGTGGCGGGCCCGATTGCCCGCCTTGTCAATTAAACAAAATGTGTGTTATTCATGGAGACTGCGTTGATTGGTGCGCGGAAGATACGTGCATGTTGACCCGGACGAAATGCTCGGACGGCATCCACAATAGCGCGGAGACAGACATCGACTGTGGCGGGGGAACGTGCGAAGGATGCGACGAGGAAGGGAAGTGCCTATTGGATAGGGACTGCAAAGGCGACCATACCTGGTGCCACGTGTACAACGCGACCACAGACCTCGTAGTCGTGCCGGACGGCGTGCGACAAGGCACATGCACGTCGAACGTGCAGCATTGCAACAACTGTCCGGTCGGATGGCTTAAAACAGCGGCGGATCCATGCCGCTTGCCTTTGTCGACGTGCGAGATGTGTCCGGCCGGCAAATTTGGGGTCAGGAATCGTCCAAATGAGTGTTTTACGTGCCTCAATAATTTGCTCTACGGGAAGTTGTACTCAGCCCCCGGCGCCGAATCGTGCACGCACGCCGCAGACGCGGTCCCACCGGGCAGCGGCGTCAATCACACCACGCGTGCGATTTTGCCGTGCGCAATCGGCTCGTATAAGAATTGGACGGGCGTAGACGAATGTGCCGCGTGCCCCGTGGGATTCCACAGCTACGACCCCGGCGCGACGGCGTGCGAGCCGTGTCGTCGCGGGTCGTTTTGTCCCGGCGACGGGACGGCAACACCTTGTATAGCAGGCACGTACACCAACGACACCGGAGCCGGGACGGCGTGTACGTTGTGCCCCGCAGGGTTCTATAGCTATTGGTCCCGGCAGAAACAACACATCGCATGCGAAACGTGTCGCGCCGGACATTATTGCCCGGGGACTGGAAGTTATGGTGTGTGCTCTTATGGTAGATATGCCACCTCAACGGGCCAGGCAAGTGCGGATGCGGCGTGCACGAGATGCCCCGCGGGATTCCACAGCTACACCGTGGCTGCGACGACGTGCGAACCATGCCGTGCTGGACACTATTGCACCGGCGGAGGGTGGTACAATTCTTGTCCCTTCGGTACATATGGCAACATAACGGGTGCAACAACATCGAATGAGGCCTGTGAGTCGTGTCCGATCGACAAACCAGTTACTGTTGGTCGGGGAAATACAGATGTCGCTGCGTGCCATGTCGACGTACAATGCTGTACACGCACTGATTATTATTCTTACAACCTCGGTTTATACGGCACAGACGCCCAACGAACATTGGGTGTATGTGCCGTCGACAGATGTGACAACCGGGTTGATGCTTGTTGTTGGGGGGGAAATCATTGTTGGTATAAAATCTGGATGTCCGACGAAGGTTCTTATTTTGTCGTGGTGGACACAATGGGATATGGTGGCTGTGGCCCGGGACAATACGAGATCGAACGGAATATACAACGACGCGAAACCGATATCCATGTGTTCACGGATTTCAGCGAATGCAGCGACTGTCCCATGGGTTTTTACAAGTATTCCGCGCCTGGCCAGTGTTCCCGTGCGACGGAGTGCACCGCGTGTCCCGACGGGTGGTCCTCGCCGGCGGGCGCATCGACCTGTACGCTCGACACGGCGTGTCCTGTGGGCCACGTGTGCAAGGACAAGCGCATGTGGTCGTGCGACCGCGCCTTCCAGGAAATCGACACGGACGTCGTGGACATGGACGCCCTGGAAATAACGTGGTCGCAAAACGACGCCATCACCGAAGAACAGCAGTTGCAGGCACGCACCGACGCGGAAGCCGTTCTCGACGCACTGCGCATGGACGAAGACATTCCGTCGCATTCGATGGCGAGCAGCGGAATAGACGGACAGAGTACGGCCGCCGGCGCGTGCGTCGAGCGTTCCGGGGACTGTGCCGCCACGGACGGCGACGATACCACAGTCCATCAGGGTGCCACGGGGTGCGGCCCGGGCCAATATCAAGTCGGTGCACGTCGCTCGTGCACTGCGTCGGGCGCGGCGCAGTGCAGTGCGTGCCAAGTGTGCTTGGGCGGCACCTTGACCGCGTGGCACGGCGCCGAAGACGAATGCACTGAAGAAGGCCTCGAGACCAAGTGTCCCCTCTGCAGCTACGACTACGTCGCGAGACATTGTCGCCGCAACGCGACCACCGGCGAAATGGCCGATGACCCCGTCGGCAGTGAGTGCAATGAGTGCATGCGTTTATTAGCGGAGGAAGGGAAGACGTGCGACGAAAGCGACACGTGTGAATGCGCCGCCATACCTTTTGTCTCTGGCGGCCCGGAGTGCGATTCGTTCGATTCGTTCGGTTCCTACAACAAAGCGTGGTGTTACACCGTCCCCGGCGCGTGCGACGACGGCGTCCAATCGACTTATTTGGACGACTACGAATGGAGCTACGCGGCGTGTAACCGCACGGCTGCGTCTGTCGGTGGGTAGGCGCGTGTACCAATAGGTGACCACTATAAATACAGTATACCCCGCTGTCCCGGAAGACCGTCCCTTGCATCGCGTCATACATCATCATCATCGCCATGCGTTCTCAATCCGCGCAGCAGTGCATGTGTCCCCACGAAAACCGCCGATGTCTCAAGGCGACGGTGGCCTTGTTCCTGTGCTTTGTCGTGGTCCTCTACGGCCTCAACCCCGCGGCCACGGCCGTCGTCAACCGTTCGATTGCCCCCGCAGCGCACCTCTCGTCGACGATCCGAGGGGCCTTTCCCGTCCAATTCTCGGTGGACGAAATCGTGGTGGGCGACGGCGGCGCGTTGGTCGTGTCGTCGTTGGACGTGCACTACGTCGGCACGTACAATCCCTTTGGTGTCTTGACCCAAGTCGGTCCCGTGGCACGCGCGACCGCCACGGCCACGGTCGATCTCTTCGGCTATCGCACGGCACTGGACTTGGCGAACATCACGGTCGTCCGCCTCGCCGATGGATGGACCGTGTCGTTTCAAACGGTCGTATTCGACGGCGTCTACCCCATGCGTGTGGTCCTCATGGTCCCCGACGACCTCTCCGCCGCGGGTGCGTCGCCGCGGGTCGACGTGGCCATTGGGGACCACATTACCGCCCGTGTCGACATGTCCGGCGCACACGTCACGTATGCGGACCGCACGTTGGTCGACTTGCGCCTCGTCGACGGCCAGTCGTTTGTCCTCAATGTCGCCGACGTCCTCTCCGCGGCCGGCGCATGGCGCGTGGGCTCCGACGTCTTCGCCGTGTCGGACGTGTCGGCCGCGCTATTCGGGGACGCCGCCTCGAAGGCCCCACCACGGTTGTTTGGCGCACTAGAGGTCGCGTGGGGCACCGACGTCAAGGTGACCCTTGACCCACCGGCCGTGGACGTGGCGTTTTCCCCCGCCGGTGTCTTATCGGGCACGATCTTGGGGTCGAACGTCCACCGCGACCCCACGACGACGGACGGGGGCATTGTCTTTGCGCCGCCGATTGCGACGCCGTTGGGGGGCCTGCAGTCCATTGGGGACTACGTCGCCTCGACCCTCACGATTGTCTTGGGCAAAGAAAACATCGTGCTGTCGACGGCCGACGCCTCGGTTCACTATGGACCCATCACGTTCGCCGTGACGGAAGAACGGGCGTCCGTGACGGTAGCGGGGGGACACTTCCGGGATTTTACGTGCGTGCGCTTAGAAGGACACGTGGAATTCGATACGCCGCACGTTGTCGTCGTCGACCGACTCAGTGCGCGCGAAGGGCTCGACGGGGCCATGCGGTCCGTCGACGGCCACGGGACGTACGACATTGCGACGCGGACCCTCAAGCTTTCGTTCGACGTCGAAATCAATACGTAACCCATGCGACGTCGGTCGTCCCAAACCCACGCGGTCGAGCCACGGCAACACGTACGTCCCGAGCACGTGGGCACACGCAGGTGCCGCCGCGCCATAGACGGCGGCGGCACACGCGGCGTCTCCGTCGCCCTCGACGACGACGGCTTGCAACGCGCACCACAAGGCCAGTTGCGGGACAATGCGTGCGAGGAGGTAATCGAGCGCCGCGCGGTCGTCGAGCAAGTCCCCACGGCACACGCCGCAGTGCCGGCCGTGGGGAGGGCGCGCCAACAAGGCACGATGACACGCGCGGTGCAATGGGGCAGTGCAGTTGCACGCTGTGCGCCGACGGCACGGTTCGCGGCAGACCCAACAACAGCCGACGGTCATGGTGGTGCGCGGTCGAGGGTGCGTGCCGCGCGGGTGCAAAGAAGAAATTTAAAAAAGAGCGACGGCACACACACACACGGCACTGTACCTCTATATATATAATGGATCCCATCGACACGGGCACCTGTCGACCACACTCTCTCTTTGCCCATTTGCCGCCATGAACATGCCCCTGACCGTTGGACCGCATCATGGCCGTCCGAACTTGTTCGTGGGCGCTTCCCCCGGGACGGGCGGCAGCGGCTTCACGGGGTCGCTTCCCGGCATGCCCGGCAAGGTCGTCAATCAGACCATTAGCTGGCCGACGAACCATACCATCAACTACGCGTACGTCGTGCGCAAGTTCCGCAACGGGTCGGACAAGGCCCTCAACATTGGGCAATACGTTTTCATCCGCAAGAAGACCCAGCCGATCGGGGACACGCGTCTGTATACGGTGGTCAACATCGCCCAACTCAACAACTTGCTCTATCGCTGCGCCCTTTCGAACCACGACCGTGCGCGCTATTCGGGCGAGGACCCCGGCAAAATCCTCGACGAATGGTCCCCCTTGGGCGTGGTGGCCACCGAGGTCGGTTTCGGCGCCCAAGACCGCAGCGGTACGGACCAGCCGCAAGAACGCCTGATCAATGCGACCGTCCGGGGGCGCGTGTCGACGTTCAACTTGTGGGGCTCGGCGGGGACGGTCGACCAGACGCCGCTGTACCTCGTGCTGCGCCGCAAACGCATCGGCGAGCTCATGCACCACACGAAACGCATTTGCCTCGACCAGCCGCGCGAACAGGCGGGCGACGACGACGCGGAGAAGGCCGAGCGCCATTGCTGGCAATTCGAGCCTTATGGCAATTGGGTGGACCAATATCCTCCCGACTTGGGCGAGTTCGACCGGGCCTTGTACGTGGGCCGCATCTCGTCGAAAGGGTACCTCAACAATTCCGGCACCGTGAAGCACACCGCCGACGCCCTCTACGACGTGGACCGTCTCGTGACGTTGCCCAAGGTCGAAGTGTTCGTGGACTTTGATACCGTGTACTAAAACGAACGCGCACGGGGCCGACTCACCCGGCGATACCCCAACATGTCAATGCCGCTCGTGACGTCGCGATACGGCGTCGTCGACGCGGTAAAGACGGCGTCGCCCAAGGTGACGTGGGTGACCAGGTGATGGGCATCGCGCGGCGTCGAGAACCCAAACGTGAACCAACCGGGCACGGGCAACACGTAGACAAAGTCCGTGTCGACGGCCCTCGAACGACGGAGGCGGAACACACGGTCGTGCGTCGTCGACGTGCGATGGTGGTGCGAATAGAGCGTCACGGCATAGCGCGTCTTCACGGCGGAGGAATTGCCGACGAAGTGCAGGACGCCGCACGCCGTGGCTTCCTTGGCGCGCGTGACGTTGCGGTAACTCGTGTCCGTGTCGTCGACGTCGTCTTGCTTGATGTTGGTGTACGCCGTGCCGATGACGCGCGCCGCCTGCATTTTCACGTGCGACCACGTGCTGTCCTCGTGCGCACACCCTTGCCACGTCGACCGCTGCCAGTCGGCGTGCTCGTGGCGGCCGCGCGCGAACGTGCACCGTGTCCACTTGGCATGGCGGGCCGACGCACGGACGTTGTGCTGGTCATGCACCGACTCGGCCACGTGCGTCGAATAGTCCTCGTTGAGGTCGCGCGCCGTGCAGTCGCGCCACGTGTTGCCCGCCCACGCGGCACTCGACGCGTTGATGCCGCCGAACGTACACCGCGTGAAACGGCACCGCGACACGACCGCGCGTGCCAACGACGATTGGCGGAGGGCCACCGACGCACAGACCGTGTCGCACCACACCGACGTGTCCAAGAGGCATTGGTCGAAACGGCATCGGGTCAGGCGGCACCGGGTCCATTGCGCGTGCTTGCGGTACTTGGCGCGGTCGAAACGGCAGTCGAGGAACACCGACCGCAGCGCGTGCCACGTCCCGCAACTGGCGTCGAACGTCACGTCGACGAACGTGCAATCCGCCACGCGCCCGACGAAACGCACGTCGCGGAGACGACACGCGTCGAAGGTCGCGTCCTCGAGGCCCGACGAGAAGACGACCGACACGAACGTACACCGCGAAAACGACGCTTCCGAGACGTTGCCGGTGATTTCCACGCGGGAAAACGTGCAATTGACGAATTGGCCGTCGCCCGCGGCAATGCTGCGGTCCGTATACGTCGTGTCGCGGCGCGTGGTTTTGCCGCGGGACACGGCGGCCGACGGCGCGGGGGGCGGCGGCGGCGGTTCTGGCGGCGGAGCAGGGGCTGGTGACGACGAAGGATCCGTCATGTGCGACGACACGGCTCGGCGGGGGTGGGTGCAAGGTGGACGGCGTGCAGGCGTAATGATGATGTGCATGATATACAGCAACAGAAGAAGAAGAATACATATCGATATTTTTATGTGTGTCCGACAAACGCGCGGCCCCAGCGTGCGACAGTCTTCACGCCTGCAGTGTGCTGTATGGCGGACGAACGTGCCAATCCATCTAAACGTAGTGACGACAGTGCCGCCAGTGTTGCTCCCGACAGCGACGATGACCTCGTATCTTTGTCGCCGCCGCCACTCGCCCCCCCGCCGGCTGCGCCCGCATCAGGCTCCGGCCCGTATTTCGCTTTGAGGCGATCCAGCTCCTTCTTCTCCTCTTCCGCCGTCAGTTCCGACTGAACATCAGGAGGGGTATCGTCGACAGCTCTGCCGGCGCCCGCGCCAGCCCCCGCGCCAGCGCCCGCGCCGGCGCCCGCACCAGTATCCGGCTCATCATATTGCGCTCTGAGGCGAGCCAGTTCCCGCTTTTCTCTTTGCTCCGTCTGCTTCTCCATCTCTTTTATGTGTTTCTTTACCTGTTTCACTACGGGTGTTTGTGTTGTGCCCGGGTAAATTCGCCCAAGTCGGTGGGCCTGTTCAAGGAGTCGCCTATTCTGACGAAACAACCTCGCGCCGCCGCGAGCACGTCCGACCGCGTCATCACGGTATTTAGCTGTGAGGTAAGCCAGCCTCTGCCTATCCCTTCGCCTTCGCTCCATTGCAGCCGCTTCCTCGGTTGATCCACCCCTTCGTAACGCAATTGGAGTTGATGATCTCGACGACTCCCCCCCACCACCAGAAGCACCGCCGCCCATCGCAGCCCTCGCAACAGCTCCAGCGACTGGCCGCGCGGCAGGTCGAGGCCCGCGAGCTGCGCCCCATTCCTCATCGCTGATAGTGAAATCGATGCCGCTGCTGCTGTCACTATCACCCTCCAGCGCCCCCGCGCCAGCCCCCCCCCCAGCTGCGCCCCGTTCCTTAAGCGTCGCCATCGCCTGGTCGAAGCTCGCCTTGGCCTTGGCCGCACCGGGCCCATGTGGATGGTACATCGCTGCCGCATATTTCATCGTCCTTTCCGCCGCCCTTGCCGACGCCGCCTCCGTCGTCGCCGCCGCCCTCTCCACCGCCGCCGGATCCATCAGTCTTAACTGGTTTAAGCGCTTTTGTGGGTACCAAAGTTTCCCCTTACGGTAATTACGCCGGTAAATTTTATCACGACGGGCGTACTCGTCCGGTTTAACTTTCGCGCGCTCTTTAGCCTGCATCTGCAACAATTTCGACCTAGTTAACTCTGCTACGTTCGGGGCCTTTCGCGCACGCCGCTGACTATATTCCCTCCCCTCCCGCCGTTGCACTCTACGTTCCCTATCCTTCCAATGTTCCCTCAATTGATGTGCTGAGTATGCGTTCCCTGTACGTCCTTCGATCGGAACCTCGTACGGCTTACTTGCAGTGAAATGGGCCCCCCGCGGAGCACCTCGCGCGCGGGCCAACGTGTGCGGATGGCGGATTTGGCGCAGCGCCGCCTCCTTCAGCTCCTCCATCCCACCGAATTGTCTTTTCGCGGCCTCGATCCCTTCTTTCAGCATCGCGTTCGCAAATTCTTCCGCGAAGTTCTCCCTGAAGCCCTGAGCAACCGCAGCGTCTCTCACCGCGTTGCGGAACATGCGCTCGTCGTCAGCCCCCGCGCCAGCCCCGTCGCCGCCTTCGTCGCCGCCTTCGTCGCCGCCTTCGTCGTCGTCGCCGCCTTCGTCGTCGTCGCCGCCTTCGTCGTCGTCGCCGCCTCCGTCGCCGCCTCCGTCGCCGCCGCCGCCGCCGTGGGAATCGTCGGATTCAGTACCAGAGTCGCTATCGCGGTCCGCGTCATACCCGCCGCCCAACTGCCGGGGCGTCCCGCAGATTTCGCAGACGTCCTTGTCCCCGAAGTTATCGTACGTGCACTTCTTGCACGTCCAGACGATCATCGAAGCGCCCCCACCCCCCGCAGCAGACCCGCCGCCCATCGCAGCCCCCGCACCACCCCCCGCAGCAGACCAGCCGCCGCGCGCGACCGCCCTCACCGCCGCCCTCACCGCCGCCTTCTCCGCCGCCTCCGCCTCCTCCGCCTCCTCCGCCGCCGCCTTCTCCGCCGCACCTATCTTTTCAATATGCTCTTCGCTAAACCAGTGTTTGACGTTGTTCGATAATCTTATGTAATATTCAATGCCGTTTCCACTATCACGTACGCCTATGATCTGGGCGCGTTTACCCGTAATGTTCCACATAGGCGTTACGATTTCAGCGGCTTTTTTCAATTTTACCCAATCACCTCGTTTGAAAAACTGAAGGCGTAAATTTTTCCGACGTCTCTTATCTCTCTTCTGTCGCATTTCTTCGATTCCCTGTAGCTCTGTGTTAAACGCTATGGGCCGCTTTTTCTGGTGCCATTCCCCCTTACCTTTACCCTTACGGTTACTCATTTGAGCGGTAAAAAAAACTAGCCTACTCTCTGTCCTCCTCCTCTCTCTTGCTCTCTCTATATATACAGGATAGATTCCTATATATTTGTTCTGGGCGTGATATCACGAGCACGCCACGATGTCGTCTCCTCCCGTTCGTCTTCCCTCGGAACCCCAACCGGGTGCCGCCATGCGCCTCGCCGACGGCTCGTTTGCCCAATGCGTCGGCCGCCCGTCGCCGACCGAGGTCGAGCTCGTGCGCTTGATGCCGGACCCTGCGGCACGGCACCAATTGCTCTTGGGCGACGAGCCGACGGCGACGATCAAGCTGGCGTCCGTCGCCGCCCACGCCAACATCGACGAAATGACGTCCTTGCGGGCGCACCGCCGCGCCTGGCGCACAGTCGGCTTGCGCTTGGCCATCACGTCCATCGTCGGGCCGGACGTGTTCGTGCCGTTGGAAGGCGTCCCGGACGACGCGCTCGTGGCCGTGGGCGACGACGACGACGACTCCGACGACGACGAGTCCCCCCCATCGTCGCGTCCCGGCATGCACGGCTACGTCTCGGACGACGGGTTCGTGGTGCCCGACGACGCGCCGTTCACGCAAGGCGACCCGGACGAATCCGAGTTCGTGGCCGACACGCACGCGGCGGTCGCGGCCTTTGCCGATTGGGTCCCGACCACGGCCAAGGGCAACCGTTATCGCGACTACGTCGAAAGCCTCGAGCGCAAGTACGTGCATCTGGACGACAATGCCCAGTTCAACGCCGGTACGCGCATCGCCAGCTACGCGCGGCCGCCGCAGGCCAAGGCGCGCGCGAACAAAAAACGGCGGACGTCCGGTTCGTAACGGCGGACGTCCGGTTCGTATAACGGCGGACGTCCGGTTCGCAACGGCGGACGTCCGGTTCGTAACGACGAATGTAAAGAACGTTCCATACGATGGACGACGGCATCTTCCCCGGCTACGAATACGTCCCCATGACGCAAGACGACATCGACGACTTCTTGTACATGCACCAGCAGGAGGCGTATTCGACGTGTTCGAGCATGGACAACACGCCGTATCCGCCACCCGGCACCGCGGCCACTTCGTCCACCGTGGATGAATACGCCGACGACGACGTGCAGCAAGGGGGCGGCGGCGGCGGCGGCGGCATCCTCGCGTCGTGCGGCGTCCCGTGGTCCTTGTGGGGCAGGGTCCGGCGCATTTGGGGGCATGCATGGACGTTCCTCCCGGGATCACCCTCACCACGGGCGCATTATTGACCCCGACGTGTCCTCGATCCCGTCGACAACGATCTCGGGCGGTGCAATGGGGCGCGGAGCGGGCAGCAGCGGAGCGGGCGGCGGCGGAGCGGGCAGCAGCGGTTCGTGCAATTGAGGTACCCATGGGCACATGAGCATTTTGGCGCACGACGATCCCATCGAACGGGACGTGCCGCCTGACCCACATCGGGAAAACATGACTACATATATGTGTATCCTTCTCGTGCACGCGTCGTCGTATATCATCATCATCATGTCCTTTGCCGTTCTTTCCGCCACCCCTTCGACCGCCGGCCTGTCGCTCGACCACCATGTAGTCGCCAAATTGCACGGCGCCGGGCCCGACCCCGTCGCGGCGGCCCGTGCTGCCGCGCCGAACCGCGACGCGCCACAGAACTTTTCCATGAGCGTATGCCAAGTGTTTTCGCGCAACATGACGCCGATCGACCTGCGGCGTCCTTATTCGACCGTGCCGGCGAGCGGGGCCGGCCGTGGGTCGGGGTTCGCGACGCAGCTCCTCACCACGACGACGACGACTGCGGGCGGTCCCCAAGGCGCCGCCTCCACCGTCATTGTCACGAACCACCACGTCGTCGCCAACACGTCAGACATTGTCGTGACGTTCCCGTCGACCGGGGCCGTCGAGCACCGTGTCCGCGTGCTGGCCGACGCGCCGAGCCGCGACATTGCCATCTTGCAGCTCATCGAGCCCGTCGCGGGCTTGGTGCCGCTGCAACTCCACGCGGACCGCCTCGTGCCGGGCGAAGGCGTCGTGGCGGTCGGCTACCCGCTCGGCATGAACGGCCTCAAGGTGACGGGGGGCAACTTCTCCGGGTCGCAGGCCATGGCGGGGGGACACGTCTTCTTGCAAACGTCGGCCCCTCTCTGCCACGGCAATTCGGGGGGACCACTCGTGTCGGTGACGTCGGGCCACGTCGTCGGCATCAATGCCTCGATCATCAAGGGCGCGTCGAACGTCGGCTACTCGATTCCTGCCGACACGCTGCGCGGGGTCTTCCACGACTACGGCGTCAAGGGCCCGGCCGTCCCCAGTGCGGTGGCCGCAAAGGCGCCCGTCGTGCTGTCGCGCCCCTTGTTGGGGGCCTTCTTCCAGCGCGGGACCGAAGAGCAGTCGGAGTTTTTGGGCGACGCGCAGACGAACCGAGACGGCGGGGCGTACGTGTCGTACGTGATGGACGGGTCGTTGATGCACCAAGGGGGGCTGCGCCGCGGCATGGAAGTCGTGTCGTTGGGGGGGCAGCCCGTCAACCGCTATGGGCAAACGTCGGTCTCATGGAGTCCCAATCCCGTGCACATCAACGCCGTCCTCGACAGGCTGCAGCTGGGCGACAAGGTGGCCATCGGCGTCGTCGACCACGGCACGGCCCGCAACCTCGACTTTGTCTACCGCGACTGCGACCCGCGGCAGGTCAAGCCCGTCTACGCGCCGTATGACCGCATTGACAATGTTAACATCGGCGGCCTGTCGATCTCGCAATTGACGCAAAACCATCTGCAGCCGTATCTCCAAGCCAATCCGTGCCTCGCGGCGTATTTGGACCCGGACAACCTCTTGCGTCCGGCACTGATCATTACCGACGTGTTCGCCGGGTCGTCGATGGCCAAGTCGCGGTGCATGGCCCCGGGCATGCTCCTGACGCACCTCAACAACCACGCGGTGCACACCATCGAGGACGTCCATACGTGGTTCGAACAAAACGCGGCCGTCGACCACGTCGAATTCCACAATTCGTGTCATGGGGACGTGGTCGTGCGCGTGTCCGACATGCTCGCGAACGAACGCACGATGGCGCAGCGTTTCAATTACCCCGTGGCCACGCGCATTCTCGACGCGCTGACGGCCGGCAGGCAGGCCGAACAGGTCAATTGGGTCGAGGAGGAGGACGCGTGCTGCGCCGACTGCGGCGCGGCGCCGGAGGACGAGTGCGTGTGCGTCGACGTGGCCGATTTGGCGACCGCCCTCGACAACATCAACAACCAAGACGCCGAAGACGCCGAAGACGCCGAGGACATTGGGGCCACCACGGACGAGGCCGCCGAAGCCGAAGAGGAAATCACGGCGGCGGTGGCGAAGCAAATGTTGGGCGTGACGCAGCTTACCGACGGCGAACTGCACCACTACTTGGAAGGTGTCCAGTAATAAGCGACCGCCGCTCGGCCCGCCAATTCCATTGTTGCGTCAGTTGCGTGTCCGAGGCCGTAGGGACCACCGACGCCAAGAAATGGCCGACGGCGCGCACCATTTCGTCGCAATATTCCGGCGTCATTTCGATGTCGTTGTGCCCCGCGCCGCGGAGCCAACAATGGCCCCATACACAGGGTTGGCGGGCGAGGGCCACGCCGTGCTCGAACGGCACGACCGCGTCCTCGGTGCCGTGGACAATGAAGACCGGCACCGTGCACGTGGCCAGGACACGTTCGTTGAGCAAGATGTCGCACCCGCGGGGCACGAGGCGAGGGGGCAAATACGTCGTGACGACGCTGCGGAAAGGCGATTGCAGGACGGCCGCGGCCACGATGCCCGGCGTGGCCGTCGCGGCCTCGTAGATGGCCGGCGCGGTCCCGATGGAACGCCCCCATAACACGAGCTTGCGGTGCCCCCGGACCCGGTGGAGGTAGGTTACCACCGACGCAATGTTGGCGTAGATCGTGGCCTCGGTCGCGCGCGTGTGATTGAGGCCGTAGCCTTCGTAGTCGAACACAAACACGTCCCGCCCGTACGTTTCGGCCAGGCGCCCTGCCCACGCCAAGACTTGGCCGAGGTCTTCGGCGTTGCCGTGCGCGTAGACAAGGGCCCCCGTCTTGTCCCTGTCGTCCGCACGCGGCTTGGCGATGTGCACGAGGGGAATGCTGCGGGCGCCCTCGTGGCCGTGCACGGCCTCCGTGCCTTTGGCGGGGTCCAACCACGTCACCGGGACGACGTTGCCGCCGGCAACGAGGCGGATCGAGTCGCCTGCCAATGTGTACGTAGGCGTCGTGCCGGGCAACGCGAACCGGGCAAGGTAGCCGCCGAGGTGCGCCCCCATGGGCACTACGAATGCGTGGTGGACGATGATGGTGCACACACACATATGTATATATATATATACATGAATTTGAACACAGTCGACCGCCTACAACGCACGCATTCATGGCCGATCTCGCCGCGCAAATCGCCTTGGACCGCATTGCCGCCAGCGATTGGTATCGGGCCAATGTGCCGTACGCCGCGGCGCATCCGCCCATCTGGACGCCTTCGTGGACCGTCCGCGTACCTTTCTCCAGTGGGTCCGCCGCCGTTGCCGCCGAACGGGACGCGCATCGACGCGCCGACAATGTTGTGGCCGGCATGCAAGCGGCGGCCGCGGCGGAGGCGGCGGCGGAGGCGCGGGGTGTCGCGGTGTCCGCCGCCGAGAGAGCGGTGAGCATGATTGCGGCACGTAGAGCCATTGCACAAGCCGAGGAACGGGCACGTAGAGCCATTGCACAAGCCGAGGCGCGGGGTGTCGCGGTGTCCGCCGCCGAGAGAGCGGTGAGCACGATTGCGACACGTAGAGCCGATGAACGGGCCGCAGAACGAGCCGATGAATTCAACAAAGCGATAAGGCAACAAGAAGAACAAATCCGCGCCCTTCAAAACGCGCTCGATGCAGCGAAACAAAAGAGACGCGCTCGACCGCCGCCGTCGTTGCAGGACGCCAAGAGGGATTTGGCGCTGCGGGGTCCGCGTTCTTTGGCTATGCAGGTGCCGCCGGGCGACGACACGCCAGACGTGAAAGACGACGAATGGAGGACCAAGCAAAAACCAAAGACAACGACCAAGCCGACGCGGACGTACGCAGATGTCACGAGCGGGAAGAACAAGCGGAGCGCACAATCGGACGACTCCACGAATCCGTTTATTGAGTTGTTGGTAGATAGGATATTGGACGGCCAATAGGAAGAAGCATAGCATCAGCCACAAACGAAGCCCGTGAAGAGTTTGACCAAGACAGGATGATATTATTATTATTATGTGATTCCCCCTCCCCCCCCTTCCCCGGCACCCCTCGCCGGCTCTTCACTCCGCCCCGCCCGCCGTAATCGGAATGCCCAAGTTGTGGTCGTTGTCGCCGTCGTCGTGCACGCCCATGCTTCCAGCCCCGTTGCCGTTGCCGTAGCGCGGCGGCGACCGCGACCGCGACCGCGACCGCGACCGTCCGCGGCCCCCCGTCTTGGTCGCACTTTTCGGCTTCTTCTTCTTCTTCGAGATCTGGAAGGGAAGGTCGGCGAACGGGAAGTCCTCGCCCGCCTCTTCCGCCTTCCACAGGAGCAAGTCGCTGGCGACCATCGTGACGCCGAACGACGACCGCCCGACGAAGTAGAGGCCTTGCACCTTCACGATGGCAACGACGTCCGACTGGCGCGTGATGTCGCGGAGCGTGCCCTTTTCGTATTCCATGTTGCCGTCGTCGTCCTCCGTCACGATGCGGACGATGGTGTTGCGGTGGCTACTCGCCGCGCCGTCGTCGACCTTGATGCGCATGGTCGGGGCGTACTTGTCCGGGTCGCTCTTGGACGTCTGGACGCACGGACGGTAGAGCGTCTCGACGAGCTCGCGCGACAGCGTCTTCTTCTTCGGCTTCTTGCCCCCGGAAAACCATTCCGGGTGCGCCATCGCCTCCTTGATCACGCGCTCGTCGAGGTTTTGCGCCCACGCCAACGCGGCCGGGTCCGACAGGTCGATTTCCATGTTCTTGCGCTTGCCCTCGGGGACGTCCTCGCCTTGCCAGTTCTTCCAGCTGACGCCGAACGGGACGCGGCACGACGGGAGCTGCACGCGCGCGGTGTTGCGCGACGTGGCCGACTTGTCGATGTACACGGCCGTGCCGCCGTGGCTGTTTTGCACGGGCTCGCGGAAGACCAAGTCGTCAAACGCAAAGTTCTCGGCCGTCGGGGCGTGCTGCGACGCGACCGAACGGGACATTTTGCTGTTGGACAGGAAGCCGCGGTGGTTCGTCGATGCCATGTGCACGAGGTTGTGCGCGGTGGTAGCGGCACGTGCTGATATAGAAACAACGCGCGCCGGCCGAGCAGAACGTTCT
Source organism: Magnetovibrio sp. (assembly GCA_002722175.1). Classification (GTDB taxonomy): domain Bacteria; phylum Pseudomonadota; class Alphaproteobacteria; order Rhodospirillales; family Casp-alpha2. The sequence continues at coordinate 29,348 of PBKU01000034.1, forward strand.
TGCCGCGCGGACGATTGAAACGGCTACGATCTGGAGCCTCAAGCCGAAATATGGGCATTTTTTCGAGACCAAATGTCAAAATAACGGCCATCCAGGCCGCTCGTGCAAAATTGCATGTAAAAACGCGCCCTTTCCGCGCGCACGGAAACAGCCCGTTCTCGGTCAATATTGCCCGCGCACCCCCCAAATTTCGGTTGCGACCCCGGGGACGTATTTGCTCGGGGCGGAGAGC
>PBKU01000035.1 GCA_002722175.1 Magnetovibrio sp.
ATCAAATTTGGCGCAGCGCTTATAATTTTAGGGGGTGCCCGTGTGGTGCCGCGCTCGTAGACATTACATTAAATATATTAATTGTCCTTTTTTCTTTTGTTTCGCTTCGCTTCTTCTTCGACAAGCACCCGATAGATGTTGAGCGCTCTTAGCCTGTCTGAGTCGCTTGTCTCACCATTGCCATTTGATTTTGATTTGTCCTGCTTATTTGCTGCAGCTTCTAGCGCAGCCCTTCGCGCTCTCGGTGTTGGCAGCTGGTAGTGTGCAGGAGCAACGCACACAGCAGCACCGTGCAGGCTGCGATCACCTGCAAGCCTGTGCGCTTCTGCCATAGCGTCATGATAGCTGTCACACCTAATCGTGCCAAGCTTGATGATCTGATCATCGTCCCTCTTTGAGTCCCTTTGCAGGTACATGAGCCACGTCATGCTTTTCAATTCCGTCAAGGATCTTTGTTAGTGTTCTAATGTTGTTAAGCAATGCACCACCATCTTTAAGGTATAGGCTCATGACTGCGCCACGCTCACCATGATTGCGAGTGATGAGTACGGGCACATCGTCATGGCTGACACAGTATTTGTCCTTGATCCCTTGCAGCATGGTGTGGTGCGTAAAGCTTTGCTTGCGCCGCTTGCAGTCCACCTTTAGGTGCTCAAAGTCTGCTATGTATACATCCGGCTCAGAGACTGCAAAGTTGTGCCCTCTTGTTATGCGCGTGCCACCAAGCTCTTTTGCAGCCAATCGCTCAAGCGCCTTCCATGCTTCAGAGTGCTTCATCTGTAACCTCTGCGTCTAAGAATCTTAGGCCTCTTCTGACCAGCAGCTCAATTGTCATCACCCTGCTCACGGCGATGCCCGTGCGCTTAGCAAGCAAGTCACGCGCACTTTCAACCTGCCAGAACAGATCATCATCAAGCTGCATAGCTACAAAGCGCCTCTTGTCACTCATGCGCGGTGCCTCTGCACTAAGATGAAAGCCAGCTTTTCAAGTGTCTCAACTGTCTTGAGTTCATCCTGTGAAAAAGTATGATGTCCAACGTGGTCATCAACAAAGTCAAGATACTTAAGCAGCTCTTCCGTCAAACAGACCTGACGCTCAAGCCAAGCGGCCTGTAGCCTGTTGCTCTCTTCTTTATCAGTCAAGCGCTCTTTAAAGTCAGCAAGCTCGTCAACGATGCCTAACACTCTTGTCTTTAGAATCTCATCTTGATCTGGCATAACAGCCCCCCAGTGTCTCTGATTGTTTTCATGTCTGTGGTTAAACATTTTCAAAACGTGTGTAGGCACCAAGCCAATTAAGATTGACTGTGCCCGTTCTGCCTGCGCGATTCTTCCTGATGAGCAGCTCAACGTCTTCTTTTTGCACGCCACCAGTGACTGCACTATTGAAACCACCCCATGTATTGATCGGCTCTGCTTGCTCGTTATAGTACGAGTCCCTGTAAACAAATGCACACACGTCTGCGTCTTGCTCAATGGCACCAGACTCACGCAGATCGCTAAGCCTTGGCCTCTTGTCATCACGCGACTCAACACCTCTGTTGAGCTGAGCCAAGCACAGCACAGGGCATTCAAGATCCTTGGCTATGCGCTTAAGTTCTCTGGAGATCTCTGCAATCTCACGCTCACGCTCTTTGCTTTTGCCCGTCATCAGCTGCAAATAGTCGATCACGATCAGCCCCAAGCCCCCTTGCTCATGCTTCAGCCGTCTGGCCTTACGCCTGATCTCTGCAGTGGACACAGCACTTGCGTCATCAAACGACAGCGGAAGCTCTGCCACAGATGACGCAGCTGCAGCCATGCGACTCCACTGCTCACTGCTGAGCTGACCCGTTCTGATTTGTGAAAGCTCAACACGTGCCTCTGCTGCAATCAATCGCTCGACGAGTGACTCACTTGTCATCTCCAGACTGAACACCATCACAGGCAGCTGGCTGATGCGTGAGACATTCAAGCCGATGCTTAAGCCTAAGGCGCTTTTGCCCATGCTTGGCCTGCCCCCAAGAATATAGAGAGCGCCATCTGCAAGCCCTCCGATCATCCTGTCGAGATCAATGAACCCTGTCTTGTGACCCACTGAGATCTGACCCTGTGCACGCTTCTCAATATCGCCAAGCACTGACTTGACCAGTTCATTGCAGCCCTGCAGCTTTGCTTTTGTTGTGTCTGCAATTTGCGTGAGCTGGCCAACGGCCTCATCAATAAGATCATCAACAGGCCTGTCACCCTCCAGCTCAGTGAATTGCCTGCACGTGTCAACCAGCTGCCTGCGCTGGCTGGCCTCTGCCACGATCTGCGCGTAGTGGTCAAGGTTAACGCTGGAATAGCAAGCAGCATCAATGTCATGCGTCACGTGCTTGGCCTGCTCACTGCTCAAAGTGTTTGACACTGTGATCGAGTCAACAGGCTCATGGGCATCATAGAGCTTGCGGATCGCGTCATAGATCCTTGAGTGGCTTGGCTTATGAAAGTGCTCGGATCCTATCGTGTCAAAAACTTCAGGGTGCGCTGCAGCGTCAGCCATCAGACCCCCTAAAAGCGCACGTTCTGCATCATGATTGATCATAGACATTGCAACACCCTCCTGAACACTCGATCGCTCAGTGGCATATTCGTAAGAGCATCGATCCACGTTTGTTTTTTGATTTTCTTTTTCTGTAATTCGTTCAGCTCGGTTGCGCTCAAAATCAGCCCACAATCAGCAGAGGCCTGTGCAATCTCAACAGCCTCAACATCTTGCGCAGAGGGCTGTGGCTTTTCTTTTTTGCGCTTGGCCTCTGCCCATCCAAGGCCTAGATCAACACGACAAGCGCCTTTGCTGGTGACCCCGAAAAAATACGGAAAATTGTTAAGCAGCCCCGATCTGCTGGGTTCACGGTGCCACGGGTCTGCATGGTACGCATCGACAACAGCGCACAGGTCAGCCACGGTGAGGCGGGTGCCGTCTGCGCGAGGCTCAGCCAAATGCGCAACGCACTTCTTTAAAACACTATCGGGGGGATCTGCCTTGGCCTTTGGGTGATATGTGGCCCAGTGCCCATAGACCACCAGCGCCTTATTGTATAGTTCTCTTACTCTTACTCTTACTCTAGGGGTGACAGGTTGTTGACAAGTTGTTAACAGGTTGTTAACGGGGTTTTTTAAAGAGGCGTTTTCGCTAGGGGTTTTATTTCCAGTTGTTTCCAGCTCCCCAGCGTTCTCCAACCCCTTAAGTGCCGAATTTCCAGTTCTTTCCTCAGTTTCTGTCTCTTCTGGCCTCTTTTCGCCACCTCCACGCCTCTTGAGCAGTGATCCGACCATATCCAGCCAGCCATGGATGACCAGATCAGGCCCAGCTGACTCCAGTAGGCCAGATGAAAGCAGCGCATCTTTAAGCGCTGCGGCATCACCTGACCAGCCGCAGATCTCTGCAAGCTCATCGTCACAAATGTCAGATAAATTACCCTCTGCCGCATATACGCCAGCCCAAAGCAGCAGGTTTGCGAAGTAAGCCCAGCCGATCCTGCGATCTGCGCCAAGCATTTGGCTAAATTTGCGTGTTTTAGGGTTTTGTCTGATCAATACGTCAATTTTGATCCAAGAAAGCGGGGCGTTTTTGCGCACTTTTATGTCCTCTGTTGTGTGGCAGTGTGGCATGTTTCGGCACTTGTGTGCTGCACTTTTGTGCTACGCGATCAAGAGCGAAAATGCAAGGATTAATTCTTTCGAGCAGCTCAAAAACATTAGGCACAATATAGACAATCTCCGCAAAAGCGCATAAAATAGGGACATATGAAAAACGGACACAATGATCATGCGCCGGATTTTGGTGCACATTTTGGTGAGCGCTTGCTTGCGGCACGACTTGCGCAGGGCCTGACTCAGTTCCAGCTTAGCATGAAGACTGCAGAGATCGGGCACACAGTTGCACCATCAGCGATCTCTGGTCTTGAGTCGGGCAGACGCAAGCGACCAAGGCTAGACACGATCCAAGCACTTGAGGCTGCGCTTGGGGTCAACTTAAGAAACGGAAAGCCAGCGCTTGATCGCGGCTATATCACTAAAAGTCTTAAGGTTTTTCTTGAGTCAGAGGTTGCGCGTGGTCTTACGATCAGCAAGGATGAGCAGCGTGAGCTTGAGGCGATCCCTTGGTTCAACCCTGATGAGTCACCCAGCCCCTTTGACTGGGGTGCCTACGTTATGATCCGCCGTAGAATAAGAAAAAATTCTTTGAAATAGTGCACTTATCTGGATGTCAGAGGCTTTTGACTGTCAACCTCTTCGCTTAAAAACCTGCTCTCAACCTCTTCACAGAATGATAAAGCCTCGTTTTTATTAAAGAAAACGCCACAGGGCAAAATGTCCCGCAGCGCAGCATACAAGGCCAGTGCGTGCGGCTCATCCTCAGGATCCTTGACCAAGATAGCTACACTCAGCAGAAAGCACAGATCCAGAATCTCGTAAGAATAATCTACAACTTCTTGAGTGATGATCGTACCAGTGATGTCATGCACAAGGCTGACTTTGCGCTCTTCAACGATCGCATTTCTGCGCAGCTGATCCAAAAGATCGATCATGTCCTGCGGCACGATCCTGCGGGGCGTTTTTGATCGTGAGTGCGTGACGTGCTGGGCATCATCATGATCACACGTGCACCAGTCCAGCGATCTGATCGGCCTGCGCACGATCTGTGACTGACTCCACTTAGCTGCAGCTTCCACCGATCTGCAGACCTTCACAGGCACGGGCTTGCGGATGAGATCAACAATGGGATTGATCAGCATGCGTTTTGCGGTGCCTCTAATGACAAAGGCGATCGACGGGATCTGAGGGATGAATTGTATTGGCTCACCAGCCACCAATTTAACGAAGGCCAGCAGCTCTTTACTATATCCATGCACGTTATATGTGTCCACGATCAGCGGCTTGCTGCCGTTTGGATTGAGCATATGCAGCTGAGCAGTGAAATCATTGCGCCACTTTATATCAGCATACAGCGGCGTGTCGAGCTGCAGCAGAATGCAGCCATCAATCTGCTCAAGGCGGTGATTGATCCCATCCCATCTTGACGGCAAAAATTCAGGATCACCCTCACTGAAAATCTTTGGTAGTAGCAACCCCATTGCGCTATATTGCCACAATCTCAGCGCTATTGACAAGACTGATCGTATCTAGAATTCCTAAAATGTACTTTTTTGTGTACACAATTGCAGAAAAAATGACAACTGCGGATCAATATGCTAGATAATGCTTGCAAAGCGCTGCTCAATAGCGTAGATGATTAACATACACAGACGTACATGGGGGGAAACATGCCACACAGACAAACACTAAAGGGCCAGATGGCAGCAAACCGCTATCTTTTTGGATCAAAGATGAAAAGAGAAGAAAGAGCGCTCAAGCTCATATCGTTCTGCGCTGCGCTTTTTCTCGCCGCTCTCGTGTATGGGGTGATCTAAGATGAGCTTGCCCCAACAGCAGCCGACACGCATACCCGTACATTATGACAAAACGCCTCATAACCTGAGCGCCATCGAGCAAGAGCTGAGGGCCAATCGGCTGGGCAGCTCTGGCCTCGCGGCAGTCATGGAGCTGGACGATCACAGCACTCCAGCAGATCAAGCTGCGCGGCTGCTGGGCATTGGGCCAACATTTAACGGCAACATTGCAACGCATGAGGGTCACGCTGCAGAGTTTCTGCTTGATGACCTATGCACACGGCATCTTGGTTGGACGGTGACACCGTGCGATCCTGTGGTGGTCAACGAGCGCTGGGCAGACAACACAGACAGACTCTGTGATGATGGTGAAAACACAGCGATACCTGTCGAGTACAAAAAAACAAACCCCAGCAAAAAAGGCGTGTGGGAGCGTGGTGGGCCAATCGGCTACCAAGTGCAAACCCATGCGCATATCATAGCGCATGATGCACCGTACGGATATCTAGTCGGCTGGATTCCGGGAGAGCCTCTCTATGTATACAAAATCGAGGCGTGCCCAATCGTCAAAGAATCGATCTTGCACGCGATAGACACATTTTTTGAAACCTATATAGATCAGGGTGTGATGCCTGACCCAGATGCGTCACGGGCTTGGAAGTTTCTGACAGACCAAACGCGATCAGAACCAGCTAAGGCAGTTGAGGCAACACAAGAGGCCAGCGAGCTGGTGATCCAGTATCGCCGCGCAGCAGAGCGCATGAGCGAGGCTGAGAAAGAGGCTGAAGCGCTCAAGATGCAGCTCAAGGTGCTGATGGCAGACGCTGAAAAGCTAAAGGGTGACAACTTTGAGATCTCATATAAGACCAGCAAGCCAAGAGTCAAAACAGACTGGCAGCAGATCGCTCTTGAGCTTGGTGCTGATCAGTCCACGATCACGAAACACACGACCACAGCTAAAACCTTAACAAGACCTTTTAGGGTCAAATACACTTAATATAAAGGATAAAAATAAAATGATATTAAATGATGATCAATTTAATGAGGTTCTTAATCAAAAAGAGTCAGGCGGCTTTGTTAATTTTAACAACACGCCAACAATCACAGGGTCTTTTGTCGGGCCAGTCTACAAATTTGCGCAATATTGGGACGCACAACAAAACAAAAGCGTTAAGTGCAGCAAGGACGGTGCTGCGAGGCTTGGCTTTGATGCGCGTGACATGTACGCACGCCACTTTCTAAACACAGATGGCCAGCTGCAGATTGTTGAGCAGGGTAAAATGTTCTGGGGGATCCTGCGCGATCAAAGTGCGGTTAAATTTCAAAAGAATAGATATGTTCTAAGCATCACGAAAACCCCCAACCCTGCTGATGTGCGCAAGCCCACTTGGTCAATTGATATCCTGAGTGAGGACAATGGCGAGGGCACCTTGACTGCAATGCTAGAGGGTGATCTGCTCGGTCAACACGCAGACATGATCAATGATGTTGCTCTTGGTGAAGCCTTGGAAAACCTCTACGGGCCACAGATCGCAGCGTTCAATCAGAGCGCTGGTGTGTCTCAACTTGTTGGTGATGTGCTTGGCGGGAACCTGATCAGTACAAACAACCTGTAAATTTAAAGCAATAACGCTGCTGACTTTTCACTTTCGTCAGCAGTGCGGGGGCAGATCTCAACTGTCAAGGATCGAGATCTGCCCTCAATATAAGAAAGGCCACACACATGCAAAAGAAAAAGACACACGTGATCACACTTGAAGTGCCTGAGGGCACAGCGGTGCGCGTTGATGAATACTTGAAAGAGCTTGAGGAAACCCCATTCAAAACGAGCGCACACGATCTCTTTATCAAGTTTATCTCTGAGGGTCTTCTCAGAAATGAGGCAAGAGCATGAGTGATCACGCTGCGAACTTGGCTGATGTTGTTGATGCCTTAGGCACCACCACATTCTGCAGCCATGACTGCATCGTTGACCGCGCAGCACACATGCTCTCACACAAAGGCTCAGCCTTGAAGTGCCCCGCGCAATCGCTGGCAAAATATGCAAGCGATCATGGCTATTCGCCCGAAGACCTAAACACCCTAAAGAAAGAAGCAGGCCCCAATGCTGGAGAGACATAAACCGACCTATACAATTTACAGGCAGTACCATGATGCTGATCCTGAGGTACTAACAACAACAAAATCAGAGTCTGCAGCCAAGCGACTGGTTAAGTCCTACCCGCACTATCTAGGCACTGCAGTCTGCATGACTAAAGGCGAACCACCAACACATCAGCGCAGAACGCAACTGATCAATCCTTGGGGGAGACATGACAAAAATGCTTGAATATATTAAATATAATTATGATTTGGCCGCTGGAGAGATCAAGCCCGTGCTTGCTTTTCTTGTCGGCGGCATCATTGCGGTGCTCATCGTTGAGGCTATCCGCTATGTCAGCACATACATGATTTATAGAAACCTAGAAAAGAATGCCGCCAAGGTCTTTGCAAAGCTTGCAGAAGCAACAGCGATCCAGAAGCGCATTGCAACAGAATCGCTAAAGGGCATCAACGATCTGCCGCAAGGATCCTACAACCTGAAAGACGGGCAACTTGAGAAGGTGCAAAAATGAAAGACTATCTTAGACAAACATGGCAAGCATTCCTAGATGATGATCCAAGTGAGCGCGATGTTGCAGCGTTTGTGAGCGCTCGGCTCGGTGCGCACTTTCAGATTGAAACAGAGATGTATGGCGTTGCGCATCCAGCAAACACTCAGCGCATTGATGCAATTTGCACGCTCTACGGTGACAGCTCTTTTTCTTTCGGGCTTGAGTTTAAGACCCCAAAGGCAATGCGCAAAAACTTTGAAAGCGTTTTGAATCAAGCGCACACTTACACCATGACGAGCTGGCGCGGCTTTGGCCAGCTGCCTGTGTTCCTTGCGCCAGATCCGTCTGACGTGCTTGATCCTGTGGTGCTGGCAAACAGCGCAAGCCCTGCAGCATACAGACACAAGGACTCTTATTTTGTTGGCTCCGTTCAGATGACAAATGATCTCGGTGTGTGCCTGATGGCAAATAACAGGGCAGTCTGGACTGAGCTTGGTGGTGTTTCAGATTACGGCAAGGCCTTCGTTAGCGCAAGGCAGCGAACTGGTGATCAATACCATGCCTACAAGGCAAGCTGGCGCGATCTGCATGTTGTAGAGCTGCGCGTTAACGGTCAAGATCACCACCACAAAATCTACGGTAAGACAAAAGAGCAAGCCATTGAACGCGCACGAGAATACGACAAGCGGCTCATCAAAGATGTTGCGTCATGATTCCTATATCAACAACTTCAAAACAAGACTGGGGCACTCCTGATGTTTTTTATAATCTGGTTGACTCTTTATATGGGCCTTTTGATCTTGATGCTGCTGCCACAGCTAAAAACAAGAAATGTGCTCAATACTTTTCAAGAAGAAACTCAGGCCTCAGAAACACGTGGAAGGGCAGACGGGTCTGGTGTAATCCACCCTATGCGCGTGGACAGCTTGAACTGTGGACAGCAAAAGCAGCCTCAGAGGCCTCTGTCAATGGCACCTTTTCAGCCCTTCTTATCCCAGCAGCGACATCAGCAAAATGGTGGCACACGCACGTGATCCCGCACGCACGCATCCACTTTGTGCAGGGTAGGCTGCGCTTTAAAGGAGCCGAATCACCTGCGCCTTTTGGATCAGCTGTCTGTGTGTACGGGCCAGATGTCAAAGCTGGCACTGGGGAGCCAATCAACGCGAGGGCTGCAGCATGAACACGGTTAGCTTTGAGAACGCTGCTGAGTACTTTGTCAAGAAAACTCTCACGGCAGAATACAACGGCAACAGTGACATAGTGATCCCGATCACGGTTGCGCTGGCAATCGCGCAGCACATCGTTGACGACTGCTTTACGGATCAGACACCCTTGATCGCAGAGCTTGGCGATGATTGATATTGAGTTTGATGAAGCGACAGTAGAGCCTGCTGTCTATACGGTTAAGGAAGTAGCGGAGCTTCTCGCCGTGCACCCTGCAACTGTTCGGCACATGATCGAAGAAAAACAACTTCCTGAACCATTCCGCGCAGGACGGTTGATCCGCTTTAGAGGCGCATCAATAAGAAGGTTTTTAAATGAGCAGTAGAAGAGAAATCGCACTTGTGTGCCTACACGCCTTAGCGGTGCGTGAAGATCTGGTTGACGCAGAAACAGGCAGGATCGATCCACAATGGTTTGCGCGTGCAGCGTTTAAACTTGCTGACGCATTTGAACAAGAAGGCAAAAAGCATGATCACGAAAGGCAAAAAGCATGATCACGTTTAAGGGGGACTTTTGTTGCTATGACTGCAGAGACTTAAACCTCGTTGAATCTGCATTTTTTGCAGGCGCACGCTCTGCGCTTGATAACGATGCCTATGCTGCATTTATCAAATCAGCAAAGACAGCGCCAGACGCTGAGACAATCGGCGTAATCGCTGAGGCGATTGAGCTTGAGGTCTTTGGGGGTGAGACATGAAAGAAAACACGATGATCATGATCGAGCGTATAAGCAATGGCTGGATCTTGCGGCACAACAATCCTAACGATCAAGACTACAAAGTTAAAGCATTCAGCGATCGGGAACACTGGCAGAGCAAACAGCCCAAAAGGGCCAGCCTAAAGCGCTGCTTGTTCGATGCTTTTGGTGAGGGGGTTGTCGATGTATGAGGCTGAATTTGAAGAGCCACCGTTTAAAACGAAAGACGGCAAAGTTCAGATCACAAGTGTGGGCTTCACCCTATCAGGCGCGCGGGGATCCCACATCCTGATCCGATCAACCCCTGATGTGTGTTGGATCCATGAGTCGAGGGTTGACGAGATCAACAAGCAGCTGGCTGATGTCTTTGCTGAGTTGGTGCAGGAGTTTCATTGATGAAGCCTGAAGATCTGCCGTTGAGCACAAGGCTTGCAATCATCGGTGTGCTGCCAATCATACTGCCGTTCTGGCTGCTGGCCATGATCGGCTGGGCAGCTCACGCTATAGGCATGGTGATCCTGATCTCTGTGCTTGGGCGCGATGTGGTTCAAAAAATGGCTGATGATCGGCTCAATCAGGTTGACAGATCGAACGACGATCAATAGATCTACACAGTCCGATCCCGCTGTTAAGGGGGGTTTAAATGGCAGTTCGCAAAGAGTCTGGTCAATATATTGTTGACGTGTCTTACACGCCGCTGAGTGGCGGCAGGCGCAAAAGATTAAGGAAAAAACCAGCAGCCAACACTTTAAAAGCTGCCCGTGCACTTGAGCGTGAGCTTGAGCACCACCTCAGTGAGGGTCTTGATGCTGCACAGCGTTTGACGTTTGCAGAGCACGCTGAGCGTGTGCTTGAGATCAATGTCTCAAACTTGAAACAAGGCACCCAAAAAAGCTACAAACAAGCGCTGCGTGTGCACATCCTGCCTGCAATCGGGCACCTGCTGCTGGATGATATCGGGGTCAGGGACATTGAAAAGCTGCGCTCTGCAATCATTAAAAAGGGCAGGGCAGCTAAGACGGCAAATATGGTGACGATGGTGGTGATGAAGTTCTTGCGACTTGCGCACCTCTGGGGTGATTTAAGAGCAGTGCCACAGATCAAACCGCTTAAAGAGCCAGAGCACGATGTTGAGTTCCTTGAACCAAACGAAGCGCTGCAGCTGCTTGATGCTGCAGAGGGTCAGCTCAAAACGATGATCCTGTGTGGTCTGCACACGGGCATGAGGATCGGTGAGCTTCGATCGCTGTGTTGGCAGGATGTTGATCTGCGTCAGCGGTTTGTGCGCGTGCGGCGCGGCGCATGGAAGAATGAGATCCAGAGCACGAAGTCAGGCAGGTGCAGAACGATCCCCTTGAGCGATGATCTTGCTATTGCATTAAGGGATCACAGGCATCTGAGATCAAGGCTGGTGTTTCCCGACATAGACGGATCGATCATTCCATATCGCACGCTGCTTTTCCAGATCCAAGCTCTTGGAAAAATTGCAGGCCTGCCAAAGGTACGAGGCTGGCACATTCTGCGGCACACATTTGCAAGCACGCTGATCGTGCGCGGATGCGATCTCAAGAGCCTGCAGGGCCTTCTGGGGCACTCATCCATAAATATGGTTTTAAAGTACGTTCACTTGACTCCACAGCGCCACAGTGAGATCATCAACCTGCTGGACTATAAGAGCAACGGTGTGGTCACTATGCGGTCACTGGCCTCAGACAGCGCCTAAAAGCTCTTTTAATTTAGCACCTTGCAAGGGGTTGCAGAAAACTCCAAGCTCTTAGAGGGCCAGTTTTAAATGTTTTTAAAAAAACAGCTGGATCGGACAGGAACCCAGAAAAAGACTGATCTTTTTTGATCTGAGATCTGCAGCCTCTTGCATTCTCGTGCATTCCCGTACACTCGAAAGTGATCATCTTTGGTCTTTATGTGGTCATTTGCAACAACACAAAAGCGCTCCTGTCTTGACACAAAACCACAAAAGCGCTTATGATAGATGAAATGCCAAGCTGCTCACTGATGGTGAGTCATCGGGTTAAGGGGCAAAACTTAACTGGGGCAGCTTGGCACAAAAAAGGGGGAACTTATGAGCGCAAACGTTGCAGAAAGTAAGATTTCAGAAATTAAGAGGGCTTTTGACCTTCGTGCCGCCTACAAGCCGGACATGGAATCTGACAAGGTTTTTAAGGATGTAAAGGCCTTGATCAGGCTCTATATGGCAGAACACTGCAAAAGCATGAGCGGTGAAGCTGTGGCTGAGGGCATTCTCACTGCAGCATTCGGCATCATCTATGATGACACAGCCTGCGGCAACTGCGCTACAACATTCATTGAGGAGCACGCTGCAGCATGGAGACATGTTGATGAGCACATATATACAGCAGCTGAGGAGGTGACGCAATGAGCGGCGCAAAGACTAACGGGAACCGCATCAGCTGGGACTGTGCGCACAGAATCCTTGACAGGGTAGAGCCTTGGCTCATGCAATACGCGCAGCGCTTTGCACGTGCTGGGTCATATCGGCGCGGCAAGGGCACCATAGGCGATCTTGATGTGATTATGGTGCCAAAGACTGAGCTGCACCTCAAAGATCTAGTCGCGCACGCTGTGCCAATGGGGATGACGTACACAGGGGACAAGCTCAGCTGTGTACTCTCTAATGAGGTGACTGAAGGTGAGGGCAGGACAGAGCTTGAGATCTGGCTCAGCACGCCTGAGTCTTTCATTAACAAGCTGTGGTTTAGAACGGGATCGGCTCAGTTTAACATCAAAATGGCCTGCGCTGCGCGGCGGCAGGGCTGGCTGCTGAACCAGCACCACCTGTGTATTAACCGATACGCGCACCCAGCAGACAGGCGCGTTGAGCATTTTGATTCAGAAGAGAGTTTATTTTCTCGATTAGGGGTGAAGTTTGTTCTGCCAGAGCATAGATAGAAGATCCCTCTTTTTTGCTTTGCCTCTGATCGTCATCTCGTGTGGCCCGTTCCGCACGGTGGCAGATCAGACCGTATGCGCTGATCGGTGCTGGCAGATCAGGGCTTGTGAGCTAGAGCTTGAGTGCCCTGATGATGGCTGCAGGGTCAAGACCATGATCAGAGATGTGGACGTTGATGAATGCACAGACACATGCGCAGAACAGATGCGCGGTGAATATGAGGCGCGTGAGCGATCTGCATATTCTGAGTGTGGTGATCATCACAGATCGTGTGGGTATGTGCGTTGCTACGCAAGGCGATACGGGCAGGAAACTCAAAGCTGTGAGCAGGGCGTTGAGGCTGTCATCGTAAGCACTGAGCAGCTGGATGATTGCTTTGTTGACTGAAACTAGGCCTTATTTGCACAAAGACCCGACCTTTTTTGATCAGATAGGGCATTGAAATGAGCTTAAAACATCATTTAAGTTCTGCTGCATCATATACGTGCTGTTATTTAGATCGTAACAGGTGCCGCCAGTATCTGAGCAGATCTGATCGTAATGGTATGAAGGGCTAAACACAAAAACAGGCGCATCAATGGCAACGCAAGCATCTGCAGCGCTCACCTCAGTGCAGGCTGGCTGCGTGTAGGACTGTGGTGGCTCATCTGCAAACATGACGAGCAGCTTCTTTGATCCCTCTGACCAGTTAAGGCCAAGACCACCATCACAGGATAGCTGCACAGCATCAAGTGTGCCCTCAAAGGATCCATAGTCCTGTGCGCTAAGCGCCGCAAGCAAGTCAGTGTATGGGCCAAAGTCAAGCTCAACGCTGACAGTGTTTTCTGGTGATGTTCCGCTTACGTGAACAAGTGCAAACTCGTATAGGGGTGAGCTAAACTGAGCAACGTATTGTTGCAGAGCGCTTTCAATCGTCCCAAGGTATTGACCAGCAGATCCGCTGATGTCCCTGATCAGCACCATCTGCACTTTTTCCTGAATCGTTGCACCTTCATCAACAAGACCATCACAGTCCTCATCTAAGCCAGTGCACGCCTTTTCAACTTTTGGCCCCTGCGATGTGCAAAAGGGATCACCCTCAAGACAAAGCAGAACACCATAAGAACACTCGCCATAAAGCACGCTTTCAGGGGGTGCGTGTGGGTGATCGTAACATGGGATAAAAGATCCGTCTTCACCCCTGAGCACAGAGTCAACATCATCCACCTCCCCATCACAGTCATTGTCTAAACCATCGCAGCGTGTTTCTGTTGTCTCGTGGGTTTGCGGATAGTGGCAAGCAAAACCATCAGCGCCGTTGCAGCTCACGCTTGCCCACTTACAAACCCCATCGGTGAGGCACAGACCCTGCGCTCTTATTTGCTCTGGTGATCGATAAACCTCAAAAGGCCCATCAACAACACCATCACAGTCATTGTCTAAACCATCACAGCTGTGCTCGTAAATCTCTGACGGGCCAACGTCACCAACACACTCAAGCAGTGTGCAAGTGTCATCGTCGCTGTAAATTGGATCGCCTGCCTTGCAAACGCCAACACCTGCCTCACCATGATTGAAGGTGTAGCAGTCAGAAGGGCAGACACGTGTGAGCGCTGTGTTGTTGCAGGAGATCAAAAGAGGCAGTATGATGAGCACGCGCAGCATATCACAAGAGCGTCCCTTTTTTCTTCTCTGGGGGTCTTGGGTTGGGGGGTAAGTCACAAAGAAAAGAAACCTTCTTCGTTGTTTTAGTGTTTTGATCTGTTGTGAAGTGCTGGCCAATGACTTGACCGTCTGGCCCGATCTGGTAGGTGGTTGTTTGACTTACAGTAGATACAATGTAGGTGTTTAGGCATATAAAGCGATTGCCAGCGGCGCAGCTGTTCAAGGCCAAGGCCAAGATCAGGGCTGCTGCTGCCTGCTTCATCCCCTTATAGATCCCCCTGCCTCTGGCCAATCGCAAAAGGCTGATGTTGGATCGTGTTGTCTTCTGCCGTTGATCATATCATCCACTTCCTTGGCACAGATGCCCTGAAGAATCGCACTAAAGAGCGCTTTCTTTCCGATACCACTTTGACCGATCACAAGGTCTTGCTTGTTCGTTGAGAAGAACAATTCCACCAGCACAGCGGTGGTATGGTCATGCGGCGCAAGCACATTGTATGCTTGCTTTGTCCATCCTTCCGGCTTTGCGGTGACGGATCCACGCTTCATTCTAAGGGGTTTAGGTGCAGCCTTCATGATGGCATTGCCTATAAACTCACCACGCTTGTCAGCGTTAAACGCGAGCAACCCAGAAACGTCAGCCCTGTGGTGTGCGTTGACGTGGATAACAAGCACCAGATCGGCACCTGCTGCCTTGCTCATCTTTCCTCTTTCTCCAAGAGTAAGATACTTATCCACGCTCCGACAGAGCTTTACCTCTTCAAAAAGAGGAGAAAGAAAACGCTCAAGGTCTTTGCAGAATTTTAATAGATAATCTTTCTCACACTCGAGGCCAACGCTGCAGCCCTGATTCTTGCCGCCATGACCAACATCAATAAACAAGACCATGGCCAACCATCATCAAAGACCAAACAATTAAAGATATGGCGGTGAGTGTGTCAAAAAATAGATCAAACATTCTGCGAACACCTTGAGTGAGTGCCTCAGCAGTATTTCGCACTGAGGCACTCAAGGGGGGCACGGGTCAAGCCCGTGCTGCACCTTGGGGGGTGCGTATTTTAGAACCGCTCAGCATATTTGATGCTGACAACTGGATTGCTTACAGCTGCACCAGTCGGCTCAAAGCGTACTTGCATTCTGTCACCAGACGCGGGGCTGATGTTTAAATCAAACACGCCAGAGCTGGATCCACTTGGAACTGTTACGGTATGAATCACAGCCGATCCGCTTGCTGGTTGATGCTCAACATGAACCTTGAGATCTCCAGAGCATGCAGCGCTAAGCTGTACACCCACCTTATAGACCTTCGCGTCATGCATAAACACTTCACTGCTTTGATTCATTGGGATGCCAGCAGTTTGCTCTGCATATTGATTGCCAACGATGCCGCGCAAACCACAACTCATTGTCATACGCTCAGAGCTGAGCTGAGCACCTGAGTCTGTTACGCGCAACTGGTCTGCAACTCTTTGCAGTGCCAGTGCATCAATAGCTGACTCATTTGCGTCTGCCTTTGTCTGTGCGTCTGCAGCTGCTTGAGCGTTGGCAGCTTCTGCGATCAAAGCCCTCTGCTTTTCTATGTCAACTTTTTTGTCAACACTTGTTGGGATGCTGGTGTCACCATTAAGCACAGCGATTGCTGCCAAGTTTGCAGCTGCTGCTGCAGCGTTGGCATCTCGCTCTGCCTGTGTGGCTGACTTCTCTGTGTTGTAGGCAGATATATGATTGTTTAAATCTTGAACAATGCCAGCATCAGCTTGCTCTCTGAGCAGTCGCTCTGCCTTGACCTTACCGTCAACAGATGAAGCGTTTGCATCACTGTCATTTAAAACAGCAATTGCAGCCTCTGCCTCTTCAGCCATCTTGATCAATGACCCTGCGCCTGCGTCAGCGAGGCCCAGCGCAGCCTTGTAAGCTGCAACGCCTCCGCTTGAAGCGGCACCGCTTGTCATGTCTCGGCCAAAGATTGCCAAGGCACCCAGAGCTGTGTTTGTGGCTTCGCCTTCCATGTATTGCAGTGCATTTGTGAAGTTGAAGGCACCGTATAAGCTGGCTAGGTTGCCACCTGGAGCGGTCATGTTGACTTGAGCCTGCTCAAGGTCATCAATGCGATCGTTGACATCCGTGTCTGCCTGAGATCTGATCGCTGCCTCTGCTGCAACTTTCTGCGTAACAGAATCAACGCCACCAACAGATGCCGATCCAGAAAGCAGTGCTTCTGCAGCAGTCATGCGTGGGAGCAAATCATCTTCAATCAATCCCTGTGCGCTTGGGTTCAATGTGTCACCAAGCCAGTCTTGGATCTCTTTGAAAGAGTCAAGGGCACCGTCTGCGCCTTGCAGAATGCTGTCAAGCCTTCCGCGCTCAGTGCTGATCTCAGATTGCATCTGCTCCTTGACACCAAGCAACGATTTATCAAGCTGACCAGCTACCGCTGCCCCTTCGATAATATCCAAGCGACCATCCAAAAGACCATCGGCTGCTGCTCTGTCTCCTGCCTCGGCGGCCACCTGTCCAGCAACAGATGCAGGGTTTGACGATGGAGCGTTTAGGGTTGCGATGCTTGCGGCATTGCTTGAGATGTCTGAACCCTGAGTTGTATTTACACTTTCTATTGCAGAAATATCACCAGCGTTGACTGCAATGGCTGCAGAGTTGTCGGAAACATCCTTGGTCAACCCGCTTGAGGCGTTACCGATCACACCAGTGAGGGCTGGGATATTTGTGTCAACTGCGCCAGCAAAATCACCCCAGCGACTTGCAAAAGTTGGAGCCACGGCTGCAACAGTCGCGCCGCTTGGATCATCCATAAGTGCATCAAGCAAGCCATCAACTGCAGCTAAAGCTGACTCTGCAGTGTTTGCGGATGTGCTGATCTTTTGGAAGCTTCCAGCACCAGCGATCTGGATCTTGTCAGCGCTGTGTGTGCCTGCAGAGCTGTGTGTGCTTATGGCGCTGGCATTTGCTGCAATGTCTGCGTCATTGCTTTGGATCGCTGCCGCGTTTGCTGCAATGTCAGTGTCATTTGATCCTATATCGGCGGCATTGGTTGCAATGCTTGCAGTGTGTGCCGCTGTCAATGTCTCAAGTGCATCAATGTCAGCTTCACTCTGGGCCTTGTGCGCCTCTAACCCGTCTAGGTTGGCTTTAACGTCTGCATATGATGGCAGAGACAAAGATCCCGCTTCAATGCTTGCTATGGATGCGCTTGCCGCAGTAAGAGCTGCAGCCTTAACGTGATCCTCTTCAAATTGAGCAACTACAAGCTCTTCACCGTCATAGGCTGGCTCACCACCTGCTTGACGTGCTGAGTCTGTTTGAAAAGAGTCACTGGAGTCTAATCGATACGAAAGCACGCCTTGCGATATTGCAGTCCTTAATGATAGCGATCTGCGTATATCTTCAGGCTCAAAGGGCAATGCTGGATCGCTCTCTGAACTTGCAAGGGCAAGCTCTTCACCGTTTTTGACCAGTAAACCAAGATCGCTTATGAGCTGATCGATTCCGCTTGTGTTTTTAACTTCTAATAGCATTTCATCTCCACTAAATGCGGGGGCACTGCCGCCGCTTGATTGATCGAGGGCATCGCCCCAATCGTTGCCGAATAATTCCGAACTATAAAAATCTGGACTAGAGAAGTCGTCCGGAACGACTTTCTTGTCATCAGTCCACTCTGACGCGCTGAACAATTCAAAGTGTGAGGCACTAGGGCTGCTGAAGTCATCAGGCACAACCTTTTTATCGTCAACCCATTCTGATGCGCTAAACAATTCAAAGTGTGAGGCACTAGGATTGCTGAAGTCATCAGGCACGACTTTCTTGTCATCAGTCCACTCTGATGCGCTAAACAATTCAACGAATGATGCATCTGGGGTCAGAAAGCTGTTTGCACTGACCACGCTCCCTGAGAAAAGTGATTCTGATGGATCAATAAACCCAAAAGATCCAGAGTCAACAACAAAGTCATGACTGTTGCCGCTTTGATCTGCACCCAGTGTGCTCGTGTCACCGGCACCGTCACCCATGCGACTCCACAAGGATATGTTGGATGACACAGAAGAGGCTGCAAGATCATAGGTTGCCCGAATTTCTGCGGCTTCTGTGTCGCTGAGCGCCTTGTCGAAGATGACAACCTCGTCAATGTCTGCATTGTCTGCAGTCCATCCACCTTCAAACTGTGGTGGCTGCGCGTCATTGTATGGGTTTGTGAAAGCAGCAAGGTGTGCGCCGTTTTTTGCGGTGCCCGATGCCATACCGTACTGCAAAAATGCATAGGTTGGATTTGCAGCTGCAAGCTCTGCCATGTAATTGTATCCGTCACAGAGAAGCTGATTGACCCAAGTGCCGCCAAGGTTGAGGTTGCGCAACACGATGTGGTGCCAGTCACCATCAAACGGATCAGGCTGTGCTGCATACATTGCCGGAGGCGCATAGTCAGAACTTACGGGTGCAAAGTTGTCATAAGTCCCGTCACCAACATTAAAGATCATCACCGCATTGTTTGACGGATACGGTTGCGATCCGTGTTGGTATGCAAACACCTGAAATTCTATAGGGTTGGGGTTAACCATTCTCTTAGACAAAAGCGCCCTATCAAGCTCACCCCAGCTGTCAGATGTGTTTCGTTTTGGATCGGTGCACCTGTACCAGAATGCAAGCGTCCATTCCTGATCCGGCTCAAGCATGCCAGAGGTGTTCTTAAAATACCCCCTGACACTGCCGTCTGCTGCTAGTTTTTTGAGGTTGTCAGCCATCTCATAAACTCCTAGAAGATATAATTATATGGCTGTGGTGTCGTTCACTACTCGCGCCTCAAATCGGCCTACACTTACCTTTGAGGTAATTGAGTCATTTGAGTTGTTATCAGCTGAATTTTCCATCTCACGAAACCCAAAGCCAAGGACAGCGCCAGCGCCGTTGATAGGATCCCGCTCGGTGCTGTTTGACCAGTCGTTCCCATCGCTGTTGTTTGGATCACTCATGTCATGCGTTGTGCCATTATTGTGCTTGTCAAAGACTTCAGACTTAAGCTTCGTGACTTCGTTTGATGCGCATTTTGATGGATCGTCCCAGTCTGCCTCTGAAAGATTAACAACGTTCTTTTTGGACACATAGATCTTGATCTTTACCTTTTCCATGCCGTTCTCTGTGTATGGGGTATAAGAGATCCGCATTGCCTGCTTGTCACCGGTAGCGCTGAGCTTGCTGTCTTGGCCTCCGGGCATTTCACAATTGATCCACTGCTGGTTGCCTGACAGCTCCAGATATGCGGCGTTGTCTTGCAGCTTCTTATATAGCGCCAGACCGAACTCTTTTTCGTGCAGGCCCGTGGTGTTGCTGTTGTGTCTCGGCAAAGCCATGTGGCCCTGCATATCTGCAAGATCTGCTTGCACGAAAAGCACCGCTTTTGCTGTGCCTGCATTTTGCGTCCTTTCGACTTCAAAGCGCAAGTCAACTGCATCATTTTCAAGATTGACGCACCCAAGGGCGGGGTTTGTTAATGCATAATACTGGGCGTTCTTATGGCGTGCGCCGGGATAGGGCAGCGTAGAAAACACACGCGCATCAGTTGCGCCTGTGACCCATGTTGACCCCTTGCTTATCGAATATCCTGCATCAGTTGCTGGGCTTAATTTTGTAAAGTCCGATTGTGCCATTGTTTAAATCTCCTAAATTTATTTTTTAAAACCGTGTTTTTTTGTATCGCCTTGCTTCTCTGCAAAATCCTGCTCTGTCATTTCTCTTACCCTTGCCACGCAAATTCAAGATCAACCATTGGGCTGTTGACGTACTCAACTGAGTCGATGAACACTGACACAGCTGTTGATGCTGAAACCGTTGCGTTTAAGTCATTTGCAGAGATTGAAAGCGTGCCCTGTGGCACGTCAATCTGGTGCAGCGTGCTGCCTGCATTGTCTTTGATCATCACAGATGAGGCTGCAGTTGTTGGCTCAGCATATGAAATGCTTGCGCCCACAAGGCACGCCTGCTGCTGTGTTTTAAAGCTATTTCTATTGCTTAATATGTTATCGAATTTTAAAAAGATGTTTTTTGCTGCACCATCTCTCTGTGCGCTCATATGGTGGCGCGATATGCTCAGCAGCTTGCCCCTTGTGCCGTCTTTGATTGCTGGCCCGATGTCCTCATGGTTGACAACCCTGCCGTTTGCAAGGCCTGCAACATTTGTGACCTGCGTTGGGGAAAGAACAAGCACACCTGTCTGAGCTTGAGCCTGAGGCACAGCCTGAGGCACAACAGACAAAGACACTGAAGTTGCGCCGCTTAATGAAACGTGACTTGATGTCTCATTGATAACGATACTCACTGAATCTTGCCTTCCACAACAACATTGATCCCGCTAAGGGTTTGTTTATCCTGTCCATCAATGATCTCGATCTGCATTGGCCAGCGTCCTTGCTGCAAGTCACCAGCAGCCCAGTCAACCCTGATCTCACCTGTTCCTGCGTTGGTTACCGTCGCGGTTTTGATGAGCGGTGTCGAATAACCGATCAGCACATTGACAGTTGAGCTTGCAAGATCTCGATCAAGGCTTGCGGTCATTGCTGGCAGCGTGTCACCCGCTGTGAAAACTAATGCTTTCTTAATCATTTAAAACGTCCATCGTATTCCACCATCAACACCAAAAACTGGCTCTTTGTTTACCAAGTCCCACGCTGCCCATGTGTCAGTATAAGCACTAAGGCCCCCAACAAGCTGCCGCTCAACCTCAACAAAGCCTCCTGCTTTTTTGCTTTCAGCAAAGAAGCCTGACTTTAAGCTGATGGCTTTTTTTCTGAAAGCTCAGCCCTGCCCTGCATCATTGATGCAATTGTTAGAGCTTCTCTCTTTTGTTCTGCGCCCTTTTGCATAGTGCGTGCCGCGCTATAACCAAGCGATGAAAGAACTGCGCCTACAACAGCGACAACAGAAACCCACAGCGGTGATGTGACAGCGCCGGATGCCTGCAGCATTTCAACGCAGTAGGCGGCAACTGGCAGAATCACGCTTGTGATCACGCTTGCTTTTGCAAGTTTGTATTCTGTTGTTTTGCTTCCCTCTTTCATCTCTTCTCTTCTTCCGTCAGAAGCTGGCCAACCATATCAACAAGCAGCTCAATCTTGCCCTCAATGCGTGAGATGCCGTCTTCAAGCCCGTCAACCCTGTCGCTGACCTCCCCGACCATGTGCGCCGCTTCTGCTTTTTTCAAAAAGCGCCACTCTGGAGCGGTGCAGGGGCCTTGAGAAAACACCAAAGAGCCAACGGCTATAATCGGCAAAGCGACTTTCATCGCCTCTGATGCCTTCTTTATTTTAGACCCTTTTTTAGGCATCAACTCATAATGCCTTAAGCGCTAAAAAAAAGCGTGTGTACTTTGTGCGCTTTGTTGCGCTTTGTTTTGCATTATCCGATCTTGGATATTCTCGCCCAAGAATTAGCCCTGTTTTGCGTGTCTGAGTTTGAGATCCCGTATGATCCACCTCTAAACCATGTGAAAGCATTGCCGAAAAGTTGAACGCCCACAAAAAGCTGATCACCGTCATTCGCGTCAATGTGGTACGAGCCAGAAAGCAGCTGAGGCCTTGGCACATAGAATGATGTAGGTATAGAGTTTGGGGTTTTTGAGCCCATGATCCCCATGTCCTTACCAGTGCCGGATCCAGTAAAGCAAACGGCTAAGAGATACACATCACAATAGTGGTATGCCGATGGCCCTCTCATTATTGCGCTGAGGCATGCGTCAATTCTATACGTGCCTGTTTCTGGCACCACATAAGCACCATTTGGCGAACTCCCCCCGCTCGACTCATTCCAAACCATGCTGATCGGCACAACATAAGACACGTTAGAGCTGCCCTCAGAATACTCAACAGCAGAAGATACAACGGGCGTTGTCTTCATCCAGCTTGGCCCGAAGTTTCCATAAAACCCAGATCCGCCGCCAGAGCTTATATTAAGGCCAATAGAGCTCATCGACACGCTGCCGCTATTGCTCCAACTAAAAGTGTTGTTGTTGTATGGGCTTGTCACGTTCAGGCCCCCGCTTGAATCATCCACAATGTTAGGAGATCCGATCACGAAGTCCATAGGTGCGTAACCTATGGCATTAAGAGGTGATGGGATTTGACCTTGCAGGGTTGCAATGTCTGCAGTGTTCGTACTCACGCTGCTTGAAAGAGTATTGACAGATGACGTGCTTGCCTTTGTCGCAATGTTTGATGTGTTTGTGCTTACGCTGCTTGACAGTGTGTTGAATGATGTTGACGATGGCAAAAGCCTTGCGGATGCGCTTGATGTGAGCGTTGCAGCAGATACGATGTTGTCTTGCAGGTGTGAGTTTGTGATCACATCAGATGAGTCCTGAAGGGCACCATTTGCAAGTGTCTCAATGTTTGTGATCCTGTCCTGCGTTGATTGCATAAAATCAGACTCACCAAAACCAACAACCTGAGCACTCATGTGTGAGACCTTCCAATCATATCCATTTGCGTGCGGTGATGTTCTAAATGTGATGCGTGCCTCAAGTGACCCACCTATATACGGTGTTGCGCCTGCGTCAGCATTGTTTGCCCATATCGGATCATCAACATCTGGGATCTCAACAGTCCATACTTTTTTATCCCATTCTGACGTAGTTGTGCTCTCACCTTTGGTGAATGATGCTCCTGATGCGCCAAAGTACACACCTGTGAAGTCTACGCCTGCACCTGCCATCGGATAATATAGATAAATATGTATATATGGATTGATCCCGACATTTGACGCTGACCCTGATTTAACCAAAGCCTCGATCCTAACTTGATCCCCATAGTTGACTGGAGATCCATCCGATATAAGCACAGGCGTTGCTGAATCGTTGCCCCAAACATGGACACAATTCCCTGAGCCTATTCCGTCAGACTCAAGCGCATAGTGGTTGTTTGGATATTGCGGATAAGACGGGCCAGTGTTCCACAAATACCAATTTTCTGGCAGCGTGTTTGCGTTTTGAATGTAGAAATCGGGGTTGCTCACTATGCCGCCAGCAATGCCTGATCTGCGTGCATGGATGTGCCTTGCAGTGATCACGTCCTCTTGATCTTGCAGCGCACCGTTTGCAACTGTCTGCACAGACGCGATGGTTGACGAGTTGGTGTTTATGTTGGTTTGATTCGTCGAGATCAGGCCATTAAGCGATGACTGCACACCACTGATCGTATTGTTTAAAGTCGTTTGTGTTCCACTGATCGTATTGTTTAGTGTTGTGGTTGCGCTATTCAAAAGCGTTGTGGTTGCGTACCCGCTAAGATCTGGCAGTTGTGAGGTCAGCTCTGTTTGAGTTATGAGATCATCAATGTCATTGCTCTGCAGATAATCAGCCTCAATGTCATCAAGCCTGCCCTCAATGACGCTAGTGTCTAATCCACTTGGGAGATCTGGGATCTGTGATGCTGCGATCTGGCCGCTGAAATTCCCGACAGAATCGAAGTTTGACAACACACCTGATCCAGCTTCAAGCTTTTCACCGCTGATCGGTTTTGTCTGCCTCAAATCATCAATGCTTGTGATTGCTCCTGATGCCGTGCTTACCTTGCCAAGCAGCACAAGGCTCTTATCTTTATTCTCAAATAACTCACCGTGATCAACTGGTGCCATTATCAAAGATGAATCTGATGAGCTGAAAAGTATATAGTTGTCTTTATTGTCAAGCACATCAATTGTGTCATCATCAATAAGCAGGGATCCACCTTGCGCACCGATACCACAGCCTGCGCCAACATCAACGGTGAGGCCAGACAAAAGGCCAGAGCTTAAGCCAAGGCCAGAAAACACATAAGGATCCTGGATAAGCCCAAGCACAGAGCTGCTTAAGTCAACACCATTAACCAGCTTTGGGATGGTGTGTTGCACAACCACAGTTGTCTGCAGCGCTGGGCGCTTTAAAACCTTGGCAAGTTCCCAGTTGATATAGCAACCACTGTCAGAGATAATGATCTCTTTGCCTAGCACTTCCCAAACCGTCTGATCATTAAGACCACTTGATCCATCATAAAAGATCTGTGACTCGTCTATTGTTACAAAGTCACCAAGCTCAACGCTGATCTTTGACAGCGGTGTTGATAGGGACACGAACGGGCAACCGTCACCAAAGCGCTCAAGGAACTGCTCAGCAAAAACCACGGCAGCAGTGCAGTCAACGCATGATCCCTTTAACTCTGTTGCATCTGCGCTTGCAGTAAGTCGATCACACACATCTGTGCCGAACATGGCACGCTGCCCAGCTGTCACGTGCACAATGCCGGGTTTTCTTGCCTTATCTGCGCTGGTGGCTGCAACGTCACCAACTTCAACACGTGGCTCAGATCTGTATGTGATGATCTCAAAATCAGTGCACTTTATGATCTCTTTTCCCTCTGCTAAAATATACAGAGGCTTATCGTTGCTCATTGGAACAGGATCGGCAACACCATCTGTGATCGAGTCGCTTACGCCTGCCATGGCTGAATCGTTGTTTGTTATTGCAACAGGAAACCCTGCGGGTATGCCATACCATAGATTGATAGGGCTGAAGTATGCTTGTGAGACATATGGCCAATCAAAAACCATGTCTTTGATGAATGCGTCACCATCAGGGTGCGCGTGCTTGTCTTGGCTGTCTGTGTCATTTCTCTCAAATGGAACTGGGCCAAGCGTGCCACCTAAGTTTATCATGCATTGGTTTGCGAGTGTCTCAAAAGTGCTCAACTGCTCAAAGTCGGCAAAGTCGTGCTCTGTCCAATGATCCACTGGTGCCTTGTCCTTGTCGAACCGTATAAATGAGATCTTGCCTTCTCGGTTTGTGTGGATCGCGCCATTAAGCATAGAGGCCAAAGCGCTTGCAATCTCTAATGCGCTGCCGCTGGCTGGCCCTTTAACCTTGTAGATCTTTTCCCCCGCAACCGTCACCTGATGGATCAGCTCATAGCCTGATGCAGTCCTCACGTGCTCCATGTCTGGATACAGTGACGGATCAAAGCTTGCTAAATCAATAAGCTCATCAGGCACAAACGCGAGTTTAAAGACTGAGCGGATTGCCTTAAGTGGGTGCGTTGATGGCCAGCCAAGATTGTGGTTGACATATCCCTCAAGCATGCCAGCTGCCTCAATACACTCAAGCGTGATGATGTCAGCCTCTGGCAGCACTTCATCAATTTGGCCTGTCCACGTTAGAACAAAATCAGACTCATCAAGATCAGCAAACCCCAGCTTTAGCTGTACGGGTCTGCCTTTTGACGTAATAGAACTAAAGAGATCCCTGATTTGTCCATCGTTGACAAAGATCAGATCCATAGAACCCGTTTTTATTTTTCGCTCCACTATATCCAAGGATCCAGAGACTGGTGAGCACTCTGCTAATGAGATCGGTTCGTCAATTGTGCTGTGCGGCGCTGATATGAAACGAGCAAAGGTATTCTCTGCAATCTGAATCTCTGCTAGGTATACGGGTACCTGATCTGCTTTGTTTGCAGAGTCTAAAAAGTTTTGACTAACCGTGATCAATTTAACCCTCTTGACTTAGGAACTTTGGGCCTTGCTCTATGATTGAAAGCGTTGTCTCTCTTGTTGCTGGCCCGTTTGTATAAGGCTGGCTGAAGTCTGTGCCAACAAAGCCAAAGATCACATCATTGGGCTTGTCTTTGTCTGTGATCCAAAAGATAGGACTTGATCCTTGTCCCGACAAGGCATGCACTGACTCAACAAGCTCAGCCTCTGCATCATTGGCTGTATGGAATGCGATCTCAAGCTCTGCTCTGCCAGTGTAGAATGTTGATCGAGTCATCACGCCGCTTGAAGATACAAAATCAGAAACAAGGCCAGCTGTGTTTTTAGGATCAAAGGGCAGGGCAGGGTGTCGTGGTAAGTCCACACGCATACCCGCAGAGACTTGGTGAAGCTTAAGCGTGTGCGTGCCTGATGAAAGGAAGCATTGCAAATATAGGATCTTGGCATTGATTGAATCGTCAAGCATAATCATGCCTCTGTTAGTTGCGGCAATTGAGTCAAGCGAGATGGTTGTATTTGATCCATCTTCACGGTATGCGCCGCGCATCGTGTCAAACTTATCAAAGCCCTCACCAATCCATGCTATGCAATCGATCTCTGTTTCTTCTGGCAGAATAACAACAAGATCAACACGTGCTGATGCAGCATTTGATGTGACGCTCGTGCTTGTGTGCCCGTCAAGCACAGATGAAGCCTCAACCCACGTGTCTGCAGGATAAGCATAAAGCCTGACAGAATCGGGTGACAAAAGTGCATTCCTGCAAAGAGCAACGGGCTTGCCCATTAGATCACTCCTCTTCTTTTAAGCTTCTTAAGTTCTGGGCTGACGCTATCCCTCAACCATCTCCTGCTTGAAGCTCTTGATGGCAGGGCAAGGGTTGAAAACGTAAAGTTATTTGACGCAGGTGCCAAGCTCTGAGGTGCTGGCTGAGCTGACACCAAGCCACCAGAATGTAAGATCTGACCAGTTGAGGTTGATGATCTGCCTGCCGTCTTCAGGAGTTGCTGCGTAAGATCCCTTGGAACAACAAGTTCACCCTCTTGCAGCACAGCCATGACCTCACGCCTGCCACTTGGCTGGCCAACAATGCCGCCCTCATGAAACTGCGTAAGATATCCGCGCACCATCGAAAGCATCACAGCGCCTGCACTCATGGCAAGCGCTGGGCCAACAATTGGGATCCCCGCTTGGCTGGCCATTGCATCGGCTGCTGCTTTTGCAGCTGCGGCTGTGATCATTTTCTCAGCAACTTCAAAAGCCATGTCTATGGCCATTATAGATGAAGCCTTAAGCGCTTCACTGAATCTGTTTTGGCCCTCTTCTGCAGCTTGGTAAGCGGTGACAAAGGCGTTGCCGATCGACTTTGCATTGGCTATATAACCTAGAGCCCTTGCGTTGTCCTCTTGCCACTTCTTATCCTTCTCTTTTTTCTCTTTGTCCTTATCCTTTTTTTCTTTCTTCTCGTCCTTGGCTTTATCTTTCTTGGCTTGTGCGGATGCCTTGGCCTGATCTGCAAGGGTTTTCTTTAACGCGATCTCGCGCTCAAGCTGTTTCGATCTCTCTGTTGCAACAGGGATCACTTTTGTGAGTGTGACATCTGCCTCATTTTCAAGAGCGCCAGCAAGATCTGCAACAGAAACAAGAAGCTTGTCTGTCTCTTCAACCATGATCTTGGCGTTCTCTGCATATTGGTCAGCGCTTTTAACAAGCTTCTCTCTTGTCACCCTGTCAAGCTCAAGGGCTGATGGCACAAGAGCATTGAATGCATCGATCATTGAGTTGATCTCTTCAACAAAACCGCTGGCCATTTCAAAAAACACGGACTTGGCCTGTTCGATCAGCTCATTGAACTTACCCACAGCCTTGATGCCAAACGCAAACCCCTGCACAGCATACAAAAGCCCAGTCTCAACAAAGCCTCTGACCTCTTTGGCAACTGCTACGATCACAGGCCTCATCTTATTAACAACCTCAGTGCCACCTTTAAATGCCTTGGTAAACACAGGCATGAACTGTGTGCCGATCTCTCTAGTCATAGACCCAAGCACGCTTGTCATTTGTCCCATCGAATTGTTGAAGTCGTTTGCAGCAAGTGCGCTGGTTGAGCTTATAGTCACGCCAAGTGCGTCAGACTGATCAGCCATTGCCTGCATGCCCTCAGCGCCCATGTTAAGCATGGGGATCAAGTCCTTACCGCTGTCACCGAAAAGCTGCTGTGCAGCTGCAAGCTTGGCTGTGTTGTTCTCAAGTCCCGCAACTGTACCCATTGCTTCTTTAAAGAGAGTGCTATTGTCTTTTAGTTTTCCGCTATTGTCTGTGAGAGAGATCCCCCAGCGCCTGAACTCGTCAGTGTTGGCGATGGCTGCACGTGACAGGGTGCTCATTGACATTTCAATTGCTTTGACATCAACGCCTGACTGCTCAGCCATAAAGCCAAACCGTGTAAGCTCTTCTGTTGATATACCAAGCTTTTGAGCTGTTAAAAAAGCTTCATCGCCAGCAGCTGCGGCATTCTTTGCCAGACCGAAAAAAGCAGCACCAGCTGCGCCAATGGCAACAGCGCCAACGCCTAACGCTTTCATGGGGCCAGAGCTTAAAACATCGCCAAGGTTTTTTGCGCTTTTTGCTGTGTTGTTTTGCTCTTTTGCCAGCGCCTTAAGGCTCTTTGCTTCTGACTTGGCTGCAGCGCTCTGCGCTTCAAACTCCTTGCGCAATGCAGGATCGTCTGCCTTCTTTGCTGCGTTAGCAAGAGCTTTGTGGTGATCCTCAAGTTTATTGATCTTCTTTGCAAGATCATTGGATCCAGCCTGCTGCTCTTTGAATTGTGAGTTGATTCTCTGGGATGATGTGAGGAGTTTGTCAAATGCGTCAGCAGAAAGCTCAGATCCGTCAGCCATCTCCTGATCAGCTTCACCAACAGCCCTTGCTGCTTTCTTCATGGTGTTGCTGGTTTTTTCTAACGCTTCAGTGGCTCTGTCAACAACTGTGACATATAGCGTTGCGCTATTTGCGATCCGTGCCATTGGCTAATGCTTCCTTTATTTTTTCAAATTCAGACTCAAAGAACTCAACTGCAGAGACAAAGCCAGCATCTTGATCCATGAGCCCCCCCTCATCAGGCAGGATCTGATGGCGTTGCAACCACTGCCAGTCCTTCAAGTGCTGCGCAAAGTCTTTGCCGTCAGTTTGATACCAGAGCTTTGGGCACTTATTGAAAGAGCTGCCCAGCTTGGTCACATATTTAAAGCTTTTATTTTCGATCGAGCCATTGCAGTTGCGTATTTTATCGAGGCCATTTAAGCGACATTCTGCACAGCTCCATCCAAGCGCTGGGTCACCGCTTGCTAGGTGGAGGGTTCGCCTTGCTTTTTTTTTGCTTCCGCATCCATATTGCCAACGCCAAGAATGTGGTTTGCAATTTCAACAATGAGATCAACCTCACCGTGCTCAATAAGCTGATCCCCGTTATTGATAGGATCACCCCCTGCAGCTATGTAATTTTCCACCTTAGCCACAAAGCCCTTGATGGTTTGCTCATAGACTCGCATAGAGTCTTTAATATCCACGCTCACGCTTTGATCTGCGTTGACACGGGTGTCTATCCCAGACGCAAAGATCTGACGTGTTTCTCTTAGTGTTGGGCTTTTGATCCAAACCTTGATCGGTTCATCGTCAGCCCTGTTCTCGTAGGCCTCTGGAATATACTGACGCAAGATCCCTGCCTTGTGTCCGTCCACCATTCTTGCCATTTTTAACCCCCTATTTTATTATTTGCCCCGACCTCTTGAAGGTGAACAGGGCATCAAAATGCTATTTTAATCAAATAAAAGCTCAATCTCGTCACCTGCAACCAAGCTTTTAGGCTTGAGGCTCAGCGATGCTGTGGCCTCTTCTGCCTCAGGAATCTCTGGGCTTGTCAGCTCGATCCGGCATTGCGGCATTGAGATCTTAACCCGCTTGCCTGACTCGTCTGGGCCAAGCCTAACGCTGACAGCCAAAAGCTCGCCATCAATGGCTTTGCTGCCTAAGAATTTGCTTGAGTCATCAGAGAAATAACAAGAGATCTCACTCTCAAGTTCTCTGATTGCACGGGCTGCGCCGCTTGCAGTGTAGGCAACTTCCTTGTCAAGAAGATGGATTCCTGTTTTCAGCGAGGCCTTAAATGAGATGAAACCAAGATCCGATCCATCAATGGACAGGCTTGCAACTGTGCCCGGTATCACCTCGGCACTCAGCAGTGACTGCGCTGGTGTGTATGCGCTGACCTTTGCACTTTGGCTGACAGAATCCTCAAGGGCTGGATTAAGAGTGATCGAAGATGCGCCAACGCTTGCGACTTTGTACCCAGAACCCGAATTGTCAAGACCGCCAACGGTCACAACAGCGCCAGCTGTTATTTTGCTTGGATCGTCAACAGGCACCTCAGTCTCACCACTTGCTGCGCCTGCAACGCTGACCTCTGTGCCATAACACAAAGAGTGTGCTGCATAGGATCCTGAGGCTGTGAACTTGCAAAGGTCTGCAGCTGCTTGCTCAATGTCTAGCTGTTCAACGATTGCGCCTGACGCTTTTGCATAGTAATCACCTGCATGGATCACAAGGCACATAGACTGATTGTTTGGATCCGCATCTACAGACGAGTATCGGATCGGGCCAAAGATCTGGCTGTTGCCAAAAGCTGCATCTAAGATCACACCACAAGAAGGCTTTTGACCTGATGCGCGTGTCTTCAGATAGCCAGAGCACGACCATGATCCGCTAAACTTTCCACGAGCCTCTGACCTTGGGCTTGCAGTGCCCTTGTGCTCAGAGATGGTGACAAACTCATTGCTTGGCTCAAGCTTAAGCTCTGTCAACTCGATGGCATCACTGCCTGTGATGTCTGCGCCAGCACCAAAGGCTGACTCTAAAACTGCATAGTATTTCTGTGTGTATCCCTGCAAGACGCTCATTTTGTTTACCTCGTTTCCTTTGTTAGTCTTCTAAAATTCGTATTTCCACGCTGACCAGCGCAATGTGTCTCGTGATGTCCTTTGGCCCCCTGAACACGTCAAAGCTCTTTTTTTTCACCAATGCGCTGGCCACTGTGCCGCCTAGTGTTGGATCTGCTCTTATTGCAGAGTAGATCGCTTCACTGTACTGGTACACACGTGCAACAGTCCTCTCAATGTCAGCATCACCAACGATTGAGATCGCGCACGATAGATCGTAAAGCCACACGTTTGATCCAGTCGCATAATTGACTGGATCGGACACCTCACACCACATCTCAACTAAAGGGCTGCGCGTATCCATCGGCGCATTTGCCATGACATAAGCGGCTGGCTCTCTAAGGGTGCCAGCGGTAAACCCCCGATCAAGCTCAACTGCAGCAAGCGCTGCACCAAGATTGACCTTGAGGTGATCCCTTAAGCTAACAACTGCACGCTCTTCATATTTCACTTAAGCCCGACCTTCTTGAGCTTTTCGTCTTGAAACGATTTAAGCGTTTTAAAGATCTCTTGCTCAAGTTGACTCGTCCACCATAAATAGGGCAGCGCTCTGCGTTGGCCCTTATTCTTTGACCCTGTTGGGCTTGGCTTCTTTGCGGCGGTGCCCTTCCAACCCCATTGAACCGATCTTGCATACGGTAGACCATCACCGCTTGTGCGGCTTGCACCACCACCACCATAGAGCATTGAGATGCGATCGGTGTGTTTCAGTGCACGCCTTGCATCGGTCATATGTGCAAACAAGTTGCCTGAGGCCTTACCTGCTGCGCGGTGCGATGTGTAACGGTTTTTCCATTTCTGATAATCTTGGCTGGGTGCCTGCCATCTGCGCCCAATGCTTGACCCCTGAGAGTTAAAAGCCTTGCGCGTGTGCTTTGCCATAATGGTTGCAATTGTTGGCCAGCATTCTGACCAGTCTTGGATCTCCGTTGACATAGATGCCAAAGCGCTTGCAGTTTTCCACAGAACTGGCCCGTCCTGTGTAAATCGCCTTGACCACACACCACGCCTGCCACCACTGCCTGCTGGATCGCCACCAAAGTCAGCATTGCTTTGATTGAATTGATTCATTAAAGATCCGTGTCTGCCTTGTATTGCGGGTCATATGTCACAGGTGATGTCCCTGATCGCTCTGATCTCAAGCGCACACTGTCTGCCTGCTCAGCGTTGTTGCCAAATAGCTGGTAGTATTTGGCTGGCCTGTTTGTGATGTCTTCAAGCCTTTGCGTGAATCGATCAACAGCTGCGGCTGCAACAACAGAATCCTCACCACCTGATGAACTCCATGCCTCCCTGAGTCTGCCCTCAACGAGATCACAGATCCATGACCTAATGATCGGTGCATAGACGCTTGCCTCTGCTGGTGGCGTTACGCCTGCAGCTTGCAGCGTTGCGTTTAGCAGCGTTTCAGCCTCAGCCAGCCACACGCGCACATCTTCGATGCTCGGTGAGCTTTCTGCCGTGATCTCACGGTAAGGCGTGCGGCTTTGAACGTCAGCAATTTTAGCGATTCCCATATTGAACACCGTCTATTTTTTATTACTTTTTTTGCTGGGACTGCTGACGTTCTTTTTTTGATCTGTCATTGTTGTTACCTCTAAGTTCAGATCTTTATGCGCATGGCTTGGCAGCTGCTCAAAAGCAACAGCCTTGCCAAGCGTCAGCTCTTTAAGCTCACCTGTGCCCATGTCTTTAAGCATGGGCAACGGGTAAACTGGCTTTTTTAATTCGACTAAAAACATTAGCTGTTTTTGATCATGATTGATTTAGCCCAGTGCGATGGGATGGCTGCAGCACGCATGCGCGTACCAAAGAGAAACTCTTCTTTCATGAAAGTGTTTTCTGTGCCATCGGTAACAGCCTCGAAAGACACTGGATCACGCTCAACATAAATGATCGGCTGAACCGATCCTTTGACGAACATGTACCAGTCAGAAGGATCACCAGACAGCTGGCTTGAAACGATAAGCTGAGCACGCGCCTGCTGCACGTTTGAGCTTGAATCAAGTTGGCTGCTTTGCAGAACTTCCATTGCTGCAGACTCAAGCGCTGGTGGAACCACACAGCACAAGCTTCCTGCCAGTTCTCCATGGTAGGCGTTGCCGCTCTCGTCCTTAATCAATCTGAGCTTTTCCACAGCTTTGTGGATCCCTTCAGACATGGCTGCAGCTGTGGTGCCCGATCCTGCAACGATGTTGCTCTGGGCTGCAGACTGCTCACCGCGTGCTGGGTGAGTCTCCGAAAATAGCGGCTGGCCATCATAGCAGGCTGCGTTGGAGTTGATAACCCCAGCACAAAGTGCATCTTTAAATCTTCCCGCCTGCTGTGCCATCTGAGCCACACGCAAAGACACGCCGCTCACGGTGTCGTCTTCATAGTCCAAGCGGCTGATGCTGATCGTGGACGCATAGCGCTGTGGCGTTGCAGTGAGTGCTGCCTCGGTCAGCTGAGAAATTTGTCTTGAACTCCCTTTCGGAAAAGAGGACATCGCGCCGCTCTCACCAAGCCATGGAAATTTCTCATCCGCACTATTACTCGAAATAACAGAACTGATGTTTGATAGTAAGGGGGTGCTTGTGTCGTTCAACGCTTCTAGATAAGTTGATCGTAAGCCTTTTTCCAATAAAATTGAAAGATCTGTGTTTGCCATTTTTTAATACTCCTATGTTTTTAAATTAAAGGCTTTTGACCTTCGTGCCGTCTTCAAGAATATACTGGCCATCAGCGGTCAAGCTGACAACGTTGTTGAATTTCTTGATCGTGTCATTGTTTAAACCTAGCTTGCGCGTCATCTCTGCAGTTGCATCATGTGCATCAGCATCACCCTGCTCATTGCCATCAATAGCGCCCTCAGGCTCTGACATTGTTTGGCGCGGAAGTGTCGCAAGAAACTCAGTGAGCTGCTTGACTCCACCATCAGCATCTTTATTGAGCGTGTCAGCGTATCGCTGGACAGACCCAAGCATTGCTGGGGTGACTCGTCCCTCACTCATTGCATTTGCCACAAGCTCATCACGCTGCTGTGCGGCCTGCTCTAAAAGCGCAGCCTCAAGAGCCTCAGCCCTTGCGATCTGTGCCGCAAGCTTTGCCTCTAGCGCTGCAACCTCGCCAGTGTTCTCTGCAACCTCTTCTGTTGTGGTTTCTTCATCTGTGGTTTCTTCAATATCAAGTTCCTCAGTCACCTCAGGTGTGTTGTTTTCATTATCCATCTTTAGCTTTTCCTTTTCGTTTCCCTCAGTGGTGAGGGTTTCTTTCTTTGTTTCAGCAAGCTCAACCTGCTTGATCATTGACTCTAGAAAGGGTTTGTTTGTTAAAGACACATTCCAAAGTTTTGGAGCGTCGATCCATCCGTCACTTGACTGGCCTGTCTTGTCAAACTGCGTCAGTGACCACTCTGGTGAAAGATACTTGTATTCCTTTGACTGAATTGCCTTGATGCCGATCTCATTCCACTCAACCAAACCATAAAGACCATCGGTGCCTTTGTTCTCAAGCGCAACGATCCAGCCAGCTGCACGATTTTGATCATACTGATCAGACGCATTTGCTGAGTGATTAAAATCAATAAAACAATCAATTCCTGAATTTTCAAAAGACTGAACCACTTGATCCCTAAAGGTGTCATTAAAGACAAACCTCTCACCGCTTGGGTGATACACTTCACCATCGGGAAAGATCTGGATCTCAGATGTGGCTGTGGTGTTTTCTTTGTCGTCAAGCTTGATCGTGTCAACGAAGCATAGCACTCCAAGATCGGATCCCTTATTCAATTTCTTGCTCATGGCTCTCCTCCTCAGCTGGTGACTCTGGCGCAACCCGTGCGCTACCGTCCTCTTTTTCTGGCAGATGCAAAATCGCTCTGATGTGTGATTCAAGTCGATCATCTGCTTGGATCAAGTTCCACTGCGCCAAGCCAGAGAGCACAGGCAGGATCTTGGTGTAATCTCTCATTGGGGTTGCGCGATATGTGAGGCGCGGCAGCTGCCGATCGCCGTAATTCATTTTAACGATTCGCTCTATAGGGCACCATCCGTCTTGCTTATGGTTCCATCTGGCTGCAATTGTTTTGGCGTGTGTTTCAATGCTTAAAGCAAACTCGTGCTGCTGGCTTGCGCTCAATGCGTAGGATCCGGGGCTACCCTGACCAAGCAAAGAGAAAGCGCCAAGGACATTTACGAAGATAGATAAATCACAATAGCGGATCGCCTCAGTCAATGCAGTGCCATCACCTGCAGTGATGCCTTTAAAGTCAAACTCGAAAGAATTAGGCAAAAGCAGAAAGCTTGACTCATTGCTCTTTAAGTTTCTGAGAATGTCTGTGGCCTGTTCGATCTCTGCCTCAGTCACGTCTGTGGGCATGGTCAAAGACGGGATCGGGTTGCTAAGTCGTTCGTTTCTTATCGCAAGGCAGACCATAAGCATGCGCTTGAGCTTCCACGCAGGATAGGCAGATCGCAGAATTGACTGACCGACAAAGTTGGCAGGTGCTTCTGGTTCCCACGTCCAGCGCAGCAAACGCTTGCCTGAGATGGTCACGTCCTTGCTCTTTTGCGTGTCTGATCCTGTGATGTGCTGGGTGACGCTTTTAAGGGATGTCGGATCGCTTGCGCGTTGGTTCCACCGATCAACGCTGTAGGCTGGGCGATAGTGCAGCCCTGTGGGCAATATGCCAAGCCCTTTGCCATTGCTTGGGTGATTCGGGAAGCGCTCAGCAGGGATCGGGCGCACGTCATCAGTCCACTCAAAGAGTGCAACACCGTCTGTTGCATAGCTGAGCACGCAGCGCTTGACATAGGCCTCAAAGTTGATCTCTGATTGCATAAGGCAGTACTTCACAAAATCAGCAACCTCAACATCAACCTCATCATTTGACGCTGGTGCAACATCCCACGTGCATGACAGCAGTGGGTTGACCAGCATTGATAGGGATGATCTGACATGCGCGTCTGTGCGGTACATCTTTGATGCAACGCCTTGAATGTGTGGCGTGCCAGTCCAGCGACTAAGTGAACACTCTGTGTTGCTCTCTCTCTCCATGATTTGACCAGACCAGATCGAGACTGCAGAACCGCCTTGAGTGTTCGGCCTCAAGAGCTGTTGCTCTTGGCTTTTGGCCTTGTCTTTGCGCGATGAAAGCAGCTGATTGAAAATGCCCATCTTTACACATTGCAACAATCAGAACTTTTTAAACAGTGGCAGTTGTGTGCGTTGTGCGATATTTTGAATATAATTGATCACGTTGTGCAATTGTGACGATTAGCCATAATCCTGCGCCATGTTCTCAAGCCGATCCACTTCTGACTTTTTCACCCAATAGTGCCCCGTCAGATCGCGGCGCACCGATCCCTTTGACAGTTTCGAGTGATCACCTGCAATGCTCTTTTTCATCCACAGCAATGCGGTATTCCTGTGGATCCCTAAACGCCTGCACATTGCTGACGTGCCGATCTCATCGTTTCTCTTTGCCATTTTAAACCCCCTTAAAAATCATCAAAGTCAAACTTTGCACCTGTAGATCTGTGCAGTTTGTTCATTATGTTTGCCGCTGCAGCTTGCTCCGATATCTGCAGCAGGCTTGTGCGTGTTTCTGTTTGTGCTCTGTGGATCATGAGCAGGCACACAGCCAACCCACTGGCCACATCTGCGTGTACCTTGCGCCTGTCTCTGTCCACAACTTGACTTGCACCAGTGCCATCAGGAAGCGTGATCCGCTTCAGGCCAGCAAGCTCTTTTTCAAGAGGTGTGCCCTTAAACCATCGAAGCGATCCCGATCTTGCTCTTTGTTCCAGCACATTCCACATTGCCAGATGGTCAGCTCTGCCACCATTGTACGGATTGATCACACGTGCCCAAGGCTGCGTTTGCTTTGCTTTGTGGACAAGGCGAACAGCCCAAGCCATGCCGCCACGGGTATCAACAAGAAGGTTGAGCAGGGCAGGGAATCGCGGCACATAGTCGCACAAGTACTCAAAGATCTCCTCATCGTTGATCGTGCCTCCTGAGTCCTTAGGATCCCATACTTTCAAATGCTCAAGCCTTACATGCTCCCAAGGTGTCAAGCTGCTTTCATCTTCTGCAACGATCACCAAACTGCTCAGATCATTGCTGATCGACGTGTCAAGAAAAGCAAAGCATGGGCGATCAGACTGCAGCTTGTTTGTGAGCGCTTGATCAAGGCAGCTATTGACTTCGTGTATGGCAAGGTAGGAATCACCTCTCTGGCTAAACGTGTTTGACACTTCAATTGAGGCATAGTGCCGTGTGGATTCCAAAGCACCAAAGATGCGCTCAACGCTTTGTGTTGCTGGAGTGTTTTCGTTAGGATTGAGCCTTTGATCTCTTCTATAAAGTGTTGCGTTTGGATCTGGATTGTTTGAAAGGTGCTCCACTAATTCACGAAACCAATCCTTTTCATGGCTGCCGCCTTCATCAACGCCAGCAGATGACGTGATCAGGATGCGGCCAAACCAAGGCTCAAGCAGATCACCGCACTGTGGGCAATCATCAGCTTTCTTATTGATGTCATCAACCTCAAAGCCGCACTCACTTCGCCAGCCTCTACTGCTAAAGATCGAGGGCAACAGGGCTAATGCGGTGCGCGATCTGATGTCTCTGCATTCATCCAACACCAATAGTGTTTGGTTACTTCTACCAGTGATCGAGCTGTGACTTGACCTCACTGCCTCAAAAGAGCTTGATCCAACTTTGTGAGGGATATAGAGCTTATTTGCGATCTGTTTGACCCTTCGCCTCAAAAGCGGGTTTGCGTTTATCGGCGCAAGGTAATTGTCTGCAACAATGGTTTTAGTTTGTGATTCTGATGCGGTAATAAACATCACACGCGCACGTTCAAGCATCAGGTGCCCAAGCACAAGCGCTGAGCTGTTGAATGTCTTACCCTCTTGCCTATTGAGGCAGCACACCGTGATGATGTTTGGCTCACAGCGCAGGCCTTTGCAGTTGTGCTCTTGTGCATGTTGTTCTGTTTGTGTTTCACGTGCGGCATGGTAGGATTCAACGAGCGTGCCAGCTCTTTGCCTGCAGTCTTTGCAAAGCTTCTTTGAATTTGGCCAGAGCTTAAAGCCAAACACGGGCAAGAACAGGTGATCGCGCACCCACTGCCGATCTGAGATGTCAAAAGGCCTGCCATCTCTGTCAGTGTAGTGCTTCTCTGCAAAAGCTATGCGCTGATCAACTGTGATCATAGATCAAGACCTTCAAGCTCTGGATCGATCTGGCGTGTTGATCCCAATGCCTCAAAAGTTTTAAGAAGAGTGCGCGTGATTGCACTGATCGCCTTTGAATCATCACTCACGATCTCATCGTGCTTGCCTTTGATGTGCAAGCGATACAGCTCAGCCTGCAAAAAACCCGCAACAGTTGAAAGTGAGCCTTTTGTTGTCTCGCATTCAAGTGTTGAGCTTTCAACAAGGCCCTCTTTCACCCTGTTTGCGATTTGCTCCATGCTTTCAGAACAATCGGGCAGCATGTGCTGTCTGCTGTATGATCCTCTTGATCTTTTGGCGGTTTTGTTGCTATTATCCATCTTATCCCTTTTTTTGGCCCCATATTTATACGGGCAT
>PBKU01000036.1 GCA_002722175.1 Magnetovibrio sp.
GCTGTTAATTTTGAAGCACAGCACGGAAAGCTCCTGCGACGTTATCGTCGGTATCTCGGCGAAAATGTTATAGTTAATACAGAACTATGCCAGAAATATTCTGCTTCAGATGTTGCTTGGGCAAATAGGCAGCAGACTATTTATTACAAGAATTTTCTCCGGTTAATGGACAGATTTGATGTTTTGATTTCACCAACAAATAGTGTATCACCTTTCCGCACAAAAAATTGTTTGTTGAAAAGATTAACGGAAAAACTCTGCCGAGTTACATGCGTTGGCTATCTCCAACCTATGTGTTGACTATGGTGCTGCCCCCAGCCTGCTCAATTCCTTGTGGACGCGATCATAAAAATATGCCTTTCGGTATTCAGATTAGCGCTGCTAGGGGGTCAGATAGGTTTATCCTATCCGCTGCAAAAGCTCTGGAGAAAGTTTTTTCAGGAGACGAAAAAACAGTTCGAGCAATACCTGAAATATCGAAGCTTCAAGAAAACAGTAACGAGCATGCCTAGAAAAAAATAAAAAAGCAGAATGTCTTATAGGAAGAACTACTTCAAGCCATCAGTGAAATATTCTAAAAGACATGCTTAGTTGGTAAGAATTTATCCACAGGTCAAGTTTGACACTTTATCAAAATTTGTTTCACAATGAATTTGACTGACTAATCAGTTAAATTTTTGATGTAACTATAAGGAAGATAGCTAATACAAGTCCATCAATTATCATAGGATCGCGAGGTTGTTATGTGTACCGTTTGTGGGTGTGAAGCGTCTTCAAAACCGAAACATGCTGATGAAATAATACGTGAAGACCGAAATTTTGGTCTAGGGGAGGCAGGTGTCTCTATCCCTGGATACAGCCAGGAACGGCTAATAAAAATCGAGCAGGATATCCTATCAAAAAACAATCGGTATGCGAGCGCAAACCGGCGTTGGTTTAATGAGCATCAGTTTTTGACACTGAATTTATTGTCTAGTCCGGGCGGCGGTAAAACTACCCTCTTAAGGGAAACTTTGAAGAATTTAAAAGCAAAAATTTCCATTGGTGTAATTGAGGGTGACCAGGCGACCGCTAATGATGCTGACAAAATCAGGGCTCTTGGAGTGCCTGCTATCCAGATCAATACGGGGAAGGCATGTCACCTTGACGCCCATATGATTAGCCATGTGTTAAATGATCTAAAAATTAAACCTGGTGGTATTCTATTTATAGAAAATATTGGTAATCTTGTTTGTCCGGCAGCTTTTGATTTAGGTGAGAGCTGTAAAGTTGTTATCTTTTCGGTAACCGAAGGTGAGGACAAACCAGTTAAATATCCAGATATATTTTCGGCTGCTGACCTCGTAGTCTTTACTAAAATTGATCTTCTACCTCATCTGGACTTTGACCTCGATCGCGCAATTGAATATTCACGCCAGGTAAATGGAGACCTGGATTTTATCAAGCTTTCTGCAAAATCTGGTGTGGGCTTGCTCGAATGGCAGGAATGGATTCTAGCGCACCATCAAGTCTTAAAGTCTAAGACAGCATCTAACGCAAATCAGCACAAGGCTCACAGTAATGCATGAACTTGCTCTCGCGCGCAGTTTGACAGAAATGGTAGATGAATATGCAGCTAAGCGGGGTGTGACGCAGATTAAGCAGGTGAACATTCGCTTAGGGACACTATCTGGCATGACGCGAGCTCTACATTTTTGCTTCGGATCAGCTTCAAAAGGCACTTCATGCGAAGGTGCTCTCCTGAATATCATTGAAATCCCAATTACGTTATATTGTCGCCATTGTAATGATGTAAAACACCCAAGTGGTCGGTATAACTTCCGCTGTCCAGATTGTGGCATGCCAACGCCAGATTTAGTTACAGGAAGGGAAACAGAGCTAGTTTCAATCGAGCTTTATGGAACTAATTGTCTGGCGAGCGAACCTTCATATACAAATTATTAGGAATGTTGGATATGGAAACCTGGAAGGGAAAATGGCCGAAATTTTGAACCCATGGATTTTTGTTCCGCACCATCATCAAGGTGTCCACCAAGAACCATTGATTGATGCCCATACACGTTCCCCGACGCAGCATAATGGTGTTTTTAAATCAGAGGGAATTCTTACTTTTATGGGGGCTCCTTTTTGTCCGCCTGATCGTAACAAAATAAGAGAAATGGATGCAAAAATTTGTTTTCTTGGTGCACCCTGGGATCAGGGTACAATCGTGCGTACCGGCACTTCAAGCGGTCCACATGGGATACGTCAAGCTTCTTCTCAATATTTTCCTTATATGTTTGAATATGACGTTGATTTAATGACTTTCTTCAATGTTGTAGATTGTGGGGATATTCCTATCGTTA
Source organism: Magnetovibrio sp. (assembly GCA_002722175.1). Taxonomy (GTDB): domain Bacteria; phylum Pseudomonadota; class Alphaproteobacteria; order Rhodospirillales; family Casp-alpha2. Next base: position 2,346 of record PBKU01000036.1, read on the forward strand.
CCGGTAATAATGCATTATCACAGCAGTACATTTGTGATTATGTGACAGAATGCCTAGAGGCAGGTGCAAAGGTCATTGTTGTGGGTGGAGATCACTCAGTGCCTATTCCCGGAGCACGAGCACTATCTCAATACCTTACCCGCAGAAACCCAGTAGGAAAAATGGGCTACCTACACGTGGACTGTCACTTAGATGCTGCTGTTGATTGGGCGGGGATTGAAATTACTAATGCATCGGGGCCAACAGAAGCATTTAAGCTTCCAAATACAAGCAGTCGAAATATGGCGCATCTTGGGTCGCGGAATGGACTGAACCCGAAGGATTGGATGGACTTTTGGGTTGATAATGATATGCCAATTTACCCGATGTCGGAGGTTGTAGAACGTGGAATTGAAGCTTGTGGCCGTGAAATTCTTGAGCGAGCGTGGGACGGAACCGACGCTGTTTATTTATCCTGGGATACGGATTCTATTGATTGTAGCTGTATGCCTGGTACCAGCTGTCCTGAAAGCTATGGATTAAAATCGCGTGAAGCACTGGCCTTTGCGCGACTCGCTGGAGAATATGGTGTCGATGTTCTCGAACTTGCAGAATTATCGCCCATTTTCGATGTCAGCCAGATGAGTGCAAAACTAGCTTGCAATATGATTTACCATTACCTTGGAAGTAGAGCATCTAAACTTCGCAGCGAGAATAAAAAGCCCTAAATATGGCGAACAAATGGAAAAAAGATTACGATGGGAGATATTTGAATGAATCCAGCTAAAGCGTTTGCCCACCTTTTTTCGCCACTTGGCGGAGATGACGCCGATAATTACCGTTCTCCTGGACAAATTTCTTTTTTACGCGGACCCTTTGTTTCACTTGATAGCGATGAGCTAGGTGAAAGTAGTGCACCTTATGTTTTTATTGGAGTTCCATATGATGAAGGAAATGTCGGTAAGCCAGGATGTGAAGATGGACCACGCGAATTTCGTGTTGCATCGCTTGATTATTTTCCATACTGGTTTGAATTTAATGTTGATCTTCATGGAAGTACGATAGATGGCGGTGATGTTTCCATGCCGCGTGTTAGCCCAGATGTAGCGCATGAACGAATCTATTCAGCTGTAAAAAAAGTGTTGGCAGCTGGAAAAATCCCCATTATATGCGGTGGTGATCGTTCAGTATCTATTCCAGCCACTAAAGCGCTCTCGGATTATCTTGGAAATGAAAAAAAAATGGGTTACATGCATCTTGGAGCACACCTTGATATGGCTGATGCCTGGGCCGGAGAAAGGAATGTCAGCACGTGTGCTATGGCACGTATTACCGAATTAAAAAATCTCGACGTCAAAAACGTTGCCCATATCGGAGCACGTAATTCCTTCAATCCAAAAGATCATATTGACTTGGCAAAAACTCGGAATATGAAATTCTATCCAATGTTTGAAGTTCTTGACCGTGGTATCGACGATGTGATGGGTGAAGCTGTATCGAGGGTGTGGGACAATACAGACGGGCAATATCTTAGCTTTAACTTTAACGTTATGGATTCATCTTCTGCTCCGGGGGTTACAGCTACTGAACCAGGGGGATTAGAGTCCCGTGAAATCATGCGTGTTGCCTCTAGTATCAGCGAAGCAGGCGGTTTAAGTGTTATCGATGTAACTGAACTCTGCCCAATGTTTGATGTTAGCGGATCCACATCGCGCATGGCAGTGTGCGTTGTCATGAGAATAATGGCAGGTATAGCATTAAAGCATGGAAATACGCTCGACGAATCACTCCGGCGTCCGGGTTGGAAATTCAAGGAGTAGCACAAAAAAATATAGAAAAGAAGGTTGATAACTAGAAATTAGAAAAAGGGGAAAAATCATGGGAAGTTTAAGGAATACAATCAGGAGAAAGGTAACCAGACGTTCGTTCGTTGCGGGGGCTGCAGGTTTTGCTGCCGCTAGTGCGGTCCTGCCAAAAACAGGCCACACTGCAGATGAATTAAATGTTCTCGTGTGGTGTGATCATGCCGATAAGAAACTCCTGGCACCATTTGAAGCTAAACACAATATTAAAATTAATGTAAAAACATACGAAGGTACAGGTGCCGCTGTCTCAATCATCGAACAGTCTTCGCCTGGTGATTGGGATGTATTAGTGATTGATACTCCGGATGTGCCCATGGTAGTCGGAAAAGGTTTGCTTGCACCGATGGACGAAAGCACCCTGCCTTTGAGTGATCTTCTCAAGCCACTCACGTCGGCCGCATTTAATCATGTGAATGGTGTGCGTTACGCGGTTCCGGAAAAATTTGGATATTACGGTGTTGCCTACAATAAAGAAAAAGTAAATCCTGCTGACATGCGTTCCGCACAGGTCATGTGGAATAATAAGTATAAAGGCCGGGTCGCAGTCTATGACTATTATTTTCCAACTATGCAGTTAATCGCAATTTCTATGGGAATTAAACCGGATGCTATTAGTATGAATGACCTTCCAAAGATTCGTGAAAAACTACTAGCTATGAAACCTAACATAAAAATGGTTGGTGACATTGTCAGTGTTCAAAATGCTCTAGTTAATGGTGATGTTGACATGATAATAAATGGAGCAGAATTTGTTGTTTCTGGTTTAATGCCGACGATGCCGCAGCTAGATTGGACTATTTTTGATGAAGGTGGCCTCATGTGGATTCAAGGGCTTAGTGTTTTTAAGGATTCAAAAAAGAAAAAGCTTGCCTTTGATTTTGTAAATCATGTCTTAAGTCCAGAGGGTCAGGGAGCACTTGCAACTTCAGAGTGCTACTGGGCAATGCCAGCGAACAAAAAGGCAGTACTCAGTGCCGCAGAAAAGAAAATTTTACGATGGGATGAGCAGGCGGCTTTTCTTGGACGGTCTGTACCTTCAACCATAGGACGCGCTGACATAGACTCTGAAATGCTTGATATCTGGACAGAGTTCTTACAAAAGAAATAACAAGGAGTGTTTTAGCCCGGATGCGGTTTAGCGGTGGTGGACACTGTGTCCGGGCAAAAAAAGCTAGGTCCTGGTATTTAGGGAAATTTATTTTTTAGGAATGGGCAATGTCCGCTCCAGGCAAACCGGTTGCAGCTAACATTCAATTCGAACTTTCACGTTGGGCTGTTCATCCAGCAATAATATTTACGCTTGTGTTTTTTATTATTCCGCTTGTTGCAATGGTAATCATTAGTTTTTGGCAGCGGATTTATGGAAAACTACAAGCATCCTGGACGGTTGCCAATTACGAAAAATTTTTTGGCAGAGATTATCTCCTTGAAGCATTATACAATTCTATCGAAGTCACGTTGCTTACCTTAGCCATTAGTATTCTATTAGCTTACCCCCTTGCTTACATACTTGCGTATAAGGTTCCGTCTCGATGGCAACGGTTTGTTTTAATACTTACAGTTTTGCCGTTTTGGACGGCTTATGTTGTACGCTCCTATAGTTGGCTTCTTATCATTTCAGAGAATGGAATTCTAAATGTGGCATTGATCGCGATTGGTTTAATTGACCAACCTCTCGAGATGGCATATGGTCGCGGAGCTACAGTTCTTGGTTTTGTGCACTTTTTCACTATGCTGTTAACCCTTACTATTTATGCTAATCTAGTTCAGATAAAAGCATCTTATCACAAAGCAGCTGCAGACCTTGGAGCTAATCCTTTACAGATTTTCTTTAGAATTACATTTCCGCTCAGTATTCCAGGCGTAGCTGTTGGGGCTTTCATTACATTTGTAATAGCAATCGGCGACTACATTACACCACAAATCCTGGGAGGAAGTACTGAAGTCCTTGTGCCGCAGGCAATAATGCTCCAGATCGCCCGAGCGGCAAATTTTCCAATGGCCTCTGTCATGAGTATTACCTTAATGATAGTTGTGGTTATTGTTTATTTTATTATAGGGAAATATTTAAAGATGGATCGTATATAGTGATTGGGCACTGGAAGAAAAATTTTTTAGCAGTGGTCTATTTGGTGGCCGCGTTGTTTTTCATATATATTCCCGTCGTCGTTCTTGTCGTATTTTCATTTCAGGATGGACAACTTCCGGTCCCACCCTTCAACGGTCCCAGCCTTCAGTGGTATGAAAAAATGTTTAGTAATGACCGATTGGTCGAGTCACTTATCAATTCCGTTGTGGTTGCCATAATATCATCCTTACTTGCGACAGTTATGGGTTTTCTTGCGGCATACGGGATGGCTCGACATGATATTAGATTCCGAGCCGGAGTCCGATTCATTCTGATGGCACCTTTGACTGTTTCCTACCTGATTATCGGTATTGGCCTGCTTATCACATTAAACATTTTTGGTATTCCAAAGTCGCTGCTTACCGTAGGCCTAGGCCACATTGTAATAAACCTTCCATTGTGTTTTGCAATTATTTACTCACAATTTGGTGGTCATTTAAGAAATATAGACTGGGCAGCGCGCGATTTAGGTGCAAGTGACTTTCAGACTTTGACACGTGTTATAGCGCCAGTTATGAAACCTTCTCTTTTTGCCGCGTTTTGCTTGTCAGCAACACTGTCATGGGATGAATTCATCATCGCTTTTCTTTTAAGCCGTTTTGAGGTCACCTTGCCGGTTATTATATTTGAGATGTTACGGGCCGGTTTAACACCGGAGGTTAATGCTGCCGGAACAATGGTTTTTGCAATATCAATGGTAACTGTTGCAATAGCAGCTATTGTTGTCTCAGTTAATTTTGGTGCAAGGAAATGAGTGATTATCTAGTTGAACTCCAGGGTGTCTCAAAGAAATACGGAACTACTATCGCAGCAGATAATATTAATCTAACTATTTCACGTGGCGAATTTCTAGTTCTTCTTGGTCCATCGGGTAGTGGGAAGACAACCATTCTTTCCATGATGGGGGGATTTACGGTTCCTTCTTCTGGGCGATTAATCATTGATGGCGAGGACGTGACTGATGTGCCGCCGGCTTTTCGCCCAACCGTTACGGTATTTCAGGATTATGCTTTGTTTCCTCATATGTCTGTTTACGAAAATGTTAGTTTTGGGCTTTCTATGCGAAAGATACCTAGATTTGAACGCGATCGGTTGACGCAAGAATCTCTCGAAACTGTTGGCCTTGCGGGATTTGGAAGTCGAAGGGTCCATCAACTTTCTGGCGGACAACAGCAACGTGTGGCACTGGCCCGGGCTATTGCAGTGGAACCTGCAGTTTTATTGTTAGACGAGCCTCTAGGAGCATTAGACTTAAAAATACGAAGACAAATGCAGGAGGAACTCGTGCATCTACAAAAATCTCTTGGGGCAACATTTGTGCATGTTACCCACGACCAAGAAGAAGCAATGAGCATTAGTGATAATATTGCGCTAGTCAATCAAGGTAAGATCGAAGATTATGGCCCACCTGACCGGGTTTACCTTAGACCTTCCACCCTGTTTGCCGCCAATTTTATGGGAGACAGCAATATTTTAGAAGGAAAAATAGTTTCAAATCAAGGTGGGAAAACTCTCGTTGATACTAAGATCGGTCGTCTAAGATTTGAAGGGGAATATAGATTAGGGGCCAACGTTCATGTATCTCTTCGGCCAGAACAAATAAGGATTGGAAAAGCCAAAGGGTCTGAAATAATTTCACTTGGCGAAATTCTTGTTAGCGAGGTTGTTTTTCAGGGGACTCATCGATTGTGTCATGTGAGGGCCGGTAAGGAAAAAGATGTAAAATTGTTAATAAGGTTTCCGCAGGAGCATATTGTTAAAACAGGTGATTCTATGAGTGTTTTTGCACGGGAATCGGACGCTGTGCTTCTTAACGACTGACTTAAGAAAAACCAGATATTGGGAAAATCATGGGCTCTACTCCATTAAAAAGGCCAGGGGCCAGAGGGTACGATAGGGCTGAAAGCCTAATGACAGCGGCGATTGATTTATTTTCTGAATGTGACTACTCATCAGTTACTATCCACGATATTACTGAGCGGGCAGGGGTGACTCATTCTTTGGTGTATTACCACTTTAAGAATAAAGAAGAGCTATTTGACCGAGCTGTTACAAATCTAATTGAAAAAACAATCAAAGGTTATCAGGAATCCCGTAAATTTCACTATAATCCAGTTGAACTTATTGAAGACTGGTTCAGCAGCAATATCAGGTTTTCCAAAGAACTTCGTAAACTTGTAAAAATTATGTTCGACTATTCAAAACCACGACATGGTTCTCCTTCAGTTGCTGCAGCAATAAACAATTTTTATGAAGAAGAATATAGAATTCTGGCTGATAGTGTGAGGCAGGGAATCGCCTTAGGCCATTTTAGAAAAGTGGATCCCCTGCAGGTTGCGTCATTTGTCTCAACACATATTGATGGGATTTTTTACGATTCATTTATTCGTAATGACAAAGATATTGCTCATGCAATGAGCGACCTCAAGTGGGTGCTGTGGACGGTCTTGGGGTACAAAGCTAAGAAAGATAATAGAAAATAATTCAAGAATTCAGTGAATTGTAGTTTTTTAAACTTCGGGAACATTATGAAAATGCACAAATTTTCATTTTTTTACTAACGTGGAATATAGCGCTTGACTAGTGCCCGTCCCGCTTCTGTTATTTTGCAAACAAGCCAGTCAGGTTTTATGGGATTAGAAAACCAAGGTTCTGCCCACCCGTTTTTAATGCAAGTGCGTATTGTTCGTTCATTGATACGCTGACCCTTTCCATCAAATAGCGGAAGTTTTCCCCCCGCTTGATCTATGCCACTCGATAACCATTTTAATTGCGTCGAGGATGCTTGTATTACCAGCTTTTCTGAACTAGCTTGCCCTGAATTCTGAAGACCTTCAGACATGGCCCTTCTCCCGAATGCATAGTCAAAAATTTTGTTTACAAATTATAGAGAAAGTTTCTCTCGCTTAAAATATAAAAAATTTGTTTTAGGTGGCATCAATCTGTCAAATCATCATCGTTAGGCCGCATGGCAATAGTTGCTGTTGCCTGTGCCATGAGGCCTTCGTTTCGGCCAGTAAAACCAAGAGTTTCGGTTGTGGTTGCTTTTATATTTACCCGGCTCGCATTAATTTGGAGAATGTTTGCAATATTATTGACCATTGCTTCTCGGTGCGGGCGAATTTTTGGCTGCTGACAAACAATAGTTATGTCGACATGGGTAACCTTGCCTCTAGACTTTTTTACAAGATCTGCTGCATATTTAAGAAACACCTTAGATGAAACATTTTTCCATTTTTGGGCAGAAGGTGGAAAGTAGTAGCCAATATCACCCTTACCAATAGCGCCAAGTATTGCGTCAGTCAAAGCATGCATTGCTGCGTCCGCATCTGAATGACCGATAAGGCTATAATTGTGCGGAATTTTAATTCCACATAGGACGACATGATTACCATCGCCAAAACGGTGTACATCAAATCCGTTTCCAACCCTATATTCGATGATATCTGATTTGTTCTTGTTGCTATCGAGATCCTCTGGATTAGTAATTTTGATGTTTTTTTTCTCACCATTTACAAAAGCCACTTTTAATCCGGACGCTTCTGCTACAGCGGCATCATCAGTATAGGCATCACCCTGCACATTGCGGTGAGCACTCAGGATATTTTTGTATCTAAATCCTTGAGGAGTTTGAGCATGTAATAATCTATCGCGTTTCAAGGTGCTGATAATACGTTTACCGTTGTGCGACTTTATTGTATCTGTAACTGGTAATCCGGGAACTACGGCTTTTTCTGTTTCAAGGGAATGTATTACCCGAGATATCAGGGATGAGGATATAAAAGGTCTTGCTGCATCGTGGATCAGAACATTGTGCGGTGGTGTCGCAGTTAGACTCTCCAAAGCGTTTTTTACACTATGTTGCCTTTCTTCTCCCCCAATTACTGGTTCCAGTGCATCTAAATTTTCAAGCGCCTTGAACGCTACCTCCTTATCCTCTAGGTGGATGACCGGTAATACAGCATCAATATCTGGGTGGGTTGTAAAAGCTTTTACAACCTTCCGAATTAGAGGTTCACCATGGAAATCTGAATATTGTTTGGGGACTTTTCCACCAAATCTATTGCCACGTCCACCACCAAGAACAATTGCAACACATATCTGATAACTCACATCTATTGCTCCTAAGAAGGTTGTTGATTTAGAAATTTGTGTATTCGAGATATCGCTGTTTCAATATTTTCAATTGAGTTTGCATAGGAGATACGTAAGTATCCTTCCCCGTGGAAACCAAAACTTGATCCAGAAATTGTAGCCACACCGGCGTCTTCAAGAAGCTTTTCTTGAAGCGAACTTGAAGACAATCCAGTATCCGAAACATTAGGAAAAGCATAAAATGCACCAAGTGGTTTTTGACAGGTTATACCTGGTAAATTATTTAAAGCGGGAACAATCATTTGTCGACGAGCGTCAAGAATTTTCCTCATTTTCTCAACATTGTCCTGTGGTCCTGATAAGGCGGCGATCCCTGCTTTTTGGGCAGCTAAATTTACACATGAATAACTGTTGATTGCGAGGCGGGTCGCATGTTCAATTAAACTACTTGGCCAAACTCCGTAACCAAGTCTCCATCCAGTCATTGCGAACGTTTTAGACCAACCATTAAGTACAATTAGACGGTCTCGAAGATTCTCAAAGGTTAAAAAACTGCGATTATACTTATCTCCAAAAATTATTCTATCATAGATTTCGTCCGATAAAATTGCCACTTGCGGATGATTGTCAAGAATAGATGCTAATTTTTCCATCTCTTCAATCGATGTAACTGCCCCGGTGGGATTAGAGGGGCTATTAATTATAATTAGCCGAGTTGATGGGCTAAGTAATCTCTCTATCTCCTCAGCACAAAGAGAAAATTCGTTTCCTTCCCTAGCTTTGAGAGGCACTGGTTTAGCCCCAGAGTATTCAATTAGTGAACGATAAATTGGGAACCCAGGATCTGGAAAAATAATCTCGGCGCCTGGTTCCCCAAACATTACTACGGCAAAAAAAATAGTTACCTTTCCACCGGGGACTATCATGATATTTTCTGGATTTACCTCAACCTGATGATTTATCTGTATATCGTTTGAAACAGCTTCTCTGATTTCTGGAATTCCGTTAGGTGGTGAGTAACCATGTGGGCCGTCACGTAAAGCTTTTAAGGTGGCTTCAATTATATGTGGTGCGGGGGAAAAGTCGGGTTGTCCTATTCCTAGGTTAACTATCTTCTTACCCTGTTTAGTCAGTTCGTCTGCTCGGCTAAGGACCGCAAAGGCATCTTCAGTACCAAGACGTGATATTGCTGCTACATGGTTCAACAAGCGCTAATCTCCATACCTTAGCAAAGAAACCATAAGGTCTTTCATTTTATTAATATTAACATACCAACCTTTACCTGTCTGCAAGAGGTTATATATTTTAATTATCTTCAAGAAAAATTTCATAACTGGATAATGTTTGTTTCGCGTAGCTAACCCAAATCGAGCCCGTAAAAACTTTAATTTTGGAGAGGCTACTTTACAGGCAAGCGAACTGAGTAAATGGAGGCAAGAAGAGTGGTAAATATGAATGGGGCCGAGAGTCTAGTGAAAACTCTGCTAAATTGCGGTATTGAAGTATGTTTTACGAATCCCGGAACATCTGAAATGCATTTTCTTGCAGCCTTAGACTCTAATCCTGCAATGCGATCAGTACTAGGTCTGCAAGAAGGGGTCGTGACAGGAGCTGCCGATGGATACGCTCGAATGGCTGGAAAACCAGCATGTACTTTGCTCCATTGCGGACCAGGTTTAGCAAATGGTTTATCTAACCTTCATAATGCGCGAAGGGCAAAAAGTCCGATCGTGAATATAGTTGGCGATCATGCTACTTATCATAAGAAATACAATTCACCGCTTACCACCGACGTTGAAGCGACAGCTAAACCATATACAGATTGGGTAAAAACGGCTGTTAGTTCAGATTCGGTTTCTTTTGATGGGGCCAAGGCTGTGGCTGAAGCAAAAAAATATCCTGGCAAGATTTCTACATTGGTACTACCCGCTGATATCTCTTGGGGGAAGGCAAGTAAAGTAGCGACTTCCATTAATGTAGCAGATCCAAAATTACCCTCAGAAAAAAACATTAGGCGTTCTTATGATGCCCTAAAGACGGGAAAACCGACGGTAATTTTTTGTACGGGTGATGCTCTAATGGCAAGCGGTTTAGAGCAACTTGACCGAATAGCAACGGCCACGGGATGTAAATACTTAGCACAAACGTCAAACCGGCGAATAGAAAGAGGATTTGGTCGATGTAATGTGGAAAGGTTGCCATACCCTACTGAAGAGGCGACAAAGTGCCTAGAGGAATTCGAAAACATAATACTTTTAGGCACTAGTGAACCGGCAGGTTTTTTTGCTTATCCAAATAAACCGAGTCGCTTGTCGCCTAAGGAATCTAAGGTAATCGAGCTGGCTGGGCCTGAAGAGGATGTCGTTGCAGCCCTTGATTTACTGTTAGATTCACTGGGAAATCCCAAGTCCACCTCGAACGTTGTTAAAAAATTTTACCCAGAAAGGCCGGTAGGTGATCTGGATGCGCAAAATATTGGAGTTGCATTAGCACGGCAAATTCCTGAGAACAGCATAATTGCCGATGAAAGCATCACAGTAGGTCGAAATTTTTTCTCAGCGACTCTAGGTGCCGCCCCCCACGATTGGTTGCATATTACTGGTGGATCAATTGGGTGTGGGATGCCACAGGCCGTTGGGGCAGCTATTGCTTGCCCAGATAGGAACGTCATAAATCTACAGGCGGACGGGTCTGCTATGTATTCCTGTCAAAGTCTTTGGACGCAAGCCCGTGAAGATTTAAATGTAGTTACGCTGCTTTTTGCGAATCACGCCTACAATATATTGCAACACGAACTTAAGGGTGTTGGTGTAGTTCATCCAGGTCAAACAAGCATTGATATGACAACGTTAGATCGTCCTAAGATCGATTGGGTTACGCTCGCCAAGGCACTTGGTGTTTCAGGAACTAGGGTGCAAAGGGCTGAGGACCTTGATGAGGTTCTTGCTGATGTATTAACAAAGCATGGTCCCTATCTAATTGAAGTTAATGTGTAATTTCCCGGCACAATAGTCACTAGGTTAGCTAAGGTAGAGGGCAGTTTTTTGAGGGTATTTTGTATACTAGATGTTCTTATTGGCTCTTCTCTTGCTTGACGCCTCGGTTAGTAAGGTCTAATGAAATGACAGTCGTGGTGGCTGTAGCTCAGTCGGTTAGAGCGCCTGGTTGTGGTCCAGGAGGCCGTGGGTTCGAATCCCATCAGCCACCCCAATATTTTCCTGATCATCTTGTGATGAATATTTGCAATATTGGTTTTCCCGTTTGTGAGTTATTGCGTTTGCTACATCATGAGAATTTGAAGTGTTAGTTTGGACGAGGTATTAATATATATCTTGCCCTATTTGTTAGGATAAATGTCAGACTTGAAAAACTTATCAGTTAATGGATTTTTTCGAGAAATCAGTGTGCTTTTGTACTTAATCCTGTTTTTTGACCACCCAGGCATTTTGGGGAAGGTTGTATTTTTTTATTGTTAGAATCCCACTCTGGAGTGGTAAGTGTTAGTAAGGATAGAGCATGAACTTGAGATGATAATTCTAAGGCGAGTAAATTATTAATAATTTTGTGACGTTCAATTCTTGATTTTCCATCAAATTGATCTGTGACGATAACTAATTTAAAATGTGTCTCTGAATCCGAGGGCACATTATGCATATGGCTTTCATTTAATATTTCCAAGTGCTTTGGATGCAGTGCTTCCTCAATTTTGGTGCGAATTTGTTCTTCAATAGTCATATTTTTCTCCTGTAAAATTTAAAGTTTTTCAGTACAATAGTGATTTAGGAAGGTTTTATTTAGTCGGCAATACCTAGTTTGAGTATATGAAAAAATAATGTAAACCGATATATATAAATTTTAATCGCTATTAAACTTGTGAACTGCATAGGTTTTGTATTATTACGGTCGCCATGCAAAAAAGCTTTAGGTTTATTTTTAAATATAGGCCTGTAGGAAAATTTGAAACATTGAATCTACTAAAAATAAGAACTATTCAGTTCATCTGATAATAACAGAGTATATTAAAAGCATGCTATTAGAAGCATGCTATTAGAAGCATGCTACTAGAAGTGTGCCGTGATTGTAGGTAATGAGTATTTCTAACGCTAGAACGTTAAGTTCGTAAAAGGGCCACGAATGGAACGAACAAATCAATATCTCAAGAGAAGCAGTGCAATGCATTTAGATCTGACTAATGCCATAAGATTCTTGGCGGTAGACGCCGTTCAAAAAGCTAATTCAGGTCATCCCGGGATGCCATTGGGAATGGCTGACGTCGTAACAGTGTTGTTTAAGGACTTCTTAAATTTTGATCCAAGGTATCCAAAGTGGCCGGATCGCGATCGTTTTATTCTTTCTGCTGGCCATGGTTCAATGTTATTATATGCTATTCTTTTTTTGGTAGGTTATAAAGAATTCACCATTAAGCAGATTCGAAATTTTCGTCAGTTAGGGTCGAAAACTGCCGGACACCCAGAATATGGGCATGCTCCAGGTATTGAAACGACCACAGGGCCTCTAGGACAGGGGCTTGCAAATGCAGTTGGGATGGCAATTTCGGAGGCCATGTTAGCTGCACGCTTTGGCAGAAAAATCGTTAATCATTTTACTTACGTCATTGCGGGGGATGGTTGCTTAATGGAGGGTATAAGTCATGAAGCAATCTCTTTAGCCGGTCATCTAAGGCTTTCAAAACTTATTGTGTTTTGGGATGATAATCAAATTAGCATTGATGGAAATACTAAATTAACAACAGCTGAAAATCACCTAAAGCGCTTTCAAGCCTGTGGTTGGGAGACTATTGAGATAAACGGTCACGATCCAGTTTCTGTCAAGAAAGCAATTGCCAGAGCCAAGCGGTCAAATATGCCAACGCTGATAGCGTGCAAGACAATAATTGGTTTTGGGTCACCAAATTTAGCAGGCTCACACAAAACGCATGGTGCGCCTCTGGGAATTGATGAGATCAAAAAAATGCGAGAGGAATTAAGTTGGCCACATCCGCCGTTTAGAATTCCGGGCAGAGTGCTTAGTCGATGGCGAACTATTGGTTTCAAGGGGACAAAAGTCCGCTTGCGTTGGGAAAGACGCGTTAATGAGCTGGAAAGAAAAAAATTACAAAACTTCAAGAGGGTGCTTTCCGGCAGTCTGCCTGCGGAGTGGGAAAAAGAGATCCAACTTCATAAACAAGAATTAATAAAAGACAAACCAAGCCTTGCTACTAGGCAGGCGTCTGGAAATTGTCTAGAAATTCTAACTATGTCAGTTCCCGAACTAATAGGTGGGTCAGCTGATTTAACGGGCTCCGTCAATACAAAAGCATCAACCATGAAACCTGTTCAACCTAAAAAATTTAACGGTCGTTATATTCACTATGGGGTGAGAGAGCATGCGATGGCGGCGCTGATGAATGGTATTACGTTACATGGTGGTTTTATACCTTATGGAGGCACATTTTTAGTATTTGCGGACTATATGCGGCCCGCAATTCGGCTGTCATCGCTTATGGGTCAAAGGGTAATTTACGTATTAACTCATGATTCAATTGGGCTTGGTGAAGATGGTCCAACTCACCAACCTGTTGAAACGCTGGCGTCGCTTCGCGCAATACCTAATTTAAAGGTGTTTCGGCCGTGTGATCCAGTAGAGACAGCAGAGTGTTGGGAGCTTGCACTTTTGAACGATAGCGGGCCTTCATGTCTTGTTTTGACACGTCAGGCAGTACCAACGTTGCGAACGGGTTCGGTAAAATATAATAAAAGCAAGAAGGGAGCTTATGTTCTTTTTGAGGCGTCGTCTGGTTTTCATAAACGAAAGGTAACTCTTTTAGCTACCGGATCTGAAGTTTCTATTGCTGTTGACGCTCGTTCAACTCTTGAAAACCAGGGTATCGCTACCGCTGTTGTTTCGATTCCTTGTTTTGAGTTGTTTTTAAGGCAAAAAAAACACAACCGTTTCCAAGTACTTGGGGAAAGTCCGGTCCGTGTCGGGATTGAGGCAGCAGTGAGGTTTGGTTGGGACCAGTTCCTTAGAAAAAGCGATGGTTTTGTAGGGATGAAATCTTTTGGAGCTTCGGCTCCTGGTAAAGAGCTTTTTGAGTATTTTGAAATTACTAGTAAAAAAGTAGTAGAAAAAGTAAAAGCACGGATATAACCTGCAACTATTGTTGATTAACATTACCTGGTGAGGAGATAGGACATGAATTTGGATCAGCTAAATGGTATTGCAGAAGCCATGGTTGCTGACAATAAAGGCCTATTGGCAGCTGATGAAAGCACAGCTACCATAGCTAAGCGTCTTGCTACAGTAAATGTCGAATCGACAGAGGAAAGTCGTCGGAATTACCGTGAACTGCTGTTTTGTTCGAAGGATATAGGAAAATATATTAGTGGCACTATTCTATTTGATGAAACACTTCGCCAAAAAACTCGGGACAATATACCTTTTACTGAATTACTAAGGTCTAAGGGCGTTATTCCCGGGATAAAGGTGGACAAGGGTGCAAAACCGTTATCGGGGTCAGAAGGTGAAAGCATAACCGAAGGTTTAGATGGATTGCCTGCCAGAGTGAATGAATATGTTGCGCTTGGGGCGCAGTTTGCTAAATGGCGAGCTGTCATAAGGATTGGCGAGGGCTTGCCAACAAAATTTTGCGTCGATTCAAATGCTCATGCATTAGCGAGTTATGCTAAGATATGTCAGGAGGGAGGACTGGTTCCGATTGTGGAGCCGGAAGTTTTAATGGACGGCGATCATTCGATTGAGTTGTGCCAGGAGGTCACTGAAAATGTCCTCCGTGCAACATTCTATGAACTTTATAACTATGGTGTTGAATGTGAAGGGATAGTGTTAAAACCCAATATGGTTATTTCAGGTCAGGACTGCTTGGAGAGTACTGATATTGAAGAAGTCGCAAGTCGTACAATAGCGACGTTACGTCGGTCTGTTCCTGCCGCAGTTCCAGGGATAATGTTTTTGTCTGGGGGACAGTCAGAAGAACTTGCAACGGAACATCTAAATGCAATGAATGTTAATTTCCCAGGTCAACCGTGGAAATTAAGTTTCTCCTACGGACGTGCTTTGCAGCAAAGTGCCCTTAGTGCATGGAGGGGAGATGACAAGAATATTCTCGTTGCACAGGGAGCTTTTTTGAAACGAGCAAGAGAGAACAGCCTAGCATGTTGTGGGAAATCGACCCTAAACGGCAATTAAATATTATGTGTATACTGTGATTATATGATTAAATATTTCATGATTTGCTATCTACTTTAGCAGAAAGCTCAATTTGATTATAAGAAATAGTACCCGCTTCCAATGAAGTTACTTCACGTCCTAAAGGAACAATGAATTTTTGTTTAGGGATAGTGTTTTTTTAGTTGGATATTAAGTAATGAACCTAAAAATTGCCCCTTCAATACTTTCTGCAGATTTCGCTCGATTGGGGGAAGAAGTACAAGCTATTGACGACGCTGGGTGCGATTATATCCATATTGACGTTATGGATGGCCATTTTGTCCCTAATTTAACTTTTGGGCCGCCAATTATTAAGAGCATCCGTTCCTGGTCTAGAAAACCTTTTGATGTTCATTTGATGATTAATCCAGCCCAACCCACCATCTCAGCATATGCTGATGCAGGGGCAGATATTATCACAGTACATGCGGAGGCTGACAAACACTTAGATCGAAGTGTTCATCAAATTCGGGCGTTAGGAAAAAGAGCAGGAATATCCCTTAATCCAGGCACACCAGAGACAGTCTTAACATACGTATTAGATCAAATCGATTTGATTTTAGTAATGACAGTGAACCCTGGGTTCGGTGGACAGTCATTTCTCCATTCTCAAATTGATAAAATAAAACGAATAAGGAAAATGATTGATGGACGCCCTATAGAGTTAGAGGTGGATGGTGGCATTAATATAGAAACAGCGCAGCTGGCAGTGGAGGCCGGAGCAACAACTTTAGTTGCGGGAAGTTCGGTATTTAGTGCAGAGGATTACGCAGAAAGAATTCACGAAATTAGATCAGCTTGCAATCAATAGCATAGAGGTTTATTCAGAGACGTTATTTACTTGTTTAGCTTCAGCCTATTTGCCAGAAGGCACGTGATCCAAGCAAAAAGTTATTAATATTGAAGAAGAAGCATTCGACAGTTCTACCCAATCAAAAAATAGTGAAAGATAAAGAAAACATGAATGTTCCCAGTTGGACAACACGTCTCCGCAATCAAAGTACGGTAAGAATGAAAGCTATTGGAGGCCATTTGCATCTTTATTATTTCTGGGAAAAGCGTTGGTTATTTATTGCGCTGGCAATAGGTGTAATAATGCTGAATTTTTTTAAGCCGACCGATTTAAGTTATCCTGGAATAGCAGTATTAACTATGTCAGTTGTTGCTACTATCCTGTTTGTCACGGAACCAGTTCCTTTACCAACGGTTGCTCTTATGATCGTTGTTGCTCAGGTTACGTTGCTAGGTATTGATTCTACTGATGTCGCAAAAAGTCTGATGACAGATTCTGTTTTATTCATAATGGGTTCATTGATGTTAGCTGTTGCCGTTGTGAAACAAAAACTCGATAAAAGAATCGCTTGGCTGATAGTGCAGATAACCGGCACCCGGACCTCGAGCATTTGTTTTGGGATTGCCCTTGTTTCCGGTATTCTTGCATCATTTGTAGGCGAACATACAGTGGCCGCAATGATGCTTCCAGTTGGCATTACACTCATATCGCTAACTTCAGATGAACCCCGAAGTGTAAGAAACTTAGCGGCTGTAGTATTATTTTCTATTTCATATGGTGCATCTATTGCAGGTATAGGCACTCCATCGGGAGGTGCTAGAAATGCTATTATGATTGGATATTGGAAAGAGTTTTTTTACAATCCTAACATACCAGAAACTTCAGTATATCTTATTGATTACTTAAGTTGGATGAAATACGCGTACCCGATATTTTTAATTCAGCTACCTTTATTAACTCTAATACTGTTTTGGACCTTCCGCCCTGAATATAGGGACTTATCACGGGCTGTTGTAAAGTTACGGGCCCAGGTTGAAAGCGAAGGATCTATGAAATTGGCGGATTGGGTTGCCATATTGATCTTTTTTCTAGTCCTTTTAGGTTGGATAAGTGTTTCTGGGCAATTAGGGATGGGGACGGTTGCAGTGGCGGGAGCGGCAGCTTTTCTAATAACTGGGTTGGTAAGATGGGAAGATATTAATTCGGGTGTCAATTGGGGCGTGATCCTGTTATATGCGGCAGCAATTTCGTTAGGGCTGCAGATGAAGGAAACTGGGGCTGCAGCTTGGGTAGCACAGAGTTTCTTACATGTACTTAGTCCATTTGGTGCTGAAAGCGGTGTAGGGCTATGGGCGGCGGTTTCCCTATTAACAACAGGAGTAACAAACACTATGTCTAATGGGGCAGCTGTTGCTGTTCTTGGACCTATTGTCCTAAAATTGGCTGTATTTGCAGACGAGAGTCCCATTATTCTTGGTTACATAACGGCAGTTTCGTCAGCCTTTGCTTATTTAACTGTTGTCGGAACACCAGCCTGCACAATAGTCTATGCTTCTGGTTACTTGAAAGCGACTGATTTTTTGAGAGTAGGGTGGAAAATGGTTATAATGTCTTCGGTAATAATTCTTTTAACGGCAGGGATTTATTGGCCATTTCTAGATTGAAGAAAAGAGTTTTGAATTTAAATTCGATTGGAAAGAAAGAAGATAGTGTTAGATTTAGAAAATACATCTATGGACCGATCAAATCGTTTTCGCATACTTGTTTGTATTGATGGTTCCGACGAATCCTTTCGCGGTCTTCGCTATGCGTCGTTAATGGCTCGAGGGGATGACTGCGACATTGTACTAGTCTATGTGAGGCCTATTGACCAAGGTCTTCATAGCGGTGGACTGCAGGCGAGTGTAGCGCGCCAAAACATGTTGGACTGGGGGCTTGAATTGCCCGGTGTTAAGTTCTTAAAGCGAGGTTTAGACATCTTAATGGAAGAGGGCAGATTCGAGGCGGATTGGCATAGCGAGGCTACACATACTGATATAGCCGGAGATCCGCTTGGGGATAATAAGATTGAATATTCAAACAAGAAAAATAAAAAAATAGTGCTAAAGCTAAAAACAGCTTCTGATCCAGCTAGCGGCATATTGGAACAGTGTGCGTTGGGACCTTATAACCTTGTAATTCTAGGAGACACAAGTGGCACTCATTCTGGTGTTATGTCGTTTTTTGACCCGGCAGTAGCGGAAAAGGTTGCTGTTAACGCACCATGCGCCGTGCTTGTTGCTCGGGATCTTATACCAGAGCGAGGACATCTTGTTTGCACCGATGGTTCAGAGCGGTCTTTTGAGATTGTCAAGAAAGATGCAGAGATGGTTTCTCGGTTTTCCCGCCCAAATATATCAGTTTTATCCGTTGCTCCAGACGAAGACGGTATCCCTGCTGCAACTAATGCTGTATCTCAAGCGGCGGAAATTATAGAAGGGGTTGGCTTAACGGTAAGCAATAAAATAGTTAAAACAGGTAATCCAGTTGATCAGATTGTTGATGTTGGAAAAGGCTATTCGCTTATTGTGTTATCTGACTCTGGAACCTCCAGGCTAAAACGATTATTTTTAGGTAGTGTCTCTTCAAAGGTATTGGATAGAGCGAAGAATTCAGTTTTAGTGATTCGCTGACCAATTAGCTGCTCTTTCTTCATACTTGGCAATCAATAAAATATTAACCATGATTTTTTAGAGTAATCAAAAGTTAATAGTTATAGCTTTATTTTTCATCATTAAGAAAAGTTATTATGCCATTCTTACTAAACATTGTTCGGTTGTGCGTTGTCTCCTTTCTTTCCTTGGTTTCAGGAAATGTTATTGCGGAAAATACACCTAAGGTTACAGACAACACTTCCAAACCCAAAGCTATTAATGTGCCTGCAGATAAACCTGTTAGCTACAAGCACCCGGTCCGGAATTTTTCACTTTTATTGCCTGTTGGGATTAGGGCAGTGGAGCGAGGGCCTGATCGGTTGATGTTACAATCCCGGAGGGGATATGCGATAAGCGTCCAAACTGGGAACTCGCAAGCCAGAGCTCCAATTAGCTTTATGGTTAGCAAGATGGAAGGCCTCTATTTAGGCGTTGGAAAGCCATGGGCACGAAAGGTAGGGGAAAAAGAAGTTGAGTTTGGTAACTTGTCTGGCCGCAAACTTATCTACGAAGGAGCCTCGACAAGAACTGCCCTAGTTGTCATGAAAGGAGCAAAAACGGACTTCATTTTTATGTTTTTTGCTCCAATTAAAAAATTTGAAACTCTTTCGTTGGAATTTAAGTCGGTTTTAAAAAGTTTTGTCCCAGGACCCGAGGAGATTTCGCCAGAAAAGGTTGTGATAGACAATCAGAAAATTAAAGGAAAACCGCCGTCAGAAATAGTGAGAAGTGAAGAAAATGCAGTACTTTCGACCGGGGGGATAGCAGCCGTGTCAGAAGGAGCGAAACATTTTTCGGAACCTGGGTTTGGGTATACAATTAGTTATCCGGCTAATTGGATATTTGAAAAATTAGCCAGGTATACAACAGCATTCAGCGGACCAAAAGGAACGCCTGCGTATGATGCAATTGTTAGTGTACGTAACATACGGGCACAGGTTACGGTTGAAGCTTTTTCGGATTTCAAGGAGAGTCTAGGAACTAAAACCACCAACATGAAAATCCTTGACGAACGAGATGTAACTTATGCAAGAAATGGGATGAATCTGGAAGGGCATCAACTAATAGTAAGTTATCAGCATGCCAAAAGAAACTATAAAAAATGGGCTTTAGTTATACCCCATCCCTCCGGGAAAATTATATATGTTTGGGCATATACTGCCCCCAACGGGGACTTTGAAACATTCAGATCCATCGCAGAAAACATGCTAAAGTCTTGGTCTATTGATGCATTCAATGGATGATTTTATCAGCGTTTCCAGGTTTATGAGCCCAAAAAAGAAAGGACTTAATTTTAGCAATTTTCTTGTGCTTTTTTTATTATAAAAGCTTCCCGTATATGAAACCAATAAAGAGCCCTACGTACCGCGCGATAGATTCCAGGCGTAATCTTATAGATATTTATATTTATTTTTTTGCTTTTCCTTTTGTTTTCGATAACTGCTCTGAAGGGCGGGATCCTTCCGGGACAAGAAACCTGAGACCTTCTTTTTCACGAAGCAGCTCTATATTTTCATAAGTAGATGCGGAAACAACAGGCTTGACTTTTTCTTCGTGAGGTCGGGTATCAGGTGGTGTGACAATGCCACCGGAGATAACCATTTTTATTGCTTGTTCTACGGTCATTGATAAGGGAATTAGATCTTTCTTAGGAACAAACAAGAGAAATCCCGAAGTTGGATTAGGTGTAGTTGGTAAGAAGATGTTGATACACTCTTCTTCGGTTATATTTTGAACCTCACCTTCAGTTCGACCGGTAATAAAGGCAATTGCCCATATACCACGACGGGGATATTCAACCAGGACAGCTTCACGAAAAGCATTTGATTGTTGGGCCAAAATCGTTTCTAAAATTTGCGTAACTGCCGAATAAACATTGCGAATTACCGGCATTCTACTGAGCAACTGCTCAGTAAAGCGGATCCACATACGTCCGAAAAATCCGGCAGTTAGAGCCCCAACTATAATTAGCCCAATAAAAAGGACAATGACGCCCAATCCTGGTAATCCGAAAGGTAAATAGGTCTCCGGGTTGTATTTAGCCGGAATCAAGGGTGTGATACGATTGTCTACGAAGGTGATTAGAATCCAGGACAGATAAAGTGTAATAGCGATTGGTGCAGTAACTAGAATTCCAGCAAGAAAATATCCCCTGATTCGCTTTCCAAATGATCTTCGTTGCCCAGGAAACAAACTATCTTCATTTTTATTATTTGATTCGTTTAAAGGGCTCATTTTTTAGATATTGCGAATAGTTTCTGCCATGATAGTAAGTAGATGTCTGATGAAGGGATCTGATTTTGCTAATTTTGATTCGAACATCTGGTGGGTTATTGTTATGATAGTGCAACCGCCGTTTGAGCGGGCTGTTGCCGTTCGGGGCTTCATGTCTATGAGACCCATTTCACCAAAAATTTCTGTTGGGCCTAGAGTCGCAACGCATTCCTCTTTTCCGTCAACAAGTTTATAAATTGATACTTTGCCAGACTGAATTATGAAAGCGTTTGTTCCCTCATCACCTTCCACAAAAATTGCACCACCATCTGGAACATTTCGCCGGTCTAATATCTCTGACACCGAATTTCTCCATCTTATTATTTATATTCTTAACTAGCGTTATTCTTAACTTCTGTCGCTTTATTAACTCGGTCCCGTTATATTATAGAAAATATAACATTATATTTACAATTGGAGAACAAATAGATGCCACGCGAGTATCCGGAACGACCTATTGTCGGTGTTGGAGTGGTTATTTTTAATGGCGATAGTGTGCTTTTGGTCCGGAGAAAAAATCCGCCCCGAGAAAATGAATTAAGTTTACCGGGGGGTGCTCAAAAAGTTGGTGAAACAGTAGTGGAAGCAGCAGTCAGAGAAGTTTTTGAAGAGACAGGACTTAAAATAAAGGTTCATGGAATAGTGGATGTTGTTGATGCAATTTCTTTAGATAAAACCGATAAGGTTCAGTATCATTACACGTTAGTTGAATTTATTGCGACCAGTGAAGAAAAAATATTGCCGGTTGCTGGTACTGATGCTGGTGATCCAATTTGGGTCCAAAAATACAATATCGATTCGCTTTGTATGTGGCCTGAAACAAAGCGCATCATCAATCTTGCTGCTGAAATGGCTGAATTAATTGTTTGAAATGCGTTTTTAGCAGGTCACTTTGTAAAACCCTTTAATATGTGCCAAAACATGCGTGCTATGTGATAGTTTTCACGGTTAACCAGACTTTAGATTTTGCATTGCAATTTCACGTTCGAATAGATAAAGCAGATTTCGAAGAGCTAAACCACGTTTTGTTTTTAAACCAGGGTCTTTCTTTAGGAACATATCTACATCTTTATGTGCAGTTGACAATAAATCAGCATGGTCCCGAATATTAGCGACACGAAAAATTGGCAAGCCACTTTGCCGTGTACCAAGAAGTTCTCCTGAGCCACGCAGTTTAAGGTCTTCTTCCGCAATAACAAAACCATCATTAGTGCTTCGCATTACTTCAAGGCGTTTGCGAGCGATGCCATTGATAGGTTTTTTATACATTAATAGACAACTTGACGGCTGTTTGCTGCGACCAACGCGTCCACGAAGCTGATGGAGTTGAGACAAGCCAAATCTTTCAGCTTGCTCTACAATCATGATTGTAGCGTTTGAAATATCTATTCCAACTTCAATAATTGTTGTTGCCACGAGAACTTTAATTTTGCCCTTGTTAAAGTCAGACATAACAGAGTCTTTCTCATTTTTTGTCATGCGGCCATGAATCAAACCAACATGTTCTCTAAAAATTTTTTTCAGGTAGTCAAATCGATACTTAGCTGCAGCTAAATCCTGAGATTGTAACTCTTCAATTATTGGGCATATCCAAAAAATTTGGTTTCCCTTGTTGATGTTGTCTTGGATACGGTCAACAACCCTGGCAACTCTATCTACTGACACCACCCGTGTTGTTATTGCTTTGCGCCCTGCAGGTTTTTCCCTTAACTGGGTTATATCCATATCCCCATAGGCAGTAAGCATTAACGTTCGCGGTATGGGCGTTGCAGTCATTACAAGCATGTCGCAACCCTTTCCCTTTTCAGTTAAGGCTAAACGTTGGTGAACGCCAAAGCGATGCTGTTCGTCAATAATAACAATGCCTAAATCAGCATATATTACGTCTTCTTGAAAAAGTGCATGGGTTCCGACGATGATGTTTATTCGTGCACTCTTGAGGTCATTAAGAATAGCTTGCCGTACTTTCCCTTTTTCACGGCCAGTAAGTAAGGTTATTCTCAATTCTATTCCTTTGGCTAACTTAAGAAGTGTTGAATAATGTTGCCGCGCTAATATTTCAGTTGGTGCCATCAAGACAGCTTGAAGACCTGATTCTACAGCATTGAGCATGGCAATTATAGAGACAATAGTTTTCCCGCTACCGACGTCACCCTGTAGTAGCCTCAACATCCGATATTCACTAGCCATGTCGCTTTCAATTTCAGTCAACGCTTCGTTTTGGGAATCAGTAAGGCTAAATGATAACCCAGTCATTATCTTTTCCCGTAGTCGTCCATCGCCAGCAATCGGGTGGCCTGCTTGCTTTTGTGCCGCTTGGCGAATAAGTGCAAGTGTCAATTGGTTTGCCAAAAGTTCATCATAAGCAAGTCGTCGGCGGGCAGGAGCACAGGCATCTAGGTCATTTTCACTTTGGGGACTATGAATGGCCTTCACTGCCGAGTCCCATGAAGGCCAGTTTTCAGTTCTGAATAGTGTCAGGTCTAACCATTCCTCTAAAATTGGTAGGGTATTTAGAACATTACCTACGCTTTTTCCAAAAACCTTCAGTGAGAGGCCTGACGTCATTGGATAAATTGGCTCAACTCGAAGAATACTGTCTGCATCTTCTAGGTCTCCAATGTAGTCCGGATGCGCTATTTGCAATTCGCCATCAAATTTTTCTATCTTGCCACTTATAATTTTGGTGCTTCCAGTAGGTAGAGATGCGTAAATAAAGTCCTTTCTTGCTCGAAAAAAGACCAACGTAAGACGCCCTGTGTCATTTGAACAAATAACTTTATATGGTTGGCGCTTGTTGCGTGACGGATAATGAGATTCAACGCGAACAATGAAAGTGCTTACTTCCCCGACGGGGGCTTCCATTAGTTTTGGCATGCGACGTCGGTCGATTAAGCCGGATGGTAAATGCCATAATAAGTCAACAACATTTGGTCCCGTTAATTTTTCAAGCAGGTTTCCGATTCGTGGGCCAACACCGGGAAGCGCCGTAACGGGCCGGAACAAAGTATTAAGGGAATTGGGACGCATTCCTATTTTCTCATCTCTTTGCATACCACTTATGTTAGGATTATATCTTAAAGTCTGAAAAAATCAGGGGAAATAATTTTGCTAAGTTCACCCAATGGAATCTAAACGAAAACAAGTTCTATATCGCTGTACTCACCGAGGCATGAAAGAAATCGATGAGCTACTTGGAAGTTTTATACAATACAATTTAGATAGTATTTCTGATGAAATGTTGGTTGAATTAGAGGCCCTTCTAGATGAGTCGGATAACGACCTTTATACTTGGATAACCGGGTATGAATTGGGGCCGCGGAGTTTCCAGCCAATCTTGGAAAAAATCCGAAAACACCATGGGGTTTCGTGACAAATTTAGTTGAAAGGTTAGTTGCCCTAAAAAAGGTAACTGTAACGAATGCGCCCGAGGGGGTTGATGCTCTAGTTTCCATTGAAATAGCAAAAGCTGGACGAGATGTACTTTTTATTCTGCCCGATGACGCTACTATCGGGCGCTATAGGGAATTTTTGAAGTTTTTTTCTCCCGACCTTGATGTTTTAGAGTTTCCGGCATGGGACAGTCTTCCTTATGATAGAGTTTCACCCAGTACGGAAATTCTTGATAAACGAGTGACTGCACTTACTGCATTAGCACAAACTCCAAAAGGGAATCGAATCATCTTAACAACTTTCTCTGCAGTTTTGCAGAGAATTCCGCCTCGTGCCTTCTTTATAAATGCAAGCATGAGTCTTGTAAGTGGAGAGTGCTTATCAATTGAGGACCTAAAAGGGTTCTTGATTTATAATAGCTATCAAAGGGTTGAAACAGTTCATGAACCAGGTGAATTTGCTATCAGGGGGGGTATTATTGATCTATTCGCTCTAGGAGAAGAAAATCCGGTCAGGCTTGACTTTTTTGGTGATGAACTAGAAAGAATACGAATATTTGACCCTGTTAGTCAGCTAAGTAAAAGTAGCATTTCTTCATTATCATTGGGTCCCGCAAGTGAGGTCTCTCTGGATGAAACGTCTGTTACACGGTTCCGGTCAAATTATAGAATTCAGTTTAGTAAATCAGGCGACGACGATCCATTATACCAATCGATTTCTGAAAACCGATACCATGTTGGTATGGAACATTGGTTGCCATTGTTTCACGATACTTTAGAAACAATTTTTGATTATCTACCATCAAGTTGCGTGTTGTTTGACCACCAGGCGAACGAGATGATTTCTTCACGACTCGAAATAGTTTATGACTATTTCGAGGCTCGGAAAAATAGCGTTTCTTCAGGTCTTTCCAGTAGCTTCGAATTTCAGGATACCGTTTATCGAGCAATCCCTCCAAATTTATTATATCTTGATAGTTGCAAATTTAAAGCAGTTTTAAAAAAACGGGAAGTTATTATTTTTCAACCGTTTACTTCTTTGCCATCCCAAAAAAACTTTTTTGACGCGTGTGGGAAATCTGGACGGAATTTTATTGATGTTAGAGTTCAGCCAAATTCCAACGTGTTTGATGCGCTTCGCCAATATGTGACGGATGAGCTTAAGTCTGGGAAAAGAGTCCTGATTGCAGCTACCAGCAAGAGTTCATGTGCGCGCTTAATCACGGTCGCTCGTGAGCACAAGATCCACAAAATTTGTGAAGTGGTTTCAAATTCTGAATTTTCATTATTGGATGACAGTGTAATTGGGGTGACAGTATTAGGTATAGAAAAAGGCTTTTCAAAAAAAGATCTCACAATAATAAGCGAACAAGATCTACTGGGCGAACGTTTAACTCAGTCAACCCGCCGACAAAGAAAATCTCACAACTTAATTGTTGAGGCGTCTTCATTAACTGCTGGTGAATTAATAGTTCATATTGAGCATGGGATTGCTCGGTTTTCAGGTCTAAAAGTCATCAATGTTGGAGGTGCAGCCCATGATTGTTTGGAGTTAATATATGCGGATAATGACAAGCTTTTCTTGCCTGTTGAGAACATCGAACTAATTTCTAGATACGGGTCTGAAAACTTGAATGTGTCTCTCGATAAGCTGGGAAGCACAGGTTGGCAAAACCGTAAATCACAGATGAACGCTCGCATTCGGTTGCTCGCCAGTGAATTAATTAAAATTGCTGCAGATCGCGAACTTAAATACTGTGACCCAATTACACCACCTTCCGCATTATACGAAGAATTTGCAGCCCGATTTCCTTTTATTGAGACGGATGGCCAATATGAGGCAATAAGCGATGTCTTCGATGATCTTTTAAAAGGTCGGCCAACAGAGCGCTTAATTTGCGGTGATGTTGGTTTTGGCAAGACAGAGGTAGGATTGAGAGCGGCATTTACTGTTGCCATGGAAGGGAAGCAAGTAGCCGTTGTTGTGCCAACAACTCTTCTTTGTCGCCAACATTTTGATAATTTTTGCGAACGGTTTATGGACTTTCCAGTGCGTGTGGAGCAAATTTCGCGCTTGGTATCTGTCAAGAAAGTAAAAGAAGTGAAGAAAGGTTTAGTTGATGGCTCAGTTGATATTGTGATAGGGACGCATGCACTTTTGACAAAAGACATAGAAATAAAAAATCTGGGTCTATTGATCATAGATGAAGAACAGCATTTTGGTGTTTCGCACAAAGAGAGGTTGAAAAAATTAAAATCAGACATCCATGTCCTCACATTAACGGCGACACCGATACCAAGGACTTTGCAGCTGGCGTTAACAGGCATTAGGGATATGAGTATAATCGCTACCCCTCCCATTGATCGCTTGGCTGTACGTACCTTTATAAGCCCATTTGATCCAGTTGTTATACGAGAAGCTATATTGAGGGAAAATTTTAGGGGAGGCCAAATATTTTATGTGTGTCCGAGAATTGCTGATTTAGAGTTGATTTCAGCTAAACTTCGTAAAATAACTCCTGAAATAAAATTTTCAATTGTGCATGGTAAAATGCCTCCTAAGAAGATTGAAGACACTGTCGAGTGCTTCTATAACCAGGAAATTGACTTGCTTTTAACTACCAATATTATTGAATCGGGACTTGACCTGCCTCAGGCCAATACGATCATAATTCACCGTTCTGATATGTTTGGGTTGTCTCAATTATATCAATTACGTGGACGTGTCGGCCGTTCTAAAATTAGAGCTTATGCGTACCTTACCTTGACCCCTGGAAAAAAATTGACATTGGCAGCAAAAAAGCGACTAGAAGTCATGCAGACTCTTGATGGGTTAGGAGCAGGGTTTTCGCTAGCTTCATACGATCTTGATATTCGTGGGTCTGGAAATCTTCTTGGGGGCGAACAAAGTGGGCACATAAGAGAGGTAGGTGTAGAATTATATCATAGCATGCTGGAGAAAGCTGTTATTGAAGCTCGAGACAGTGACGTTGAAAGCGAAAAGGAAAACTGGACTCCTCAGGTTGGCATTGGGCTGGCTGTGATGATACCTGACACATATGTAAGTGACTTGGGAGTTCGAATGGGTCTATATCGGCGTCTATCTCTGATTGAAGATAAGGAAAACGTCGATAAGTTTGCTGTGGAGCTTCAAGATCGATTCGGCGAACTACCGCAGGAAGCGAAGAATCTCCTATCAATTGTTATACTGAAGCAATTGTGCAAAAAAGCTGGTATTATTCGGTTGGAAGCGGGACCTAGGGGAGCATTGGTTTCATTCTATAATAATGATTTTGATAATCCAGAAGGACTTGTCACGTGGCTTCATAGTCAAAAAGGTACGGCCCGGTTAAGGCCAGATCATAAAATTATTTTCAACCGATCATGGGAAGGCCACAAGGAAAGAATGGACGGCGTAAGTTATCTTGTAAACGAACTGATAAAATTAAGGGCACAGTAGAGATTTGTTTGAAAAGTTCTCGATGAGTTATGTTTAACGCTCCATCGACTAGTTCTCAGTGCAGATTTGTTTTACCATCGGCCAAAGGAGCAATATTGCCGTCTCCTACCGTTAGTTTTAGTCCCCACTTTGCCTTTGTGGTGCTTGAGATCAACAGTTGACAAAAAGCGTGGAGGAGTTTTTTTGTAAGCACAAATTGTATTTTTGCACCACCAAAGGCTATCAAATTTATTTTTGTCGTAGCATTCTCTTCATTGGTAACAGTCCCATTGGCAATCAAAAGTGGACCAGTTTTTGCGGTAAGGATAGTATTGTCTTTTTTGTGTGGTTTTTTGAAATTAGTTTCGCGAATGGCCTCTTGATGTTGCATTCCCAATAAAGCTTCCCGAGCTTCACTGCTAAGTTCTTTGGTTTTTGGTTGTTCTGGCTGTTCGCTATTTACAACGTCCCGGTCATGGGCTTTTTCACTTTTTAAACTACTGGAGTCAGAATGGAGAGTTTCTTTATCTTCTTGCGCGAGGCTATCATCTTCGTGGTGAATTTCTGTTTTGAGAGATAGAAGAGTGTGTAGGGAATTCCACAATATAATGACAAATCGCCGAGTAAACCACATCTGGTATTCTGTATTATTTTTTGTCCCCAAACGGAAAAGGATCCGGTCCTGCTCAGATATATACTTCATGGAGAGTTGATGAATAGAGTCAGTCATTGTAATACGCTTAAGGGTTGTTGGACGGGCTTATCCAAGCAGAATTTTCCAACACGGGAAATCTTAGCCTGCGTCAGCATAGCTCAAGTTTACCAATAGTCCCATTTAATGGGGACAAATTCAAGATTCCAAATTGAGCTTCTCCTTTATTCTGATCCCAGAGTTTGAATTTGCAAATTGTGCCAATCTTTACCGCCAGACCAAGGTACGGAGTTTTTATCAATACATGCCTTCTTGAGATTTTCTTTTGATCGTAGCGAAATCGGTGTTGGCTACATGATGTGAAATAGCTAGGTAAACAGACAAAAGTTTTCCTCTTATAAAATGAAATAAACGTGCGCAAAAACATTGAACATTGTCCTGATTTTCATGTCGAGATTTACTGTTGTATCTATTTCATGCAACGTTTCTTTGGCGGAACCATTGATTTTATGTAATACCATTAATGAATGTCCCAATTACTTGGCAGGCCTTCAAGATTGTTTTAAGGCATGCTCTTTGGATAAGGCTTGCAGGCTGATTTTTCTCTAAAATAAACTATGGTTAAATCGTTTTTTCTCTTGTCACTTATAATAGTTAGGTTTATTTGCTCTTCGTTAACAACAAAAAATCAAGGCCTGACGGTAGGAGAGATGGCAGAGTGGTTGAATGCACTGGTCTTGAAAACCAGCATACCTGCAAGGGTATCGGGGGTTCGAATCCCCCTCTCTCCGCCAGTCCTCCTGGTATTGATAAGCAATTCAGCTGAGCTGTTCTACTAGCGTTGACGGGATATGCAATGCTTCTACTTGATCTGCGCGATATGGTTGGTTTTATTGTGAATTCCGTATTGATAAAAGGTGTTTGGATATAGATATTATGTGGTTTATTTTAAATAATTAGATGCAAACTTGTAGTGCTCGAGTGGGTTGTGATAATTACCGCAATATCACATTGCCAACATCCAAAATTGTTGATTGATATAAAAAAACATAAAAGAAATAGGGACTTATTGCGAGTTGCCAATCTGTCCTGAGGTAACCTGAGGAGTCGAAATATTAATTTACTGAAGAGTTTTGTAAAAATATTTTAAAATTGTTTTTTTGTACAAATAGTACTTTTCCAAATGATGCTACGAAAGAAGTTAGTCCTAGGTTGAAAGTCAGTTGTGCATCCCCAATTAATAAAAGGGCATATAAGAAACTCTCTGAGAATAGTTTTCAGTTCCATGTTGATGTTGGCGACGTTGGTTGATGTGAAACCGATAGGCGGTCTTATAAAGACAAATATATAGAATTTCAGCATTCTGAGAGGCAAGAACTAGCTAACAGAAAGCTAGATATCGGATATTATGAATTTTCTGCCAATATTAGCATTAAAAATACTGGGTTATTATCGTACCGAAACAGTATTTTACAAATACACGACAATAGAAATAAAGGTGTGCCGCCGGTTATGTTTAATCGATACGGGGGCAGGGATGGAAAGGCAAATCTTTTTAGGCTGAACCATAGAAACATCCATGGCTTGAGTGCTCCAGAGAAGCCTTTTGGCCTGATTGTTAGATTTGAAATTACAAAAGACTTTGTATTAGCGACGTATTATATTGATGGAGAGCAGATTGCAACATCTAAGGAAAAGTATAACAACAAACCATATATCAAAATTGGTATTTTCAGGATTATGGCAAAATCTTCTGTCACTCAAACGTATAGAAACGTAAGGTTAGTAAGAATTGAAAGGAAACGCACAGTAGAGTAAAACCATATCTGGTAGTGGAAAGGTTTAGCAAGGAGACCGAAAATGTATGGGGAACGTATTTTTAATATTTTTAAAGTTTACATTTGATGATCCGCATTGCGCAATTTACCACTTATCAGCTATTTATGTTGATACGTTTCGACCTAGAAAGTCCAAAATTTAGATTCTTGACCAAATGTGTTGCAAATTATTGTATGTGGCATAATTTTATGCAATTTGGTGCAAAGTTTTTTCTTATAGATTCAAATATACGATCTAATGAAAAAATAAAAAAAGCTTGTGTCGTCCACGAACGGAAACCATCCTCAGACGAACTTACGCTGATAAGATTTTCAAACAGCCTGCTATCAAACTAACTATAATCGATCAAACTGTTGATTATAGATAGAACCAAATTTATTATTCGCTAGCTGTTAAGTTTTCTGCTGCGGATTTTCCATTTTGGCCTTCAACTACATCAAAATTAATTTTCTGGCCTTCTTGAAGTGTTTGCATTCCTGCCCGTTCAACGGCAGATATATGTACAAAAACATCTGATCCACCTTCTTCAGGTTCAATGAAACCATAACCCTTTGTAGGGTTAAACCATTTAACAGTACCGGTAGTCATATAAGTGTCCCCATTATTATTTCTCTTAACTGAGCAAAGCATGTAGCATAAAATTACAGACAGTCTATAAAAAACTTTAATTGATGGCTATAGGAAATCGTAACTTTAAGCCAATATAAGTAAATAAGGCAAAGTTATAAGTCATAATGGCAGAAGGCAACTCATTTATGAACGTGCTAATCATTGGACAATGCGTATCGTTGAAGGAAAGGTAACTTGCTGAAGTTTATTTTAATAATAATTATTGTGCTCTTTCTGTTAATGATAGGTTTGTTTGGCAATATTCAATTAGGCCAACAGGGTGCTTTCTTTTTTTTATCAAAGTTTTTTTGGCTCTTATTTAAGCCGGGAAATCTTTTTTTGTATTTTTTCCTATTTCTTCTTTTTTTTCTGTTAACAAGAAATTTAGGTAGCAAGCTCATTATTATTCTGATCGTTATCAGTGCTCTAGCAATAGCGGTTCTCCCTGTCGGCAGCGTTTTCACACATGTTCTTGAAACTAGATTTGAAAAACCAAGACCCTTGCCCGATAAAATTACCGGAGTAGTAATTCTTGGAGGAGTAATTAATCCAAAATTGACGTTTGCTCGTGATGAGACCCAAATTAATAGCGCCATCGAGCGGATAGTTGAAGGTGTCGCTATAGCAAAGCGTTATCCGGCTTCTAAAATAATATTTTCGGGTGGTTCAGGATTGGTGATCGAACAAAAATATAAAGAAGCAGACTATGCAAAAACTTTGTTTGAGCAGCTTGGGTTATCTGGAAGTCGATTAATTTTTGAGAGAATGTCGCGTAACACAATTGAAAATGCGTTGTTTTCAAAAAAAATAGCAGACCCTAAATACGGCGAAATATGGTTGTTAATAACATCTGCTTTTCATATGCCTAGAGCAGTGGGTGTTTTTCGATCAACTGGTTGGAATATTACGCCTTACCCTGTTGATTACTCAACTTACCCTGATTTTAGTATTGGATGGAATTTTGACTTTGGATCCGGTTTATCTAGTATCAATAGGGTAGTACACGAATATCTAGGGCTATTAATATATTGGATAACAGGGAAAACTAACGAATTTTTGCCAGGGCCAATTAGGTCGAGGTGATGGAAGACAATTATTTTGGAGATTTGAGCATGCTAAATCGTCTGATTCGGCAACAAAAAAAATTCTTTTTCGCTTTTTTTCTTTTAGTATTATCCATGCCTCTAAATGCAAATCAGCAGACTTCCTTTGATGATTGGGTAGCTGCCTTGCGAACAGAAGCAAGAAAAACTGGAATTTCAGAAAAAACAGTAAACGAAACCTTAAGTGGAATACAACTCATTCCGAGAGTGATTGAACTTGACAGAAGACAACCGGAGTTCACCCTTAGTTTTTGGAGGTATATCAACAGGGCAGTGTCCAATAAGCGCATCGAAAAGGGGAAAAAGCTTTTATCCGAACACAAAAATTTGCTAAATGCGATTTACGCAAAATACGATGTTCAGCCCAGGTTTTTATTAGCGTTTTGGGGCCTTGAAACTAATTTTGGGAAAACTACAGGGTCATTTCCGTTAATCGCAAGTCTAGCGACCTTGGCGTACGATAAACGGCGATCCAAGTTTTTTCGCAAACAATTGATTGCGGCCCTTCAGATCATTGATAGAGGCGATATTCAAGGTGACATAAAGTCATCATGGGCTGGAGCAATGGGAAATATGCAATTTATGCCCACAACTTACAAAGCATATGCTATTGACGGGGACCAGGATGGTGTGCGAGATCTTTGGAATAGCCTGCCGGATATTTTTTCGTCAGCGGCAAATTATCTGTCAAGGTCGGGTTGGACCGGGGCATTTTCCTGGGGAAGTGAAGTTAACTTGCCACGAAACTTTGATTTAGCTTTAAGCGGCCTTAATATACAGCGTAGATTAAGTGAATGGTTAAAACTTGGCGTCCGACTAGTGCAAAGTCGAGATTTGCCCAAGGATGATATAAAAGCGTCGTTGGTAGTTCCTGCTGGTTATCAGGGGCCCGCCTTTCTCGTTTATCAGAATTTTCGATCAACATTAAAATGGAACCGGTCAATTTTTTACGCGATTGCAGTAGGTCACCTGGCAGACCGGATAAGCGGATATGGTGCGTTCAAGGCACCTCGGCCTAGCGCTGAACAACCGCTATCAATTAGTAATATAAAAGAAATTCAGCGACAGTTAATAACTAAAGGATTCAATGTTGGGGGGGCAGATGGAGTTGTCGGAGTTAAGACTAGAGAAGCAATTCGCGCTTTTCAAAAAAAAACCGGTATCCCAGCTGACGGGTTTCCGTCGATCAACCTATTGACTAAATTGAGGCAGACTGACAATTAGTTTTGTCGAGAAAGCAGTGTAAAAATATTAAGAATTATTTTTCGATTTGAAAATCACAATTAGTTCTCGTTTGGGAATTATTTAAAGCGGAATTGAAGCTTTGGTAATAATGAGGTATTTCACGTCTAATATACAGGAGCTCAACAATGAGTTTAAAATTTCCAAAATTTA
>PBKU01000037.1 GCA_002722175.1 Magnetovibrio sp.
ATGGCGAAAATAGTGCGGGAAGAAGGCACAATGACAGTAGTACCAAATGCTGGCGCTAATCAGGTAACAGGAGCATTTTGTGCACCAAACATTTTCCGCACCTCGTTTTCTAATTGGCAACCAGGGCACCCGATGGGAAAGGTTTTGCTGGAAAAAGGTTTGAAAAATATTGTCCTTGCTTATTGGGATTACGGAGCCGGCAAGCAATCAGCTCAAGGGTTTAAAGATGGGTTTGTTCCTTTTGGGGGGGCAATTATAAAAGAAATTGGAATTCCATTCCCTAAGGTTGAATTTCAGGCTGTGCTTACTGAAATAGGGTCAATAAAACCTGATGCTGTTTATATCTTTGTAGCTGGGGGCGGGGCTGTTAAATTTGTCAAAGATTGGGCTGCAGCTGGCTTAAAGGATAAGATTGTGTTAACAGGGCCGGGCTTTTTGACAGAAGGTACAACCAAAGCTCAGGGAGAGGCTGCAGAAGGAATTCAAACGACGCTGCATTATGCTGACACTTTAGAAAACTCAAAAAACAAAACTTTTCGAGCCGCCTACCGTTCATCTTTCGACAAAGATGCCAATGTATATGCAGTGCAGGGCTACGATGCTGGACAGCTAATAAGGACAGGCGTAGATTCAGTTGGAGGCGATACAGGAGCCCGAGCGGACCTGATAAAAGCTATGGAAAATGCAATAATTGATTCACCACGGGGTTCTTTTACGTTATCTGCAGCCCACAATCCAATTCAGGATTTTTATCTTCGCGAGGTGAAAAACGGGGTCAACACAGTTGTTAAAGTTGCTCAGAAAGCCTTAGCGGACCCTGCAACAGGTTGCAAAATGAGCTAGATAAAAAATTTGGATTTGGGTTCTGGGATTCGTTGGCGCTTTTGTATAAACTCTCGTTGGTACGAGGGTTTATGAAATAAAGTTAGAGTTCAGTATATCGGGCTAATGGACGCGTCTTTCCTGTTGATTCAGACTTTAAATGGCATTCAATATGGGCTGTTGCTATTTCTTATTGCGAGCGGGCTAACAATTGTTTTTGGCATCATGGGGGTGATTAATTTAGCCCATGGTTCGTTTTATATGATTGGAGCCTATCTGGCTTTGTCTCTCAGCACCCTTACCGGCAACTTTTTTGTAGCTATACTAATGGGCACTCTTTCCATGGCGATTATTGGATTGGCTCTTGAGTGGTTATTTATTTCACACCTCTACAAACGAGATCATTTACAGCAGGTATTACTTACCTTTGGCCTGATCCTAATATTCAACGAGGTACAAAGTATTGTTTGGGGTAATGACCCGCATGGCGTTGAAATTCCGCAATTTCTCTCGGGGTCTATACCCTTAACTGATACTTTAAGTTATCCAGTTTACAGAATTTTTGTGTCAGCAGTATGCCTGCTGTTGGCGGGCTTGATGTATTTGATCATTCAACGTACCCGTCTAGGCCAGCAAATTAGAGCTGGATCAACGGATCAAGAAATGGTTGAAAATCTAGGAATTAATTTACGCCTCTTGTATGCAATTGTTTTTTCTACAGGTGTTACGCTTGCCGGTCTTGCAGGGATGATAGCAGCACCCATAGAGTCAGTCTATCCAGGTATTGGTGAACAAGTACTGATAATTTCATTTGTCGTTGTTGTTATTGGGGGAATAGGTTCAATTAAAGGGGCTTTTGTCGGTGCAATTGCAATTGGAATTGCAGATGTATACGGCCAAGTATTTTTTCCGGATCTAGCATCTGTGGCCGTTTATGCTGTTATGGCATTTGTTTTGCTTTGGAGGCCGTCGGGTTTGTTTGGAAGGAGCCTCTAAAATGGTTACGGTACCTTCAAGAAACGTAGCTATATGTCTTTTTGTAATATTACTGTGCTTTGCGTCGGTTCCACTTTTCGGTGACAAGTACTTCGTGAAGCTAGCACTCAGAGCCATTATTTTTTCAATTTTTGCTATGAGTTTAGATCTTTTAATTGGATATACAGGGCTAGTAAGCTTCGGGCACGCGGCTTTTTTTGGTTTAGGCGCCTATATAGTGCATTTGGTATCCCCAGTGGACGAGTCTTTAAATCTTTTCATTTGTTTATCGCTGACTTTAGGGTTAACAGCAGTCGCAGCAAGTATTATAGGCGCATTCAGTGTAAGAACAAAAGGTGTATACTTTATTATGGTAACGTTAGCTTTTGCCCAGATGATGTTTTATTTCTTTTTTAATTGGCCTGGGGCAGGAGGGTCAGATGGGGCATTCATTTTTTTTAAGCCAGCATTAAAGTTTGGGGACCTGACCGTTATTGATTTAGACGATGGTCATACTTTGTACTTTTTTTCATTATTTGCTTGGGTAGCTTGTTATATTTTATTAATTTTCGTTTTGCGTTCACCATTTGGACAGGTGATTCAGGGTATAAAGATAAATGAACATCGTATGCAAGGGCTTGGTTACGATACATATTTGTACAAACTTGTAAGCTTTGTGATTGCGGGAACAATAGCTGGTTTTGCCGGATTTTTGTTCGCGTGCATAGATGGTTTTGTTTCGCCTGGTTTATTAGGTTGGAGAGAGTCAGGGATTGCCATGGTGATGGTAATTCTAGGAGGGCAGGGCACCTTGTTTGGCGCTCTGCTTGGTTCTGTAGGCTTTCATGGGATGGAAGAAATTTTTCGTGAACCGGCAATTACAGGGGTAATTGCTGAACACTGGCAAATTCTTATGGGAATTTTTGTTATTTGCGTTGTGTTATTTCTAAAGAATGGGCTTAGCGCACTTATTACGCGATTTGATAGTAAGGCCGGTGAAGATGTGTAATACTGTTCTAAGCACAGAATTAGTTTCAAAATCATTTGGCGGACTTGCCGCAGTTGACAATATAACCCTTCAGTTTCAGAAGGGCTGTGTGCACGCAATTATCGGCCCGAATGGTGCAGGCAAGACAACATTTATCAATCTACTTTCAGGAGAACAGGCGGCGACTAGCGGAAAAATCATTTTTCAGGGGCAGGATATTACGTATTTGCCTGCTCACAAGGTATCTCAGTTGGGGATAGGGCGTAGCTATCAGCAGACAAATATTTTTCCTAATTTTTCATGTTGGAAAAATATTTGGTTAGCTGCGCAATCACGGCAAAAATCGTCAATGCGTTTTTTTAAGCCGGCTTCTAACTATATTGAAGTTTCCAGAAGCGCAAAAAGGGCACTAGACCTATCTGGTCTTGCTAAATTTTCTGAGATACCGGCATCTGAAATGAGCTACGGACAACAGCGGCAACTTGAAATTGCCATGCTACTTGCTATGCAACCTCGGGTATTGCTTTTAGACGAACCAATTGCTGGAATGAGTTCCTCAGAGTCAATAATAGTTATAGAGCTGATAAAGCGTCTAGCGCGTGATCATTGTATTGTTCTTATCGAGCATGATATGGATGCCGTTTTTGCAGTAGCCGATATTTTGACAGTGATGAATAATGGCAGAATTTTAGCAACGGGGCTACCCCATGAGATCAAAAATAATTCTGAGGTGGTAAACGCGTATCTTGGAGAAGAAGGAATGGAACCAATAAGTGGTTGAAACTGATATCCCTATTCTTTCCCTAAAAAACATTCATTGCTATATAGGGCCAAGTCACATTTTACGCGATGTTACGTTTTCTGTAAGACCTGGACAGTGTCTAAGTTTGATGGGACGGAATGGTATGGGGAAAACCACTATATTACGGACCATTATGGGCCATATTCGGCCAACCAAAGGAATAGTTCATATTAATGGCGTAAATAGTGCCTTGATGAAAACACATATAATTGCCCTTAGTGGGATTGCCTTTGTGCCTGAGACGCGAAGTATTTTTCCGAACCTTAGTGTTATTGAAAATTTAACTATGGCGGCCCGCACCGGAGTGGATGGCCGCAGTGATTGGACGTTAGAGCGTATTTTTAATATCTTTCCAAAATTGGAAGAAAGGCAAAATTTCTGGGGGGACGAGCTTTCAGGTGGAGAGCAGCAGATGCTTACAATTAGTCGTGGTCTCATGACCAACCCTTCTCTTCTTCTCCTAGACGAAGTGACAGAGGGTCTAGCCCCTTTAGTGAGGGAGGATATTTGGCGGGTCATTTTGGAAATAAAGAACAGTGGTATTGCAAGTATTATTGTCGACAAGCATGTGAAACGATTGCTAGAGATTGCTGATCAACATGTAATATTAGTTAGAGGTGAAATTGTTTTTCATGGTGACGGTAAAACATTGGTTGAATGTCCTGAGTTGATGAAGCAACATTTGGGAGTTTAATATTTTTAATTTTCATAATGTGGAAAGTTAACAAACGGGCAGGTTGACTAGTTAAGACTCCGTTCCCAAAGTTATTGATTGTTCAAAGTTGTTCTTTTGCAGGATCAGATGTCTAGAAGGAAACGTGATCTAGCAAGAGGTTCGCCCGAACAAAAATAATATAAGGCGAACTAGAATTTTCTTTGATGTTAGAATTAAGTGCTTTTAAAAATATTGATTGAGGTTAATAAGTGAATGTCGTTCGATATTCGGGTAGTAGAACTACAAGTGATATTCAAGACAATCAAACTTGGATATTTGGTTACGGTTCTTTAATCTGGAATCCCGATTTTAAGTATGTAGAACAGCGAATTGCCAGAATTTTTGGGTACCATAGAGCCCTATGCATCTACTCCCACCATTATCGCGGAACACCGGATAAGCCTGGACTGGTGTTCGGTTTAGATAAGGGCGGGTCATGCAATGGCATTGCTTTTCGGATCCGGAAAGATGAAAAGGCTGAAATTTTTGCAAAACTCCATGAACGCGAGATGCCGACAAAAGTATATACTCCTACATGGTTATCTGTTTGTACCGGCTCAGCCCGAGTTAGAGCTTATGGGTTCGTTGCAGATCGCCAGCATGAGCAATATGTCACGGGATTAAGCGAGGATGAAATTATATTTCTAATTCGGCAGGGGAAAGGGTCGGCGGGTACTTGTGTAGAATACGTGCGAAAGACGTTAGACCAGTTAGCTGCATTCGGAATAAAAGAAAAACGACTTCGGTCTTTTTTGAAGAAAAGTTTGTTTGTATAGACTTGCGTTAGGTTTAGCTATAGAGGACTACGAATTTTTTATAAGCTAAATAACAAACCCCATAGTGGGTTGGATACGCCAACATTTAATTATTTTAGACTAGTTATCAATTGTAGTGACAGAATTCATATTCTCAGCTGCATTTTGAGAAGCCACAGCTTCTACATGTGTCACAACCCTCTTCTCGTGACAAGGTG
Organism: Magnetovibrio sp.; assembly: GCA_002722175.1. Taxonomy (GTDB): domain Bacteria; phylum Pseudomonadota; class Alphaproteobacteria; order Rhodospirillales; family Casp-alpha2. Next base: position 5,276 of record PBKU01000037.1, read on the forward strand.
CAGTCTCCGCATCTCGGGCACTGACGAAAAGGGCCTAATGCAGACCTTACTTTATTGCCTGGTGTATTGTGAGCAGTATTGCTTATAGAGACTTTATTTTTTTCAGAGGAAACTCCTATTTTGTTTTCTGCATTTTGGAGAAAACCGATATCTACCATATGTTGCTCAATTATATTCCCGATTGCCGCTAGCAGCGAGGGAACATACTTTCCCTTAACCCATTGGCCGCCCCGTGGATCAAATACAGCCTTTAATTCTTCTACAACAAAAGATACATCTCCACCACGGCGAAAAACTGCTGAAATCATTCTTGTCAGTGCGACAGTCCATGCAAAGTGTTCAGTATTTTTGGTATTAATAAATATTTCAAATGGGCGAGCTCGGCCATTTATTTCCACGACATCATTAATCGTAATATAAATAGCATGTTCACTGTCTGGCCAACGTACTTTATACGTTATTCCTTGAAGCTCACGTGGCCGATCCAAGGGTTTTGTTATATAGATAATTGAACTAGAATCGTCACCGTTTCTAGCCTTTTTTTCAACGGATGGGCACTCTAGAGGTAATTGGGGTTCACTATCGGTTTTTTTGTTATTAGAGGTGAGTATGGCGCCAGTTACTTCATTTGGGCGGTAAGTAGTGCAGCCTTTACAGTTAAGATCAAATGCTTTTTCGTAAATACCTTTAAAGTCAGTGAAAGAAATATTTTCAGGAACATTTATGGTCTTGGAAATCGAGCTGTCGACGTATTCTTGAATAGCTGCTTGCATAGTTAGGTGGTCATCTGGTGACAAGTCTTCAATATTTATGAAGGCGTCAGAAAGAGGTTTTTCATTTCCAAAAGTCGATCTGTATAGGCTGTATGCATAATCTGAGACTTCGTCATTCTGTGAGCTGCCATCTGGTAAAAGAACGCGACGCTTATAGACAAAATTAAAGACAGGCTCTATTCCTGATGAAACATTATCAGCTAGGAGAGAAATAGTTCCTGTCGGGGCTATCGAGGTTAAAAGTGCATTGCGAATGCCATGCTTATAAATGCCAGATACAATATCTTGATCTAGTAATTTAATTGAACCCCCTTTTAAAAAGGGCTTCTTTGTCAAATTTTGGAAAAGGCCCTTTCTCCCGAGAGAGTTCTATTGATGATAAATAAGATGTGCGCTGAATTGTTTTCATCCATAGCTTTGCAAGCTCTATAGAACGATCACTCCCGTAACGTGCCCCGCACATGATAAGAGCGTCTCCTAGCCCAGTAACTCCAAGACCAATTCGTCGTTTTGATCGAGCTTCATCGTCCTGTTTTGAGATTGGGAAGTCTGATACATCTATTACATTGTCAAGCATCCGGACAGCCGTAGTCACTATATTCTCTAATGCTGGTAAATTAAGTGCAGCTTTATTGCTAAAAGGCGAACAGACTAACTTTGTTAGGTTTATAGAACCTAGTAAGCACGCTCCATATGGAGGAAGTGGTTGCTCTCCGCACGGGTTTGTTGCCTGGATTTTTTCACAGTAATTTAAGTTATTTTGTCGATTAACTCTATCAATGAATATAACCCCAGGCTCAGCATAGTTAAAAGTCGCATTCATAATTTTTTCCCAAAGCACACGTGCAGGCAAAGTTTTATATGTAATTCCATCAAACTTTAGCTCCCAGAGGGAATTTTCTTTAATTGCCTGCATAAACTTATCAGTTACTAAAACTGATAAATTAAACATGCGAAGTTTATCAGGCTGTTCTTTTGCCTCGATAAAATGTTCAATGTCAGGGTGGTCACATCTGAGAGTTGCCATCATAGCGCCGCGCCGCGAGCCTGCACTCATTATTGTTCTGCACATGGAATCCCAAACATCCATAAATGATAATGGTCCTGATGCGTCCGCACCCACCCCTTTAACAGGGGCCCCTTTAGGCCTTAAAGTAGAAAAGTCGTATCCAATCCCCCCACCTTGCTGCATTGTAAGTGCAGCCTCTTTTAAGCTTTGGAAAATGCCTGATATATCGTCTGGGATGGTTCCCATTACAAAACAATTAAAAAGTGTTACTTTGCGTTTAGAGCCTGCACCAGCAAGAATTCGACCCGCTGGGAGAAACTTAAAATCTTCTAAAATACTGAAAAAGTTTTGTTCCCAGGCAATGGGGTCTTTTTCTATAGATGCTAAGGTTTTAGATACTCGGTGCCATGTATCTGTTATGTTATTCTCAATTGGGCGACCTTCAGACGTTTTTAAACGATACTTCATGTCCCAAATTTGTTGCGAGATTGCTGAAACATTAGCCATGAGGATAGGTCTTTTGTATATTAATATGATGGAAGAAAAATGCTAAGCCAACTTGGAGTGTATGAGCGGATAGTCCTAAGGTCAAGAAAAATGTTCACTATTTGTTTCCACAGGTATTTTTGAAGATATACAAAAACTAAAAAAATATAAATCATTTAATATCAAATATTTAAGCAATTTATTTACGTTTTTAACTAACTGTGGAAAAAAGTATCCGATGTTAGCGGTTGATTAGAATGGGTTGTCGTTTTAGACAATTGTTTCTTTTTATTTAAAAAAGAGCTTTGGGAAGAAATAGGTAGATGATCATATAGGAGTCAGGATGAAAGAAAGTTTGTATAAAGCTGTCACGTTTGGCGTTGGTGTTTCCGTTGCAGCAACATACTTAGATTATCAGTCAGACCCTGATAATAGTCAATTTGCATGGGCTTATCATGTACGTATTGAAAATAGAAATAAGAAGTCTGTCCAGCTGTTGAGCAGAAATTGGTCGATTACCGATGCACTTGGCAATGGGCATTGGGTTATCGGTGAAGGGGTTGTTGGAGAAAAACCTATCCTGCAGCCTGGTGAGGCATTTGAATATACCAGTGGAACCCCTCTCCAAACACCTTCGGGGATTATGGCAGGGTTCTATAGACTAATAGACGAAGATGGATATCTTTTCTATGCAGAAGTTCCTGCTTTTTCGCTTGATAGTCCCTATGAAGAGCCTAGCTTGCACTAGACTCTTGGATTCTAGCAATTATGCTCTTATATTTTGGGAAAAATAAATAGGATTGTACAATTGAATACAAATAGGGAAGCAAAGTTAAAGAAGAAGCTAAACGCGAATCCAACACGCGAACAGGCAAAAGAGGCAGTTCGCACATTGATTTGTTGGGCGGGTGATAACCCTAGTCGTGAAGGGTTAGCTGATACCCCAGATCGCGTGGTACGGGCCTATGAAGAGTTTTTCAAGGGATACAATATCAATCCCCATGAAATTCTTGAACGGACGTTTGAGGAAACCGAAGGATATGATGAAATAGTATTATTGAAAGACATCCGATTTGAATCGCACTGTGAACATCATATGTTGCCTATTATAGGCAAAGTTCATATCGCCTATTTACCGTATAAAAGGGTGGTAGGTATAAGTAAGTTGGCAAGGGTTGTTGAGGTGTATTCCAAACGTCTTCAAATACAAGAAAAGATGACAGGGCAGATAGCAAACGCCATAAAAACAATTTTAAAACCTTTGGGTGTTGCCGTGGTTATTGATGCTGTTCATCAATGCATGACAACCAGGGGTGTACATAAACCGGGAGTTTCGATGGTTACAAGCAAAATGCTCGGGGCGTTTCGGGAAAATTCTGTGACGAGGAGGGAATTTCTCTCCATGATAGCCGACGCAAACCACTCGAACTTTCAAACCTAATTTAGGTGAGCACCACCGTGTAAAAGTACGTACAATTGTTTTTGCTATTGGTTATTAGTGCCCTTTAGAATTTGTTATGTTGGCCCTATTTTTTAATGATTGTTGTAAGAACAGTTATACTATCATAATAGTTGTATCCCGGTGTCGGCGCGGTATCTAGGTTCTCAATGACGCGTTTTGTTTTACAAACTTGATGCGTAAAACTCTAGGGGGATATTCTAAATGGACTATCGACCGATTTTGATGGTTGTCGGACTACTTGTTGCAGTTCTTGCCTTGGTCATGTGCATTCCTGCCGTGGTAGACTACGTTAATGGGTATAAGGACTGGCAGGTTTTTGCGACTTCAGCAAGTGTAACCTTATTCGTTGGTATAGCAATGGCACTTACAGGAAACACTGGCAGCAACAGTTTTTCAGTTCGTCAGGCATTTGTAATAACTTCATTTAGCTGGATTGCGCTCACTTTATTTGCATCATTACCGTTCGCATTTTCAGAATTGAATCTCAGTTTTACAGATTCTTTCTTTGAAGCTATGTCTGGATTAACGACAACTGGATCAACCGTCATTGTGGGTCTAGATAGAGCGCCGCCTGGAATCCTTTTGTGGCGAAGCTTGCTCCAGTGGTTAGGTGGAATAGGTATCATTGTTATGGCAATTGCAGTGCTACCTATGCTTCAAGTCGGTGGGATGCAGTTATTTAGAATGGAGAGTTCAGAGCCATTTCAGAAAGCATTACCGCGTGCTGCCCAGATTGCCAGTGCAACAGGGGTTATTTATTTGGGCCTCACTATTATTTGGACCGCATTGTACTGGCTGCTTGGTATGTCCGGTTTTGATGCCCTTACACACTCCATGACCACGATAGCAACAGGGGGTTTTTCAACTCACGATTCTTCTATGGCATACTTTAAATCCTCTGCCATACATTACGCGGCCACATGCGGCATGGTCTTGGGTGCCCTGCCTTTTGTGCTTTATCTTAAGACTTTAAGTGGGAACTGGACATCATTGGTCCGTGACAGTCAGGTTCAGTGGTTCATAACCTTTGTTTTAGGAATAATAGCTGCCATGACTATTTGGTTATCATTAATCGATAATCGATCGCTTGAGGAAGTAATTAGGTTGTCTGCATTTAATGTTGTATCAATAGTGACGGGCACTGGATATGTTAGTGCAAATTATAGTCTATGGGGTGCGTTTGCGCTCCCTGTGTTCTTCTTTATTATGTTTGTTGGGGGGTGTGCTGGCTCGACAACATGTGGAGTTAAAATATTTCGATTTCAAATTCTTTATTCGGCAACACGGGCTCAAATCCGCCGTTTAACGCACCCGCATGGTGTTTTTATTCCAACGTACAATGGAAGACCGGTATCGCAGGAGGTTATCGTTTCTGTTCTATCATTTTTCTTTATGTGGTTTTTTTCATTTTCCGTTTTGGCACTTGGGCTAGGTGCTTTGGGGCTTGACTTTTTGACCGCTTTTTCTAGTGCAGCTTCAGCTATTGCAAATGTTGGACCTGCACTGGGCTCTATTGCTGGACCGTCCGGGACGTTTCAACCATTGCCCGATTCTGCAAAGTGGTTACTATCATGGGGAATGCTTTTAGGCCGACTAGAACTATTCACTGTGATAGTATTATTCAGTAGAAATTTTTGGAAGGGCTAATATGACTTTAGTGGTCGGAAAGGAAATTACTTAGATGTTTTCGAATTGAATCTTCCATTGCTACGTTGAATTCTTTAACAAGAAATTCGGTCATTTCAAACCAAAATTGTTGTTTGTTATTTATTGATATTCCCTCGTTGATAGTTTGCGATCTGTTGGCTGTAGCATTAGCAATAGAATCTGAAGTATTAGGAATATCAACAATTTTTACCTGAACAGTAATGTTGGCTCTATATCTGTGACTTTGCTCTGTCAAGAAAAGCCCAGAAATGCTTTCATCTATCCTAAGTTTCTCTTCAACGACAGATGCATCTTTTATCAAGAAAAGTACGGTTCCCAAAGTACCTACGGGCTTTATTCTGTCGTTAGCCCAGGTTTTCAAAACCTGGGCTGGAGGGATTGGGAACTCATGTTCAACGTGAGGAGGGCTATATGTTGGTTTAAAGAAATCTATTATTTTGAGGTTTCGTACGTTTAATTTAATAGGCTCAGTATGGCGGAATGTGATTTCCGGGAACTCAGTCAGGTTCGCGGTCTGGCAAGCGGATAAGAAAAGGATGGCTGATATGGTGCTAGAAAATATTAAACATTTGAGCCTCAAAGACCCAAAATTTGCAAAAAAATTAATCCTGACGAATCCTGGTGAATAGAGTTTTGCTATCTTCATAATTGTGCTGTTTAAATTAAACCCTACAAAATTCAAAACACTTTAACATAACCAGTCTACTCCAGGAATTGATTTTCCGCTATACACCATGCCAAAATACCTTTTTGTGCATGCAACCGGTTCTCTGCTTCATCCCAAACTACTGATTGTGTCCCATCTAATACTTTCGTTGTCACTTCTTTCCCTCTATTAGCAGGCAAGCAATGCATAAAAAGTGCATCAGAAGCCGCCTTGTGCATTAAATCAGAGTTAACTTGGTATGGCTCTAAAAGACTGAGGTTCTTCTTTTTTATTTTCTCGCCCATGGAAACCCAAGTATCTGTAACAACCAGATCAGCATTGCTAATTGCTTGGACTGGATCTGCGGTAATCTTTAATGCACATCGTTCATTTTTTGCCCAGGAAATAACATCTGTTGGCAAGCCAAAATCTGGGGGTGTTGCAATACTGATCTTAAAACTAAACTTTGACGCTGCATGCACCCAGGATACAGCAACGTTATTCCCGTCACCAATCCACGCAACTGATCGATCAAGAATATTGCCGCGATGTTCTTCGTAAGTCATAATGTCAGCCATTATTTGGCATGGATGAGAGTTGTTAGTCAGGCCATTAATAACAGGTATCGATGAGTTTCTTTGAAACTCTTCGAGTTTTTCAGAGTTGTCTGTTCGTATAATTATGCCATCCACGTAGCGGGAAAGCACACGGGCGACATCGGCAATAGTCTCGCGACGACCAAGTTGGGTCATTGAATCATCAAGTATAATGGCATTTCCACCTAACTGGTGTATTCCCACTTCAAATGAAACCCGGGTTCGTGTTGATGGTTTTTCAAAAAGCATTGCTACTGTTTTGTTTGCAAGAGGTTTGCGTGTTAACTTGCTTAGTGGGGTATTTTTAAAGTAAACACCCATACTAAGAATTTTGCGAAGCGTTTTTTTATTAAAACGGTCGAGGTCTAAGAAGTGTCTTGGATATTCCATATTAAGCTCTTCAAGCAACCTCGCCCACTGTATCGTTAATGATAGAAGTCGCTTCATTAATTTCAGTTGGGGTCACTATAAGAGGAGGCAGCAGTCGAACGACATTGTCACCAGCTGGGACGGCCATTAGCCCTTTTTTCAGAAATCTATCAACTAACAATTTGTTCCCGTTATCAAAAGCGCAATGCAGCCCTATCATTAGCCCCCTCCCACGTACTTCGTCAATTACTGTTGGGTGGCATTTCGCAATTTCAGTTAAGTGTTTCATCAACAACGAACTTCTATCCCTTACACTATTGAGAAAGCCTTTTTCTAAGATAACATCAAGTACAGCGTTTGCGACCGCCATAGCCATTGGATTTCCGCCAAAGGTAGTGCCATGACTACCAGAGGTTAACGTTTTTCCAGCTTTTTCGTTAGCCAGGCAGGCACCAATTGGGAATCCGCCACCAAGTCCCTTAGCTGTAGCGACTATATCAGGTTTTAGCTTAGCCCATTCATACGCATATAATTTTCCAGTGCGGCCGTTTCCAGTTTGAACTTCATCGAGCATTAGAAGCAGATCATATTTGTCACAGAGTCGCCTTAATTCTTGTAAATACCCATTTTGGGCACAGAGTATTCCACCTTCCCCTTGAATAGGTTCTATTAAGACCCCGGCAGTGGTAGGCTTAATTGCCGATTCTACTTTTTTGATATCATTTAAAATCACCTGATCAAAGCCGCTTACGATTGGGCCAAAACCGTCGATATGTTTTTTCTGCCTACTTGCAGCAATGGTTGCTAGGGTTCTCCCATGGAAAGATCCTTTAAAGGTAATTATTCTAAATTTTGACGGGTTACCGTTATCATGTTGATATTTTCGTATAATTTTTATACCGGTTTCGATTGCTTCAGCACCAGAGTTATTGAAAAATACGGTATCAGCAAAGGTATTTTTAACAAGCCGTTTGGCTAGCTCATTTTGTTTAGGAATATTGTAAAGATTTGAACAATGCCACAAGTTTGAGGCTTGCTTTTTCAATGCGGAGACTAGTCTAGGATGACAATGACCCAAACTATTTACAGCAATTCCTGCACCAAAATCAAGATACTGTTTTCCTTCAGAATCAAAAACCGAACAACCTTTACCTTTTACGATAGTTAGGTTATAGCGGTCATAAGTTGGCATTAATGCTGGGATCATTTCAAAACCGATCGCTTTCAAAAGATAATTTTTATTAGAATTTACTTAAACATTTTTTCTATTCTTGACCAAAGTCATTAGAAGGCTGGATTAGGGTTTAAGTTTATAGCCTGAGTAAAACATCCAAGTGCATATGGTCCAAAGGATAAGGTTTGACCCCCCCAACACTAACGATCCAACAAAAATTGAACTATCGGAATAATTTATAAAGCCTGAGCGGAAGCCGTCAATCATATAAAAAAACGGGTTAAACAAAGCTACCTTCTGGGCAATTTGTGGTAGGCGTTCAATCGAGTAAAAAGTTCCTGATAAAAAGGCGAGTGGCGTTACAATAAAATTAGTTACTGCAGCTATATGATCGAATTTTTCAGCCCAGATTCCTCCGATAACACCTATCAGTGACAGCATTAGCGAAGCCATAAACGCAAAAAATAAAATAACGAAAATGTTTTTAAATGCTAGATCGACAAAAATAGCCATTGCTATAGTTACAGCTAAGCCCACAACCAAGCCTCGAGTTGCTCCACCCAGCGCAATCGCCGTTGTTAGCTCGGACGCAGTAAATGGTGGCATCAGGGTATCCACAATATTCCCTTGGACCTTTGAGATGACAATTGAGGATGAGGTGTTGGCAAAAGAATTTTGTGCAATAGCCATTATTATAAGACCAGGGGCCAAGAACTCTGTGAAGGGAACACCTGCTATATCTTGACGTAAAGTTCCTAATGCGAGAGCAAAAACAGCTAAAAACAACAGAGTTGTTATTACAGGTGCGATAATTGTCTGGGTATATACTTTTGTAAAACGTCTTGTTTCACGTAAGTAAAGATTCCAGACCCCTATCCAATTCCTATTGTTGAACTGTTGCATGAAAACTCCATTACAGGAACTAAACTCATAAAGGTAGAGCATTGAATAAAGGGGATGGCAACTATCCTATTTTAAATATAAGCTATTCCTTTTAAGAAAACCGCCAATCATTTAATTTTTTGTTTGTAGAAAATATGAACTAATAAGGTAAAATCTATGATCGTTACAATTTTTCATAACCCACGTTGTTCCAAATCAAGAAAGACTTTGGCTATCTTAGAAGGGAAAGGGATCAAACCTAATATTATTGAATACTTGATTCAACCAGTGTCTTTTTCTGAAATTAAAAAGATTTTATCCATGATGGGAAAGGCACCTCATGAAATTATTCGCGTTAAGGATGCAAAGGACGAAAATATTGATATTGACAGCCTTTCTGGAAACGATCTGATAAAGGCGATTATAAAATACCCTAGAATTCTGGAACGGCCAATTGTAGTTGTTGGTGAAAAGGCAGTATTATGCCGACCCCCTGAAAATGTCCTGAAAATCTTATAAAAAATGATATTGCTCGCTTTACAAAACATTCTGTAGAGGAATGACAGAAGGTAGACAGCCTGCCAAACTGAACTGACGAATATTTTTTTGTTTTGTGGAAAAATTCTAAAAGACTGGAGATTGGTTTGAGGCAACAAAGTATCGGTTTAGCTTTACGATATCAAAAAGCTGAGAAAAATTTCCAAATAGCCCTTAGAGCGCATCAAACTGGAAATATAAATAGGGCAGTTAAGTATTATTCAAAAGCAATTAAGATAAATCCGGAAAATCCGAAATATCTGAATAATATGGGTGTTGCATATCGAGCTTTAGGGCAGAGCATTGCGTCTATAGCATGTTATTACCGTTCATTATCACTAGCTCCAAGCAATTCTGACGTTCTGACAAACTTAGGAAATGCATTAAGGGAGATTGGTGACCTAGAAAAAGCTAAATTGTTCCACGAAAAATCGGTTTTAATGGATTCAGAAAATGCGGATGCAATTTATAACTTAGGGTTAACCTTGCGTGATTTGGGTTGGCCAAAAGAGGCACTTGGTTTGTTTGATAGATCCAGAGAACTTGACCCGAGGAATTCCGAATATGAATGGGATAGAGCCTTAACGTTATTGTTACTTGGCAATTTAAAGGAAGGGTTTACAGAATATGAGTGTCGTTGGAGACTTGAAAGAAATAAAGTTAGAAGATCGGACAAGCCACTTTGGGATGGATCTCGGTTAGAAGGTAAAACAATTTTGATCCATCAAGAACAAGGGTTTGGAGATACGATACAGTTTTCACGATATATAGAAAAAGTTGGAAAGGCCGGAGGTGTTGTTGTGGTTGAAGTGGCTTCTCCATTGTTGGACTTAATGTCGGGTGTCAAAGGTGTTGATTTAGTTGTAGATAGAAATGAAGTCTTTACAGACTTTGATTATCACATCCCAATGCTTTCTCTACCCAATGTTTTTGGGACCGAGCTTCGCACTATACCAAAAAATATGCCGTATATTTTCGCTCCGAAAGAAAAAAAATATGACCTAGCAAAATTATCTAAGAACTTATTTAATATAGGTTTTGCCTGGGCAGGTAGTCCGACTCACCAAAATGATAAAGATCGATCGTGCGGAATTTTGCCGTTTATTAGCATCTTAGAATTATCTGGCATATCACTATATAGTTTGCAAACAGGTGCGGCAGCTAAGGAACTATCAAGGCATAATCTAAATAATCTTGTAATAGATCTGGGCTCAGATTTAAAGAATTTCGCAGATACAGCTTTAATAGTTCAGGAATTAGATTTAATTATTACAGTTGATACGGCATTGGCTCACTTGGCTGGAGCCATGTGTAAACCGGTTTGGGTTCTTCTTCCTTACGCCCCTGATTGGCGTTGGATGTTGGAACGAAATGACTCTCCGTGGTATCAATCAATGTGCCTTTTTCGACAACCCGCACCTTCTGATTGGAACGGTGCTTTTTGTTCAATCCGAAATGCGTTGCGGGAAAAAGTAAAGCAACATATAGAATTCTAATGCTGTACTTAATGTAAAAATGTTTCAATATGCGTGCAAACTTTTTAGTTAGGAATAAAATTTAGCAAACCTAAAGTAATGTAGATTTAATAATGAATTTTACAAAATGAATGTAGATGAATTAAAAACAACCCGCGTTGGCAAGGTTCTCGAGGTTACGCTTAATCGGCCGAGTGCCAACGCTATAGATACCTTTACTAGCCGAAGAATGGGAAAAATATTTGAAGAGTTTCGCGACGATCCAGACTTAAAGTGTGCGATTATAACTGGAAGTGGAGAAAAATTTTTTTCAGCAGGTTGGGACTTGAAAGCTGCGGCTAAAGGGGACAGCCAAGCAGATGATGATTTTGGTGTTGGGGGCTTTGGTGGAATTCAAGAATTACCAGCTTTAAATAAGCCTATTGTTGCTGCTGTTAATGGGATGGCTGTGGGTGGTGGACTAGAATTAATGATGTCTGCTGATATTGTTATTGCTGTTGAAAACGCGCGATTCTCCCTGCCTGAAATCAAAGCCGGTACCTTGGCTGATGCAGCTACAATTAAATTGCCGCGTCGAATCCCATATCACGTGGCAATGGACCTTCTTTTTACTGGGCGGTGGATGGGTGCTCCAGAAGCGAAACATTGGGGACTAGTTAACGAAATTGTTTCAACTAAACATTTAATGACGCGTGCACATGAAATTGGAAAACTACTTTCCGGAGGACCGCCATTGGTTTTTGCAGCGGTTAAGGAGGTCATTCGAATGACAGAGGGTTTGACAGTGCAAGAATCATTCGATCTTCTTCGTTCAAGAAAAAGTTCCGCGCTGAATAAGCTTTATGCTAGTGATGACCATAAGGAGGGGCCCCGAGCCTTTGTAGAAAAACGTTTGCCGGTTTGGAAAGGAAGATAAAATCATGAGTCACTTAAACCTCCATTCGGAACCCCTAAAAAAGCAGTGGTGTGATTATTATGGTCATTTAAACGAGGCCTACTATTTAGTAGTTTTTTCCAACGCAACGTTTGCTTTTCAGAATCACTTTGGTTTAGGGGAAGAATACTTTAGGGCTGAAGGTCGCTCTTTGTATACGTTGGAATCGCACATTCGTTATTTAGAAGAAGTGCGTGGTGATGTGACTTTAGAAGTTGCAAGTTTTGTTTTTGGTGTTGATCAAAAGCGTATTCGCATTGGCCACGTTATGAAAGTTAGTGGTGCTGAAAAGGCGACCTTCGAGTGCATGTTGCTTCATTTTGATACAAATGAATCTAAAGTAGTTCCTATGTGCGATAGTAAGGTTAGCCAGATAAAAGAATGGGAACTGGAACAATTACCAGAATGGGCAGGTCAGAAACTTAGAGATATTCGTTAATTTGCTGTTTTGTGCACTCGGATCCGATGGGATTCTGTTTGTATTATTTTCGGTCGTTTCTTATTGAATTGGCATATATAAAACTTACGGATATTGGGTTATCACAGATCCTAGCAACCGTGCTTTTAGTGAATGAATACTTTATTTACTCAGTAGAGACAATTCCGGATAAAATATTTCATTCTATTGCTGCTGTAATCTGAAAGTCCTGCAATTCGGCCAATTTCGTAGCCCTGTGAATCAATAAATATGGTCGTTGGTAGTCCTCTGATGTCTACTGAATTCATTATAGCACGATCTTTGTCCCAAAAGGATCGCAATCCTTTCAAGTTCTTTAAATGAAGAAATTCAGTAATAAGTTTGGAGATTTTCATCTGGGTCCCGTAATCTACTGAAAGCATTAATACTTCGATCTTGTCTTTAGATAGAGTTTTTTGGAGGCCGGCTAGACTTGGCATCTCTTTGATACAAGGAGCGCACCAGGTAGCCCAAAAATTTAATATTAGACCGCGTTTGTTGTAATCTTGGAGTTTTTTTTCTGTTCCCTGCAAGGTATATAAAGTGGTGCTTTTAATTTGTTTTGCTGGCTTGGTATAACGAAATTTTTTTGGATGCCAGTCGTTGAGATTACAATGCTGTACTTCGGAATTAGCAGTGATATTGATGGTAGAAAAAATCAACCAAGTTGATGCAATAAAAAGTATGACTTTGATCTTTCGCATAAATTGAATATACAAGGGAAATCCTCATTCGGCAAAACTATCGTGTTATAAGGCTGCATGCATGAAAAACAAAAGGAAAGTTGGAAACACTAACATCATATGGGGATCCCGGTTCTATTCTGGTTCTTCTCATGTGATGGAACAGATTAATTCATCCATTGGAGTTGATATGCGCCTTTATGCACAAGATATATTGGGCTCAAAGGCCCATACTAATATGTTAGCAGCGTGTAATATTATCTCGGAAGAGGATGCTATCGCGATTTGTAAAGGTTTAGATTTAATTGAAAACGAAATTGAGGAAGGCCAGTTTAACTTTAAGTCAGAGCTAGAAGACATACATATGAATATCGAGTCTCGCTTATTAGAATTGATTGGTGAACCTGCCCAAAAATTGCATACGGCCAGGTCTCGAAATGACCAGGTCGCTACTGACTTTAAATTATGGGTGCGGGACGCAATCGACCGTTTAAACCAGGGTATTTTTGATTTGCAAGAGATACTTATTAATCAAGCTGAGGAGCACGTTTCTACTGTTATGCCAGGATTTACGCACTTACAAATAGCTCAACCAATTGTTCTCGGTCAGCATTTCCTGGCTTACGTAGAAATGTTCGGAAGAGACCGAGGGCGAGCAACTGATGCTAGAAAGAGACTTAATGAATGTCCCTTGGGTGCAGCAGCATTAGCTGGAACTTCTTTTTGTATTGATAGGAAGATGGTTTCACGAAATCTTGGTTTTGACAGACCAGCCGCTAATTCCTTAGATGCAGTATCTGATCGTGATTTTGCACTTGAATATTTAGCTGTGGGGTCGATTCTAGCAATGCATTTAACACGCTTGGCAGAAGAGATTATTATTTGGAGTTCAAGTCAGTTCAACTATATTAGAATTTCAGAGAGCTTTTCTACTGGCAGTTCAATAATGCCTCAAAAGCGGAATCCAGATGCTGCCGAATTAGTTCGCGGTAAGGCTGGTCGAGTGTTTGGAGCATTAAACACTCTTCTTGTTTCAATGAAAGGACTCCCCTTAGCGTACTGTAAAGATATGCAGGAAGATAAAGAACCCGTTTTTGATGCAGCGGATACTCTTGAACTATGTTTGTTGGTTATGGGAGAAATGTTAAAAGGTGCTACATTTAATAAAGACCGAATGAAAGCTGATGCTAGGCTAGGTTTTTCAGTAGCAACAGACTTTGCTGATTGGCTGGTGACGGAGCTCGATATTCCATTTCGCCGGGCGCACCATATTACCGGGGAGGCAGTAAAGTTGGCAGAAAAAAAAGGCTGCGGTCTTGACAATTTGTCACTAAGCGAGCTTCAGTCAATTGAGCCAGGGATTGATAAAAGAATATATACAGTTTTATCTGCTGAAAAATCGATTGAAAATAGAATAAGTTATGGTGGTACTGCGTCTAAAGAAGTAAAAAAGAGGCTAGGCGAAGCACGTAAACGGTATTTACTGAGCGTGGATTAGACGATTTATGAAAAATAGAGGATTTTTTACCGGAAGATTGGTAGTAGTGCTGTTTGCTGCAATTTTTGTTGCAGGGTGCGGGGTGAAATCTGCGCCAATACAACCATCTAGTTCTACAAATAAGAAAAACGTTTCGAAAAGTATTCCAGGAAAAACAGTTAATCCTAGGGCCTCTAAAGTATTTAGTAGAAAAAAATTAACTGGAGCAGGAAAATATGACTATAGAACCTACCAACCCCCACAACCGGCTACAGAAATTATAATCAAACATTCCCCGAATGCAGAAAATTAAAATGGAAAACTTCCAATATAATAAAGGGAAGCTTTTTATAGAAGGAGTTTCATTGATTGATATTATAGAAGCAGTTGGGACGCCATTCTATTGTTATTCAGCAGCTGCAATTAAACAAAATTATAAAACTTTTAAGCGTGCATTAAAGAACCTTGACGCAGAAATTTTTTTTTCGCTTAAAGCAAACAGTAATGTTGGTGTCTTGGCTACGTTAGCGCGTTTGGGGGCGGGGGCTGATATTGTTTCAGCTGGTGAGCTAACGCGTGCACTGATTGCCGGGTTCCCTCCTAACAAGATTGTCTTTTCAGGTGTTGGTAAGTCCAGAGACGAATTGTCGCAGGCGTTATCAGTAGGAATAAAACAATTTAATGTCGAGTCTGAGTCGGAAATGGATCTGCTTTCTGAAATAGCAAAAAGAAGACAAATCCGCGCTCCTGTTTCTATTCGGGTAAATCCGAATGTTGATGCAAGAACGCATTCAAAGATTACGACCGGTACTAATGAAAACAAATTTGGCGTAACCATGGATGATGCAAAACGTTTATATGCTAAGGGATCTAAAATGAACGGTGTTGATACCGTAGGAGTAGCTGTTCATATAGGCTCACAGTTAACCCAGCTCGCTCCTTATCGGAGGGCCTACAAAAAGATAAGCGAGTTGGTAACGTTTCTAAAAAACGAAGGATATAAGGTTGAGGGAATTGATCTGGGTGGAGGCCTTGGGATTTCTTACCTGGATGAAATTCCACCAACCCCTTGTGAATATGGATTAATGGTAGAAGATGTGGTGGGTGATTTAGGATGTTCTATCGGATTTGAGCCTGGAAGAGTGATTGTTGGCAACGCCGGATTATTAGTGTCGCAAGTTATTTATGTAAAAGAAGGGAATTATCGTCCATTCTTAATTGTTGATGCAGCTATGAATGACCTTTTAAGACCGGCATTATATGATGCCTATCACGAAATCTTGCCAATCAAAGAGGCAGGGTTGAATATATCATCCGTTAGATATGATGTAGTAGGGCCAATTTGTGAAACCAGTGATACTTTTGGAATTGATCGCACTTTGCCTAAGATGGAGGAGGGTGATTTTATCGCGTTTTCAAATGCGGGAGCGTATGGGGCTGTGATGGCATCAACTTATAATAGTCGACCTCTGATACCTGAAGTGATTGTAGATGGTGCACGCTTTGCTATTGTTGCTCAAAAGGTATGCATTGAAGAATTTATAAAACGGGAAAAATTACCTCCTTGGTTAGAAATGCAAGATGAAGATATGGAAGCCAACCCCGGGTGAGGCATGGACATACAAAGGTTTAACTGGATACCGTTTTCGGCTTCTGGGCCAGTTAGCATATGCTACGCTTTTATGGGAAATTACGTGGCCACAATTGTGGCCGGCCTGCTCTTTTCTTGGCCTGTTTTTCTGTATAGCTCTTCTTGACGGTTTTAAGAACTTATTATTTTGGCAGCATGTTTTAATTTTAGCGTTTTTTACGTTAGTATTTTGTATTTTGCTAATTAGAGGCCTGCTCAAGGTTCCAAAAATCACTTCGGAAAAACTTTGGCGCCACGTAGAAATTGTTAATGGCATTTCTGATCGAGCCTTAACCGAAGTTTCAGACAAATTAGGACTGAATACTGACGAGAAGTTTGCACAGGATTTGTGGTATGCACATAAGAATTTTTTGTCAAATTCAATCCGACATATAAGAGTCCCTCTACCTAATTCAAGTATGGCCGAAAAAGATCCGAGGGGATTTAGGTTTTTTATACCAATCCTGTTAGTTGTCTCTATATTTGCCTCGTATGGAGAAATATTTAAGCGAGTTAGCTTAGCATTTTCTCCATCGATTCCTGTTTCTTTTGAAAGTTTGAAAATTAATTTTTGGGTGGTACCCCCGTTATATACAGAAGTTACGCCCGAATTTTTTGAAAAACGAATTAAAGAGTTAGAGTTAAGGAACCAAGAAAAAGCAAAAACCATATCAATCTTTGGTGTTGAGAGGCCCATAAATATTCCAGTGGACAGCAAAATCATTATTCAACTGGGGGGAAGCAGGGTTTCACCTCTGATAAGTATAGGTTCTCGGAAACTAACAGGTGAAATTTTAACATATGAATCCAAAAAAATGTTTCAAGCTGAAACAAAGATAGTGATGGAGGATATAGAAACTAGGGAGGTACGTATCCAGTTGAACCAGCATATAGAGGTGTTGGTTCCCATAATAGTACAAGAAGACAAAGCTCCAACTGTTGGGTTTTTGCGTTCCCCAAGCCGTACAGCAAATGCCCGGCTCGGGGTACAGTTTGAGGCAAATGATGATTATGGTATCTCAAAAGCCGAATTTATTGGAGTACGCCCAAAAAATGCAATTTCATCAAATCGTGACCTTTTGGAAATTAGGGAGACACTTCCTGTCCCTTCAGGTGATCATTCTTTTCAAGCTTTTTTCAATAAGGATTTTTCCGGGCACCCCTGGGCGGGGTTACCTGTATTAGTCCGGCTAGAGGCTAGCGATCAGAGAGCTCAGACTGGTTCTACTGAGCAGATTTTAACAGTATTACCTGAGCGGCTCTTCAATCATCCTGTTGCTCAGAAGTTAGCTGAAATTAAGAAAAAAATTTCCATATTAGACGATCAAACTAGAAAAGAAATTATCGGGAGTCTTGAGAACCTTCTAGATAAGCCTATGCATTTTAATCAAGATTTTTCTATTTATCTCGGGATAAAAATAGTAGCTACTCGCTTAAAGGGTAATATTTCCAAAATGCTTATTTCAGATATACAAAAGTTGCTTTGGGATATGGCTTTGCATATAGAAGATGGTGAGTACGCTATCGCTGCGAATGATATGGTTAGTAGTCACGGCACTGTTATGAAAGCACTAAATGGGGATATAACTGGAAAAGAATTAAAAAGATTAATGGACAATATGAAACTGGCGATAAAAAAGTTTATTGACCAATTGGCAAAACGGATTGAAGAGGAATCGTTGGTTAACTCGGACATTACCAGAAAATTTGAAGTGATTTCTAGAGATATTATTTCAGAAAAAATTGATAGAATTCGGGATTTGGCAAATACAGGTTCTAGATTAGCTGCACAAGAGTTGATGGCAAACCTAATGAAAACACTGCGCGAGCTACAAGCTAGGATTGAAAATAATGCTGGCAGCAAGTTAGGTGGAAAAGCCCGAGGTGCAGTTAAGGGGTTAAAAGGCTTAATTCACGAGCAGCAGGATTTAATGGACTTCACATATAAGAAAAATATCCAGACTGATAGTCGGTCTAAACAGCTTGGGACTATAGAGAAAAATGCAGGTCACCTGAGCTCTAATAAGAGCTTGATGAAAGAGCAACAAAGGCTTCGCAGCAAACTTCGAAAACTAACGTCGGAGATTCAAAAATCTTTAGGAAATGTGCCAGGTGCTGTTGGTTCTGCCGCTAAAGCGATGGATAGTGCATCGGAGGTGCTGCTGGGTGGAAAGCTAGGTGCTGCTGTTAGCTACCAGGGAAAAGCTGTAGAGGAACTTCGTAAGAGTGTAGAACGTGTCATTGAGGGGTTTAGGCGCAAATCAGCTAATGGTGGGGGGCAGATGATACGCGGATTAGGCATTGGGGGACGGGGAATGGAAGATTTCTTTGACTCACAAGAAAACAGATTCCCACAAGCAGGTGGCACTCGAAGCAAGGTCAAAATTCCAAACCAACAGCAGGTAAAGAAAGCAAAAAAACTATTGGATGAACTTCGTCGACGTTCGAGTCAACAATACCGGCCTATAGTTGAGAGGGAATATATTAAACGGCTGTTAAAACAGTATTAGTTGTACTTAAAAGAGATACGGGCCTTAGGTTTAAAGTCCATTATGAATTAAAAAATCAAATTTATTTATTTTCTTCAAGTTGAGAAACAAAACCCGCCTCTATCTTACGGGCTAATGGTGATGGCTTTTCTATTTCTACCTTAAAACGCAGCTTCTCCCCAGGTTTTAATTGATTCTTTTTTGGGGCAACGGAAGTCGACTGTACCTCGTTATCCTTTTTGTCTTTTAAAGAAACTTTGATCATTGGGACGGTAACAATCCGCCCAGAGCCTTCAACCACCTTGCCGCCTGCACGTATATCCTCCTTATTAGTCACGTTAGTTATTACACCAGTGATTACTAAAATCTCAACTGCGCCATCACCCTCGCCTTGGGACTGGCGTCGTGCCTTTTCATTGCTAATTATCAATCCTTCACCGGGCCGTGCAGGGCCTAGCCCAATCATTGAATATATATCTTTTGTTGCCGGCACGGCCTCTATTACCAAATCTTTGAATAGCACTCCCCCACCAGCGGTTAGGCCTAGTAGTATAAAGACTATAATACCAATGATTAGACCGATTCGGCTTTTCTTAGGCTGATCGGTTCCCGCATCATCAGGAGTTTGTCCGGCTCCTGTAAAAACCTCTGGGATCGGATCCAAGTCATCAGGGATATTATTGGGGTTTATTTCATCATCCAAATCAGCGGAGGTTCGAATGCTCTTCGGGGAACCTTGGCCTCCCCCTGGTAAAGTTGTCATTGCAGCAAGATCGTCGTCTGTTCCAAACATTCGGTCAAGCTCTTCCTGAGAAGGAGCAGGTTCATTTACTTTTGTAGCTGTTTCCGCTTCTTTGGGGAGGTCGGATTTCTGCGGAGCATCATTTTGCTGCTGATCCGGAATTAGGTCAGAGGGTATATTCTGCTGACCACCTTGATTTGCCATTGGCATCTGGGGGTACGCCGGTGGAGGATATCCAGGTGGTGGATACGGCATAGGACTAGCGCCGTACGGGCTGACTGGAGGGTACATAGGTGGATAATAACTAGGCGATACTGGTTGTTGTGATGCGGTGACAGGGGGGTGATCTGCAACCGGTTGTTGATGCCACGTGTGGTTGCATTTTGAGCAACGCACTTTCTTGCCACTACCTATCGCTGACACCGGTGTGTCGTAAGCGGTTTTACAATTTGGACATCCAAAGATCATTAGCGTACCATTGATTTATAAATACGTTTATAGGCTTTCATGAAATCGAGAGCAACCCAGTCAGAAGTTTGAAAGCAGATTTAAGATTTTTTTAATCAATAATCAACGTTAAAACGAATTATATTTTGTTGTACTTACTTAGTTAATCAACCAAACTGGTATTGGGAGTTTTACTAGATGCTAGGTAATAATCCAATAGTCCAATTTGAAAATGTTGGCCTGCGTTACGGTGTTGGTCCAGAAGTGCTAAAAGATGTCAGTTTTGCGTTGGATGCTGGTTCATTTCATTTTCTTGTTGGTGATAGTGGGGCCGGAAAATCGTCGTTGTTAAAGTTAATTTATCTAGCACTGCGCCCTTCTCGAGGTCTAATTTCATTGTTTGGGAATGATATTGTAACTACTCCAAGGAGCATGCTTCCCTCAATTAGAAGAAAAATAGGCGTTGTTTTTCAAGAGTTTAGACTTCTTGAACACCTTAGTGCGTTTGACAATGTTGCACTTCCATTGAGAGTTTCAGAGGCTGAAGAAAATTTAGTACAGAAGCATGTTTTAGAGCTTTTAGAATGGGTTGGGTTGGAAAATCATATTAGAGCTCGCCCACCAACACTATCAGGGGGGCAGCAACAAAGGTTAGCTATTGCAAGGGCAATAATTGCAAGGCCACGTGTTTTACTGGCCGATGAACCTACAGGAAACGTTGATGACCATATGGCTTTCCGCCTAATGCATTTGTTTGAAGAATTAAACCGACTAGGTACAACAATTATTATAGCTACCCATAATATGAGCTTAGTGAAAAAATTAGGAAATACTTTTTTGCGTTTAGAAAACGGGAATTTAAAGATAATTGCTTCTGGCAATAAAGAAAACAGCGAATCGTCAGGATAATAACTAGTTGGAAATCATGCTAATACTAATTACTGTCAATTTATTGAAACAAAATAATTAGAAAAAATGTTTAAGTATCAGCGTACGGATCTACCGCTTGAGAAAGACACAAATGGTCGATTCCTTCCGTGGTTGATTGCTTTTATGGTTTTTTTAACGGTCATTTCCTTTGGTGTATTGTTAGCTTTAAATTCTGTGGTGTCGCGCTGGGATAGCAGTATTGGTAATAGCATTTCTATTCAATTATATAGTCAGCAAAATCCAACGGCAGACAACACTGTGCTGCAAAAAGTCTTAAGTCTGCTGGCAGAAAATAAGGATATACGAAAGTATGAGGTTATTTCAGACCAACAGATTATGAATTTAGTTAAACCATGGTTAGGAGAAGCTTACGAAACATTGGATTTCCCCATGCCACGTCTTATTAGTGTAGAGTTAGTTGAAGGTACAAAGATAGATGCAACATTGCTTGAAAAGCAGATTAGTGATCAGGGAATAGATGTTTCAGTAGATGACCATTATGTATGGCTTGCTCGATTTATTGATTTTGTTAAAACAATCCAATGGGTTGTGCTAATGATCTTAGGGTTTGTTCTTTTTGCACTTGTTGGCACGGTAGTCTTTGTTACTCGGACCGGCCTTGAAGTCCATCGTGAAGTTATTGAGGTATTGCATTTTATTGGCGCACAAGACCAATATATCGCTCGGCAATTTGCTGGACGAGCAATGGTGATGAGTTTTCGTGGTGCCATTTTAGGCAGCACTTTAGGGACGTTAGCATTGTTCGTTATTATTTTTTTTCTAGAAAAAATAGGAAACAATTTTGTAATAGAGCTGTACCCCCAATTCTTTTATACTGGACTTTTGATTGGGCTACCCATTTTTGTTGGCTTAACTGCGCGTTCAGCAGCACAGACGACAGTGCTTTGGCTGCTTTCGAGGATACCGTGAGATTTCACAGGGGAAAGAAAGGTAAACGGTTGGTTCGTTGGGGTATTGTGTTTCTCTTCTTGGGCCTTACACTTTGGGTATATGGCCTTTTCATTTTTGCATCAACAATACCAAGTGGAAAGCAAATCCCTAGTGACGCAAGAACAGATGCAATTGTAGTCCTCACGGGCGGGAGTGGGCGATTGGAAAGGGCGCTTGATTTGCTAGAAAAGGGGCATGCAAACTTACTATTTGTTTCGGGTGTTTATGTAGGGCTAGATGTTCGACGGCTTTTGCGAGCAATAAAAAAAGAAGATTATGCAATTGAAAATAGAATCAGCATTGGAAATGCAGTTGACACACACCAAAATGCGACTGAAAGCAGTGAATGGGCGCAGGTAAAAGGCATCACCTCTCTTCGACTTGTTACAGCTGGGTACCACATGCCAAGGAGCTTAATGGAATTTCGGAATGCGTTGTCTGATACAATTAAGATTGTCCCACACCCGGTTTTTCCCGATCATGTAAAACAAGATATGTGGTGGAGTTGGCCAGGAACAGCATTATTGATTATTGGTGAATATAACAAGTATCTAATTGGTTGGGTGCGTCTCAATCTTCAGATGTTGTATAACAGAGTTCCCAAAACAGTTAAGTAGTCACGGAAAAACGATACTATGGTAATCGTACGATCTGCAATTTTTAATATCTTTTTCTTTAGCTGGCTACTCTGTATTTTATTTGTGCTTTGGATTTTTTTACCTTTTTCTCGTCGGTTACTGCAGAAAGCGGTTCGGTTTTGGGCAGTCGGTGCATTGTGGGGATTAAGAAAAATAGTAGGGCTATTTTGGGTCATCGAAGGTCATGAAAATATACCATCAGGTCCTGCTGTTTTTGCGTCAAAGCACCAGTCAGCCTGGGAAACGTTTGCCTATTTAACGATTTTTGATGATCCACAATATGCTTTGAAAAAAGAGCTAATGGAGATCCCCTTTTGGGGCTGGTATGCCAGAAAGTGTGGAATGATAGAAGTTAACCGAAAAGGAGGGGCTGGAGCGCTAAAATCCTTGGTTGAAAATAGCAGGGGTCGGCTCTTGCGGGGTGGGCAAGTTATTATCTTTCCTGAAGGAACACGAGTTGCGCCAGGTGAAAAGAGGCCTTATTTTTCTGGAGTGGCTGCTTTATATCTAAACTTACCGGTTGGCGTGCCTTTAATACCAATAGCCCTTAATTCCGGCCAATTTTGGGGTCGCCGCAGTTTTGAGAAGAAGCCAGGAACTATAAGCGTGAGCTTTCTGCCGGCAATTCCAACCGGTTTAACTCGGAGAGAATTTATGGTTGAATTAGAAAGCCGTATTGAAGCGGAAAGTGACCGGTTGTCTCTAGTTTAATATAAAGGCTGCTTTCAAAATGTTCTGCTTTTTTTATAAAAAATGGCGTGTTTAAAAGATAATTTGTAGCCTTCATTCAGCAGGGTTATTATTTAACAAAATCCGGATTATTAGTTCGTAGTGCATGATCCTCCCCCAAGGACACAGAATTTAGCGCAATGGGGATGGTTTAAATAAACGCTCTTGGATGCTGATGAAAGCGTTGAACCCATCTCAAAAGTTCGGCTGAACGGTAACAGCGTACACGGGACAACTACTGGTTTAGCGGCACCCTTCCTTTTTATTATCATGCGGGAACTTGCACACATTAGATCTTCAGGCCGTTTTTGCAGAATATCAAAACAATCTGAGGTTATTTCTGGTACATCAAGCGTTTTATTCATCTCTGGAAACAAGACCAACTGGGAGGGGTTAAAAGAATCAACGGAAATATTTTCTTTTTTAAACAATTTGTGATAACCTTCTCTAGTTTGCAACTCCGTTTCATCCCAACAGTTTCGGGCAGCAACAGATAGGGTAAAACCGTGCTTTGCTAGCCAACGCAGACCCTTCATCATTGGATCCCATGACTTGTCCCCACGAATTTTTTGATGTTTTAGTTGATTGTAGTGGTCTATAGAGATGCGAATCGAAAATTTCTCCTCATATTTTTTCTTCAACTTTAATAGGTTATGACGTCTATTCAAAAATGGTTTCATACCGTTACTTAAGATGAGGATAGGGAGCTGTTTATTTAGCACTGCCTCTATTATTTCAAGAATTTGAGGATTCATGAAGGGTTCGCCGCCAGTAAAAGCAACTTTCTTTAAAGGAAATTTATTTTTTAAAGCTTCTTCGATAAAATAATTGACTTCGCTCAAGTTGAGATAGCTAAGGAAATCGTTTCGAGGGCTGGATTCCATATAGCATCCCGTGCACGTTATGTTGCAGAGGCTACCCGTGTTAAACCATAGAGTCTCTAGGCCGTTAAACGAAACCTTGGCTCGTTTTTTCCCTTCTGCTGTGCGGTACTGGTCTTTAAATTTCTTAGGATTAATGGATAGACCTTTTTGAAAAGTACCGTTTTGTTCCGTAATATCGGTGCCTTTAGGCAATTGTTTAAGTTCAGATGTGATTTGATTATCTCCCTAGTTGAATATTATTACGAGCATCCTTTTGCTATATTTGGCGGCACCATTTCTTCAGGCGGATATTAATTTGAAACCCAATTAAGTAATAGTCTCGTTACGGTAAAGTCCAGAGCAGTCTTTATTTGTTAGAAACTACGTCACAGTGTTATCTCTGATAAATTTGTTTAGCTAGCTAAAAAAAAGATATTCTGTTTTCTTCACTAACACGTCGTAGCTTAGCAAAGCTCATTAAAAGCCTAAGTATACAATTGTTAAATCAGCACCAACTTTAGTATGAGTGACTGCTTCAGATGAACATATATGAGCAGTTGATTCCATTGAATCTGCCGATCTGTAAATTTAGTTGCTTTTATTTTAAGACATTTCCTTATAGAGACAATTAGCTGGGAGGGGTATATGCTCCTGTAATATCGGCTGCTTTTTTCATGGCCCTAACCGCGTCGTCCATGGAAATTAGCACTGTGGTCTTTAAGTTGGTTAAGGAACCAGAAGATCCAATCGACATGGCTAGAGCAGCTGCATCAACATCACTTGGGAATTCACTGATCACAACTACATCATATTCACCAAAGGCCATCCAAGCATCAATCAAACGACCTCCTGCGGCCTCAAATGCTTTTGACACAATCTCTTTGCGATTTTGGGGATTTGATACGAGTCCTTTCATTGAAGTCAAGGAATAATTGGCTTGGTGCAAATACATAGTCATTTTTCCCTCCCTATGTTTTGTTTTCAAATTCAAATACTTTAGTAGCTATCAACACACGTTGAGTTTAAAAGCTTTTTGAAATGCTGCAATACAGTGGTAACTTATATCTAATATCAATGCGGGTGTAGTTCAATGGCAGAACAAGAGCTTCCCAAGCTTTAAACGGGGGTTCGATTCCCCTCACCCGCTCCAGTAGAGCATGCTGTGTTTTTTCCAACCAACAAACTCTAGCTTTTACTTATCTTGGTCGTAACCTGCGCGAAGTTCATAAACAACATGAGTTGTGCGAGGTGCGACCTCGAAAACTGCTTGTTGTTCAACATCAAGTGCTGCACGTTCGCGCATGCGTAAAACAATTATGACGCTGGTTGCCAGTGCAATGATTGCACAAAATAAAAATAACCCGTTAGGGCCGACAACTTCCACAAACATAGAGCTTGCAATCGGGCCCATTGATGTTCCAAGCCCATTTGCCATTAGTAGCCCGGCAGCTCCGGAAACTAGTAAATTGGGCGGAAGGTAGTCATTAGTATAGGCGACAGCCAACGGATAAAGTGTATAAGAGCAGCCGCCAAATAATGCAATAAGGATATACAGGAAAATGCTTTTGAACTGCCCTCCTAGACCTAGAATTACTGAAACAAGGGTAGCTGCAATAGTTACGACAAGCATAATTTTTCTTCGATCAAAGGAATCAGAAAGTTTTCCAATGGGCCATTGAAATAATAATGCTCCAAAGATAAGAGCGCTCATAAAAGTGGACACTTCACGTGTGTTTAAGTCCATCAAATGAGCATACATTGGTCCCAACGCCATAATGGAACCCACAATGGTCCCTGACACAAAGCATACGGACATCCCCGAGGGTGAGGTGCGCCATAGTTCAACAAAATTAAGAGGTTCGGGTTTGGTTATTTCAGGGGCTTTAACTTGAGCAGATAAGACAGGTACGATAGCTAATGACATCAATATAGACATTACAGATAATATTAAGAAGCCAGAATTGTCAGGTAGATTAATTAAGAACTGTCCTATGCCAAAAGCGAGATAGACAGTCATCTGGTATAAGGAAAAAACCTCTCCACGAATTGAATTATCTGTTTTTTCGTTGAGCCAGCTTTCTGTGCACATATACATGCCAACAGCGCACACCCCAACAACAAACCTCAAAAACCCCCAAAACCAAGGATCAAAAAGAAAAGCATGCGCTAGTGTCGCTGCAGACATGATTGAGCCAAAAGTTGCAAAGGCGCGGACATGCCCAACTTTGCCAATCAATCGTTGTGTGAAGAGAGCTCCCAAGAAAAGGCCTAGCATATACATGGTTGATACCATACCTATGATAAAAGATGGTAAATTACCATCTGTCAGGCGGAGCGTGGTAAATGTTGAGAGACCCCCTGTACCAAGTAAAATCAGGAAAACTCCACCAAGCAAGGGGCTGACAGAAGAAAAGGCGTTCCACATTTACGTAGTTCCCAGGGCCAAGCATAGAATCGCTGCCGCCAGTTACTCTTAAATCAGGTGTTCGGCAAGTGTTTTTTGATGGCTAGTTGGTTCAAAAAAATAAGTACAGGCTTTACTGTTTGTGAGGAAAAACACGGGTGTGTCGACGTTAGCACCTAAAGCGCGAGCAATTCTGCGTGATGCACAAAATGGTCGCCAATAAAGCTAGATATAAAGAAATAAGAATGATCATATCCAGGTTGCAGCCGCAATTTAATAGGCTGTTTAGCCTTTTCGCAAGCGTCTTCAAATATCTCAGGTCGCAATTGGTCTTTCAAAAAATCGTCGGCAGTTCCTTGATCAATAAGTATAGTTTTTGGATGAACCTTGCCACTTTTGATGAGTTCGGTTGCATCCCATATCTTCCAACGATTTGAATCAGCTCCAAGATACTTGCCTAAAGCTTTTTTTCCCCAAGGAACTAAGGATGGTGCTGTGATCGGGGCAAATGCTGAAACAGATTTAAATGTTTCTGGATTTCTTAGGGCCATTATTAATGCTCCATGTCCACCCATCGAATGGCCAAAAATACCTTGACGTTTTTGCTTTGCCGGAAAATTGGTAAAAACCAAATCTGAAAGTTCGTTAGTAATGTAGCTATACATCTTGTAATTAGAAGCCCAGGGAGATTCGGTCGAATCAATATAGAATCCAGCACCTTGTCCAATGTCATAGGCTTCTTCATTAGGGACATCAATTCCGCGTGGGCTTGTATCCGGTGCAACGACAATGAAGCCATATTGAGACGCATACTGCTGACTCCCAGCCTTAACAATAAAATTTTCTTCAGTGCAGGTTAGACCTGAGAGCCAAAATAAGATAGGACAGCGTTCTCTTTTTGCTTGAGGAGGGATGTAAAGACCAAAACGCATTTCACACTGAAGCACCTTAGAAAAGTGTTGATAGACTCCCTGAGTGCCATTAAAGCAGGAATTTTCCGAAATAGTTTGTATTTTCATTAGCGAAGGCTTTCTATTAATTCATTAGCGTTTAGTAGTATAAAAAGTTGGGGAGCCAAATTTCTTGACTTTCTCATAATAGACTATTTTCGAAAGGGTACTTGGACAACTGTTCAAATCCGTCGGCAGCAACTAATAGCTGTTCTTCTAGTTTTACTCCCTCATGGCCACCCTTTGCCCCATGCTGCTGAATGTTAATATTCTTGAATTTAGTGCTCGTTGGATCCAGAATTTGTTTCTCGCTTGAATTTATAATGTTCTATTTTTTAAAATTGGTTTGCTAATTAATGTGCAACTTTAATTGTAAGGAAACGCTAAATTAAAATGTAACAACGCTTCTAATGCTCTTTCCTTTATGCATAAGATCAAAGGCCTCATTAATTTCTTCCAATGGCATTGTATGAGTAATCATCGGGTCAATTTGGATTTTCCCCTCCATGTACCAATCAACGATTTTTGGTACATCTGTTCGACCCCGCGCTCCACCAAAAGCAGTTCCTCTCCAAACGCGCCCAGTTACTAGTTGGAAAGGTCTGGTCGAAATTTCTTCCCCTGCTCCTGCAACCCCAATAATAGTGCTTTCACCCCACCCTTTGTGGCAGCACTCTAGAGCTTGGCGCATGGTATTAGTGTTACCAATGCATTCAAAAGAATGATCGGCACCGCCATTAGTTAAGTTTACTAAAAAGGGCGTTAATTCACTCTGAACTTCATTAGGATCAACAAAGTGGGTTAAACCAAATCGTTCTGCTATTTTTTTTCTTTCAGGGTTTAGGTCCACTCCGACAATCATATTTGCTCCGACCATTCGTGCTCCTTGCACTACATTAAGACCAATTCCGCCCAGTCCGAACACAACTACATTGTCGCCAGGCTTTACCTTTGCTGTATTGATCACCGCACCAATACCAGTTGTAACTCCGCAACCAATATAACAAATTTTATTGAAGGGGGCATCTTCACGGACTTTTGCCACAGCAATTCCAGGGAGAACGGTGAAATTTGAAAACGTAGATGTCCCCATATAATGATATATTTCCCTATCGCCTAGTTTGAAGCGGCTAGTGCCATCTGGCATGACGCCTCGCCCCTGTGTTTCTCGGATAGCCTGGCAAAGGTTGGTTTTTCCAGAAGTACAATAGGCACAGGTTCTGCATTCAGGAGTATAAAGAGGGATGACGTGATCACCCACTTGGAGGGAGGATACGTTCTTTCCTATGTCAACTACAATCCCAGCACCTTCGTGTCCCAATACTGCTGGGAAAAGTCCTTCTGGGTCAGCTCCGGATCGTGTGAATTCATCAGTGTGACAGACCCCAGTAGCCTTAATTTCAACCAAAACCTCCCCTTCTTTAGGACCATCAAGTTCAACAGTTTCGATAGAAAGTGGTTTTCCAGCTTCCATGGCTAGGGCTGCTCTGCTCTCCATTATATTTCTCCTTCGCAAGTCAAATGATTTGGCAGCTTTAAGAGATATCTCTTATAGCGATCCTATTCTACAAATACGGAATTGTAACTATCTAATTTAAGTGTTTCTATTATACTGTTATGTTCAATATTCAAGAAAAAGATGTATTTTTTGAAAGGATCGATCTATAAAAATACGACCCTGTAAGTCCACAAATTACTTGATTTATTTGTTGGGCCCTAGGCGTTCAAAGGTAGTTAATTTTTAGAAAACCAAAAAAAAATGACCAAGCATTTAAGTGAAAAACAGATCAATTCATACAATCGAAACGGTTTTGTTGGCCCTGTTAAAATTTTTTCGAATTTAGAAGTAGTATCCGAACGACGGAAATTTGAAGTTTATGAAGAAAACAATGAAGGTTGGTATGAACTTTCAAAGGGCCAGAAACTCTACTTGCTTCAAACCTGGGTGGCGAGTTTAGTAAGCAACGCCAAAATATTAGATGCTGTTGAAGATATCCTGGGTGAAGACATTATGTGTTGGGGAACAAGCCTCTTTGTTAAAGAGCCAGGCGCAAAAGCTTATGTTTCTTGGCATCAGGATTCCACTTATTGGGGATTATCTAGTTTGAATGTCGTAACCGCTTGGATTGCTTTGTCTCCCGCAAGCATTGAAGCCGGTTGCATGAAATTTCTACCTGGGTCTCATCGGTGGGATCAAAGCCCACATCATGACACTTTAAATCCGGATAACCTCCTAACGCGAGGTCAGGAAATTTTGCGAGATATTGCGGAGGAAGATGCTGTTCTTTTGCCATTGAAACCGGGAGAGATGTCTTTACATAATATTCGGACGATCCATTCTTCCGGTCCAAACAAAAGTAGCGACCGCCGTATTGGAATTGCTATTAGATATTTGACGCCGCAGGTAAGGCAACTGAATGCGGAGGGAGACTCCGCATGGTTAGTGCGGGGTTCCGATAGGTTTGGATATTTTCACCACGAGTCTCCCCCCGCAAAGGATATGGACCCGGCGGCATTAAAACAGCATGCACGTATTATGGAATTGCGACAGGGTGTCTTATACAGGAATGACAAAGATAAGTTGCTACGTCACAAGAATTAGAGAACGCAATAAGAAATGATTTTAGAGTTAATGGACGCCAACGGTTGCATCTTTAATGTCTGAACGAGAAAAAGATTCGTTTCCGGACCTGCTTGCGGGCATTCGTGTTCTGGATTTGACCCGGATTTTAGCTGGTCCTACTGCAACGCAGTTATTAGGTGATCTGGGAGCAGATGTTATTAAGGTTGAGCGTCCTGGTTATGGCGATGATACCAGGACCTGGGGGCCGCCCTTTGTGAAAGATAGCAAAAATATGGATACTAGCGAGAGTGCGTATTATCTCTCTGCAAACCGCAACAAACGTTCTGTTGCTATCGACTTTTCACAGCCAAAAGGTAAGGAGCTTCTAAAACAACTTCTCGCATCGAGCGATGTGCTTATCCATAATTTTAAAGTCGGTGGACTTGAGAAATATAAACTTGGCTATAATGACCTAAAGGATGATTTCCCAACTTTAGTTTATTGTGCAATTACAGGGTATGGTCAGACCGGTCCGCATGCGGAGCGCGCCGGATATGACTTTCTAGCTCAGGCTGCTGGAGGATTGATGAGTGTTACTGGCGAGGAAGGCGGACAACCCATTAAAGTTGGTGTTGCTATAGCAGACATAGTTTGTGGTATGTATGCTGCAACGGCAATCTTAGCCGCAGTTAGGTATCGAGATTCAACTGGGACAGGCCAAATGATAGACTTAGGGCTTCTGGATACTCAAATTGCTTTTCTTGCTAACCAAGGTATAAATTACTTGCTTTCAAAAACACCACCTCAACGCCTTGGAAATGCTCACCCGAATGTTGTGCCCTATCAGGTTTTTCAAGCCTCAGACGGTTTTTTTGTCTTGGCAATCGGGAACGATCAGCAGTTTTTCAAGTTTTGCAAGTTTGCCAATGCGCTCGAATTGGTTGCGGACCGGCGGTTTAGGAATAATTCGGATCGAGTGTCCAATCGAGACTTGTTAATTAAAAAAATAAATGAATTAACCTGTTTAAGGACCGTAGATGAATGGGTAAAGGGTCTTGCTGGCCAAGGGGTTCCGGTTGGTCCAATAAATAACATTGAAGAAGCCCTCAATGACGAACAAGTAAAGCACCGTAAAGGTGTAATTGACATGCCTTATCCGTTAGCAAAGTCAGGAAAAGTGGAACTTCTTGCCAATCCCATTAAGTTTTCCTTATCCCCGGTTAGTTACCGGTATGCCCCCCCTCGTCTTGGAGAACACACAAAGGAAGTTTTAGTTGAGATATTGGGGATAAAGGAGGAAGAGTTGGAGCATCTTGCCAGTGAAAAAATAATTTGAAATCTTTCCAACTGTTATTCCGCCTCCTGTTAACCGACAGCCATACTATAGTCGAATTTTAACGAGGCTAGTTAGAAACAAAGGTGTTGAAGTTAAAGAAACGGTTAACCCATGAACTGATTAGATATTTGGGTGCAAAATGGAGAAAATTGATGAAAAAAAGGATGGAGCGAAGCGATGCCGAGTGGCGCAAAAAACTAACGGAAGAACAGTACAAAGTACTTCGCCTCAAATATACTGAACCGCCATTTTCTGGCAAGTTTAATGAAAGTAAAGTGCGGGGAATCTACCATTGTGCTGGGTGCGGAAATCCACTGTTTGCATCAAGTGCAAAATTTGATTCTGGAACGGGATGGCCGTCTTTTTGGGAGCCAATTGCCTCTGTTGCGGTTGGTCATGAAGAAGACTACAGTCACTCCATGGTGCGCACCGAGGTTCATTGTTCATCGTGCGCCGGGCATTTAGGTCACGTATTTTCAGATGGGCCAGAGCCTTCAGGGCAAAGATATTGCATTAATTCTGCAGCGCTCAACTTTAAGACGGAATAAAGCGGTCATTGTCGTACAGATTCTAAAAAGTCCAAGGAAAAGAGGAAATGAATTTTGTAATGACATCAAAAATCTTGAAATACACTTAAACAAGCTAATAGGACCGACTGCTGCGATGACAAGAGTATCCCTTGAAGTAAATGGCAAAAAAACGAGTATAGATATTCCGGACAATACATTGTTGTCAACTTTCTTGCGTGAGCATCTTAATCTAAAGGGAACGCATATTGGTTGCGATACAAGTCAATGCGGTGCGTGTGTTGTTATCGTAAACGGTAAAACAGTTAAAAGCTGTACTATGTTGGCATTGCAGGCAGCAGGATCAAGGGTCGAAACGGTAGAAAGCCTCTGTGACGATGGTAAGCTTCACCCAATGCAAAGGGCTTTTCATGAATATCATGCGTTGCAATGCGGCTTTTGTACTCCGGGAATGCTAATGACTGCTGTTGCTTTAGCGAAAAAAGGTAAGGAGATTGACGAGCTTTCAGTTAGGACTGAGTTGGAAGGCAACTTGTGTCGATGTACTGGATACCAGAATATCGTTGCAGCTATATTAGCTGGTGCTAAGAAAATGCGGACGCAGACATGATTAATTTTTCATTCCAGAAGCCAACTAGTATTACTGATGCGGTAACGGCATTGTCCAAATCAGAGGACGGGTTATTTCTAGCAGGAGGGCAGACCTTGATCCCAGTATTAAAACAACGACTTGCGATGCCATGCGATATTATTGATTTAGGAGATATTAATGACTTAAAAGGTATTGTTGCGAAGAAACATTCAGTTTTAATAGGTGCAACAACCACGCATTCTGAAGTGGAAGCATCACCAGTTGTTCGAGAGCATATACCAGCTTTAGCAGAACTGGCCGGCCACATTGGCGATCCTCACGTTCGTAACCTTGGAACTTTAGGCGGCTCGCTGGCAAACAACGACCCATCAGCAGATTATCCGGCAGCTGTTCTTGGTTTGGGGGCAACTATCCATACAAATCAGCGGTCTATATCAAGTGATGAGTTTTTTGTTGGTTTATTTCAAACAGCATTAGATCCTGGTGAAATGATTGTCCGTGTTGAATTTCCTATTCCCGAGAAGTCGGGTTATGCAAAATTCCCCAACCCTGCTTCACGCTATGCAATTGTAGGGGTGTTTGTATCGAGCTTTTCAGGAAGTGTGAGGGTATCTGTAACTGGAGCGGAGTCGTGTGTTTTTCGTCAAGTTTCCTTCGAAGAAGCGCTTGCGGAACATTTTGCGATAGATGCCCTGACAGACTTTGCCGTTCCAAGTGACCGGTTTAATAGCGATTTACATGCTTCTGCTGAATACCGTGCACAATTAGTACGGGTGATGGCATGCAGAGCTATCATAATGATTGACGAAGAAAAAAAACAATGAAAGCCTTAGGGAGTATCGGAAAGAGCATAAAGCGAAGCGAAGACAAGCGTTTTCTGACAGGTCAAGGCAAATACGTTGATGATATTAATCTTCCTAATCAAGTATATGCCGCATTCCTGCGTTCCCCATATGCACATGCAATTATTAATAGAATTGATACCTCGGGAGCTCTGGGTTCTCCCGGTGTTTCCCTCGTAGTTACGGGCACTGATTGGTTGAAAGAAAATTATGGGCCGTTGCCATGTACATCGCGGATAAATACCTTTGTTGGCGGGGAGAAAATGAAGGTGCCACCCAGGCATTGCCTAGCAATTGACCGTGTTCGTTTTGTTGGTGAGATAGTAGCAATGGTTGTTGCAGAAACAAAGCCTTCAGCGCTTCATGCTGTAGAACTCATTGAAGTAGATTATGAAGAATTAGAAGTGGTAACCGATCCAGAGGAAGCTCTCAAACCGGGGGCGCCTCAGATTTGGGATGACATACCTAATAATTTATGTCTTGATTTTGAGCTAGGTGACAGAATCAAGACGGCAGCAGCTTTTGATAGTGCCCATTATATAATTTCTAGAAAAATTAAAAACAACCGAGTTGCAGGAGTTCCTATTGAGCCGCGTGGTGCTATTGCTAATTATGACGATGATACCAAACGTCTAACTCTTTTTAATTCATCTCAGAACATTCATGAAAATCGAGACGCCTACGCGATTGATGTGCTGAAAATTGAGAAGGAAAAACTTCATCATGTTGCTCCGGATATAGGGGGTGGCTTCGGTGTGAAAAATGGCACTTATCCGGAGCCTCCATTAATCTTGCACGCCGCAAAAAAACTCTGCAGACCAGTTAAATGGGTAGCAGATCGGTCGGAGAGCTTTTTGTCAGACACCCAAGGCCGTGGTCAAGTCAGCACGGTATCTCTAGCACTTACAAAAGAAGGAAAATTTTTAGGGTTGCGGGTTGAAACAGTTGGGAATTTAGGTGCCTATTGCGGCACAATTGGGCCTTTTACCCCAACAGCAGGAACAGCTCGTACCCAAGGTGGGCCGTATGGTTTTGCTTCTATATACTATTATGCCAAGGTGGTCTTTACTAATACGGCGATAATGGCCCCATACAGGGGGGCTGGCAGGCCAGAAGCGGCTTTTCAACTTGAGCGAATTATTGAAGAAACTGCGCGAGAATTAGATTTTGATCCAATTGAGTTAAGGAAAAAGAATTTAATTCAGGCAAAGACTCTGCCCCTAAGAACTGCTATGGGCTTGGATATTGATAGTGGTAATTTCGTCGAAGTTTTTGACCAGGCCCTCTCTTTGACTGATCGAACAGGTTTTTCGGCACGAGCATCTGCTGCAACCAGGCGAGGTAAACTTTACGGATTTGCAATAGCACCTTATCTGGAATGCACAGGAGGGGGCTCTAAAGAATTTGCTGGAATTACTGTCCGTGATGACAACAAAATAGAACTTTCAGTTGGGAGCCATTCGACCGGGACCGGACATGAAACATCTTTTGCACAACTGCTATCTGGGTATTTAGGGATTGGGGTGGATAGTATAGTGTTTTTTCAAGGAGATACTGATCGAACGCCATTTGGTGGCGGGCATGGGGGATCACGGGGAATGGAGGTTGGTGGCAGCGCAGTGTATGAAGCTGCATCTACTTTCATTAAAAAAGGTCGCTTATTAGCCGCTTATATTTTAGGTGTGGAGAACTCACGACTTCAATTTTCAAACGGTGTATTTTTTGTTTCAGGCACAGATAAGTCGGTTACATCCGAGGATTTAATCGCGCAATCCGCCGGTTCAGAAGTAATTAACGGCGAATTCGGGTATGGTTATTTAAACGTTTCGGCAACCTTTGAACGAGAAATTATGTCAATCCCGAATGGTTGCCATGCATGTGAGGTTGAAGTAGATCCAGAAACTGGTGGAATAAATATTGTCAATTACTGGGCTGTTGACGATTTTGGAACTATCGTGAACGGGATGTTGACCGATGGCCAGGTAATGGGAGCGGTCGCTCAGGGGATCGGGCAGGCGCTCATGGAGGAATCCGTTTATGCTGATTCAGGTCAACTAATGACGGGCTCACTCATTGATTATGCACTGCCCAGAGCTTTTGATGTTCCAAACATTAGGATTCAATATTACGAAGAGGCGCCTACTAAAAAAAACCCACTTGGTGTTAAGGGAGCAGGAGAAGCGGGTTGCGTAGCTGCCCCTCATGTTGTGTTTAATGCAATAGCGGATGCCCTTAGAAATTTTAATATTGAGAGCTTAGATATGCCCCTTACTTCGGAAAAAATCTGGCGCACAATTCATCGCCGATGACGAAAGGTATGGGTAATTCGAAATATTAGGAGCCTTTACAACCGACATTTATCTAGGAGTTCATTAAGCAGTTCGTTTGGGAAAGGGGTAGGGTTTTAACAACGTATCGACTGAGCCTAAGGGCTGCTGCTTTTGTTAAAAAGAGAGTGAATAGCCTGTTCTCCGATGGCGAAGCGAAGTTGGCGTCCCACGTCTTCACCAATTAGCTGTGCATCGCTGGCTGCCCCTGTTTCCTTGCATCTCCAAATTTTTGTTCCATCAGGTTTTGCTACAAGCCCCCGGAGGGTTAGCTTTCCCTGTGAAATTCTGGCTAACCCTGCGATTGGTGTGTTACAGGAACCATTTAGCTCCTTAAGCATCGCCCGCTCAGCAATTACTTGCGTCGCACTTTCAAAGTGATTTAAGTGTTTTAGCAATTCATATAGTTTTCCGTTGGATTTTAGACAAGAGACAATAAGTGCCCCTTGGCCAACAGCAGGGAGCATAGTATTTATCGAGAGCACTTCTGTCGCTGCACTTTGCAGATCTAATCGCTTTAAGCCCGAAACTGCTAGAAATGTTGCATCGGCAATCCCTGAATTTATTTTGTCAATTCTTGTCTGAACATTTCCACGTAGCGGTATCACCTCAATATTTTTTTTGCAGGCAAGAAGTTGAGATTTGCGACGAAGAGATGTGGTCCCAACTGTTGCTCCATCAGGGAGCTGTGATAGCTTTTTTCGTGATTTTGATATAAAGGCATCTCTCGGGTCCTCTCGTTCCAAAATAGCGGCATTGATAATTTCGTTTTGAAGAAAAGTTGGGACATCTTTTGCTGAATGGACAGCGCAATCAATTGCTTTTTCTTGGAGGGCTTGATCAATCTCTTTAGAAAACAACTCTTTCCCGCCCAATTCAGATAAGAGTATATTTTTAAATTTGTCGCCTGAAGTTATTATTGGAACAAGTTGTATCCTATAATTCTCAATCAATTCAGGACTTAGAGCGAAAAGCCTGTTCTGTACATGGGTAGCCTGCCTTATCGCAAGGGGGCTCCCACGTGTTCCAATTTTAATTATTCCAAATGATGACATATCTAGCTAGATTAACAAATGTATAAAAATCAGTATAGCTTTAATGGTTTCTACCTCTGGCTTGAAAACTAGTGATATCAGTACTGCAAAAAGCAACCTAATTTGGGGTGAAGGTTTTTGTGGCATCTGCAAGCCACATTTGATCTGGTTTCTTTAATTTGGGTCGAATTTTTTCTAATATACTAGAATGATATATGTTCAGCCATTCAATTTCGCTGCGGGTCATTAGCTGCTTTTTAATTAAGGAAAGATTTATTGGGACGAGCGTCAATGTTTCAAACCCAAGAATTTTTCTTTTTGACGTTTTGTATGGTTGCTTATTAGTTACTAGCACCAAACTTTCTATTCGAATTCCAAATTCGCTTTTCTTATAATATCCAGGCTCATTAGAAATGATCATTCCAGGTTCAAGTGGTATGTTGTTACATAGTTTTGATATGCGGTGTGGGCCTTCATGCACTGATAAGTAGCTACCTACACCGTGGCCAGTGCCATGGTCAAAATCTAAACCAGCGTCCCATAGGTATTGTCGGGCTAGGACATCAAGTTGTGACCCAGTCGTTCCCTCTGGAAAAGAGACCGTCGCGAGTGCTATATGCCCTTTTAGAACGCGTGTGTAACATTCACGCATTTCATCGGTTGGCGTTCCAATCGGGATAGTTCGAGTTACGTCCGTTGTCCCAGCATGGTGTTGTGCGCCGCAGTCAAGAAGAAAAAGTTCCCCATTCTGCAGGTTTCGGTTTGTTTCTTTTGTGACACGGTAATGGACAATTGCGCCGTTAGGTCCACTAGCAGTTATTGCCGGAAAGCTAGGACCGCGATAATTAGGGTCCTCCATGCGTATCCGTTCTAGCCTTTCATCGATCATCAACTCGTTGACTATACCTTTTTTGATCGTTCTATCCAGCCAGGAAAAAAGAGTGCAAAGGGCTGCTCCGTCCCGTTCATGTGCAATTCGCGCTCCATCAATTTCTGTACTGTTTTTATAAGACTTTGGGAGTTGGCAAGGGTCATTGCCTTTGCAGATTATACCCCCCTTTTTACGCAGAAAACTTTCGATCCAATACGGCGCGCTGGATGTTTCTAAACGGACCCTGGAGGTTTTCTGGACTAATCGAGCGAGTGATCTCTGAAGAGAATCTAGGCCTGAAATCTCAACTTCTTTGCCAAGATGCCGAATGGCTTTAGGTGTCAGCTTCCGGCGGTCAACAAACAATTCAATAGTTCCGGTGCGATGCAAAATAGCAAAGCACAGCACTAAGGGGGAAAAGGGGATATCATTACCCCGTATGTTTAGCAGCCAACAGATAGAGTCTGGTTTTGTCAAAACGGCTGCATCGAGGTTTTCCTTTAGTAAAAAACGGGTTAAACGGTTTTTCTTGATTGATGCTGTTTCCCCGGCATATTTTTTTATATGGGGCAGAACAGGGGAGATAGGGCGGGCGGGTTGTGATGACCAAATCACGTCAATTGGATTGTAATTAGTCGGTATTAAGGTTACCCCAAGATCAGAAAATTTCTTTTTATAACGGTTGACCTGGTCACCGGTTAGCAGCCAGGGGTCAAACCCAATGCGGATGTTTTGACGGGCGTGGATCGCTATCCAGTCTGCCGGCCCCATGTTAGAAAACATCTCATGGGAAAATATCTTGTGATCAACTTCTTGTTTTACCTGGATAGCATACCGTCCATCCACAAAAATAGCAGCTTTTCTAGGCAATACAACGGCGACTCCAGCGGACCCAGAAAACCCAGTTAGCCACCACAATCGTTCAGAATGTCTTGCGATATACTCACCTTGGTGCCTATCTGATTTAGGGATGATATAGCCGTCCAGATTCCGTTTGCATAGTTCAATACGCAAGATTTTGATACGTTGGAGATTTGTTTTGTGTGATAATCCATCTGACGCCAAAGAAATTTGTTTTAATGAGTGTAAAAGTTCCTTTTCTAGCCTGGGGATCGGTCTAGCTGCAACTAACCTTACCCATTCACGAAAGCGGAAGTTGTCTGGAGCTGCTGCAATACCTTTGATCAAGCTTTCGAGTTTCGCAGGTGAGTAGTTCTCGCCAGCCTTTGAAAGAAGAGGGATTAGGTGTTTAAAACTAAAACATTTTTCTAGCATGATAGTAGATACCGAGGGACAATGTTAAATTATCATAATGACAAGAAATTATTAAATGCATTAAAAGGTAGTTAACGAGTTATGCGAATTTCACATTTCTGAATTGTAAAAAAAGATATTCTTCTCTGACCACATTAGTTTTATAAACCTGTCTTGCTAGTTGAGTGCACACAGAATTATTAATACCGTAAAGATTATAAGAACGAAAAGGATAAAAAATGTGGCCATATGATGAAATATATTTTAGAGGAATACATCTCGGACGATATTCAGTGCATTACCAACAGAATTTCAATAGAAATACTTCAAGTTCGGAAAGCAGGGTTGCCGTTAAAAGTTTTGGGCGAAATGGAAAAAACAAGCCAATCGGCAAAAT
Source organism: Magnetovibrio sp. (assembly GCA_002722175.1). Classification (GTDB taxonomy): domain Bacteria; phylum Pseudomonadota; class Alphaproteobacteria; order Rhodospirillales; family Casp-alpha2. The sequence continues at coordinate 44,420 of PBKU01000037.1, forward strand.
ATTTGCAGCATGGTTTAAGTCAGTTTTTTTCCTCCTGTCAAGTTACAACGAAAGTATCCGCCAAAAAGAACACCTTTACAGGCTGAACAACCATTTATTGAATGATATTGGCATTAGTCGTTCCGATATTGAGAGTATTTGTTCAGGTTCTTTTTGTCGGAATAGAGTAAAGGAAAACAGTGGAGTCGCACCACTTGCTTTGGTGATTAAAAAAACAACCAAAGGTGACCTTGAAAGGCCCAAAAAAATTGCCGCATAGGTAGGCTTTAATCGGGATACCTTCATCTTTCAAAGAATATATATCTTTCAGCAAGACACGAATCTCTGCACCTCGATATCCAAAACAATTCGGCTCGAGCGACACCCTGCGACACAGATTGCAACTTGATTTCTCTGCTCATCTGGCATTAGAACGACGTCACCATGGATAGGATTTCCCTCTGTATATGTTACTATGCAGGTCCTGCAAACCCCTAACTCACAAGATATTTAAGGTTCGATATTATTTTCATGTATGCGTTGCTTAAAAGACGAAGGGTTGGTGTTGTGTGAAAGTATGGCCAACTTAATAGAGCGGGGGCGGTGAACCTCCTTTCACTCTCAAGCCCAATAAGGATATATCAGAGAACTAACCAACTTCATAATATCCTTGAAATCGTGCATTTTAAATGAAGAATGATCATGACCTGGAGAGGTGCCAGAGTGGTCGAATGGGGCGGTCTCGAAAACCGTTGAACGTGCAAACGTTCCGAGGGTTCGAATCCCTCTCTCTCCGCCACTACCTTGTTCGCCAAGGTTCATAATAAATCTTATATGTTCCAGAAAACGTAGGTTTTAATAGGTATTGGAGCCTATCTCAGTACCCGTGTATTCGCTCGCGTTCATCTAAAGCGCGTGTTAAAATATGGGTAGAATTGTGGGTAATATTGTGAAGTCCAATTATGCCAAGAAGGATCAACCAACTTTCTGATCGCAAGGTGCGGTCTGGGTTTGCCTAAGGTGAAGGGCCGGGTGATCAGTTTTCGAAAATTCACGACGAGCAGCTATAATACGATATTCCTCCGGCATCAAAGAACTCTGGCGGCTTCTGCCGATAGAATTTACTCTCTACGTCCTTCGACTGCTCGGCGTATGGCTGCGTCATGACTTCCTGTAGCTCTCGAATCAGAGCGTAGTTCCCCAAGGCCGCTTGCTGATACGCAGGTGCCATGAACCACTCTCGCAAACTATATTTTGGGTTGACGAGTTTCATCTGCCTGGAGAGCTCCTCACGGGAGCTAGGGGGAGCAGTATTCACGTCGGTCGTGCTGGCGCTGCTGATGAGTGATTTCCATTTTGTTAGCCACTCTGCCCAGCGCTTGTCCATCCCGTCGGGGTCTATCTCATACGATGGGTGCATTGAAGGCATTGCGCGCTTTGAGTCTTTGTAGAAGCTCTTTTTAAGTGGGCCAATGTCGTCAGGTATCGTCGAGAGCTCACGGAAGAAGATGGTGTAATCGACAGGAGTTTGCACCATGAGCGTTTCGAGTTCACTGAACAGCTCCGGCTGAAAAGTACCAATTCCAAGTTTGGCAGCCCACATCTTCTCCATTTGCTCTTGCATAACTTCCGAAAAGTCATTTCGGATCTTGTCGAACTGTTGCAGACAGTCCTTATGCGACTTCAGCAACGGCCCCAACGCCACACAAAACATGTGGAAGTTGCGTTCCGCTGCCACTGTTTGGTTCAGGAACGAGAAGTGATGTCCGCCACCTATCCACGGCTGGTAGTGCGGGTTAAACTCGTCGCAAAATCCGAATGGACCGTAGTCGAGTGTGAAGCCACCGACCGCGCAGTTATCGCTATTGAAGTTGCCCTGG
>PBKU01000038.1 GCA_002722175.1 Magnetovibrio sp.
ACTAGAAATATTTTTGGTTGGCAACGCCCATGCTATTTGCTTGGCGAGGGATATGCCAAATCATTTGAGGAACTTATTAAAGAAACCAACTGGGAATCATATGGCACAGGGAACTACGAAAAATGTGCAGACTGCATGGTTCATTGTGGCTATGAACCAACTGCCGTCGCGGATACAATTGCACACCCTATTAAAGCCTTAAAAGTCGCTCTCTTTGGAATCGACACCGAAAAGCCTCTTGCGCCTGAAGTCCCTTTAAATAATCAGCGTCCAGCAGAGTTTGTATTTGAAAACCTAGTAAAAACCCTTAGTGAGCAGAAAGACCGCGTTGAGGAAAATATCAAAAGCGACGCGGCATAATAATACCACTAGAAAAAGGGTATTATATAACAGTTCTTCCTAGATTAGGCCCCAGGTGAATAACCGCATTTTTAAGAACTGATCTGGCTTGAGCACTTCCAGACTTTAAAGCATATAGATTTGGCCAATCTTTTAAATTCTTAAATGCCTGTAAAATTAATAAACTGTATTTTATTACCCCGTTCTCAGAAACAGAACTAAGAACCCAGGGCGGTATCCTCATGTCACTAGTATCACAAATAACGCGCAGCACTGCAAATGGAAGTCCAGCCTCTTCTGCTGCCCTGGCAACAAGGTGGCTTTCCATATCTACAAAACCCCCTGCCATATCATTAAAAAGCGCTTTCTTCTCACGTGGTTCCCCAACCATAGTTTCTGCTCCGATACACGTCCATTCTCCTACAGAAAAGGAGGTTTCAAGCTTCCCTAAAAGAGCCCTCCGCCAATCTGGGTCGGCCTCAAAGCTACGTTTATCAGTGCTGCATATTACCTTATCGGCAATCATCAAATCACCAATTTCTGCCCCCGGCCTTAATCCACCTGCTATGCCGAAACTAAGTAAACTATCGCAACCTAATAAAATCAATTCTTTGATTGCTTTTGTTGAATCGGGCCCTCGCGTTCCAAGACAACGAATAATTGGTGGGTCTTTGGCGCCACGAAATATATCAAACAAATCCGCTTCAAATTCAAGACCGGTCAATACTCCAACTGGCATGGTCAATTATATACCAAATTGAGGGCGCTTATTGTTAACCCTTTTTAAGTTAACGTATCGGGCTAATGCCCATAAAGGAAAATATGCGCTATAGCCGTGGTATGAGAGATAAAAAACTTTTGGAAACCCCACAGCATTATAATATTTCTCATCCCACTTTCCCCCTTCACGAGAAGCCCCCATCAAATAATTTATTCCTTTTTTTACTTCTATGCTATCAATGCTTCCTCCAGCCATAAGGCCTAAAACTGCCCACGAAGTATGTGATGGAGTAGACATTTGAACTTCTTCCTTGTGATCCTCCCAGTAACTTGCACAATCCTCTCCCCAACCTCCATCAGGACGTTGGCGCTTCTTTAACCAATCCACCGCCCGCTGAATATAAGGTTGGTTAACGTCCTCTCCTATTGCATTAAGCGCACATAAGACTGACCAAGTCCCATAAATATAGTTTGTTCCCCAACGACCAAACCATGAACCATCACTCTCCTGCTCACGCTTAATGAATTTGATAACTCTATCTACGGCTTCATGTGTAAGAGAATAATTTAGCTGTGCCAACATGCCCAAACAACGAGCACTAACATCCACTGTTGGGGGGTCTAACAACGCTCCATGGTCTGCAAAAGGTATATGCAATAAGTGATAATGTTCATTATTTACATCGAATGCCCCCCAACCTCCATTCACGCTTTGCATTCCAAGAATCCATTCAACAGCTCTTTCAATAGATTTTTTATATTTTTCTGGGTTTGCCCTATGGAGAGCCATCACTACAACGGCCGTATCATCCACATCAGGGTAGTGATCATTTTTGTACTGGAATGCCCACCCTCCTGGTCTAAGATCTGGGAGGTTGACTGCCCAATCCCCCTTTACATCAAGAATTTGTCGATCTACCAACCAGTCACCGGTTTTTTCTAGCTCTTTGCTGTCCCCTCCTAACCCGGACTCTAGAAGTGCATGAAAGCCGAGGCCAGTATCCCAGACCGGGGAAAGACATGGTTGACAATAACTTTTTTCACCCTTTTCAACAATTAGTTGATCAATAGACCGACGTACCATTCTTCTTTCAACATTATCAGGACTATAACCTAAAGAATCTAAAACCATTAAAGAGTTACTCATGGCTGGAAATATGGCTCCTAATCCATGTTCTCCATTAAGCCTTTCTTTTATAAATGCAATGCCCCTCTCAATACCTTTTTGCTCAGCACGCTTAGGAAAAACCGGCTCAAATTTCCGTACTACTTTATCCATAGCTAGAAATAATTGACCAAATCGGTGTCCAGTAGGATTTGAAATATAATTTTTTTCCTGATCTGGCGGGACGGTAAATAACTCAAGGATATTTATTCCATTTGGATTCCTTGCTACTGGCTTAAGTGCATATAGAATCAGAAGCGGAACCATAACGGCACGCGACCAATAAGAAACCTTATCAATATGAAAAGGCGCCCATTTTGGAAGCAAGAGCGCTTCTGGACGCATCACAGGAACTGCCCTCCATGGCAACTGGCCAAATAATGCGAGCGCAATCCTAGTAAAGACATTTGTACGAGCCGCCCCGCCTCTATCAAGAATCGCCTTACAAGCTCTTAGCATATGTGGCGCTTCTTGATCCTCACCAGCTAGTTTAAGTGCAAAATATGCCTTCACTGACACTGAAATATTAAAATCACCACCATAATAGAGAGGCCACCCATGGTGATTTTTGTCCTGACTGCTGCGCAAGTAAGAAGCTAGATTCCTTTCTAACTCACAATTAATTTCACCCAGAAAATGATTTAAAAAAATATATTCAGATGGAATTGTTGCGTCAGCCTCAAGTTCAAACGCCCAGTGTCCATCTTCTTTCTGCTTTGTTAAAAACCATTCGCAGCATTCCTCAATTGTCTGCTCGATTTCATCAAAGTTTTCAGCTTCTAAAGTTTCCATCACCAGTAGTCTTAGTTATTTTTTCTCAATCATCCCAGAATAAAAGCGCTTACAGCTCGGTTTTGTCAGAAAATTTTTAATATATCAAGGGGTTAACTATACGTGAAGAAGCTCTGCAGCCAATCTTCCGGAACGCAACGCTCCCTCGATTGTCGCCGGCAAGCCAGTTGCTGTCCAATCACCTGCTAAAATCACATTTTCCCACTGGGTTTTAGCCTTTGGGCGTAACAAGATCTGTTCCGGGGTCTGTGAAAAAGTAGCATGTTTCTCTTTGATAACTCGGTTAGCCGGCATAGAAACATTAAAAAGATCTAAAACTTGAGTAACATCCGCCCAAAGCATTTCTGCTAGATGGTTAGAGCTTTTTAACGCCAAATCATCAGCACCACTAACTGTGACTGAAACTACTTCATTTCTAGTAAACAACCAGTGGGCTGTCCCACCAACTACTCCAACTAATCCTTTTTTTTTAGGCATCTCGCCTAGTTTAAAATGGGCATTGACTATGCTGTGAAAACGACTGGGTGTTTTTAAATCTGGAACCAAACCTGAAGCTATTTTAGGTGGGACAGACAGTATCACATTATCCCCAGATTTTAATTCGATTTGTTGACTGCCAAATAATAATTTTTCTGCCCTATCCTCCAAAAACTTTATCCCCCGGAGCCTGGCGTTATAAAAAACCATAACCCCATTTTTTTCTAGATAAGAAAGAGCAGGGTCAACAAAAGTTTGACTTAAACTATCACGTGCAACTAAAGGTCTACAATAGTCGGCTCCTTTGCATAGCGTTTGAGAAATGACGTCCCACAGCAATGAAGCAGCTGCTTCATTCGCAGGGGTGTTTAGTATCGATACAGTTAATGGCTCCCAGAATGACCTAAAAAATGCACTTCCATCATCAAGAACATCCCCCACACTATCTGTTGCCTTGGCATTACGTAATTTATACGTCTTCAAATAATCAATAGGGCTACTTTTTGGCACTCTTCTTTGTGGTGAAAAAATCCACCAGGGAAAATAGCCTTTACTGATATCTACAACCCATCGACGGCGTTCTTCCAGATCAACAAATGGGAAAACAGCTGCACCTGGCCCGGTCAAGGTTCTTTCGCTGCCAACACGACCGACAAATGTTAACACATCGGTATTTCCACTTAGCATCAAGTGGCTTCCGTTATCAATACGGCACCCTACACTTGGTTCAAAAAACGATCGACAACGGCCCCCAGCGTGACGGGATGATTCATAAACTATTACTTTGTGTCCTTTAGCAGCTAGTGCTGTAGCAGCTGATAGTCCCGCAATCCCAGCACCAACAATATGTGAAACACCAGCCATTCTAAAATATTCCATGCCGGCATGCGAGCCAGCATTTATCAATAGGAGATAACTTAACCGGTTTTGGCATACTACCCCAACCCCTAGACTTTATCTTTTCAAATAACGCAGCATAAACCTCCATCATCATCTTGGCAGGACGCGCCTTAACAGGGTCACATATCTTAATTATGGCACGAGCATTCAAAAATCGGCGCGCGACAATCCCAGAAAGAACTTCACAAACCTCTGGTAAATTCTCATGGTTGATGATCACAGATAAATCTTCACTTTCTATACCGTATGCAAACAATAAGTCCTGAGGAATATATAAACGGTTGCGGTCAGCGTCTTCTTTTATGTCACGCAGAATATTTGTAAGCTGGAGGGCTTGGCCTTGTTCAGAAGCCAGACGGTCACCCACTTCTGTATCCAGGCCAAAGATACGAATCGATAGACGCCCCACTGCTGAAGCAACCAAATCACAGTAACGAGTTAATTCCTCAATATTTTTGATGCGCAACCTATCAACAGAATCTACCTCCATACCTTCAATAATCGAATAAAAATCCTGCTTTCTTAAGTTAAACTGGTCTATTGGGAGGTATAATGCCTGTGAAATTGGATGTCTTGGTCGACCTGCATATAGGCGTACTAATTCTCCACGCCAAATTGCCAAACGAGCCTGACGTTCTCCAGGATCTTCATCAGCATCAGCAATATCGTCGACTTCTCGGCAAAAAGCATAAACAGCAAACATTGCCTCACGCTTAGGTTTTGGCAAACGGCGCATGCTCCAATAAAATGATGTGCTTGCTTGCTTTACTACTCTTTGGACATAAACAGTTGGGTTATCCCAGTTATTTGTTCCAGAAGCTTGAGGTTCAATTTCACTGCTCATTACTTCAACCTAGATCACAAGTGAAGAAGGGAAGTGCACACTTCCCTATACAAAAACTTTCTTTGCCATAAAAAAATTTACAACAAGTTTTTCCTCTTCTAACTACCTTAATAACTCCGCCCCTTCCAAGAATTTCCTTGGTCCAGCCAATACTTAAAAGCTGAGTCTACCGTCATTGCTGTAAACATCAATCCAGAAAGCACTATAGAAGGCGCCCAGAAAATAGAGGCATTATAATATCTCAGCGTTGGAAAATACAGGATACACATAAGACACCACGTCACCCCACCCAGGCATGATAACTTCCAATCAAACAACCAGCCGAAGATCAACGCAATAGGTGGCACCATATAAAGTAAAAGCATACCAAGAACTGTACCAATGAGATTAACTACTGAAAAATTTAGCTGGATAAAAGCTGATCGCGCAACCATCGACCAAAAATCAGCAAGCCGATCATAACGTCGCAAACTTCGCGTATCATCCGTTGCTAGGCCCAACCAAATAGCCCCACTTTGTTTTACTTGCCTCGCAAGTGCACAGTCGTCAATCAAAGAGGTGCGTATGCTCATAGGAATATCAGCAGAAGCAATCGTATCGCGATGGACTAAGATACAACCGCCAGCCGCAGCTGCTTCTTTACGCCCTGGTGTGTTTACGAGCGAAAATGGATACAATTTCTGAAAGTAAAATATAAATGCCGGAACAAGCAATTTTTCCCAAGAGGACTTATAGCGAAGGCGCACCATGAGTGACACTAAACGGATGTTTTCAGTTTCCGCTTTGGAAACCAACCGGGATAGATTATCCCAATCATGCGCTATATCAGCGTCAGTTAGTAACACATAGACTGCATCAGGCGCATGTTTTGAAAGTTCATCAATCCCTTGTTTTATCGCCCACATTTTGCCGGTCCATTTTGGAGGCAGCGGTTTGCCATTAATCACTACAACCTTTTCCGAATGACCATTTAGTTCTGCTGCAGCGTTTGCAACCTGAACTGTGTCATCTGAGCTTTCATCATCGACAACTATTATTGAAAACTTCCCGGAATATCTCTGATTAACAAGAGATGTAAGTGCCTCACCAATATATTTTTCCTCGTTTCTCGCAGGGATAATAGCAACAATTGACGGTGCACTTTTTATTTGAACATAGCCCTCTGGCAAGCAAATATTTGCTCGCCAAAACTGACCCCTGGCGACTAAAAAAACAAGCCATACCAATAAACTCGTCAAAACGACTAAAAACATTCAATAATAGCCAATTAGCTAACGCTGGTTATTGGAAAAATCCAGATATTGCACCAATACTAACACAAGAAAAATACTCTGATTTATTCAATTCAACACGTCTGACAAGTGGATCATCTTTACGGAGCTTTTGAATTAATCGATCAGCAATCCTTATAATCGCACCTGATTCCATTGACAGCCTGAGGTCATTAAGACCTGAAGGTAGTTTTCGCGCCTCTTGCATCAAGTCTTCAGTTGCATCAAGGAGACGAAAAACAACACGCCTCAGACCTGGAATGCTGTAATTCTTAGATAATACTTCAAAGGAAATTCTTTCTGCAGCCATCCAATCCAAAGGCAGATAGACCCGGTTCAACTTATTAAAATCGTCCTGGCAGTCCTGAATATGGTTAATTACCTGTAAAGCTTTGCACAATGCATCTGATGGCCCGTACCCGTCTTTAGAACCGCCATGCAAATCAAGAAGATAACGTCCAACTGGCGCTGCTGATAAACTGCAATAGGACATTAGGTCGTCCCAATTTTTGTAACGCAGTTTTATTGCATCCTGCTTAAAAGCAGAGATCAAATCGACACAATATTTTGGCTGTATCTGGCATTCTTTAAGGCTTTCACGCATCAGATGCCCAGTTTCAAATAATGGATTATTTTTTTCAGTTCCAATTATTGCTTTTTCAAATCCATCAAGGCGGTGGACTTTCTCATTTGGATCTAAGTTGGGATTATCAGCTATATCATCAATAGTCCGAGCAAATTTATAAAAAATTGCAACATGTGGGCGTAGAGTTGCTGGCAGCAGAAAAGAGCCAACAGGAAAATTTTCGTACCCAGAATTTTTCCCAGATGGGGTCTCGATAGAATGCGAAATACGGCCTTTCACTCCCGGTCAGCTGAGGCTAAACGTTGACGCAATTCTATGAGGAGAGCATCAATATCACCATCATTTTTCCGCATAACAGAGGCAAACTCAGCGCGTTGAGTTTTAGCCATACTCACCCCCTCCACCAAAATATCCACTATCTTATATTTACCCTCGCTAGCGCGAATTCGCCAATCGACACTTAAGGGCTTTGCCGCATCAGTGCGGCTAAGTTTGGAAAAAACAAGAGCATCTACCTTGTTTACGACTTCAGTCTTAACAATATTAATTGTTTCTCCAGAATGCCCTTCAAATCTATGTGCATAAGTAGCAATCATAAGTTCCTCAAACAATTCAAGGTACTTCTCTTGTTGCTCTTTAGTCGCTTTTCGCCAGGTGCGACCAAGGACCCATTTAGCAACCCCCCGAAATGCAATATAGCGATGCATTATGTCTCTAAAACGTTTCTCTCGTTCAGCCTTCTCCATCTTTCCTGATAACGATGTAAACGCTTCTTCGGCCATAGTCTGAACAAACGATTGCGCTCCGGAAGCAAAATCACTGGCCCCCCAAGCGGTACTAGCAAAAAGACTAATTGCTAAAAATTTGAACAAAACACTGCGTCTGAAAACCATAAAGCCTCCGTAATTAAGATTTTTGCATGGATTGATCTCTGGTAGAAAAGCTCCTAACAAAACGAGCACTAGGTTTTATTATATATACTGATCCCCTAATCAATATTTTTTTTCAATGAACCCTTAATCCAATACTTTTCCTAAAGATGAATAGAACAAGAAAATATGAACAAGAAAATATATTAGACATTGACAACGCGCGCTTTCCCAGACGCCGCTAGACATGGGTAGCGGTCTTATCGGTCGATATTCTCGACTTCTGCACAACACGTCAACCCTTTAGATCTTTCTTAACCCCAAAACTACCCCTAAAACGCCTTTATTTTTTTACTTTAATTTTCGTATTATGGCATAAATCGGCTAACGTCAAACTTGGAAATATCTATATTTGGTTCTCGCCCCAATACAAGGGCGGCTATTAATTCCCCTGTTTTCGGGGCACAAGTTAAACCAATATGCTGATGTCCAAACGCGAAAAAGACATTTTCGTATTTGGGAGAGCGGCCGATAACTGGTAGGCTATCAGGCAAAGTGGGCCTATGACCCATCCATCGACTGGTATTATCTAACCTCAAACCCGGCAGTGCTTTTTGCCCTAATTTTTCAATCATTTTGGTACGTGACCAATTAGGCATAGCGTCAATAGACGCAAATTCCGAAGTGCCGGCTAAGCGCATTCCATCCGTCATGGACGTCATAACAAATTTCCCTCTTTCTAACAGAATAGTATTTGTCAACCGCACCCCAGGCTCCTTTACCATGACATGGTAGCCACGTTCACCGATTAACGGAACTGAAGATCCGAGTAGTTTTACGAAATAGTTGGAAAAAGCTCCAGCGGCAATGACTAGACAGGATACATCAATAACAATATCATCACTTATCAGTCGACGCGGCCCAACTGGCCCAATTTCGATATCCCTAACGTGGCAGAATTTAAACTGCCCCCCCTCAGCCAAAAACACTTCATACAATGCCCGGACATAAGCTTCTGGGTCACGACACACTCCAGCACCAGTAATCCCACGCATATGAGTAAACCGTGGCGAGAGCGCTGGTTCTATCTCGAAGACTTCAGGGCCTTTATATTCAACGATATTAGCGCCATATAGACGTTTTAATTCCCAAACATAATTGTCGTTTATAAATGCTGCCTCACCATCATAAACGGATAGAAACATCCGACGTTCCAGAAAGCGCTCTGCGTCTGTGCCGCGAGCAAGTTTAAAGTGCTCTTCCTCAGAATTTAAGGTCAAAAAAGATAGGGCTTGAGCATTGCTGTCTACGATTCTCACTTTGCCGTTCAAAAAAAACTTGAACAACCAGGGCATCAAGCTCGGTAAATCACGCCAACGGACAGATAATGGTCCCAATGGGTTAAACAGCATTTTTGGAATTGACTTATATATTCTTGGTGTGGAATGTGGCACGAAAGAACCACTTGCAAGGACACCGGCATTTCCACTTGAACAACCTGACCCTGGAAACCCCTTATCCACTAACAAAACTTTGTGACCGTCACGCAAAAGCTTGAGGGCGCAACATACGCCGACTACCCCAGCTCCCAAGATAGTTACGTGTTTTTGTTCAGTACTGACCATTTGCGTTCGCAAGAAGTAATTAGTAAATTTCTCAAGATCCAATTAAGCATTGATAGACAACTGTAAAGTCAATAACTTATAGAACAGCCAAATATTTCAACTGATGCTGTTCTAACCTGCGCAACCTCTTAACATAACTGAAAAGGCTGGAAATGATACTAGACAATTACTATACCGCAAGCCAAGGTAATGATAAGGTTTTCCACCTAAACCCTCCAAAAATAAAATTCGGCAGAGGAGCGCTTCGTGAGCTTGGATTTGAAGCCAGAGCTTTAGGAATGAGCAAAATCGCTCTTTTTACGGATCCCCAAATAGTAAATCTACAACCAGTAGCAATCGCTAGGGATTCCTTGGAAGCACAAGAAATTGATGTCACAATTTACTCAGATGTGGAAGTTGAGCCTACCGATCGGTCTCTTGAGGCTGCGATAGACTTTGCACAAACCAAAATATTTGATGGATATATCTCAGTGGGTGGAGGATCCGTAATAGATACAACAAAGGCCGCCAACCTTTATGTGACATACCCGGCAGACCTCCTCGATTATGTTAATGCACCAGTAGGGAAAGCTATCTCTGTTCCAGGCCCGTTAAAGCCTCATATAGCGTGTCCAACTACTTTTGGTACTGCAAGTGAATGCACTGGAATGGCAATTTTTGATCTTCTCAAACAGCAGTTGAAAACAGGAATTGCCAGTATGTATCTGCGCCCAAGCTTAGGGATTGTTGATCCAGAGTCGTTAAAAACACTTCCGTCCGAGGTTGTTGCCGCAAATGGGTTTGATGTTTTCAGTCACGCTGTCGAATCACTTACATGCAAGCCATTTACGGGACGAGTCTCTCCATCAGATCCGTCCCAACGCCCAATCTATCAAGGCGCTAATCCATACAGTGATATATCCTGCATCGAGGCGATTAAACTGATAGGTTCAAATTTGGTTAGAGCAGTAAATGATCGTGAAGACGATAGTTTAAACGATGCGCTTTCTTTTTCAGGGGTTCTAGCGGGTATTGGGTTTGGAAATGCGGGCTGCCATATACCCCATGCTATGTCTTATGCTGTGGCAGGTCTAGTTAACGACTACAAACCAACTGGTTGGAAAACCAACCATCCATTAGTCCCACATGGCTCATCAGTAATTGTTAATGCGCCTGCTGTTTTTCGTTTTACTGGACCTGCTTGCCCTGAAAGACACCTAGAAGCTGCAAAAGCAATGGGTGCAGATGTTTCCGAAACGGAATCAAGTAACGGAGGACAAATCTTGGCGGACCAAGTCATCAACATGATGAAGGAGACAAATATGCCGTCTGGGATTAGCTCAATTGGATATAACACTATGGACATTGAAGCTCTTACAGACCGAACCTGGGCCCAACAACGATTGCTTGTAAATTCACCTCTGCAAGTAGAAAAGTCTGATATCCGGGAACTTTTTAAAATGGCAATGAGTTATTTCTGACAGAACCACCTAAAAAGTCTCTTTATTGTTATAATCTCACTACCTAGTATTCTGTTTCTTCTGCACCATGCATACTAATGAATACTGCAAAAAAAGTAATTACCGTTCTTTCCTATCGTAAACTAAATGCATAGCGAAAGGCTATGGAAGCCGTTTCTTTAGTGATTCCGCAAGATGTTTCGGTATGTCAATGCTTTCCGATTTACTTTTCTTTCGTGATTCAAAACGTCTTTCTCCAGGCAACCGAGCTCCTGGTTGGTCAGAGATTGCTTTGCACAACATCTCAGTCCGGTTAAAGAATGAGTTTTCTGAAAACGGTTTTGGATCAAACACCAAAAAAAACTGGCCTATGTTTGGCGGATCACCCTCAGCTGAAAAAAATGAACTCGCTTGAAAACCAAAATTAGAGCCTGTTATACCAGCGGTCATCAGTTCAACCATTAGTGCTAATGCTGCCCCTTTAGCCTCTCCAATTGGCAAAAGTGCCCCTAAGAGGGCTGCATTGGGATCTTGAACACATTGCCCGTCCGAGTTTACTGCCCAACCCAAAGGAATCTGTTCCCCCTTCTCCGCTGCTAGCGTGATACGGCTGCGTGGAACTTTACTTAACGACAAATCAATTACAATAGGAGGAGCTCCTTTTCGGGGGCATGCAAATGCAATTGGATTAGTCCCGAACAACGCACGATTCCCCCCCCAAGGGGCAATAGCGGCCGGTGAATTTGTAAAACCCATTGCCACAAGCCCAAGCTCAGCAAATCGCTCCACGTGGTACCCCAAAACTCCAGCATGATGTGAGTTCGAAATCGCAATACCAATAATACTGCTCTCCTTCGAGATATTTTCACATACTCCTAAAGCAGCATCTATTGCTGGATACGCAAATCCAGACTTTGCATCAACTCTAATCGCTCCGGTCGCTGGAAATTCTTCAACCGGGGTCGCAAAACCGTCCACTTTACCCGACAACGCCTGGTCGCAATAGCCAGGGAGACGTAATAGCCCATGGGACGATATTCCATCAGCTTCTGCCGCAATCAATGCATTTGCAACCGATATAGAGTTCACTCTTGAAACACGGGAATTTTCAAGAACTTGCACTGCGAGCTGCCGTAAAGTCTCAAGGTTAAATTTAGGCATGGCTCAGATAGCTTCTTATTTCTTTTTGGCTGCGCTTGATAAAGTCAATTAACAGGAAAGGCCAATAACAACTAGGCACTTCTATACAATTTTGTCAGCACAAATTCACGATGACCAAGTGCTTCTGCTGCTGTCAAACGGCCATTGCACGTTCGAATACAGATATCAATCAGGGCGTTTCCTGCCTGATTAAAATTCATTTCGCGTCGGAGGATTCCCGAAACATCAAGGTCAAGATGTTCAGGCATTGTTCTTACAGTACGAGGATTTGCGCTAAGCTTAATTACCGGTTCGATAGGGTTTCCGATTATATTTCCTTGACCGGTTGGAAATAAGTGCACCACAAAGCCCGCCGCCGCTTGCAGGGTAACACATTCTGCTGCTGCTGAGGATGTATCCATAAAATATAAACCTGGACCCTTTTTGGGCTTCTCTGCTGGCTCTAAAACATCGATATATTTGGCCTTTTCTCCAATCTTTTCTAAATTACCAAAAGCTTTTTCCTCAATAGTAGTAAGTCCCCCTTCTATGTTACCTTTTGTTGGTTGGCTTTCGGAAAGGTCAGAAGTTTTGAAAGGCTCAATTACTTCATCCATATACGCCTGCCATGTCTTAAGGAATTTTTTACCAATTGCAGGGGTTTTCCCACGCGTGGCACATACCATTTCGGCTCCTGTAATTTCAGATGTTTCTCCAAAACATGTGGTTGACCCCCAAGAATCCATTTTATCGATAAAATTGCCTACTGTAGGGTTTGAAGCTAACCCTGACGTAGTATCGGATTCACCGCACTTAACCGAAACCCATAGCTCATCAACTGGGCATTCTTCTCTTTGAAGCTCTGATGACCAATGTAAAAATTCTTTCGCCTGTCTGCTAGCTGCTTCTATAACTTTGTGGTCACCATTACGCTCAATTGCAAAACCAGCAACTGGTTTGCCAGTCCTAGCAATCCCATCCACAACCTTCTGAGTCCAGCCTGGTTCAATCCCAATTACGACAACCGCGGAAACATTTGGATTTGCTCCAGTCCCAATGAGAGTGCGAAAATGCAAATCTAGGTCCTCACCAAACTGAAGCCGGCCGTACGGGTGGGGCAATGCCATGGTACCCTTAATATTGTTTTCGACCGCTTCACATGCTGCATTTGAAAGATCATCGAGCGGAAGGATTATCACATGATTACGAATCCCTACACGGCCATTTTGCCGACGGTACCCGAAGAACGTTGGTTTTCCCGCTTGCCTTTTCTTGTGCTTTGGAGAAAGAACCTGTAATGGAGCCTGGTCTACATAAACGGGTACCTTGGCAGCAGGTTTCTGGAATTTTTTTTCTTGCCACCTTACCCGTGAGCCAGAGCTTTTTTCCTTTGCGTGAACAACGCTGGTTTTGTTATTTTTTGCTGCTTTAGGAGCTAGGTGTCTTTTTGATCTTTTATTGGCCATGGCTACCACCTTTTTGTTTTGACATTTTGAACATGAACATGGCCACCCTTGAAAATCCTTGATACGGCCTTTCCAATGTCATGGCCATATTTTAAAATAGTAGCCCCCTTACTTATATCTTTAAGAGCAATTTTATGACCCAGTGGAATAGCATTTATTGATTTTATTTTGATAGTTCTATCCCCATCCATAACCCACCCAGTGAGGGGTTGCCCCTTCTTTATTCCCTCAACAACAACAACTCCAACCGTATCAGTTCTTCCATGAACTAAAAAATCTGGTGCAGACAATAACTTATCCCCTCTTTTTATATCTATTACTAATATTGAGCTCAGAAATACCTCTGCCTACATTCTATTTCTTCTCCCTATCTAGCCCAAGTCAAGAAATTACTGTATTTTTTTTTTAAACAACAGATAGTATATCGTACTATCTCTATATAATCAGAATGAAAAATATTTACATCTTACAATACCCAAAATAGTTGCTCGCTTGAGATTTTTTTGTAAATTTGCTGATTTCAAGATTAGATTCAGTTTGAGTGTTTTTCAATTTGGTACCCAACTTTGAAAATACAAATAAATTTAAGGGGGGCTAATGTTGACCATTTTAGGACGCAATAATTCAATTAATGTTCAGAAAGTTATGTGGACGTGTTCAGAGATTGGGTGCCAGACCGAGCGCCGGGACATTAGCGGTGAGTTTGGCGGAAACAATACACCAGAGTACTTGAAGAAAAACCCTACAGGTCAAATACCCACTCTTATTGATGGCAAATACATACTCTGGGAATCGAACACAATAGTACGTTATATCTCAGACACTTACGGGGATACACCCTGGCAACCAAAAGATAAGAAAATATGTTTCTTAGGCCACCAATGGATGGATTTCTACATAGCTTCATTGCATCCTGCGATGACAACAATTTTTTGGCAGTTAATCAGAACGCCAATTGAAAAAAGAAACGAATCAGCGATCCAACATGCACATAAAAAAGCAACGATACTCTGGGGTTTGGTAAATGAGCACTTACGCAAAAATAGTTTTATTCTAGGACCCCATGTCACCTTTAGTGACGTCCCAATGGGTTGTGCAGTTTATCGTTGGTACAATTTAGATATTAAGCGGGCGAACTATTACCATCTGGAATCCTGGTATGACCGCCTATCAAAAAGACACCCATATCAAGAAAATGTCATGCTTCCCCTTACCTGAAAGATTTATAAAACTAAA
The DNA here is from genome assembly GCA_002722175.1 of Magnetovibrio sp. Lineage (GTDB taxonomy): Bacteria > Pseudomonadota > Alphaproteobacteria > Rhodospirillales > Casp-alpha2. The sequence goes on from PBKU01000038.1 coordinate 14,870, forward strand.
ATTTTAGCAATTAGTCCTGCCCCCACGTTTCCCAGACCTATAAAGGAATTTTTCAATGGCATCCAACAAAGACTTGAAAATCACATCCCAATTGATTGTTGAAAAGAAAGATAACTTAGGCCAGATCAATCTTAATAATCAAGCTAAACGGAACGCAATGACTTTTGAAATGTGGCGGGACCTTCCTAAAGTGTTAAGTGATTTTGACAATGACAATACAATACGCTGCATTCTGTTGGCTGGCGCGGGCGGAAAGGCATTCTGCTCAGGCGCTGACATATCCCAATTTGAGCAAAATCGTTCATCCGAACAAGGTATTGTTAAATATAATCTGGCTGTGGAAAATGCTCTCTCTAGTCTCCAATCAATTAAGAAACCAACAATTGCCATGATTGAAGGTCCTTGTGTGGGTGGTGGTGTCGGCCTGGCAATTGCCTGCGATTTACGTATTGCAAATGATGTTTCTATATTTGCAGTTCCAGCGGCAAAACTTGGTCTTGGATATCGAATAGATGGATTAATTCCGCTGGTTAATATTGTTGGACCATCTTTTGCAAAGGAAATATTTTATACGGCCAGGCGCTTTAACGCACAAGAAGCACTTTCTATGGGGCTTGTTAACAGAGTTCTACCAAATTCTGTGTTAACTGATTTTGTTAAGCGATATACTAAGAAGATTTGTGAAAATGCACCCCTGACAATCAAAGCTGTAAAGGTTTGTGTTGGGGAAGCTTTAAAAGACAGAAATGATCGAGACCTCGCACTATGCAAAGTTGTTGTTGACGACTGCTTTAGAAGTGAAGACTACAAAGAAGGTCGGACCGCATTCATGGAAAAAAGGACACCGGACTTCCGGGGAACCTAATGTTAGATATGTTACACTACTTTATTAGTTGAAAGCATAGCTAATTAACAAACAGCAAAACTTTTCCGTTAACTAGGATAAAACCCAAAAATGCAGAAGAACTAGAAACGCAAAATACAGTTATCAACTCAAATTTTTCCAAAACTAGGCTCTATCTAGTTAAAATATTAGAAACAGCTTCACAGAATTTGTCTGTTGTACCGCTACCTCCGAGGTCTTGAGTTCTAATCAAAGGATCAGACAAAGCTCTAGCCAGTGCACTTTCTAGCGCTATACCGGCCTCCTTTAAGACCGGTTTATTGTCGCGTTTATCAATCCACATTAATAGTAATGCGACTGAACTCATCAAAGCAGAAGGATTAGCGATATTCTGGCCAGCAATATCAGGAGCCGCTCCATGCGCAGCTTGAGCAACAATGTATTTTTCCCCTGCATTTACCGAGCCCCCAAGTCCAAGTCCACCTGACAGTTCGGCAGCTTCGTCGGACAAAATATCACCATACATATTAGTCGTTACAATCACATCAAAACGTTCTGGGGTCCTTATCAAATGAGCCGCCATTGCATCGACTAGTTCCTCTTCTAGGATCACATCTGGATATTGCTCAGCGACTTCGCGAACGCAATTAAGAAAAAGTCCATCAGAAACTTTAAGTACATTCGCCTTATGTACAACTGTAACTTTCCGCCTTCTGATCATTGCAAGCTCAAATGCATTTTCAGCGATACGGATAGACCCTTCCCTGCTAATTTTACGAACTGAAAGCGCTAAATGTTCGGTCGGCATAAACTCACCCAAACCAAAATACATATTCCTATCAGCATAAAATCCTTCTGTATTTTCCCTGACTATGACAAGGTTCATTTCTTTTGCTGTAGATGGTACGTTTGGGTAAACACGACTTGGTCTAATATTGGCGAATAGATCAAGAGACTTCCGCATATAAGCAGATGGGTTTACACCGCCCTCATCAACTGACGGATAAGCATAGGTATCAACTGGCCCCATAATAATCCCATCAACTTCCCGACAAGCATCCAGAATTTCTCTAGAAATGGAAGCTCCTTGATGGCCAATTGCTTTCAGTCCAATTTCATGTTCATGCAAAACCAATCCCAAATCATACATACGATCCAACGCATTAAGAACATTTAATGTCGCCGTCATTATTTCCGGACCAATACCATCTCCCTGCATATAGGCAAGTTTAAGACTCATTATTGCGTTTCCTTAAAACTGTTGCCTAAATATTTTAACTAGGCTGTCGCGATAAATTTTTGTCTCAAATAATATAGCTTAGTTTTAATCATTTCCTTAACCGCACATTAATTATGCTCATTTGACAATTGCTTTTTCAAATATGGCAAGAGACCTCCAGACAAAACCATATTATACAAATGTTCTGGTATTGGCTCGTAAGATAGGGAAACATCCTGGGTCAAATTTTTTATAATGCCTAAATCCAAATCTACAATTAATTTGTCACCCATATTAATGGTTGGGGATTGCTCGCAAATAAGTGCCGGTAGCCCTATATTATAGCAATTGCGGAAAAAAATACGGGCAAATGATGAAGCTAAAATAAGCCGCACCCCTAAAGCTTTCAGAAAAAGCGGTGCTGCCTCACGACTAGAACCAATTCCTAAATTCTCCGTTGCAACAAAAATATCATTTTCTCGAACGCCTTTCGCAAACCTCGGGTCAACGTCACGTAAACATTGCTTGGCTCCATCTAAAACATTTTCTCCTTGATACGAACCCATTGGTGCTAATGCATCAGTATCAATATTTGCACCGTAACACCAACATTTACCCTCGATAATCACATTCAACCCTTTTCTAACGTTTAGCTACAACAAAACTTGATGGTCAGGCCCTGAAATCATAAAGAAAGCTAACTATACTATTAAGTTGAAAAATATCTTATTTGGCAAACAGACAAAGTTTAGAAAAAATGACGTGGATCGGTGATCTTCCCCGTGATCGCTGATGCCGCAACAGTGTATGGGGACGCCAGATAGAGCGCCGAGGACTTGTGACCCGCCCGTCCGACGAAATTACGGTTTGTTGTCGAAATACCCACCACATTTTCACCTAACCTCGCAGCTCCGAGGCCTATGCACCCCCCACAACCACTGGGCAGGACCTTAGCACCCGCCTCAACAAGCACTTTTAGGATTCCCTCTTTTTCAGCTTCTTTCCTTATATTTAAAGTCGCAGGTGCTACAAAAAAATCAATATTCTTCGATACTTTTTTGCCTTTAAGAACTACGGCCACCATTCTTAAATCATCTAGCTTCGCCCCGGTGCACGCCCCAACATAGGCCTGATTTAGTGTAATCTGAGAAAACTCACTAATAGATAATGAATTTTCTGGGCTTGACGGTGCAGCTACGTAAGGGACCAGACTTGAGCAATTCAACGTGATTGTTTTAGTAAAATCGGCCTCATCATCTGACTGCCATCGTTTTGCGTCAATGGCTGTAATACCTACGTGTGACAGATACGCTTGAGTTATGTCATCTGGTGCTACTATGCCCGTTTTTGCCCCCAGCTCTGCAGCCATATTTGTCAACGTCATACGCTCTTCGACTGACATCTTTTCTACTACTGGACCTCTATATTCTATCGCTTGGTAGTTAAATCCCATCATTCCATATTTGCTACATAGTTTTAGCATTATATCTTTTGCTGCGATTCCTGGTTGGAGGGTCCCCTTTAATTTCATACAAACCGTCTCAGGAACACGCACCCAGATTTCACCAGTTGCAAGAACACCAACCAAGTCGCTTGAACCAATGCCAATCATGAAAGCCCCAAAGGCACCCCCTGTAGTTGAATGACTATCGCCACCCACACAAAACATTCCTGGTTTTAAATGGCCGTACTCCGGCAATACGGTATGGCAAATTCCTTGTTCTCTGATGAAATACTTCACCTTATGTGATTTGCACCAGGCCCGGGCATGCTCTTGGATTTTTTTGTGATCGGGGTTTTCGTCATTAATATAATGGTCAGTTATAACAACTAATTTATCAATATCCCATACGGGCACACCAAGTTCATCGAGCATTTTTCCCGCCATCCGCGGCCCCGAAGAATCGTGCATCATCGCCAGGTCCACCTTGCAGGTCACTATATCACCAGAATTCACATTTGAACGCCCACACGCTTGAGCAATGATTTTTTCACTGAGTGTCATCGACATTGGTCTACCCATTAAGAAAGTTGATTGAAAATATTGAAACAACACTTCTAAAAACGTGATGGTTTCGGTTGCTTTGTCTATTATCTAAATAATTTTTGCTTGTCGAAAATCTTTTATCTCCTTCTCACTGTATCCTAGTTCTGACAATACATTCTCTGTATGTTCTCCGAGCTTTGGGGCTGGATTAAGAGGCGTGTTGTTTTCAGAACGAACTGGTGTATCAAGCAAATTTAAAGAGCCGTGCCCTGGTACGTCAATTTCCTGCAGCATTTTCTGCTCCTGCACAAAAGAGCTTTCAAGAGCTGCCTTAAGATCATGCACTGGCGCAGAAGGCACTTTTCCCGCAAATACAGTCAACCATTCTTTTGTTGTTCGACCAGCTAATACTTCATCTAATATAGCTTCAAGCAGTTTTCTATTTTCTAATCGAACAGAAAAATCATTGAACCTTAGATCATCAGCCAATTCACGCCTTCCAATAGCATCGCATAAGATTGGCCAAAATCGCTGTTTGTTGCACATCAGGTAGACCCAACCATCCGATGTTCTGAAGAGTTGACATGGCACTAGCGATGGGTGGGCTGAACGCGAAGTGCGCCCTTGGATATATTTAGAATTCAGGTACCAGGTAGCAGTGTACACATTAAGGGTGTGCGCCATATGAAACAAAGACGTATCTAGCTCACAGCCACTTCCCGTTGCGCGGGAGCTGATAATACCAGCGGCAAGGGCAAACGCCAGTCCTAATCCAGCCGCAAGATCTACAACTGACAAACCACATCGCTGAGGAGGACCATCAGGTTCCCCTGTAACGCTAAAATGTCCGGCCTCGGCCTGCATAAGAAAATCGAATCCCGGCCAATTCGCGCGAGAACCCTCGCGTCCATAAGCGGAAAGGTGAGCACATACAATTTTCGGATTGACATACTTCAGCTGCTTAAAGGTTAAACCAAGTTTTTCGGCCACATCGCCACGAGAATTGCTGGCCACACCGTCTGCCGTTTTAACAAGCTTATGGAATATTTCTTGGCCGCCAGGTGTCTTTAGATCAAGTGTTACACTAGTCTTGTTTCGATTAAACGTGTGCCAAAACTGGCTTTCACCATTGCTTAAAAAATGTGGACCTAAGGTTCTGGAGTAATCCCCACCCTCCCTGGGGTCCTCAATTTTAATCACCTCGGCACCCTGGTCAGCAAAAAACAGGGTCCCAAACGGTCCCGCCCCATACTGTTCAATTGCCAGAATGCGAACCCCGTCAAGTGGAAATGGTTTTGCCATGCTTCATTATTTCTCTATCAGATTCTTTTTTAAAGTCAGTCTGCTTTGCTTTTCTCAATCAACTGGCGCGCAATTATAATTCGCTGAAGTTCGTTAGTTCCTTCCCCTATAGCTAGCAATGGAGCATCCCTATAATATCGCTCAATATTATATTCTTTTGAATACCCGTACGCGCCATGGATTCGCATCGCCTCTATCGAGTTTTGTATGGCCGCTTCAGACGCAAACAATTTTGCCATGCCAGCTTCCATGTCGCATCTAATCCCATCGTCATAAGCGTGCGCTGCACGTTCAACTAGAAGCCGGGCGGCTTCCAAGCGAGTGGCCATGTCGGCCAACTTAAATTGGATTGCTTGATGATTACAAATAGGTTTACCAAACGCCTTTCGTAGTTGTGAATAGGCGATACTTTCTTCCAGGCACGCCCGAGCTAGACCAACGCCTCGCGCAGCTATGTTTATACGTCCTAATTCAAGGCCGACGAGCACTTGCTGAAGACCCTTTCCCTCTTCCATGCCGATCAGGTTGTCGGCCGGCACTCGAGTATTGTTAAAATGAACTGACCCGGTATCAATCCCATTATAGCCCAGTTTTTCAAGTTTTGATGTTTCATAACCATCTTGTTTTTCAACTAACACAAGGCTCATTCCTCGATGGCGGGGTTCTGCGATTGGATTTGTCACTACAAGGACCGCAAGAAAATTCCCATACATTGAATTTGTTATCCACATTTTAGTACCATTAATGACCAATCCATCGTTATCTCGTGCAGCCTCCGTACGGATTGCCTGAAGGTCAGTCCCACAATCAGGCTCGGTAAGCGCTATACCTCCGCGCATTTCACCCCTGGCCATCATAGGCAACCATCTCTGTTTTTGCTCTTCCGTACCAAAACGTTCGACTGCATTGGCAGCAATCAGATGTGAGTTAAAAATTCCAGAAATTGACATCCAGCAGGCCGAGACACGTTCAACGATCCTTGTATAAATTCGGGCAGAAAGACCAAGCCCCCCATACTCACCCCCGATGGTTGCACCAAAAAGACCTAGTTGGCTTAACCTATCAGCAATTTCTTTAGGGTAAGAATCGTCAGCTTCAAATTTGCGGGCAAACGGACGAACGTCCCTTTCAATAAACTGGTCAACGGCATCAAGCAGAGCTGCTTCGTCTCCTTTATCAGCGTAAGTTCCCATGAAAATTTCCTCTAGAAAACGGACAATCCTATTTTGAGAAACTGACAACGGGTATGCTAGAAACGGCGACTGCTATGTAAAGGCTATAGCTCAATAGTTTGCTTTATCATCAACAGCAAAACCTCTCTTAGGAATCAGCATTGTCCTCTCAAAAGTCATAAAAATAATATCACCAGATTTTTTGCCAGTAGTTTTTATCGTCACAATACCCTGTGTGGGACGTGATTCTGATTCTCGGACTTTTAAAATCTCAGATTCGGCATAGAGTGTATCGTCAATGTATACTGGTGCAACAAGCCTAATTTTGTCCCACCCCAAATTTGCTATCGTTTTCTGACTAACATCTGAAACACTCATGCCCGCCACAATAGACAATGTTAAAGCTGAGTTTACTACGATTTGGCCAAATTCACTTTCTTCGGCATATACTTTGTCAAAGTGAAGGGGATGCTGGTTCATCGTTAAAAGAGTAAACCACGTATTATCAGATCCAGTGATAGTTCGGCCCGGGCGATGCTCATAAATATCACCCACAACAAAGTCCTCCAGATAGCGGCCATAGGACTCCCGATAGCGTTTTTCTCCTACTTCCTTTGCTTCAGCGATCATTTTTTTTGTCCTCTAATGTCCCTTAAGGCCGTGCTAGATCAACAACGGACCGGATGTCATTCACGTTCTCCAACGCAAGAATCTGTGTTGTCAGTTGCACAGTTGCCTCACCCAGATATGGTCCGGCAAGCGCATGAAATTTTTCGCAGAATTCACTAACTGAGAGAAAATTCTCGGGTTCACCTTTTGGAATGTTGACAAATTTTTCATAAATCCTGTTCGAAGTCCTTACTTTTGCTTTACCACTCATATTCTTAGGAAAAGCTGATTCTGCATCGGGATCAAGAGTGCAATCCACTCGGCTACACAAATCCAACGTTGTTTTATCAGCAAGGTGAGTAGAATAATCATCCCATTCCATTTTCCCTTCTCGTAAAACAACTGCTGCACAAAAAGGCATGGAGAATTGTCCATCGACAACGCTCTTGGGCTTCTTCTTAACCTCGATTGGATCCCCGATAAGATTGATGCCAACCTGCGGTAACCCGATAACAACGTCTTGGATCTCAGCTGGATCGATACTATGTTCCTCTCTTAAATCAATTAACGCATCCATTGCCGCATGGGAGTAACGACAGCTTGGATAAGGCTTAACTGCTAAACGCATTGTTTCCCAATCTGAATACAAACCAGATATTGCTCTCAAAAAGCTAGGTTTAGGCGAATAAGATTTCAAAAAACCAGCCTTTCCTTCAAACGCTTTGACAGGGCCCTTAAAGCCTTCAAACGCTAGCATGGCACAAATAAGGCCATTCTGCGCAGCCTGCCCAACATGGGAACGCTTTGTCCAGGCCCCATTGGCCAAAAACTGCATTGACCCGGCTGCCTGAGATAGAGCGATGCCAAATGCTGAAACTAAACCTTTTTTGTCTAATCCCAGAAGCTTACCTGCTGCTGCGGAAGCACCAAAAATTCCGCATGTTGCTGTAGGGTGAAATCCACGGCCGTAATGTTCCGCCGGATCAAGAGCCATTGATAGGCGTAATTGAATTTCATACCCTGCAACAATCGCTGTAATTAACTCTTTTCCAGACGAACCCGCTATCTCTGCCGCAGCAAGTGCGGCGGGCACAATAGGGGCAGACGAATGAATCGATCCTTCTGCATGGGTGTCATCAAAGTCAAGTGAATGTGCTAATGTACCGTTAAGAAGTGCTGCCGCAGGGGGAGCGTAACTATCGCTGTCACCAATCACAGAACAGGCCCCATCGACTAAACCCAACCGTTTTACAGCCCGCAGCATACTTGGTGTCGATTCCGCATCGTATCGCGCTCTAACAGTGATACCGGAAACATCTAAAATAAGCAGCTTTGTGCGCTCTACCACTTCTTCAGGCAGCGTTGAAAAAGATAAATCAGCGACGAAGGCTGCAAGGGTATCAGTTATATTTCCAGTTTGCCCACTTTTCCCCATTAAGATCACTCCTCAAAAAGCTACACTGCCAGATTATTAATGTTAGTCAGCAATATAGCATCTTACGATTCGAATTCACCAACAAGAGCATTCATTTTAAGATCAAACTCATAATCGTCAAATTTCAATCCTGAAAGTAAAATTACTGTGGCTTGGCGGAAGAATATTTTTTTTCCATTTCATAGTAATTTGGAAACCCGACCAGATCACGAAGTTCCGAAAAAGTAATCTTATCTTTTTCAGTTACCTCTCCGTTATATAAATTAGATAGAGCAACCTGCATAGCCTTAATGCCAGCAAGAAGTGATGCTACTGGCCATACAGCAATTTTGTACCCAATCTTGTTCAGCTCCTCAGGTGACAAATAAGGTGTATCTCCCTGCTCAACCATATTTGCCATTTTTGGTCCCTCAACCTTGTCACAATAACGGAACATTTCATCTTTATTGAGGGGAGCTTCGAGAAACGTTATGTCCGCCCCAATTCGGCGAAACTCTCTGCAACGATCAATCGCCTCATCCAATCCATCCGTCGCATTAGCATCGGTCCTTGCCATCACGAGTATGTCAGCTCCCTCTTCGCGCGAATCAACAGCTGCCTGGATACGCGCAAATGCTTCATTTCTCTCTACAATTTGTTTTCCACGGGTATGACCGCAACGTTTTGGCGCAAGCTGGTCTTCTATCATTATACAGGCGCAGCCTGCATTAGCGAAGCCTTCAACTGTCCGCTTTACATTGATAGGGTTTCCCCAACCTGTATCACCATCACCTATCACGGGAATAGATACCGAATCACATATATTTCGGGTCTGTTCAACCATTTCCGAATAAGAAATCAAACCAGTATCCGGCATACAAAGACGCGTTGCCGTAACAGCAAACCCACTAATAAACGCAGCTTTAAATCCAGTTCTTTCAGCCAGTTTCACACTCATCGCATCAAAAACACCGGGCAACTGGATTAAGCCCGGGCTTTCAAGCAAAATACGTAAACGGGTTGCATTCGACATCAATTTATACTTCCTTTCTTTTCTGCGCTAACAACATCAGGGCACTCATCAACAAATTAAGGAGACAGATGTCTGGTTTTTCCATCCGATAGTTGCTTTGCTTCGTAGCAGCCGGAAGACTTTTACTTTCCAGTAAAGTTTGGATGCTCTTTCGCCAAAAAGGCTCTAACCCCCTCCTTATAATCATCGCTGTCACAGGGACCATAAACACGATTAATGTGCTCATTTGTAATCTGTTCACCAGAACATAGCAAATTTGCAACCCATTTTGTAACCCTTACACTTTGAGGTGCGCCTCGACTAATTCGTAAAACAATCTCTTCTGATTCTTCAATGAGCGTATCAGACGGGAAGACACTACTCACTAATCCTTTTTGCAAAGCCTCTTCAGCAGAATACATACGTCCTTCCAATAACATTTCTAATACCGTTCCACGTCCTACTAACTTCAATAACGGTTCCATTTCATATGGAGAAAATGCGTGGCCAATCCGGTTAATCGGAACACCGAAGCGCGCACTTGTTGCTGCTATTCGAATGTCACAGCACGCAGCGATCTCAAGTCCCCCTCCAGTACATGCCCCCTGAATTATAGCAACTGTGGGGTGAAGGCTTTCCATAATTAATTTTAGTGCTTTTGCTGTTTTCTTGCCATATGCAATGCCTTGCCTGCTGTCCTTTCGAATGTACGGAAATTCTGAAATATCAGCACCGGACGCAAACGCTTCATCACCAATTCCCTTGAAGACAATACATCTTAGATGTTCATCACGATTAAAGGCCATAACAGCGTCACTGATTTCTTCCCATGCCTTCAGAGTTAAAGCGTTACGTTTCTTGGGGTTATTGAATAATATGTTTGCCGTAGTTCCAACTTTTTCTACCTTAATCATGACCTTATTCCTCATTAAGAATACGCAAAGGTTTGCCTGCTCGCCAAGCCAAAATATTTTCAAGGGCTTGGCCATACGCCTTAGACCAAAGTTCTCTGATGACATAGCCTGTATGTCCGGTTAAGACTACATTATCCATTTTACGTAACGGGTGATCAACGGGCAATGGCTCAACTTCAAAAACATCAAGACCAGCACCTGCAATTGAGCCATCCAAAAGAGCCTTAACCAAAGCTGTTTCTTCTACGATCGGACCACGGGATGTATTAACAATATAGGCGCTCTTTTTCATCAAAGATAATTCCTCCCTGCCGACCAACCCACTTGTTCGTTCGCTCAAGACAAGGTGGACCGAGATAATATCAGAGATACGAAATATGGTTTCTTTATCAACGAGCCGAACCTTTAGCTCATTACATCTATCCTTAGTTAAATTAGCACTCCAAGCCACCACTTCCATTTCAAGTGCTCTTGCAACTTTCGAAACACGAGAGCCAAGTTTTCCCAATCCCAGTAACCCGAGAGTTTTTCCGTTTAATCCTTCTGAGACATAGCCCTGCCATCCACCCTCATGCATGAAACGGTTTTCACGAGAAATTTTTTTGAACAGGTCAAATATTAACGCTAAGGTATGCTCTGCTGCTGGATAACCTAGCATCTCGGTACCACAAACCTTTATTCCTGCAGCACGAGCCGCCCCCATATCAATCGCAAGATTTCTCAAGCCAGTCGTTACAAGCAATTTTAAATTTGCAAGCTTGCATAGAACGCTGCTTGGAAACCGCGTCCGTTCTCGCATACAAACAATGATATCAAAAGGGTAGAGAGCGGATACTACCTTACCCTCAGAATGACCCAGGTGTTTATAAAACACTGAAATTTCAACTTCATCACCAAGCAAATCCCAATCTGCTGAATCAAGAGAAACTTGCTGATAATCATCTAATATGACAAGTTTTATGCTCATCGCTTTTGCATCCTTTCTTTAAAAGCTTATACTAAGCACGAAGAAAACAGTAAACCGATAGCGAGGCTAAATGACATGGCTTGAAGCTAACTCGCGTGACCCCATTTCACCAGGAGACAGGCTCCGCTCCTTAATTCAGCGGCCCGAAATTCTTCAGGTGCCAGGCACTCATAATGCTTTCGCTGGATTAATTGCCAAGAAGCAGGGCTTTAAAGCGTTATACATTTCAGGAGGAGCTGTTACGACTAGCATGGGTCTACCGGATCTAGGTGTTCTCACTCTCGAAGAGTTATGTTTTTTTACCCGGATTGTCTTTAGGGCAACTGACCTGCCATTGATAGTTGATGGCGATACGGGTTATGGAGGAGCCCTGAATGCCATGCGCACTATTCGTGAGCTTGAATCAGCTGGCGCTGCTGCCGTGCATATTGAGGACCAGTTACTGCCAAAAAAATGCGGCCATCTCAACGATAAGCGACTTGTTTCTCCAAACGATGCAGCCGAAAAAATTAGAGCAATAAAGCAGACTGCTTCTAAATTAATAGTTATAGCGCGCACGGACGCAGCATCAGTCGAGGGGTTAGAGGGTGCAATTAAACGCTCAAAGCTCTACGTTAAAGCAGGAGCTGATATGGTATTTCCTGATGCTTTACCCGATAGTGAATCGTTTAAATATTTTGCAAAGTCAGTCCCAGGTCCCAAGATGGCAAATATGACAGAATTTGGACGCACCCCCCACTTCACTGCCAAGGAATTTGAGAAATTTGGTTTTGATCTTGTAATATGGCCGGCAACATCAATTCGGGTTGCAGGGAAAGCTCTTCAAGAACTATATGCGTACATTCAAAAAAATGGTGGAACGGAAGGTTTTGAGAAAAACATGTTGACGAGAACCGAAAGCTACAAGTTAACTGATTACCATCAGTATGAAGCCTTAGACAGCACTATTGCAACTTCAACAGTACCGGAAACCACAGGAAATGATCCCTTAAAGAATGATGAATAACAACTCTATTGGAATCTCCGTTTTGGTAAAATTCCCAAGAAAAACTTTTTTTAAATACTACGTTCCCAGAAATTTTTTGAGATATAAAACAGCCGGATCGGGACTGCTCATCACATTAAGGCCTGTGTTTGTTTCAACACCTTTAACCAGATGTGCCATTGAAAATTGCGCAAGCAAAATAATATCACGGTCGGCGAGTTCAGTGCTTGCATTGATGACCAGGTTGTCATGTTTGGCTTTATCACCGGCCTTAAGAGCATCCATTGCCCCCTCAACAAAGTGAACAGCTAAATCAGGCTTTATTCCTATTTGACTGGAAATTTCTTTGACCTCCCTTTTAACGGAATAGATAGTTGGCAAAAATGTTACAAGAATACCAATGGAATTACTCATTTCTAGCGCTTGCCGGATCATTGATTCGTCAGGTTTTAGTATTGGAATATCGTGGCCGACACGAGCCTCCTCAATAGCCTCACCAAAAGCTGAACACGTGAACAGAATCCCGTCAGCGCCGCACTCCAAAGCATAATCTACCAATACACTCATCCTTTGTCCAAATGTAGCGTCAAGAATTCCTACAGATGCCAAATCAAGACTTAGAGAATCATCGAGAAGATTGGCCGTTATTGCTTCAGGCCAAAGCCGTTCAAATGACTTTCTGATTGGTTCGATAGATGCTTCAAGAGCATGTATCAGTGCTATCCTTGACGACATTTTTTAATGAATCCTTTCCGCGTTAATTAGTGATTTTAAGTTGCAGAATTGTCTAAGTAGACAACTTAAATTCAGGCCATTCCTCCTGCCAAGGGAAGAATTACACATAGTTTGTGGCAAAATGTAATTAACCGCCCTACCTGAAGAAACTGCCCAATCGTTAGCCCCGACCGAACGGTTGCCAAGACAAAATTAATTTTGGCAAAACTGTAAGCGCTGCTAGAAGAGCTATCAACATCGCTGTTGCTGTTAACACACCAAAATAAATGGTCGGGATGAAGTTGGAAACGACCAGAATCGAAAACCCAAAGATAATGGTCATGGTAGTATAAAATACTGCTTTTCCAATATTTGAGTGACAGATATGCATAGTTTCTAGGTAGTTATGGTTAAGGGCGTACTCTTCTCGAAACCGGTAAATATAATGAATTCCATTGTCCACAGCGATTCCTATCGTAATCGCCGCAATCGTTATTGTCATCATATCCATTGGAATTTTCATCAACCCCATAAATGCCAATACTGCCGCAGCTCCGAGTAGATTTGGGAGTATGCCAATAACCGATAAGGTAATCGAGCGAAACAATACCAGAAACATTACCGCAATACCCAGCATCACTACTCCAATAGTTTTGATTTGCGACTTAAACAAACTTTGCAGCATATTGTTGTAAAGCACTAACAGGCCGCTTACAGTCACATCGTCCTTGTTAAGGTTAAATTTTTCTACCAAGTCATTTTGCACCTTCTCAAGCAATTCCTTTCGCCGCAATTCAGGCCTTGAATCTAGAATTCGTGCAAGAAGACGAGCTTCGTTTCCTTTAATAGACACGTAGGGGTCAACCAGATTTTTCCTTACGCTTTTCGGGATCTTAGTATAAAGAAGAGCTAATTGCATGCCGTCTAACTCCTCCTCAGCATAATCCTCTGCAACCCGGACCGGGGACGCAAGTGACAAAACCTTTCCAATTTCTGGAACACTATCGAGATAATCGTGAATTCTTTTGATACGACGGATCTTGTCACGCGTAAACCAGTATTCAGGAGAATTTGCTAATTCCTCAGCGTATTCTCGTTCCATTTCTATTTCCGCTTCACTGAGCCCTTCCAATTCTTCTGGTTTCAGCAGATCGTTGAACGGATCTTCAAATCTTATTAACACTTCAAGTGGAGTAGTGCCCCCAAGCTTATCATCAATAAGCTTTAACCCTTGGTAAATCTCTGTCTCCTCACTGAAATAGTTAATAAAACTATTCTCCACACGCAATTTGCTTATTCCAAACGCACTTACTGCCGCTAAAAAAATGGCAAAAAGCAAAATTTTGCTTCCATGAGTTTCTGTAAATCGGGCTAAATACGAAGGCAAGAAAAATTGGTCATTTTCAGGCACAGGTTTCTTTGTTGTTTTACCCATAAGTATTAATAATGTTGGGAAGAGCAAAAAAGAAGTAACAAAAGTAACTGCCAGGCCGGCACTCATCATCCACCCGAAATCAATAACTGGCTTGATCCCACTGACAATCAACGAGCTGAAGCCCATAATAGTCGTAAGAGCCGTATATAGGCAGGGTTTCACCATCTTATGAACGGTAGTTCTCACTAGTGTCAACTGGCTATCTGACGAACTATCTCTGCTAAGTTGTCGATAACGCACGATTAGGTGAATATTCATCGATATTGTAATAATCAACATTAACGCAAGAAAATTCGAAGAGATTACAGTCACCTTCCAGCCTATCAATCCCAGAACCCCTATCATAATTAATCCTGCATAAAAGCAACTAAGCAATGGGAGTAAAATCCACCGCATTTCCCGAAAAATAGCGGTCAGTACAATGATCAGAAACAAAAGCACCCCACCCCCAAAAACAATCAGATCATTACGAACAAATGTCACCATGTCATCCGTAATCATCGGCACGCCTCCAAGATGCAAAACCCCGTACTGCCTATACGGTTTAATGATTTCCCTAATTTTCGCTACGCCATTGTGCCGCTGCTCTGTGAAAGCCTCATGTGCTTCATCATATTCAATTATTATTTGGTCCAGAAGTTTTTCTTCTTTGTGTGAAAGCTCTGTTTCCGAACGTTTTGTCCGCAGTTCATTTCTGGATTTTAGCAATTGATTATATATTGGATCCTCTACCAACCCCAACAACAAAGCTGTGGTTCCTCCATCTTCGCTAATAATGAGTTCACGATAAATTGGACTATTCAGAAGCTCTGCCTTGGCCTTGGTACGATTAATGCCTGGCTTTTCAAGACTTGGTATATCGTCGACCATCTCCGTTAACGGTTTCTCTGAGCTCTTGATTAGAGGAGCATCAAGCATAGTAAATACAGTATCCACAATAGAAACAGCCTTAAGCTCTTCTCGCAGTTGCTTTAGGGGCTCCAATGCTTTTTCTGTAAAAAGCTCTGCAGTGGGTGTATAAGTCACTACAAGTAGGTCGCTGCTTGGATAGCGCTCGTGAATTTTCCGAAATATTTTTAAGTCCAGGTCATCTTCTAGCAACAAAGAGTCCGCAGATGCATCTAACCTGAAATTGCTAGTATGATACCCGAAAAAAGCTAAAAGCAAGGCTAGAAAGATAAGAACTAATTTTGGATTATCGAGAACAAAATTATCGTAGACCTTTGCTATATATGATGTCATTTAGTTCCCTCGTTTACTGATGCTTTCTCAAGTCGCTAGCGCATCTACAACGTTGGTACGTACACTAAAACACTTTGCTACTGCAAGGTTAAACGATAATTTATTTCTTTTACGTATCAGATAAATAGAAAGACTGGAAATATCGCCATGTTAACTTCACCCAACGATTCCATTGGAATCGGAACTGATAACGATGTATGCACAATAACTCTTAATAGGCCAAGCTCCTTAAATGCTCTCAATCTGGATATGGTGAGTGCTTTATTAGACATCACCACTAAACTTAAGGATGCCTCTGATATCCGGGCCATTATCCTTCAGGGGGCTGGGGACCATTTCATGGCGGGAGGCGACGTAAAAGGCTTTAAAACCCTGCTTGATGAAGAAAAAAAAACATCAATAATTCGACGTGCATTTGAAGACGAACTGGAGGATGTCCATCGAACAATAATTAATATGCGCACTTTACCTATCCCAATAATTGCAAGTGCGCGAGGGGCCGTCGCAGGCGCAGGTCTTAGTTTCCTACTTGCCTGCGACCTAGCCATATGTTCAGAAAACACAATACTGACCCTTGCATACCGTCATATCGGGACGTCACCAGACGGAGGTTCAACATATTTTCTTCCACGCACTATCGGTTTAAAAAAAGCAATGGAAGTTGCTTTGCTAGGGGACCGTTTTGATGCCCAGCAAGCTTTTGACCTTGGCCTCGTAAATTGTGTAGTTCCTGACAAATTGCTAGCTAAAGAAACAAAGTTAATTGCTGAAAGACTCGCTAAAGGTCCGGCATATGCTTTAGGGGAAACCAAGAAATTGATTAACGGCTCTCTAAATGCGAATCTGGTAGAACAACTTACTGCTGAAACAAAAGCATTTGTTAACTGTGCGATTAGAAAAGATTTCTACGAAGGTGTCTGTGCCTTTACTGAAAAGCGTCCACCTAATTTCGAATGAATGAATTCTTAGTTATCAACAAAGCCTTTAAAAACTAATCTCGTATTGCAGCAATCGTGCGCAAAGCTTGCTCATAAACGGGGTAATCAACAAAATGGCCATCAATCTGAATAGATGCAGACCCTTGGCCTTCGGCTTCTTCAAATCCACGAACAAGCTTCCTAGCCAACGCGATTTCCTCTGCTGACGGAACAAAAACATTTTTTATAATAGGGACCTGATCAGGATGAATTGCGAGCCTGCCTTGAAACCCCAAGCCACGAATTCGTTGAGTAGATTTTTGCAGGCCTTTCAAATCCTTAATATTAAGCCATACGCTATCTAGCGGTGGTTCAATGTTTGCTAGACGACTAGCTACCACAAGCCTAGTTCGCGCAAAAGCAAGCTCTTGCTCATCTTGAGTCGATAACAAATTCAGGTCTTTGGAGTAGTCAACGGCGCCAAATAAAATCCTTCTTATTCTAGAATCCGCTTTTGCAATATCATTAACTAAATCAATACCTTTGGCAGTTTCAATAATTGGAACAATCTCAATCTGCCCCACAGGCAGGCTGCGCTCTTTCTCAAGAGCTGAAATCATCCATGAAATCGTTTTCAGTTGTGCTATATCTTCAACTTTTGGAAGCACTATCCCATCAAGCTCCCTGGTGACCGTTGCAAACACATCCCCAAAGCAAAACTCCGTCGTAACGTCATTGATACGAATAAAGGCCCGACAACTTGCTTTGTTTTTTAGTGCTAAAACAGCTGTTTGCCGTGCAGATTCTTTTTCCGACTTGGCAACAGAATCTTCCAAATCGAGAATTGCCGCATCAGCACCAACCCTAAACACTTTCTCCGACCGTCGCGGATGATTTGCAGGAGCAAAAAGATATACTCGATTAGGTGTTGCCAAGAAGTCTAACTCCAACAATATTCTGGCACAAAATTGACAAATAAATAAAATCCAACCGTCAAAACATAATGTCTATTCTCAAAACTCAGTTTTGTTAGAAAAACCCCAACACCGAGCCAGCTTTTCTATTATTTCCGTGGTCAGCGTGAGCGTAATTTAGGGTCAAGTGTATCCCTAACTCCATCTCCAAAAAGATTAAAGCCAAATACGGCAAGGGTAATCGCTAATCCGGGCCAAATAGCAACCCATGGCGCTGATTCGGCGCACTCTTCAGCACCACCTTGAAGCATAAGCCCCCATGCCGGTGTCGGTTCTTGAACTCCCATTCCAAGATAACTTAATGAAGCCTCTAATAAAATCGCCTGTCCCAAAAAAGAAGTCAGCATAATAAGATAGGGTGCCATTACATTCGGTATCATGTGCCGCAATATAATCCGCGTATTACTGAAACCTAGGGCGCGCGCCGCATCAACGTAAGGAATTTCACGAATTGCAAGCGCATTAGAGCGAACAACACGGGCGCATTGCGGGATAAATGGGATCATTATAGCTATTATGACATTTTGTGTCCCAGGCCCCAGTGTTGCGACAACAGCTAAAGCTAAGACTATTAATGGAAACGCCATTACGACATCAACAATCCGTTGGACTACCAGATCAATAACGCCCCCAAAATAAGCACTCGCTACACCTATGACTAAGCCCGCAGTAGAACCTACTATTGCGGCAGTAAAACCAACCGTTAATGCTGTTCGTGCACCATAAATTATCCGCGTAAGAACATCCCTGCCAAATTGGTCCGTCCCGAGAAAGAACATTTCATCTGGCGGCACCAACATATATTCAAGCGCATTAGCTTCCGGGTCGTAAACGCTTATCAGATCAGCAAATGCTGCCATTAGGATCATCACTACTACAATAAACCCGCCAGCGGCAGCTAACGGCTGCTTTCGAACCAGTTCAAAAAAGATGGCATACCAACTTTTCTTCGCAGATAACTCTTCAAAGTCCGAGTCGAGTTGAGTTTTAACCGCTTTGGTCATTTAACCCCCTTAACTGTAGCGAATTCGAGGATCGAGCCAGGCATAAAAAATATCAACAATTATATTCGTTAAAACAAAGATTATTACGACCAGCATTACCAGTTGCTGGGTCATTGCAAAATCCTGGTTTCCAACGGATTCAACAAACAACCTGCCCAGTCCATTTAAATTAAAAACCTGCTCGGTAACAACTAGCCCGCCCATTAGAAAAGCAAATTCAATTGCAATTATCGTAACAACCGGCAAAAGCGAATTTTTTAACGCATGACGGTTAATAATAACTTTTTCAACCAAGCCTTTAGCTCGGGCAGTTCTAACATAGTCTTCCCGAAGAACCTCAAGAAGCGCCGAGCGGGTCATTCTGGTAGCCACCGCTGAATATCTATATCCGGTAGCAACCGCAGGCCAAATGAGTTGAGATAGATTTCTTAATGGATCTTCCCAAATTGGAACATAATCAATTGGGGGCATCCAGGGATCACCGAAAACCGCCTGTGTAGAAATCAATAAACCCAGAATTATTAGTATACCAAGCCAGAAAGATGGCATGGCGATCCCTGCAATAGAGAAAGCTCGAACTAAATAATCAATCCATGTATCTTGTTTAACCGCAGAAATGATCCCTAATGGAATGGCGATCGCAATCGCTACAAAAGTTGCCATAATGGCAACCTGCAAAGAGAGTTCGAACCGCAAGCCTATTTCGTGTGTAACAGGAAACCCTGTCCACATCGAATCACCCAGATCAAAAACGACGTAACCCCATATGAAGTCCCAGAATTGGACCATTAAAGGCTGATCAAGCCCTAGGTTTTTCTGACACAGAAGTACTTCTTCCGGGTCTGCGTAAAGTCCCGTCCCGGCAAGGCGGACTTCACAGACATCGCCTGGAACCAAGCGTAAAAGAAAGAAAACTAGAACCGCAGCCCCTAGCAAAGTAGGAATCATTAGTAAAAGTCTTTTGATGATATATTTATACATACAGACAACTACCTCTAAAAAGATCCTGCTAGCACGACGAACTGCTCACCCACCAGCCCCGTTGGGGACTGATGGGCTAGCTAGTAATATCGGACATGATTTAGTTTGGCTTATTATTTGTCCAACCAAACATTGTCCAAAGACTGATTTAAATAGTGGCTAGGTGCAATACTCCACCCCTTTACGTAAGAACGGTGTGGATTGATCTTGTACCACCACAAAGTAACACCGATATGGGCCTGCTCACTAAGAGCACGGGTCTCATATTTCCGAATCAGGCTCCTTTGCTCAGACTCACTCCCTGAACGCAGTATTTTTTCGTATATTGCCTCAAGTTCCGCATCTTCGTAATTACCATAGTTGTTCCCTGCAGAGCCAAGAAATTTTGTGATGTCTGCAATCGGGTTAATGACTGACTGACAATTAAAGTCAACCGACACATCAAAATCCCCCTTCTTACGAAGAGTTGCGTAGAACTGCGGCGATGGCTGCACGCGCTGAGTAGCATTAATTCCTACTTTCTTCCACTGGTCGATTAACCAGGTGCCAACCACCTTATATGGTTGATCTACTGCACGGTTATTAAAGTCAACGTTTAAACCACCCGGCATTTTGTCGACCCCTGCGTCAGCCAGTAGTTTTTTAGCTTCGGCACGTGATGCATTAAGGTCCTTACTATAACCTTTTAGCTTGACCAACTCATCCATATTTGCTGCTAGCGGATGTTTTGGAAAAACTACACCGCCAACTGTTTTCACAATTGCGATACGGCTCAGATACTTTGACCCTCCCCAACGGTCGACAGACAGTGTCAACGCCTGGCGGATCCGCGCGTCATCAAAAGGTTTGTGTTCTTGGTTTGGTGTAGCTAACAAAACACAGTTCCAATCGCTTTCCTGAACAGTAATTTTTTTACCCAGTGCTTTCACTAAGTCATCACGGTGCTTTGGGGGGAAACCACGAAATTCAATAGCTGCTCGGTCACCACGAATTGCCGCAACCCGAACTGCCAATTTTGGGGCAGATATTGCTTTGAATCCATCTAGATAAGGCTGACCTTTATGATGGTAATCGGCAAACTTTTTTCCCTCAACGAAGGCACCTTTTTGATGCTGCACGAAACTAAATGCTCCAGTGCCGTTGATGTTTTTTTGATGCCATTTTAACCCATGCGTATCCAGGTCTTTCTTTGAATAGACAAAATTAAACGGAGTCGCCAATGCAGGTATAAAAGAACCGGTTGGGAACTTTAGTTTAAAAACAACGGTGTTCGCGTCTGGCGCAGTCACTGACTTGACCGCCTTAAAAAAAGCTTTGCGAGACGATGGAATTCCTTCTGGGGGAAATATAATTTTGTCGTAAGTTGCCTTGATATCCGCAGATGTCATGGGCGTTCCATCATGAAATTTAACCCCCGAACGGATCTTAAAGGTGTACTTTGTACCATTTTCAGTCGGCTTAGGTACATCGCCCTCACATAGGTCACATACGAAATCAGTTGGGGATGAAGGATTGCTTGGATTCACCCGGATCAATAAACTATAAAACGGGCGTATCGGATGGATCATCCCAAAGGTTGTTTCCTTATGCCCATCATAAGAAGGAATTTTCGATCCAACGACAAAATTAAGAACGCCACCAGACTTTGGTGACCCCGCCTTTGAAATACTGGTCCCTGCAACCGCAAGACAAAGTCCTACTGCACCGGAAACGGCCAGTTTAGTTAATGAAAACTTCATTTAATAGTCTCCTCCCTGTAAAGTTTGGGTGAAAATCACCCGGCTACCATGCGATCCACATTTTTGTGGCCTCACACCTCTGAACAGGCCACCCAGTGGCCTGGTTTAATTTCTCTAAATTCGGGTTTGTTCATACTACAACGATCAACAGCCTTTGGGCAACGGGGATGAAATACGCATCCACTTGGCGGGTTGATCGGGCTCGGAATTTCCCCCTTAATAACCGTATGGCCTCGCCGACCTTCAATTTCCGGGTCTGGAATTGGCACTGCTTCCAATAATAGCTGGGTGTAAGGATGCTGAGGTGCATTAAACAACTCGTCACAGTCCGCTAATTCCACCATATTTCCAAGATACATAACAGCAACCCTATGGCACAAATGACGCACTACACTTAGGTCGTGCGAAATAAAAAGATAAGTTAGCCCAAATTCATCGCGCAAGTCTTCAAGCAAATTTATAACTTGAGCCTGGATTGAGACGTCTAGGGCAGACACTGCTTCATCACATATAATGAACTCTGGATTCATGGCAAGTGCCCTTGCTATACCAATTCGTTGTCGCTGCCCCCCGGACATTTCATGCGGATATCGATCTGCAAACTTAGCCGGCAATCCGCAAAAATTAAGAAGATCTCCTACCCGTTTTTCACGCTCTTTCTTATCTGGAAGAATACGATGCACTGACAACGGTTCTCCAATAATTTCGCCTATCTTCATCCTCGGGTTAAGAGAACTGTAGGGATCTTGAAATATAACCTGAATTTTTTGGCGAACAGGTATTAAATCCTTATCGGTAAGCTCATTTAAGTCTTGACCATAAAACATAATTTTCCCGGCCGTAGGGTTTTCCAACTCTAGAATGCAACGGCCTATTGTCGTTTTCCCACACCCGGACTCTCCCACTAGCCCCAGTGTTTCTCCTCGCCTAATTTGAAAATCTATCCCGTCGACGGCTTTTACCGTAGCGACAATACGATTGAATACAACACCTTCCATAACCGGAAAGTGCATTTTCAAACCTTTGACATCAACCAATATATCCCCGGAAAGGTCCCCTTTAGTGTGAGTGTGGTTTTTCTGCATTAAAGGCTGGTTCATATGAACTATCCGTTCGGTGCTGATTCAAAGTTATCTGCGTTCCAACACGCCGAGAAGTGTCCCTCCTCCACTTCCTCAAGAGCTGGAAATTCACCGTTGCATTTTTCTGAAGCAAAACGGCAACGTGGACGGAAGGCACACGACCTGTCCAAACGCGACAAATCCGGGGGCTGCCCTTCTACCGGATCTAATTTCGCGGCTCTGGCCTGATCCATTCGAGGAACTGAATTCAAGAGTGCCAAGGTGTATGGATGCTTCGGCGAATGATAAATATCCAACGCCGAACCTTGTTCAATTATACGCCCGGCATACATTACGTTTACCTTGTCTGCATACCGCGCAACCACCCCAAGATTATGAGTGATTATAATCATCGCAACCCCAAGGTCCCTGGTCAAATTTTTCAACAGCTCCAGAATTTGCGCCTGGATTGTCACATCAAGTGCCGTGGTCGGCTCATCGGCAATAATTATTTTTGGCTCACATGCTAAAGCCATGGCAATCATCACCCTTTGACGCATACCACCGGAGAGATGATGAGGATATTGATCTAAACGTCGCTCGGGCTCGGAAATGCCAACCATACCTAGAAGTTCAATGGAACGCTTACGCGCCGCTCCTTGAGATACGCCCATATGGGCAATCATCGTTTCGCTCAGCTGCAAACCAATGGACAAAACCGGGTTAAGGGAGGTCATCGGCTCCTGGAATATCATTGCAATATCTCTACCACGTATTTGACGGATTTCCTCTTCACTAAGTTCCAGCAGGTTTGAACCGGCAAACCGTATTTCACCACCAACTATCCTACCAGGAGGCCAGGGTATAAGCCGCAATACAGACATGGCAGTAACCGACTTTCCACAGCCAGATTCCCCAACCACCGCAACGGTCTCACCTTCTTCTACCGAATACGACACCCCATCAACAGCCTTTACTGTCCCTTCAGAAGTAAAGAACTGTGTCCGGAGATTATCAATCTCAAGAAGAGCCACACCTTCCCCCCATGCTATCCAACTGGCAACTAATTAACTATGGACTTAGTTAACCATTAAAAAAACTACTCTTGACCTGCCGACGGTAGAAACAACCAACCCTGATGTCAATCGACTTCCTTTTCTTTTATTAATCACACGATTAAGGAAAATCTGAAAAAACAGTAAGTATTAAGCTCTAATTTCTAAAAACATCAAATACTTTATCATTTATTTTCCCATTTTTTTTCACTAACCTTGTTTTAAAGTTTTTTGAACAGTGAAATATAAACCTACAGACCGCGTTTGAAATATTTAAGAAGGAACAAGATACATGTCGTCAGAGCAATATGAAACGGGCCTTAGATATCGAAGAGAAGTTCTTGGAGATGCATATGTTGATTTAGCGCTAAATAACGCAGATGATTTTAACAGAGACTTCCAGAAAATGGTTACCGAATATTGCTGGGGTGGCACATGGGGGCGCGGCCTGTTATCAAAAAAACAACGCTCTATATTAAATTTGGGTATGATAGCTGCTCTAAACCGCCCACACGAATTTAAAATACATTTTAGAGGTGCCATAACGAATGGACTTACCTTGGCTGAACTTCGAGAAATTTTGCTCCAAATTTCTGTATACTGTGGCGTTCCAGCCGGCGTAGAGGCTTTTAAAATAGCCCGGGAGGTCTTCGAAGAACAGGGGATTGACACATCAGATATTGACAAAAAAGCATAGCGCAACCAGATAAACCACCTATCTAGTTAGGCCGAAGGTACTGAAGGCGCACAGCGCAACATAAGTCCTTCAATTAAAGCTTAATTAAAATTAATTAAACAGATTCTCCGTACTTAACCCCTCTTTTTACATGATCTTATTTTGCATTAGCCGTTAAGACAACCACACCGTCCCGATCGGCATAAATATAATCACCCGAATTAACAACGACATCTCCTAAAACCGTGGATTTTTTGAGGCCACCTATACCGTCCTGTGATGGACGCTTAGGAGAACTACCAATAGCCTTAATTCCAATATCGATCTCAACAATCTCATGCTGGTCTCTAATAGCACCATTAAAAATCAATCCTTCCCAACCAGAACTGCAGGCTTTGGCTGCAATCTTCCCGCCACAAAGAGCCCGGCGAAGGGAGCCCTGCCCATTGACTAAGAGAACTTTACCTTCACCATCACTTGCTAAGAGTTCTTTTATTCCCCGAATATCCTCAAAAGTTGAATAGATGACGGCTACCCCTTGAAATTCATGCTTCTTACCATAATCCTTAAAATTAATCTGGATAACTGAGGCCTCAGGATATTCATCGCATATGTCAGCCGTACGAATGATGCTCTTATTAATATTCATATAATGTTTTCTCCACATTCCCCATAGAATTACACGCAATTGGAAACACACCCGAATATATAAAAAATGATTCTGGCGCTTCTTTTAGTGAAACCTTGGTCAGAGCAGCAGAAATTCGCGCTGATCAAGAGCAAAAAACCTTAATTAATAAAATTTATTAGGAGATCCATTTTATCATATCCTAGCTATCGTTCACATAATCGTTAAACTCACCTAACTTTGGTCAGGAAAATAGCTTAAAACAATTTAACATCAAACTTGTTTTTTACCCTCTCTCCCTAAACCAGAAAGCAATCATTGCGGTGCCGATCGCAACCATTAAAGCTGTCACAAGCCAGCTGATCTGGTAATTCATACTCAGATCTACCATGGCTCCAAATACCACGGGCCCTAGCATGCCTCCAATATGGATCCCAAGCATATTATAGCCCATAGCTGAACCGGCGAGCTGAGGCTTGACCATCCCCACCCCGATCGCCTGCCCAACAGGGGCAAAAGCGGCTATTGTAATTCCGAGTCCTATAATAGAAGTAAACCCAAAAGCCCAAAGACGCCATCCAGGATCAACCATTAAAATAAGTACTAGAAAAATTGTCGCAGTAAAACATAACCAGACAAGCAACGTCGATCTTCGCCCCTTAAAAGCTGTATCACTTAAAATGCCCCAGACAACCCTTGCTATTGCACTGACTCCATGAACACACCCAAGCATAATACCTGCAAATGACTGGGAGGCTAAAGCAACCTCAGTTAAGAACAGGGTCAGAAAAGAAAAGAAGTTAGCTTGCCCAAAATTTAGAAATCCATTAGCCCAGACAAAAATATTTACGTTTGTATCACGGGTCACCTTAATGATGCTTTTTATAGGGTTCACAAATTCTCTTCGATCGCTCATTTTATCAAAATGCAGTAAATTTAGACTTAGCAGCCCATTAAACCCGATCCCCAATGCGACCCAGAGCATAATAAACCGCCAATCAAACCACTCAGCCAACACCCCATTTCCAGCTGCAACAATACCGCCAACCGGAACACCTAACTGTTTTAATCCCATCGCCAACCCCCGTCTATCAGAAGGAAACCAGTCGAGAACACCACGACTAGTAGACGGGTTTGTCATAGCGTAGCCGATCCCCATCAAAAACATCGCACCAAGGCACAGAAAGTAGCTTGATGCAAAGGAAAGGGCTATAGCTGAAAGAAGCATAATAATGTGCGACACTACGATTACACGTGCAACACCAAAACGGTCAGTTAATCCGCCTGATGGTAGAGACCAGAAAGCCTGGGCTCCATAATACGCGGTGACAAACAACCCAAACTGCGTTGCAGATAACTCCAGATCACGGGAAATCACGGGAGCCATCGCAAGGACTGAAACTATATTTGCGGTCCCCACAATATGCGTTGAAGCTAACAATGAAAGACATATCGTCCATGGGTTTTTATAACTAAGAAGTCTCATAGCATACAACTAGCGCATTCTCCCAAAGAAATTTTTCCTGTAGCAGGGAACCTTCATTTCTTTGAATATAGAAATAAGTCAAATATAGAATTAATGTCATAGGTCCGAGGATAAAATGTTAATATATCTTGTTACTTAAAAAAATACTGGGTGAACCAATATTGTCCTGAACATACTACAAAAATAAATCCGTGTTTTCCGTGAGGCTAAAAATGTACTAAAATTATTATAATTCAACCATTAATTTGATCGTTTTTTAATCAGGATCGGTTAAAATGTATAAGAAATATAAAACGCTCAGTTTGGAAACGACATCCCCTAATATTCTATTAGTTACGCTTAACCGACCAGAAAGCGCAAATGCCCTTAATACCGAAATGGGAGAGGAGCTGTTAGATATCTGGTCATCCTTTTATCGAGACCAGAAGAAAATTAGATCTATTGTCCTAACAGGAGAAGGGAACCGTGCATTTTGTGCAGGAGCTGACCTAAAAGAACGAAACGGCATGAAAAAAAACAGCTGGCAGCAGCAACATGCTCTATTCGAACAGATGATCCGTGCCATGATGGACTGTCCAGTTCCTATTATCGCAGCGGTTAACGGAGCGGCATTTGCAGGAGGCCTTGAAATTGCTCTCGCTTGTGACTTCATATATGCAACCAGAAAAAGCCGGTTTGCTTTTACCGAAGTGTCAATTGGAATTATGCCCGGAGCGGCTGGAACCCAGAATCTCCCTAAAACAGTTGGAATCAGACGAGCAAAAGAAATAATCCTTAGTGCGCAACCCTTTACCGCTGAACAAGCTCTCGCATGGGGTTTGGTTAACAAAATTGTTCCAACTGGCAAATTAATATTGAATGCAACCCATACGGCTAAACGTATAGCAAAACATGCGCCACTTGCTATTCGCAATGCAAAAAAATCGATTAATGCTGCAATTTCTTCAGACTTTAAAACAGGTTATGACTTTGAAATCGCGCTGTATAACCAGTTAGTCGGAACCAGTGACCAGATAGAAGGAATTTTGTCATTTAACGAAAAAAGAAAGCCTAAATTCAAAGGGCAATAGAAATAACAATTCTTTAAAATTTAGTAAATAGTATGACTTCCACCAGATTTTCCTTAAACATAATCGCCTATTTCCTTTTTGCCCGTTCTAACAGCCTGATTGTAGCGCTTAAGATTCTTTCTACTAATGCATTTACACCCTCTGGGTTAGGGTGGATCCCGTCAGCCTGGTTTAATGATGGTACAGCAGCTATCCCTTCAAGAAAAAACGGATAAAACTCCACATCAAATTCCTTCGCCAACTGCGGAAATACACTGTTGAATCTGCCCCCGTATTCCTTTCCTAAGTTGGGAGGAGCCTTGGCACCACATAAAAGCACCGGGATCCCTCGTTTGCGAAATTTTTCAAGGATTATTCTTAAATTTTGATAAGTTAATTCTGGATCAAGACCTCGCAAACCGTCGTTAGCGCCAAGAGCCACAAC
Source organism: Magnetovibrio sp. (assembly GCA_002722175.1). Taxonomy (GTDB): domain Bacteria; phylum Pseudomonadota; class Alphaproteobacteria; order Rhodospirillales; family Casp-alpha2. The sequence continues at coordinate 42,701 of PBKU01000038.1, forward strand.
TAGTGCATGGGGATTTTTTTTCAAAATCCAGTTTAATCTTTCCTTCCCGCCTGCAGTGGTATCTCCTGAAACACCTGCATTCAGAACTTGAACGCTATACCCAAGAGCCTTCAATGAAGCCTCCAAGCGCTTTGGAAAGGAATCTTCCTTGGCTAAACCATAGCCCGCTACCAAACTATCACCAAGAATACTTAGTCGTATCTCATCAGCTTCAACAGGCACCACGATTGAAAAATCAAAGACAATTACGAAGATAATAGCTCGGAAGCAGTTGACAAAGTTTGTCAACATCTTAAGTCTCCTGACAGTTAGCTTAACAAAAGGAATTTAATGGCTGAACCAAGAACTGCAAGGAAACATACCAATTAGTATTATGCTCAAAAATGTAAGTCTTACTCTTAGGACTGAAACGGCCAAAGTTGATATATTAAAAAACATTAATTTTCAGATTGCCACGGGCGAAACGGTTGGCATTGTCGGCCCGTCAGGTTCAGGGAAAACCTCATTACTTATGGTTTTAGCAGGATTGGAACCCGTATCGAAAGGGCACATTACGGTTGAAGAAATTACACTTGATAGACTTAAAGAAGACGAACGTTCTCTTTTTCGGCGAGACCATATCGGTTTTGTATTTCAGGATTTTCATTTAATTCCAACCATGACAGCGATTGAAAACGTTGCCGTACCATTAGAAATTGCATCCCAAGACTCCCCATTTTCAAAAGCTGAGCTTGCCCTAAAAGCCGCTAATATGGGACATCGAACAAATCACTATCCCGGAGAACTCTCTGGCGGAGAACAACAACGTGTCGCTTTAGCAAGGGCCATTGCCTTAAAGCCGAAAATTCTTCTAGCCGATGAACCAACTGGCAATCTTGATGCTAAAACCGGCTCGCAAATAATGGATATTGTGTTTGATTTAAACAAAAAATATGGAACTACGATTGTGCTAGTAACTCATGACAATCAATTAGCAATCCGGTGCCGTCGGCAGATCCTCTTGCAAGATGGTCAAATCAAGAGAAACAAGGTTAATGCAGTCATACATCCGTAGAACCTCTTTTATTTGGAACTTTGCACTTCGAGATCTTCGTGGTTGTCATAGGCGCTTCGCACTTTTTCTGATGTCGCTAGCACTTGGTGTTTTCGCTATTGCGGCGGTGGAAACGTTATCTCATTCAATTGTAAAAGGATTGCACTCTGATGCTGGTCTATTGCTCGGTGGGGATGTTGAGGTAAGACTTGCTCAGCGACCTGCAACAGCAAGACAATTAGAATTTCTAAAGTCACAATCCAATTCAATCTCAAGAACGGTCGAAATGAGGACGATGGCCATCCCACCCAGATCTTCGGTTCGCCCCACGCTCATTTCATTAAAAGCTGTTGATTCTAATTACCCACTTTATGGTGCACTGAAAACAGAACCTCCAGTTGAATTGCCGAATTTGCTTGGAAAAAAAAATAATGTTTGGGGTACAGTAGTTGATCCAATACTGATGAAAAAACTAGGAGCCAGGATCGGTATAACCATAAAAGTCGGGGATGCTGCTTTTGAAATCAGGGGAATCATAATTAAAGAGCCTGATAAAGCAGGGAACCTGATACAGTTCGGCCCACGTTTCATGATCTCAATCGACGCCCTTAATGATACTGGCCTTATCTTACCCGGAAGCCAGATAAAATATTTCTATCGCCTACTTCTAAAGTCCCAAGACACCAAAAGCCAATTTAAAGACCGAATAGAAACTCTTCATCCAACTGCGGGATGGCGAGTCAGAGATACCAGGGACGCGGTGCCAGGCGTAAAACGTTTTGTCGATCGTATGACATTATTTCTAGATTTTGTTGGTCTCACCATTCTGCTGGTAGGGGGTGTAGGTGTATCCGTTGGGGTTAGAGCATACTTAGAAACAAAAATTCATACGATTGCAATGCTTAAGTGCCTAGGGACACATAATTCGGCAATTTTTGCGATCTACTTAATACAAGTCCTTATAATGGCATTTGTCGCAATCTTGTTCGGTGTAATAATGGGGTGGCTCATTCCCCAGGTTTCGGTAAATTTGCTAGAATCCTTATTACCCGTTAAACCAGTTCTAGGAGTTTACGCAGGTCCGCTTTTCCTAGCTTCGATATTTGGCTTCATTACGTCAGCAACATTCGCTTTGTGGCCTATTGGTCAAGCTCACGATATAAGCCCAGCACAATTATTTCGCAGCAAAAAGACACCGCTCGCTAATTCCCCGCCATTTTCGTATCTTATGGCAGTTTTCCTCGGCGTTTTATCACTAATCTTAATAATTCTTCTTGAAACTAAGGAAACTAGTTTCGCCTGGTGGTTTATAGGCGGTGTCGTATCAACGTTTCTCATATTAAATGCGAGTTCAATAGCCATAAAAGTGGCAGCTAGAAATCTTAATTTCAGAAATCCACTTCTTAGATTAGCGACAACTAACTTACATCGACCAAATTCACCAATCCGCGTAGTCATGCTATCCCTCGGTCTTGGTTTATCAGTATTGCTTTCAGTTGTTTTAATTGAAGGCAATCTGACAAAGATTGTCACCGACCGACAGCCAGGCGATGCTCCAGCGTTTTTTTTTATTGATATACAACCGTCTCAAACCGAAAAGTTTGATCAAACAATCCAGAAAATTAAACATGTTAAACGCTTAGAGAAAGCAGCTAGTGTTCGTGGGCGCATTGTTCGTATTGGAGGAAAGCCGATAGCCGACGTTTATATTTCTCCTGATTCAGAATGGGCCGTTCGAAGCGATCGTGCCTTAACATATGCTGCGCAACCAGCCACCGAAACGAAAATAGTACAAGGAAACTGGTGGCCAGAAAATTATTCAGGGCCACCCCTTATCTCCCTTGATGCTAACCTGGCAAAAGGCTTTGGTATAGACGTTGGAGACACAATAACCTTTAACATACTGGGGCAGGAAATTACAGCTAAAGTAAAAAACTTACGTGAAATTGACTGGAAAACGTTACGTTTTAACTTTGCAATTATCTTTGCTCCAGGAACGCTAGAAGATACGCCGCATAGCTACATAGCAGCGGTGCATGCATCTAAAGAAACAGAGTTAGAGATAGAACAGGCTATAATGAAACAGTTTTCTAATGTTTCAATCATACGCGTCCGCGAAGCTTTAAGTGAGGCCGAACGAATTTTAAGTGGCCTTGGTCTGGGGCTTAAAAGCTTGGCTTTTGCAACCTTAATTGCTGGAATTCTGGTATTAGCAGGAACATTTGCAGCTTCCCAAAGCCAGAAAATTCATGACGCAACAATTCTAAAAGTTTTTGGAGCAACGAGGCTACGCATAACAACTATCTTCCTACTAGAGTATGGTTTATTAGCCATAATAACCTGCTTTATAGCCGTCATTATTAGTGTAACAGTAAGCTGGGCCGTAACTACATTTTTGTTCCATTCGAAATGGCAATGGATTCCCGAATACGTAATTTACACGACCATTCCTGCAATAGCCTTTACCATGGGTATTGGTATGATGGGAACGCTGAGGGCATTAAGCCAGAAAGTAACCCCATATCTACGGAACAATTAGCCCGCAAAACAATAAGTTTTAGAGGCCAATATTTTCTATTTTTGCCTATCCATCTCTTTTTTAGTGCTAATCTAGAAATATTTATTATTATAGCCTTATTTGCCTTTCTATGATGAGATATAAATTTGAGAATTGTAATGACTGGCACCTCCAAGACAGCCTTAATAACTGGATCTGGAAAAAATATCGGGCGCGCTGTTGCGCTTCGCCTAGCAGCGGATGGCTTCAACATTGTACTAAATGGTTCAAGAGACAGAAACGCCTGTGAAGCTGTGGCTGCTGAAGTGAAAGAACTTGATGTTGATGTAATAGTCGCCATGGGTGATGTTGGTAGAATTGAAGATTGCGAAAAAATCGTAAAGATATCTATTGGACACTTTAAATCCATTGATGTGCTGGTTAACAATGCAGCAATAAGGCCATCATCATTGTTCTTGGAAATGGACCTTGCGGAGTGGAAACGTGTTTTAGATGTAGATCTAAATGCAGCTTTCTGGCTTGCAAAAGGATTCGTTCCTGGGATGCTCAATAATGGGTGGGGACGTATTATCAACTTCGCGGGAATGAACGCAATTCATGGTTATAATGGCCGTGCCCACGTATCTGTGGCTAAACACGGCGCCTGGGGGCTGGTAAAAGCTTTGGGTAAAGAGTTTGGGCCTAAAGGGATTACGGCTAATATCATTTCACCCGGCCCAATTAAAGGAGAATACCTTGACCCAGAAGAAATCGCTCACCTAGAACATATGAAGCAAAAAGTACCAATAGGGCGACTTGGAGATACGGCCGAGATTGCCGAGATGGTCTCTTTACTTTCTTCCCAAAAAGGCAGCTACATAAACGGTCAGCTTATCCAAATAAACGGGGGTGCAGAAACATAAGTGAATCTTTGCATCTGAGTCTAGTATTACGAAACTTAATCGCCCTTTTCTTCTCCCAACGCTAACGGTTTGCTTTTCAAAACTTCTTCCCGTGACAACCCATCAAGCTCATGAGGAAATACTAACCAATCGTTGGTCTTGTGAATAAAGTAATCCGGATAGAAGTCAACTTTTCGCTTATCTGGCTTAAAATACACGGTTGCCACACGAATAATTTCAGGCGTATTCTTCCGTGACAATGCTGTGATTCGCTCTAGAACAGCCTGAATTGACCGTCCAGTATCAAAAACATCATCAACTACTAAAAGGGAGTTCTCGGCATTGACATTTTCAACGATATAATGGAGACCATGAACACGAATGTCTTCCCTCTGCTGCTCAATCGCTTCATAGGAAGATGTACGGATTGAAATATGATCTGATGGAAAGCCGTGGTAATGTAGGAGTTCCTGCACAGCAATTCCTACCGGGGTCCCACCACGCCAAATACCAATAATAAAATCTGGATGGAACCCATCTTGAATAATTTTTAAACCCAGTCGAAACGAATCATCCATCAAACCTTGGGGTGTTACATAAATCTTATCAACCATGTGCCAGTCTACCTTTCTTATTACAGTTCCACCCAATTGATTGCATTGCTACAAATAACTATTGATAATCCACCTTAAGTAAAGAGCTTAAATCGAAACGAGAGAGCTATAGCCATTGGAGTATTTCAACAGACTGAAAAGATAGGGTAAACTGAGCTAATTGAAAAAATTATGAGGATGCGATGGGAAAACTAACTACCCATGTACTTGACACTTCGGCGGGGAAACCGGCAAGTGGAATTCATGTTGAACTTTTAAAACTTAAGGGCAAGGAAAAGATTAAGGTCACTCACATCAAGACTAACAGTGATGGTCGCTGCGACACCCCATTAATCAGTGGCGATGACTTTTTGCCGGGTGAATATGAGTTGGTCTTTCATGTGGGAGCATTCTTTGAACGTACTAATAAATCGGAAATAGCACCAGAATTTCTCAACTTTGTTCCCGTTCGTTTTAATATAGTGGATTGCAACGAAAACTATCATGTACCATTATTAATTTCACCGTTTGGGTACACAACTTACCGCGGGAGCTGATATTAAGCAGAATGCATGATTTTATCACAATTCGATTGAATGGAAAAATCCGAAAAATTCAGAATATTTCGCCCACACTGACCCTTCTGAATTACCTGCGCAATAATAGAGCTCTTTGCGGCACTAAGGAAGGTTGTGCAGAGGGTGACTGCGGAGCCTGTACAGTTGTCGTTGCCGATATCCAAAAAAATGCACCCCGTTACCGGGCATTGAACGCATGTATATTGTTTGTCTCCATGCTGGATGGAAAGTCAATAACCACTGTTGAACATCTAAAAACCCAAAATGGAGAACTTCACCCGGTACAAAAGGTGCTAGTCGAAACGCATGGGTCTCAGTGCGGATTCTGCACCCCTGGTTTCATAATGTCGATGTATGCCCAGTTTTTGTCAGAAAACATGACAGAGGAAGAGGCTGCCGCACCAGATATCCTTGCTGGCAATTTATGCCGATGCACCGGTTACGGCCCTATAATTGAAGCATTTTCTAAAATCCACACTTTGTCACAGTCTGCATTAGAAGCTAGACAAATTAAGGACCAGGCAAAATGGCTAGCCACCTATGCTCATCCTAGGACAATTCACCTTTCGCATAAAAACCAGCAGTTTTTTTCCCCCAAGAGCTTAAATGATCTTTTTGATTATTTTGCAAATAGACCTAATTCAATATTGCTTGCAGGTGCAACTGATATCGGTTTATGGGTCACCAAACAGCATCGAGAAATCGGCTCAATAATCTACCTTGATCGTATTGGGAAATTAAAAAAAATTCATAAAACTTCAAAAAATCTCATTCTAGGTTCAGGTGTCACGTACACAGAAGCCTTACCAGTGATTAAAAAATTCTTTCCTGACCTAGGTGAATTGATTCGCCGGATCGGTGCCGCACAGGTGCGGAATATTGGAACAATTGGTGGTAACATAGCAAACGCTTCTCCTATCGGCGACATGCTACCCGCTTTAATTAGCCTCGGGACCACCCTGCGCCTGAGAAAGAAAGATAAACAAAGGTCCATCCCAATTGAAGATTATTTTTTAAGCTACGAAAAACAAGACATAAGACCCAAAGAAATACTAGAGACCATAGATATACCTATTCCATCAAAAAATTCTATATTTTCTTGTTACAAGATAAGCAAGCGTTTCGACCAAGATATTTCTGCTGTTTGTGGAAGTTTCAACATTCAGATTCAGGACGGCACTGTGGCAGACGCAAGGATAGCTTTTGGCGGCATGGCTTCAATCCCTAAACGCGCTTTCACCGTTGAAACAAAATTAAAAAACAAGCCATTGTCAGAAGAAATTTTTGTTAGGGCGGCTTCTAGCTTGGCAAAAGACTTTACCCCAATAACAGACATGAGAGCTACCGCTGGATATCGGATGAAAGCTGCAAAGAATCTTTTTTCCAAGTTTATTAAAGAAACTTCAGAAACGAAAAAACTTCTTCGCCTAGTCGGCCGAGGTGCCGTCTTCGACCAGCAAATCTATCAGCATCAGACATGGAACGGGCACCAACCTGCAAAAACAATTACCGGTGGTATTAGTTCACCACAACACCACGAAAGCAGTCAAAAGCATGTGACTGGCGAGGCTATCTTCGTTGATGATATTCCGACACCAAAGAAAACGCTCGAAGTTTTTATTGCAATAAGCAACAAAGCCCATGCAAAAATTCGACGAATGGACTTAGATAAAGTCAACAAAACACCTGGGGTAGTGTCCGTGTTATCTGCCCAGGATATTCCGGGGATAAATGATGTAAGCCCAATTATGGGCGATGACCCCTTATTCGCACATGATTTGGTTGAATATGCTGGGCAGCCACTTTTTGCAGTTGCTGCTAATACTTTTGAAACAGCTAGAAAAGCGGCGTCTCTGGCTGATATCGATTATGAGATCATACCTCCTGTTCTGACCATTGACCAGGCAATGCATGAAAAAAACTTTCTTGAACCGCCAAAAATGATTTCACGCGGAAACGCAAAGTTGGCGATTGCGTCTGCAGCCCACCAGCTTAAAGGGCAGCTCTATATTGGAGGACAAGAACATTTTTATCTAGAAGGCCAAGTTGCGCTTGCTGTTCCCGGAGAAGATAAAGATGTTACCGTGCACTGCTCAACACAGCATCCAACTGAAATTCAGCATACTGTCGCAAAGGTACTAGCAACACCGAATCATTCCGTAACGGTTGAAGTGCGCCGAATGGGCGGTGGATTTGGTGGGAAGGAAAGTAATGGTAATTTGCCTGCAGCCGTTGCCGCACTCGCAGCAAAGAAGACCGGCCTAGCTGCTAAAGTCAGATTCGATCGTGATCAAGATATGATTGTTACGGGAAAACGTCATGACTTCCGAATTTCCTACAATGTTGGATTCAACAAATCAGGGGTTATAAAAGGAATAATTTTTGATCAGGCAGCTCGTTGTGGGAGATCATACGATTTATCGGTTCCAATCTGTAACCGGGCAATGTTTCATGCGGATAATGCTTATTATCTTCCCAATGTTCGCATTACCTCATATCGCTGCAAAACCAATACTGTATCGAACACGGCATTCCGAGGGTTTGGTGGGCCACAGGGCATGCTTGGCATCGAACGGGTCATTGAAAAAATCGCCCATTACCTGAAAATCGATCCCTTAGAGGTCCGAAAAGCAAATTTCTATGACTCGCACGACATGATTGGTGAACGGTCTATCACACCATATGAAATGAGAGTTGAAGACAGCGTAATAAAAAAAATTGTTGCCGAACTCCGAAAAACTGCCTGCTACGACGAGAGACGGAAAGAAATTTTCGAGTGGAACCAAAACAACAGCGTACTAAAGCGCGGGATTTCACTAACCCCCGTAAAATTTGGAATTTGGTTCACCCTTACGTTCTTAAATCAGGCCGGTGCTTTGATCCACATCTATAATGATGGATCAATACACCTGAATCACGGTGGGACCGAAATGGGTCAAGGCCTATTCACAAAAATCGCCCAGGTAGTAGCTGACGCATTTCAAGTAGATATTGATAACATTAAAATTACAGCGACTAATACTGGGAAAGTCCCGAACACTTCAGCGACCGCGGCTTCTGCCGGAACAGACTTAAATGGCATGGCCGCAAAAGATGCATGCGACACAATCAAATCTAGGCTTAAGAAATTTGCCGCAGAACGATGGCAGAAAAAAATCAGTGAAGTCGTTTTTTTACCGAACTGCATCCGTGTTGGAAGCCAAGAAATTCCCTTTAAAAAACTGATAAATGAAGCCTATCGTGCGCGCGTCCCGCTTTCAGCAACTGGATTTTATGCAACTCCCAAGATTAACTGGGACAAGGAGCAATCAGCAGGTCGCCCATTTTTCTATTTTGCATACGGGGCAGCTGTAAGCGAGGTTGTTATTGACACCCTCACTGGTGAAAACAAGATCCTTAGAGCTGACATATTACATGATACAGGCAAATCCATTAATCAGGCGGTTGACATGGGACAAATAGAAGGTGGCTATGTTCAAGGAGCTGGCTGGTTGACCACGGAAGAATTATGGTGGGATAATAATGGCACTCTAAAGACCCATGCACCGTCTACATACAAAATCCCAACCTGCAGTGATCGCCCCATAGATATGAGAATTAATATCTGGAATGAAGGGAAAAACAAAGAATCTACTATCCATCGATCTAAAGCTGTGGGAGAACCGCCCCTTATGTTAAGCATTTCAGTATTAATGGCATTAGCAGATGCTGTCAGTGCGTCAAATGGCTACACTTTTTACCCCGACCTGAATGCACCAGCCACACCAGAACAGGTTATGAGGGCAATAAAAAGTATCCAGCAAACAACAAAGGCAAATATATGACTGCAAACTGGCTAGGTCAGGTGTCACAGTTAGTTGACTTGCATGGCTCGCTCGTACGCATCTCAATTATTTCCACCAAAGGCTCTGTACCTCAAAAAGTCGGCGCAGCAATGATAGTCACCAAAGATGTCTTTTGCGGAACAATTGGAGGTGGGGCATTGGAAAAGGAAGCTCAAGAAAGAGGCCTGGAAATGCTTTCAGATGAATCTGGGAAAGGAAGTGCCTTGTGGGCACGCTACATCCGCGACTACCCTCTAGGCCCCTCTCTTGGTCAGTGCTGCGGAGGCTATGTAAAACTACTTTTTGAAAAAATAACCTCTTTAGAATATGCTGCTATTGATCATTCCTTGATTACTGATTTTAAGGAAACTGATGCGTTTGCTTTGCACCCACTGGGCTCTGGTGCTCCAACAAAATTAACCAAACTTGATGACCAAAACAAAGATGCCTGGCCTCCACAGCTCCAAACGGCGATGATCAAGATGAAAGAGGGAAATTCCTGTGAACCGGTTTTAACTAAAGAGTGGTTTATAGAACCACTTCAACAAACTGTATACCCCCTATTTCTATATGGTGCAGGCCATGTCGGAAAAGCCGTGGTCAAAATTTTTTCCACTCTCCCTTTCGAAGTTCACTGGGTTGATATAGATGCAAGCAGATTTCCCCAAAAAGTCCCTCAAGGAGTCAGAAAAACAGTCGCTCACCAGCCCCCTGTAATTAGTCAACATGCCCCAGAAAATGCATTTCACGTCGTGATGACCTTTTCGCATGCGCTTGATTTCGATATCTGCCGGACTGTTCTAGAAAGAGGCGTTTTCACTTACTTGGGGGTAATTGCTTCCAAAACAAAGCGTGTGCGTTTTAAGCGTCAATTGATCAAAGCAGGAATTTCAGAAAAATTAGTTGAACGCCTCCATGCTCCAATAGGCCTGGAAAAGCTTTCAGGAAAGGAACCTCATTGCATTGCTATTTCATTAGCAGCAGATTTGCTCATTCGGCTCCAAGACCTTCCTGCCCCTGGCTTCATTGCTACCAAGAATCCTGAAAGACCCAATACGTGAAAACACCCATTCTATTAGAATTATCAGAAATAACCAAAACCTTCCCCGGGGTGAAAGCTAACAACGATATTAGTTTCTCGATAAAACCCGGCGAAATTCACGCTTTACTTGGCGAAAACGGAGCCGGCAAATCAACCCTGGTTAAGATAATCTACGGCATTATGCAACCAGATCATGGTCAAATGTTTTTTGGGGAAAAGCTATACAAACCGAGTGAGCCCTTTGAGGCTCGAGCAAACGGCATTGGTATGGTTTTCCAACATTTTTCACTCTTTGAGGCATTAACCGTTGCTGAAAACATTGAACTCGGAATCAACAAAGAGGCTGCCAGTAAAGATTTAAACCGGCAAATATCGGAAATATCTGAAACCTATGGTCTCCCCGTTGATCCAATTCAGCGAATCGGTTCTCTCTCAGTCGGCGAATGCCAAAGAGTAGAAGTGGTAAGATGCTTGCTACAGAAACCTCGACTGTTAATCATGGACGAGCCAACGTCAGTATTGACCCCACAGGAAAGTCACTTGCTCTTTCAAACGTTAACAAAATTATCCCAAGATGGTTGCTCTATTCTTTATATTTCTCATAAGTTAGAGGAAATTAGAATGCTCTGTGAGCGCGCTACGGTGCTTCGTGACGGGAAGGTAGTTGCCCAATGCAGCCCACGTGAAGAATCAGCGCGAAGCTTAGCTAAAATGATGATCGGAAGTAACCTTAAAACCCCTCAACCTTCCAAGCCCGCCTTCGGAGAAAAAAGGCTCTCTGTTAATGGGCTATCAATCAACAGCACCAACCCGTTAGGTACAAGTCTATGCAATCTTGTGTTTGAAGTGCGAGCTGGAGAAATTCTGGGAATTGCGGGAGTCGCCGGAAATGGCCAGACGGAACTTTTTGAAGTCCTAAGCGGTGAAAGAACTGTAGACAAAAATATGGTCCAACTCGACCACAGATTAGTAGGTCATGAAGGGCCAACAAAGAGACGTGAACTTGGTATGTGCTGCATCCCCGAAGAAAGAGTTGGTCATGCAGTAGTTCCAGATATGTCACTTTGGGAGAACTGTATACTTTCTGCCCGCACTCGACAAAAATTGGAGAGAAACGGCTTTCTAAATATTCCCGCCTCACATAACTTTGCAGAAAAAATCGTAGAGAATTTCAATGTTAAAACACCTAGTGTTAAACGGGATGTGCGTAGCTTATCCGGGGGTAACCTACAAAAGTTTATTGTGGGAAGAGAGATGCTCCAAAACCCAAGAATTTTGGTGATAATGCAACCCACCTGGGGGGTCGATGCCGCAGCAGCGGCTGATATCCATTTTGCTCTTAATGAACTAGCTGAAACCGGTACTGCTATTCTTACGATTTCACAAGATTTAGATGAACTGATTGCTATTTCAAATAGTTTTGCTGTTATATCCGAAGGACGGCTATCAGAACCCAGACCCACTATTAATGTTACAATAGAAGAAATCGGTCTTCTGATGGGCAAAACTTCACATTTCGAGAAAAACGAACAAAATGATCCGCCTTGAAGCTAGAAATCAGACTTCTCGCACCCTCTTGTTCTGGTCACCTATCCTAGCAGTGGGTATTACTGTCATTGCAGGAACAATAATGTTTGCATTGCTAGGAAAAGCCCCAATAAGAGCTATTGCAATCATCTTTCTGGAACCACTAGGCGATATCTTTTCAATCGCTGAAATTGTTGTAAAAGCGACCCCCCTGATTCTCATTGCGGTTGGTTTATCTTTTGGATTCAAGGCAGGTATCTGGAATATAGGAGCTGAAGGTCAGTTTACTATTGGGGCACTATCGGGTGGTAGCGTTGCGTTGGCACTATACCAGATTGATGGGGCATGGGTATTACCGCTTATGTGCCTTGCTGGGGCAGTTGGCGGGATGCTCTGGGCTGCGATTCCAGCCTTCCTGAAGACTCGGTATAACGCAAATGAAATTCTAGTCAGCTTAATGCTCACTTACGTTGCGGTGCTGCTATTAAGTGCACTAGTGCACGGCCCACTAAAAGACCCAGATGGCATGAATTTCCCCGAGAGCAGGATTTTCCATGATGCTGCCACCCTCCCTATCCTCATAGAAGGAACACGTGCGCATGTTGGTTTCGTGACGGCAATTGTTGCCGTTGCAATATCCTGGTTGGTCTTATCTCGCCATATATTTGGCTACCAAATAAAGGTACTGGGCCAATCGCAGCGCGCTGCGCGATTTGGCGGATTCAATGAAAAACACGTAACTTGGATCTGTCTTATGATTTCCGGGGGCTTAGCAGGTCTTGCTGGCCTTTTTGAAGCTGCAGGGCCCGTTGGACAGTTAGTCCCTGCTCTACCCGTGGGTTACGGTTTCACGGCCATAATCGTAGCCTTCTTGGGCCGCTTGAATCCATTAGGCATATTATTAGGAGGGTTTGTCATGGCGTTAACATACATTGGAGGCGAATCAGCCCAGATCGAATTGAACCTACCAAGCGCGGTTACAGGGGTTTTTCAAGGAATGCTGCTGTTTTTCCTGCTGGGGATTGATGTATTGGCCAACTACAAAATTAGAATGACGCAACCCCTGAGCCGAAAGCTATCAGAGTAGAGCTTATGGACCTACTAATCCTCATCCTGCAAGGAATTATTGTCGCGGCAACGCCACTGGTTTTTGCCGCTATTGGCGAACTTGTAGTTGAACGAGCCGGCGTTCTTAATCTAGGGGTTGAGGGAATGATGATCCTAGGTGCTGTTTCTGGATTCGCAATAACACTTGAGAGTGGCTCTATTTTAATCGGCATAGTTTCGGCCGCGCTTGCCGGAGGTGCCGCAGCTCTTCTTTTTGGTATTTTAACCCAGTTACTTTTGTCCAACCAAGTTGCAACAGGGTTGGCTCTTACAATTTTCGGTTTAGGTCTATCAGCATTGTTGGGGCAGGGTTATTCCGGTGCTACCGTGATGGCCTTGGAAAAGATTCATATCACGGTCTTATCTGATATCCCCATTTTAGGTGCAATCATATTTTCTTATGATCCATTGATTTATCTGTCATTTGGTTTAACAGGCTGCGTAGCATGGTTTCTTGCAAAGACCCGAGCAGGCCTTATCTTGAGGGCTGTTGGGGAAAACCATGATGCGGCACATGCCCTTGGTTATGGTGTCGTAAAGATAAGACTTGCTGCTCTGGTTTTTGGCGGAGCTTGTGCAGGAATTGGAGGTGCTTACCTATCAATTGTCCAGACCCCTTTTTGGGTTGAGGACATGACGTCTGGGCGCGGTTGGATTGCACTTGCGATAGTTGTTTTTTCTACTTGGCATCCAGGAAGAGCATTGCTGGGAGCATATTTGTTCGGAGGAGTAACTGTCGTGCAATTACATGTTCAGGGTCTAGGAGTGGATATCCAAGCTCAGGTCTTGTCGATGCTGCCATATATTGTCACAATTATAGTGCTTGTGATGATTTCTCGCGATACACTAAGAGCTAAATTAAATGCACCGGCATGCCTTAACAAATCGTTCTTTGCATCCTCATAAAGACCATGGAGCAATTAGAATAACTTTTGAATAATTTTAAGAAAGGGAGAAGAAAATGAAAAGCATAATACGTAATTTTTGGAGCTTGCTTACAATAATTAGTACTATTGCCCTGATAGGGTCGGCTAACGCCGCAGATCCGTTGAAAGTTGGCTTTGTCTACGTGGGCCCAATCGGCGATCACGGATGGACTTATGAACATGACCGGAGCCGCCTCGCCATTGAGAAGGCCTTCGGCAGCAAAGTCAAGACCACTTACCTGGAAAAAATACCTGAGGGTCCTGATGCTGAACGGGCAATACAACAACTTGCCCGTACTGACCATGACATCATTTTTACCACTTCTTTTGGTTTCATGAATCCAACGATTAAAGTTGCCAAGAAGTTTCCAAAAATAAAATTTGAACATGCAACCGGATTTAAAAGGGCAGAAAATGTATCCACTTATTCAGCTCGTTTCTACGAGGGGCGGCATATTATTGGTCTGATTGCAGGGAAAATGACAAAAACGAACACCATTGGTTATATTGCATCATTTCCTATTCCTGAGGTGGTTCGTGGTATAAACGCTGCCTACCTTGCGGCTAAGAGCGTCAATCCTGCTATCAAGTTCAAAATCGTCTGGGTGAATACTTGGTTTGACCCCGGAAAGGAAGCTGATGCTGCAAATGCTTTGATTGCTCAAGGCGCCGATATTCTCATGCAGCACACAGACTCTCCAGCGGCCATGCAAGTTGCCGAGAAAAAAGGTATTTTTGCTTTTGGGCAGGCCTCCAACATGAAAGCGTTTGGCCCTAATGCTCAGCTTACTTCGATTATTAACAACTGGGCACCTTACTGTATTTCGCGGGTGAAAGCGGTAATGGATGGAGCATGGAAAAGTCAGGACACCTGGGATGGTATAGGTCCGAGCATGGTTGCGATTTCTAAATTTTCTGAACAGATACCAGCTGACGTGCGATCAATGGCAGGAAAGGCACGCGATGCAATTGCTGCCGGAACGCTGCATCCATTTACGGGGCCTATCAACAAGCAGGATGGATCCCCGTGGTTAAAGGCAGAGGAAATCGCACCTGACGGAGATCTTGCAGGAATGAATTTTTATGTTGAAGGGGTTGAGGGGGCACTTCCAAAATAGTAGAAGTGAGAAGCGAGCTAGTATTTTCTGGTTCGCTTCTTAATTTCCAACAAAATTTTGATGTCACGACTCGAAAATTAGAAAATCTAAAATAATAAAAAGTCCATAATAAACTAGTTTCTAAGGAGAGGACGGGTGAAAAACGCCTTAATTTTAAAGGGCCAAACACTCTCATTTAGCGAAAACCCCTTTGATGTTGGCCCAGAAAATTCAACCAAGCATTATACTGATGGTGCCGTCTTAATTGAAAACGGTAAAATACAGAATGTTGGTCCTTCCGAAGAAATTATAGGAAACTCAGGTAACGTAACAGTTGTCGACTATGGCAGTCATCTAATAACGGCGGGTTTTATTGACTGCCATGCCCACTACCCACAAATACCTATTATTGCCTCCTACGGAGAACAGCTGCTGGAATGGCTGGAAAAGTACACCTTCCCTGTTGAAAGCAGATTTTGTGATAAAAAATATGCCCGCTCGGTTGCCGATTTATTTCTTAAAGAATGTCTAAAAAACGGAATTACATCTTCAAGCGTGTATGCAACAGTCCACCAAGTTTCCGTGGATGCTTTTTTTGAAGCCACTTCAGAGCTCGGGTTAAGGATGGCATGTGGCAAAGTAATGATGGATCGAAATGCTCCGGATAGTCTGTGTGATACGCCGCAAATAGCCTATGATCAATCCAAAGAACTAATAAAGAAATGGCATGGCATCGGCCGAAATCTCTATGCGATAACCCCGCGCTTTGCACCCACTTCAAGCCAACAACAGTTAGAAATAGCCGGTGCACTCTGGAAAGAATACCCTAGTGTATTGATGCAAACTCACCTTGCCGAAAACTCCAAGGAAATAAGCTGGGTAACGCAATTATTTCCAGATCTTCCTGATTACTTTGGTGTATATGAGAAATTTGGTCTCGTCGGTCAAGGAGCTATTTTTGGTCATGGCATTCATTTAAATGAACGAGAAAAATCAGCATTGCAGGAATCCAGCTCTAGTATTGCCCACTGCCCGACTTCAAATATGTTTATCGGCTCAGGTTTGTTCGATATCTCAAAATTAAATAGTGACGGACGACCAATAACAATAGGGTTGGGCACGGACATTGCCGGCGGCTCGTCATTATCAATGTTCGCCACCATGAAAACAGCATATGAAACTGCTCAATTATGCAACTACAGCCTTCATCCTGCGCAAGCGTGGTATCTTGCTACAATAGGTTCGGCGTCAGCCATGAAATTAGAAAACTGTGTGGGAAACCTCTTGCCGGGCATGGAGGCCGATATCATAATAATCAATCTCTGCTCAACGCCCCTAATTCAGCAACGTATAGAAAAAGCTTATGATATCTGGGATATATTGTTTGCTCAAATAATTCTGGCAGATGAACGGGCAATTCGAGCCACTTATGTAGATGGGAAATGCGTATTTAATAACAATAATTCAGAATAAAGAGAAACCCGCTTTCACTCGCAAGCACATCAACTAAACATTACATCAAGACTTAATCGCCCGGCATTCCTAACCTGATCCATGACCCAAGCCGAAAACGCTCGTCTTCCGTCATGGAGGAGCTATCACCCATCGGCATCGCCTTTGAGAGAACTGCCTGGCTTAAAATCTCCTTAGAGTACGCTTTTACCGTTTCAATATCCTCAAAAGAAATTCCACCAGCGGCACTATCGAACGCAGGGTTACTTGGGACCCTTGCATGACAACCGATACAGTGAGTTCTAATAATGGCTACTGCCTCCGGAGTAGTGACTGCACGACCCGATACGCTATTTAAATTCAAGTTTCCGGCAGTAACGAAAATTAGAACAAAAACCAGTCCAGTTGCCAGGGGCCATTGCCACCAAAGTTTGATGCCGACAATACCGCTGTTTCGCAGATTAAAAAAGTTACGGATAATTCCGCCAAGAGCAAGTACAAGCGCTATTACCAGCCATTGGTGGTCATGGTCATAAAGAAAAGGATAGTGGTTTGAAATCATGATAAAAAGGACAGGGAGAGTTATATAATTGTTGTGTGTAGAACGTAATTTAGAGATTTGCCCCAGGGTTGGGTCTGGTTTTGCTCCCTCGACTAAGCTCTTTACCACTTTCTTTTGATTGGGGATGATCACACAAAAGACATTCGCAGACATAATCGTAGCTAGTATTGCACCGGTATGGAGAAAAGCTGCCCTTTGAGAAAAGACTAACCCGAAACCATATGCAGCAAGAATTACCAGGAAAATGAGAATGGCAGCCAACAACACAGCACTTGATCGTCGTAATAGACAGCAAGCTGTATCATATAGAAACCAACCGAGCGCTAACGAACTAATAGAGATCAGAATTGCAATTGAGGGCTGAATATTCTCGATGTTTTTATTGACTAGATAGGTATCGGCTTCCCAGTAGTAGATAATTGCCAATAGACAGAATCCAGATATCCACGTTGCATAGGATTCCCACTTGAACCAATGCAGTTCCTTTGGCATTCCCTTAGGGGAAACAAAATATTTTTGAATATGGTAGAAGCCTCCACCATGAACCAACCAGCTTTCCCCATTTGCATGAGAATCGAGTGTCCCATGATTACGTAGATTATTATCCAACCACACGAAGTAAAAGGAGGTCCCGATCCAAGAAATAGCAGTAATGATGTGGAGCCAGCGAAAAAAAAGTTCTACCCATTCATGGAAAAATGATACCATTTTACTTTATTTATCTCCCCTTAAAAAACGGCAGTATAGACGATAGACCTCAAACATTCTAAGATTACAAAAAAAACCTATCAATTTTAACTTAAAAAACCTTTTTTGAATTGCAAGTTGGTCATTCCGCGATCTTAATTAATTTCAAACCTAACAAAATTATGATGAACTATCCACGCGATATGATTGGTTATGGAGCCAATCCACCAACAATAAATTGGCCGAAAAACGCTCGGATTGCTGTACAGTTTGTTCTGAACTTTGAAGAGGGAGCAGAAAATTCCATACTTCACGGTGATGCCGCATCTGAAAGTTTTTTGTCTGAAATTGTGAATGCCGTTCCATATTCTGGTGCAAGACATCTGTCAATAGAGTCTCTTTACGAATATGGTTCCAGGGTTGGTGCTTGGAGGCTTCTTAACCTTTTTAAAGAATATAAGATTCCTATTACGGTCTTTGCAGTCGCAATGGCAGCTCAACGGAACCCTGACATAATCGAACGCGCTCTAAAAGATGGACACGAAATAGCAAGCCACGGTTTTAGATGGATAAATTATCATAATATTCCGGAATCAATCGAGCGTGAGCACGCTGAAAAGGCGATCGATATCTTAACTGACCTTTGCGGTTTCCCGCCTGCGGGTTGGTACACTGGGCGGACAAGTGAAAACACGCGCCGAATTATCTCTGGATATGATAATTTTCTTTATGATTCTGACGATTATTCAGATGACCTGCCATTTTGGAGTCAAGTGGTTCAAAAACCACACCTTGTTATTCCATACACCCTCGATGTCAATGATATGCGTTTTTCCACGGTTCAAGGCTTTAACTGTGCAGAACATTTCGAAACGTACCTAACGGATTCATTTGATACGCTTTACAGAGAAGGAAAAACAAAACCAAAAATGATGTCAGTCGGTCTACATTGCCGCATTATCGGCCGACCAGGCCGCTTGCCTGCCTTGAAAAATTTCATTGAGTATATTCTGTCTCATGACGCAGTGTGGGTTTGCCGCCGAATTGATATTGCCAGTCATTGGCGCAAAAACCATCCGTTTTCCTAGAGGGCAATATGCATTTTTTTAAGATCCCACCAAGCGCTTTGTCAAAAAATGACTTTATTGCCCAGTTCAAGGCCATTTATGAAAAATCACCGTGGGTTGCTGACGAGGCTACGAAACTTGGCGTCACATCAGACGCTGATACTGCGGAGGGACTATCTGAAATTTTAAAAGCTGTCGTAGACAGGGCAAGCCAAGCCAGAAAGTTATCTTTGCTTCGCTCGCATCCTGAACTTGGTGGGAAGCTCCGCGCAACACATGAACTTACAGAATCGTCCCGTGATGAACAGAAAAGCGCAGGACTAGATCTCTGTAGTCCCAAAGAAGTGGAGCGCTTCAAGTCCCTTAATGAACAATATAATAGACGGTTTGATTTCCCCTTCATTCTTGCGGTCACCGGATATACTCGCGCTGATATTTTAGAGGTTTTCGCTAATCGCTTGAAGAATGATTACAGTATTGAATTTTACGAAGCCTTAAGGCAAGTTCACAAAATTGCACTAATACGCCTCCGAGAACTCGCAAAAAAAGAAGAATCCTGATGGACGACAACAAGACCTTCCCTGAATTTTACCATACCCAGATTAACTTGTTGTCACCAAGGCTAGGAACCAAGGTCGTCTGTGCGTCAGACGATTTTTTTGGAGCTAAGGAGCGACTAATTCTTGACGAAGAACCAATATTTGTTCCGGATAAATACGATAACAATGGCAAATGGATGGATGGGTGGGAAAGTCGACGTCGACGTGACAACGGGAATGACTGGTGTCTGGTTCGCATGGGAGTTCCAGGTCACATTTTTGGGGTAAATATTGATACCCGCCACTTTTCTGGCAACTATCCTCCAAAAGCGTCCGTTAGCGCTTGCGTATCTGATAGGCAGCCCGACGAGTTATCAAATTGGTCGGAACCACTCCCTCCTTTCTGTCTCGATCCCGATTCACGTCACTTTAAAGATTTTTCTGATGCTGGGCCATGGAATTGGCTTCGGTTAAATATTTTCCCAGACGGCGGTGTAGCCAGACTCCGTGCATATGGAAAGCCTTTTATCGATTGGAGCAAAAAAAAGAGCAATACAATTCACGAATTATCCGCCCTGAAAAATGGGGGTCAAATCATCGGTTATAATGATGCACACTACGGCGACGTGTGGGCTATTCTTACCGAGGGACGTGGCACAAGCATGGGTGATGGCTGGGAAACACGTCGGCGCCGCTGCCCTGGAAATGATTGGATTGTCATAGGTCTCGGTGCTCCCGGAATTATCGAAAAAGTAGAAATTGATACGGCGTATTTCAAAGGAAACTATCCTGATCAGTGTTCAATTCAAGGAGTTTTACTAGCTGATCAGAAGAAAAAAAACAATCTGCTGCAAACGGAGCTAGAGAAATTTTCTGAGTCCTGGAATACACTTATGCATCCTCAAAAACTTTCAGCAGACAAAGTTCATTTTTTTAGTAAAGATAACTTTTCAAATATTGGCCCAATTACGCACCTTCGGCTTAATATCTACCCAGACGGAGGAATCAGTCGTTTTCGTGTTTTTGGCAAACTCCTATTATGAAGCACTTGAAATTACAGCCGTCCCCACTTGACCCTGACGCATTTAAGCCCTTTGGTGATGTCATTGAAGCAAAAGCTCCCAAAGGTTACTCCATCAATCAGGGCACGGCCACACGATTCGATGACCTTGCAAAAATAGACGTCAGTACACTAGGTGGAAGACCCCTGGTCAATATCTTCCGTGGGCAGCCTAGAAAATATCTCCTGGAAATCAAGAGTTTGGAGCGACACCCGTTGGGAAGCCAGACTTTTATTCCCTTAGACAAAAATCCGTATCTTGTAGTTGTTGCTCTGGCTAAGACCACACCAAAGCCCGATGATCTATGTGCTTTTTTGGCGGCCGGAGATCAAGGCGTTAACTACCGCAAAGGTGTCTGGCATCACCCTTTACTAACTATCAAAAAACCAACTGATTTTCTTGTCATTGATCGTGCCGGAGCTGGCAACAATCTTGACGAGATCAAGATTAGCACTAATTCTTTAATGATAACAATCGAACATACTGACATAGCTTAATCTTATTAATAGAAATCTTTCTATTAATTCATTCCGGAATTTAAAGTTGCGAAAAATAAATATAAAATCATTTTTTCAGGCCCTGTTAATCTTCATCAGTCTAGTCCCCTTTTATGGGGAAACCGGGGCAACCGAGAACAATGTACCCACCTTCCCACCCAAGAGCATCCCGGAACTCTCAAAATCTAAAATTACTTTCAACGTATACAGAAAAGGAGAAAAAATTGGGTTTCATCAAGTAATATTCAGAGAAAAAGGTAGAATTTTGAGTGTGTCCAGCATATTCAAAATCGAAATCAATTTCTTATTCTTTACGGCCTTTCACTACCAGTACCAATGTAGGAGTTTGTGGAAAGACGGAATCCTTCAAAATTTAGAAGCAACCGTTGACGATGACGGAAAAATCTCCTTTATCAAAGTTACTAAAAAAGAGGGCTTAATGCACGTCAAGCATTCAGACAAGACCTATACTGCACCCCCCCCCCTTTTCCCTACAAATCATTGGAACCCAAATGTTTTGGACCAGAAACGTGTGCTCAACACTCTTACCGGACATATAAATGAAATTAAGATCGAAGCGCTAGGTGATGAACTTATTGAAACAGAGAAAGGGGATGTCAGGGCAAAACATTTCCGATACACAGGCGATCTCGAAACAGATGTCTGGTATGATTACAGTAATCGTTGGGTAAAGATGTCATTTAAGGGAAATGATGGCTCTATAATTGAATATCGCTGTACTCATTGTCAGGGACCTATTGTTTTGGATATAACACCTTGATGCAGAACAAATTGGGAAATATTGCCTGGGTTACCGGAGCGAGCGAAGGCATTGGATGTGCCCTGATAAAACAACTGGCCGCCGCCGGATGGACTGTTGCAGCGACCTCTCGATCTGGTGAAAAGTTGTCTGAACTTGCGGAACAAGAAACTTCAGGCGCGATCCACCCTTTTCCAGGCGATATAACTGTAACAAATAAAATGGAGATGCTCGTAGCTGCCATCGAAAAAGAGCTTGGAACAATAGATCTTGCCATTCTTAACGCCGGTACACATATACCAATAACAGGAAAAACATTTTCCGTTGAAAGTGTCCGGGAACTGGTTGAAACCAACTTAATGGGTACCGTCAACTGCCTTAATCCTGTGTTAAAACGCTTTATACAGCGTCGAAGCGGAACTATCGCTGTCGTTTCTTCATTAGCCGGGTACCGGGGTCTTCCAACTTCTGCAGGTTATGGGGCAACCAAGGCTGCCCTGATTAATATGTGTGAAGCATTAAAACCCGAACTAGACCAGTTTGGTGTGTCTCTGCACTTGATAAATCCAGGATTTGTCAAAACTCCCTTAACCAACAAAAACACATTTCCCATGCCTTTCTTGATATCAGCGGACCGGGCTGCCCGGGAAATTCTAACCGGATTAAAGAGACCTAAATTTGAAATAACTTTTCCATTTGGTTTTTCCGTTATAATGAAGTTCATACGCATTATTCCGGATCGACTATTTTTTGTATTTTCAAGAAAATTGATTAGCAAATGAACAAAAACTTTCAAGACTATATTTCCTACCTTGAAAACCTTACACCCGCAACGCTATCTGCTCTTTCAAACTACGTCACTGCAGATATCCGGTTTGCGGATCCGCTAAATGACGCCACGGGCGTTGAACAAATGCGGAAAATTTTCCTAAAAATGTTTGCTCAAATTGAAGATATCAGGTTTTTCGTAAACCATGCTGCTTCCCAAGACAACTATTGCTTATTGCATTGGCGTTTTGAAGGTCGGTTCAAAGGGAAAGTTTTCGGTTTTGACGGAACTAGCTTTATTCGGTTCTCGCAAGATGGGCTAGTGATAGAACATATTGACTATTGGGATGCAAGTTCCAATTTTTTTGAATACCTACCGATTGTTGGTTGGCTGATCACATGGATTAAAAGGCGTCTACATTCAGACCAAAAACTATCGTGATTACAGACTTTTATCCTTTATGAAAAAGAGTGTTACCACACCAATTTTTATCCCCAGTTTTGTTATTTCTGCCCGATTGATAAGAACTTTCTCGGATTGCAAAAACATCCAATCATCAAAATGAACGTCGATCGCTAATGAACCTATTTGCATTGTCATTTCATACTGCCAGTTAAAAGCATTTCCAAAAGATTGACCCTTAGCTTTACCTAAGACATCGTTCGCTTTTCCTTCATACGTATGATTATTAATTTTTTTTATACGCCAAACTCTTTCATCCGTCTCACCATCATCGAAGATGAAAAATTCTTCTAGCATGAGTTCTGATCCATCCCAGGTGCCAGTAATATCAACATGGAACTGTCTTTTTACCGTACCAAACCGGTCCTCAAAAATTCCCCAGGCTTTGGTTTTCCCAGCAAAGTAGTTCTCTATCTTTAAGACAGGTCTATTGTTGTGAAATTCAGACAAATTTGACCCTGAACAACCAGTCAAAATCAGATAGTTCACGACTAAAAAAACTAAAACTTTTCTCAAACGTTGTCTCCTGCTATTTCGTCATTAACAATAACCATTTCTCCGTAACTTTTGCCTAAGAATCTGCTGCCTTCGTAAATTTAGGGGGAAATTCCACACTATCAGAACTGCAATCACTTTAAAGACGACTGGTATCTGTGAATAAACTATTATTAGAATATTCCTGCCACCCTCAGTGACGTCCAGTGGATCAAAGTCTAGAAATTCCAACCCCGGCAAAGCGACACCGATAGCTAATGCCAAGGCCAGCTTAGTGCTTACACCCCAAAGTGCAAACTGCATTCCAGCTCGTCCTTCACCTGTGCGGTACAGCTCGTAATCCACAACATCACCTTGAACTGCCGGCGGTATAGTCAAGTCTGCCCCAAGTGCTGCGCCGGTAATCATGCAAATTATAGCAAAACTTAGAAAGCCGCCTACTGGGACAAGAGGTACTGTTAAAAACGCTAATGACGCTAGTAGCATTGCATAACACCAGGCTCGATGCTTGCCAAAATGGAAACTTAAGGAAGACCAAATGGGAATTGTCACAACAGCTGATAAGAAATACAACAAAATGAATAACGGCCTCTTTGATTCATCGACACCAAGACCATGCTCAAGATAAAGGAAAAAAAGTGCCGCAGGAATACCGTTGGCTAATCCATTAAGAAACCATGCTAGAAGCAGTCGGAGAAACAGCCGGTTGCTAAACAATATGCGAATTTGTTTTAAAAAATTCTTAGATACCGCTTTTTCAGGCAAATAATGTCGGATTTTCTGATCTGGGACATAGCGAATGAGTATAATTATTACAGGTGGTCCGAGTAATAGCGCAAACCACGATAGTGTGCTCATTGAATCGAGAGTAGAAAAATTTAACTGAGCGGTGCCGGCATTTAAGAGCCCTGCAGCCAGTATTCCAAAAAGTCCAATACCCTCCCGCCAACTCGTAATCTTCGTTCGCAGGTGATAATCTCTGCTTAATTCTGCCCCCCAAGCGGTATATGGAACCGCTACCATCGTCCAACCTGTGTAAAGCATAAGTGACCACCCAAGAAGATACGAATTGTTCACAACAGCCGGTGGGTTTAAGATTTTGAACAAACCGATCCCAGCAATTACAGAACCTATGCAGATCCACGGTTTTCTTCGTATCCCTTTGTAGCCGGAAACATCACTTAAGAAGCCGATAACTGGATCGCTAATAGTATCAAAAAGCCTCACCGATAGTAATATCAAGCCTGTAGAAGCGAGGCCCAGACCTAATTGAACGCCGTATAATGTGGGAAGAACAACGTACACTGGAATGATAGGTAAGGCGATGACAAACGCAGGGAAGCTGTATAAAAGGATGATCCTTTTTTCTAGAATAAAAGAATTTTGACTGCTCATCTATGTTCTAACAAAAATTGTCCAACATTTATCCGACCATGTTCAAAACCTGCTTCACAATAACATAGATAGTACCGCCACATTCGATAAAAAGACTCGTCAAAATTGAGTCTACGTATCCGAGTCCAGTTTTTCTGAAATGCTTTGTTCCACAGGCGCAGAGTTTCGGCATAGGACTTACCAAAATAAAACGTATCACTGATTTTAAGTTCAGATAATCTAGCGTTGCTAACAATAGAACTAGGTGTCGGCAACATTCCTCCTGGAAAAACAAAGAGCTGAATAAAGTCTGGGTTTTTACGATATGAGCTGGCTATTTCTTCTGACATCGTAATGACTTGAAGCCCAGCGCGTCCGCCCATTTTCAAGCGCTTTTTTAAAATTTCAAAATAGGTAGTCCAGTTTTTCTCCCCAACGGCCTCAAACATTTCAATGGACACTATTTTATCAAATTGACCTTTTATGCTCCGATAGTCCTCAACTTTTATCTCAACTTTGTCCGATAAACCTGCTGCAACCATTCGCTTTCTGGAAAAATCAGCTTGTTCATTAGAAAGGGTTACACCGACAACCTCACATCCGTAACGCGCCGCTATGAACTCAGCAAAGCCACCCCACCCGCAACCTATCTCAAGAACTCTATCTTGTTCCTTGATCTCAAGCATTTGCGCTAAACGCTGATATTTTCGGCGCTGAGCCACAATGTGGGGTTCACCCATGGATTCAAATAATCCAGATGAATATGTCATACTTTCATCTAACCAGTATCGATAAAAGTCATTACCCAAATCATAATGTGCCGCTATATTTCGCCGACTGCCTTTCGGCGTATTCTCGCGACGCAGGTGCCTGATTCTATTTATCTTTGTAATCACACCGAGCGGCGCAAGAATTTTTGATAGAACTATGAAGTTCTGAGCTGCAAATAATAAAACAGCTGTTAAATCAGGTGTTTTCCACTCCCCGGCCATATAACTCTCAGCAAACCCAATGTCGCCCGCCATTATTACCCTATATATTAGGCGGAAATCGCCGATTTGAATTGTCGCTGTGGGGCCTGGTTCTCTTCCCTCAAATTGCTGGTTATACCCAGATGGATGAACAAGGGTCAAATGACCGTAGCGTAAATTCTTAAACCATTTACTGAACACCCAACATATAAAGTTAAAAAAAACCTTTTGGTTTTTGTCAACGCGAAAAAGTAGCAATTTTGTTAGTCCTTTTTTCATTCTTTCGTCTCTACAAACTATTTTTTCCGTTATATCCCACGCTGCTCTGAACCGATTCAGGGGATGGCTTATGTGTAAAAACGGGGCAGCCCTTTAGCCAAAGCAAAAATGCTTCCAAGTGAATTCCTGAGATTACTTTTAAGGTCAGAACTGGGAAGGAAAATAATGCTCTAAAGAAAGATCGGCTGGTAATTCTTTTTTTTGACCCCTCAAACGTTGCTGTTAGCAACGGGCCAATCGCATCTTCGTGGTATATCGTAACACTTATACTTTTCCCCGGCGGCTTAATTCTAAAATGATATTCAACATCCATCCCGACGAAAGGGGAAACATAAAGGGCCTTCCTACAAGCCTGATGGATTGTGTTTTGATTGAACTCTTTAACCGGGATTATGTACGTATGCCGTTCATTAAAGGTGTTGCAAACCTCATACAAAATTGCAGTAAGTTCACCCTTTCTGCTGTAGCAGAAAAAAATGCTAAGAGGATTAAAAACATAGCCAAGAATTCTAGGATAGCAGAGCAGGCGAATAGGTCCCCCGTCTGGGCAGAGCCCGCCTTCTTTCATACGACTCTCAACCCAGTCGCGGAGTGGTTTATCAGTTAACGGGCCGTGATCCTTATTATAAAAGGACATTAGCGACCAGGAATTGTAGGAAAATCCAAAAATGGAATGATCCAGATCCGGCAATTCGTCAAGATCAATCAAAAATGCAAAAACTTTATATCGTAAGAAATGTTTCTTTGGGCGTGTCCGCCTGTGAATTACTGTTCCAAAATATAAGGACGACTGTAATGCCATTATGCGGCCACCCGGTTTTTTGGCATCACCCAAATCCGATTACTCTCTTCTGGAATCAACCAGGGCCGTTTTACCCTGCCAAGATGTTCTGCTACTGCGAGTCCCGACTGAAGAGCGTCCTCATGGAACCCAAACCCAAAATAGCTTCCACAGTACCACGTGCGGCGCACGCCCTGCAATTCCCAAAGCCTTTGCTGCGCGGCAAGAGCTCGACGGTCAAAATATGGATGTGTATAAATAAATTCCTGGACAATTGTACCCGCAGCAGGTTCATCATATGGATTGAGCGTCACAAAAATAGGCTGACACCGCAATCCCTGAAGACGATTCATCCAATAGGTAATGCATGATGCTTGTTTATAATCCGGATTTTCTTTGCTGATGAAATTCCAGCTTGACCAAACTCTTTTCCGTTTTGGCATAAAAGCCGGATCCGTGTGCAAGATTGCGCGATTCGAGGTATATTGCCAATTTCCAAGCAACTCTTTTTCAAGCTCATCCGGATCAAAAAGAAGCTGATAGGCTTCATCCGCATGTGTTGCGATAACTACATGGTCAAAGGCTTCCTTCTGACCCTCATTATCCAATACAAGAACCTTGTCGTTTAAACGCCTAACAGAACTTATGCCATTAAAACGAACGCGATCAGTGAACGATTGAGCCAAAATCTTTACATATTCCTGACTTCCCCCAACAACAGTGCGCCACTCCGGTCTGCCTTTTATCGAAAGCAATCCATGACTGTTCATAAACCTTATAAAAGCTATAGCCGGGTAATCCTCGATCTCATGCATGGAGGTAGACCAGATGGCGCTACCCATAGGCAACAAATGATTATTTATAAAAGCATTACGATATCTGTTATTTCTCAAATATTCCCCGATAGTCAAATTTGTAAATTCGTGGGACAATAACACATCTGGTGCTTGTCGATAAAACCGCAAGAGATCTAGGATCATGTGCCAAAACTGCGGTTTAACTGCATTGATCCGCTGGCCAAAAAGTCCATTAAGGTTAGAACCTGAGTATTCGAATTGACCTTCACGCATTGAAATGCCAAATGACATCTCAGAAGGTTTGCTAGCAACCCCCAGATGGCTAAACAAAGCTACCAAATTTCTATAATTTACATCATTGTATACAATGAAGCCTGTATCCACCGGGGTCCTAATATTGTTTTCTGAAAAAACAGTTGTGTTGGAGTGACCACCTAGCCGGTCTTGTCCTTCAAAAACCGTTATGTCATGGCTCTTGTTTAGCAACCAAGCCGCAGACAACCCTGCAATCCCGGTTCCAATAACAGCAATTTTTAATCGTGGAAAATGATCTAGAGGACTAACTGGCACAGCAACAACACTTATTATATCTATTTTATACGACGTTTATTTACAGCGCGGTTATATAGCAATCAACCACCTTAACCTTATCTTAAATAAAAAACTGATCCCGTTTCGTCAAATTTTTTCGCCAAAAAAACCTATACATACTTTTGTTGTAGCCCTTGGGGCTTCAAAAAGGAGCTATCAGAACTATAAAAAAACATCCAAGTACAACAAACGTGAGCTTTTTACGTAAGTCAAAATACCATCCTGGGCTCAAGCCTAAACGCTGACTAAATAGGTCTAGAGCCAACATAAAA
Source organism: Magnetovibrio sp. (assembly GCA_002722175.1). Classification (GTDB taxonomy): domain Bacteria; phylum Pseudomonadota; class Alphaproteobacteria; order Rhodospirillales; family Casp-alpha2. The sequence continues at coordinate 71,243 of PBKU01000038.1, forward strand.
GAAAAGCAGATAATTAACGCATATAAACCCGCCTGTGCTTCGACAACTAGTGCTCCCCAACTGAAAAGTGACGGCAAAACGCTTAGTGTTAAAAAAATATTCTTAGGTGGGGTCCGGTAATTATCAGACTTGTTAAGGGTTAAACCCCAAACAACACCACCAAGAAAAGACAAAATCACAGCGCCGTAACCTATCAGCCAGAATAATACTAACGGGGCAAGGTGCGTTGGCACAAAATGTATTGATATAGAAAGAACAGCAAACGGGATAAGTCCGCCTATTCCTAACCAAAGTGCTAATCTAGGCATTGATTTTTCCCTTGAAGGTCGCTTTATATAGATCGTCTCATCAAGAATTAATTACGAATGCCCCGATAACGCTTCTTCAATTGCTTTGACTACCCGTTTTGATGTAGGCGAGGTAGGTGAAGAAAACCAATCGACCACCTGACCATCAGGCCCAATTAGATATTTGTGAAAGTTCCATCGGGGCTTTCCTAACAACCCGGCCTCCTTTGAAACCCATTTGTAGAAAGGGTGGGCTTGATCTCCCGTAACGTGTTCTTTTGTTGTCATAAAAAAGTCGACACCAAAGTTTACTTTGCAGAATTCCTGGATCTCTCCTTCCCCGTTTGGCTCCTGGCCGCCAAAATCATTTGAAGGTACACCTATAACTACTAATCCTTTATCCCTATAGGTAGCCCACAACTTCTGAATTTCAGAATATTGCCTAGTAAACCCGCACCTTGATGCAGTATTTATGACTAGCAAAACTTTACCTTCAAACTGTGACAAATGAAGATTTCTTCCATCAATTGATATAAATGAAAACTTATAGGCATTGAGATTAGTCGAATTGTCAGACATAGCTATTCCTGGAAAAATTAATAATAATAAAAAAGCAATAATCTGCCACATTGCTATTACCCCCAAAATACGTCGTATCTTAATTATTACCTTGACCCTAAATAGTAAATAGGGTCGTTTGTTCTCTTCGCTAACAAATAAACTGTTATTATGATATAATTCTGGGGTAGAAAAGAGCTTGTTTCTTGGTTAGTCTATATTTCAGTCTTAATTGCGGGCTAAGGGATTTGACTATGGATACTGTAAAATTTGCACATTTAAAGGATTGCGATGAAGAAGACATTGAACTTTTAGAAAGACTGAGTTTTGATTATGCGGGTGGCACTGGTCACCGTGTATTAGAATTACTTGGAAAACTTGAAGACTCTTCGTGCGGATTGCAAGTTACCAGGCTTTCCCATTCCCTCCAATCAGGAACTCGTGCTTGGCTAGATGGGGCGGACAATGACTGGGTTGTAGCAGCTGTTTTACATGACATTGGCGATTTGTATGCTCCCTTTAATCACGATGAATATGCAGCCCTGATCTTAAAACCATTTGTTCGCGAGCAATGCACAAAAACCGTTCAATTTCACGGTGACTTTCAGAAATATTACTATAACGATAAAATCGGCAAGAATCCTAATGTTCGTGAACGCTATAGAGAAAGTATTTATTTTGACGACTGCGTAGACTTTTGTGAGCGTTGGGATCAAAATTGCTTTGATCCTTCTTATAAGTATTTTCCAATTGATTTTTTCAAACCTATAGTTCTCGACGTCTTTTCACGTCCCCCCCATGACCCCAAACATATCCAGCCAGGGATACGGATGCCTCTAGTTGATCCAAATCATCGTGTGGCGAGAAAAGCTAGTCGCTCGAACTGCCTAGAATTATATCCGCAAAACAGCTAAACGAAAAAAAGTTTCTAGCTCTTTTCCCACCTGCCGTTAAACAAATTTTTATGATTTTGATTTAGCTTTGAATTTCAGACCGTTTAACCGGTTTTGTTGTGCATTACCTAATGGCAAGAAAGGAGAGCTTCCGCATGATGAAAATTAATCTAAAAGTGGCGTTTAACGCTGCAGCAATAGTTTTTCTTAGCGTATTCGCCCTTAGTGCATGCGTAACAAGCGAAAATCTCATGTCGCCACTATCTGTAAAAACTAAAAAAGAACATATCGCACTCCGTCAATTTAAAGATATTCCAATCCCTAATACCGCTGAAATAAATGTTGACAAAACGTTGGTTTTTGGAACAGACGACTGGATTGGCCAACTCGCTGTCACAGCAGACCAAGATCCTTTCACGCTATACAATTTTTTCCGGAAAAATCTTCCAAATCATCAATGGGAACAAATTACTGCCATACGCGCCCCGACTAGTGTTCTGGCATATAAACGAGAGAACAGAGTTTTAACGATGCAGATAAGTTCAACAACTGAGGTTTATCCATTTTCTGGATCAGATATTTTAATGACAATGTCACCTAAAGACCATTCCTCAACACTTCCCAATAGCGACGGTTAAATGCCAAATATTGCTTATTTATCCAGAGTTCATAACTGTTGGTTGACAAAACTGACCCCGGCGCTTTAGTTTTTTACAAACGGCCTCTGCTCTCTTGACAGTTGAAAAAGGTCCGACTTTAAGCCGGTAATAAATCCCTTTCTTACCGAGATCGACACGTGCCACCTTGTGCCCTAGCTTGCCAATGACTTTCCCATGCGAACGCTTTATTTTTTTCCACCCATTTTCAGCCTTATTTTTTGAACGGAAAGAAGCAAGATGAATAGCAGGCTGGGGTGAAGATAACGGAAGTTTTCTACCTGCTAATTTCTTTGCCTTGCCCTTAGATCCTAATCTAGAAACTCCACTCACAGGCGAAACAGTTAATTCTATCGCTTGACGTTCACGTGAATATTCATCAGAGCTAATATAACCATTGTCTCGTAATTGTTCTAAACGGCGCACAGCATCCGCTGCCTCCATTAAACCTTTAGGAGGCAAACCGGGTTCAGCCACAATGACGGGAGAAGACGGCATTAATGCGTCGACTATCATAGCACGCTCGTTAGCATGCTGTGATGCAGAAATAGCTCTCATCCCCAAAGCTCGGCCTATTGCTCGCAGTCTCGCTGATATTTGCTCAGTTGTTGGCACTGGCCGGCCTAAACCGGCTGCTGGTGGGGGTGATGTGAGTGGAAGCAAAGCCCCAATGTTCGCCTGTCGCCGAGCTGCAAATTCCTGGGGCGTTAGAAGGCCTTGGTCACGCAGTGCACGAAGGGTAGAAAAACGGGACATAATATTTGAATCCTTACCTGTAAATTTGCCTATAGATTGAGCGTCGTCACCTAATCTTGATAACGAGCCCACACTGTTAAGACTATTACGCCCAAGAACGGGTGCCGTTTTCGTCTCACCTCCAATTTTTCCTAATGGCGCTGTGGGTGGGGCCCCTGCCATCGTTGATGGCGTCCCACCAGTATCTAGCAACGAAAGATTCACACTTGCAATCTGTGAAATTGGCCGGGTTGTTAGTGTGTTCCAAACGACGAATTGCAAAGATTCGTCAGGGTGCAAGGCAAGAACAGCTTCATACATTTGTCTCGCTTTCACAATCTGGCCTGTGTTTTGATAGAGAATTCCTGCACCAAGCAACGCTTCTACGTCTCGTGGGTCTTTTCCAAGTGCTTTTTTAAAATATCCTTCAGCCGTCACAAAATTACCTTTCGCAAGCGCAGCTATCCCCATTTCGGCGTTTGTGTTTTCACGAAAGGGCGACTGCGACCAAAAATCAGCTGAAAATAAATCGCTTTCAATGACAGTACATGCACTTACTGTTTTTAACAAAATTAGACCTAGCACAAAACGTAGGATTGATTTCGGCACGTTCCACGTCTCCTACTTAACCTTTCCAGTACAATGCTATAAATTGAACTTAAAAAAATAGCAACACACTATACAGTATAATACCCTAATTATAGCGTGGTCGGCTAGAAATAATGCTACTTATAGTACTATTTTCACCATAGAACGCGGATTTTTCCAAAAATTTTCTTACTTTTTAGATTTTTTCTAGATTTTTGAGAGGATATGACTTTATAAAAAGATAGATTTGGGGGAATCACAAAAAGCTTAAAATCGAATTTCTTAACCAGCATAGAAGGCTGATAGAAAAAACCCGAACGATTTATAGCCTCTATCTCTCTACAAACTATTTCTCCCTCACGCCCGAAGGCGTTTTTCTGTTAGGAAATCGCTTTTGCAATCAAGATCTTTTGTGCGGACAGGTAAAACGCTAATAGCATAATTTCTGAAAATTCTTAGACCTCATTTTTAGAATATTTTTATAGGTTGGCTGCTATTACTTTTCCTAACTCTTGAGTTGTCGAATTGCCACCCATGTCTGGCGTTTTGCAGTCAGATGTACGTAATGTTTCTTCAATAGCCGATACAATGTCAGCTGCTGCCTCCAAACACCCAAGATGCTCAAGCATCATTGCTGCCGACCAGATCTGACCGATAGGATTAGCTATTCCTCGACCAGCAATATCTGGAGCTGACCCGTGAACAGGCTCGAAGCATGAAGGGTAATTCCGTTCTGGATTAATATTTCCCGATGGGGCTATCCCAATCGTACCTGTAATGGCTGGACCTAAGTCGGACAAGATATCGCCAAAAAGATTGGATGCAACGATCACATCAAACCAGTCTGGGTGGAGAACGAAATGTGCCGACAATATATCGATATGAAACTGATCAGTAGAAACTTCTGGATACTCCATCGCTATTTCCTTAAACCTGGCATCCCAGTACGGCATGGAGTGTAAAATCCCATTTGATTTGGTGGCCGACGTGACATGCTTGCGTTTGCGGCCCTTGGCTAAATTAAAAGCAGCATGCATAACTCGGCCTGTTCCTTTACGGGTAAAAACACTTTGTTGAACCGCCATCTCTTCAGGGGTATCTTTATATAGCAACCCTCCTATTTCTGAATACTCCCCCTCATTGTTTTCGCGTACAACCAAAAAATCAATATCGCCATATTCGCGGTTTTTTAGAGGGCTTTTGAGCCCTTCAAACATGCGGACAGGTCGTAGATTCAAATATTGCCCGAACTTCCGACGTATAGGTATTAAGAGCCCCCAAAGTGATACATGGTCAGGCACACCAGGAAAACCGCATGCCCCAAGCAAAATAGCATCACTACCTTGAATTTTCTCTAAACCATCATCTGGCATCATCGCTCCCTTTTCATTGAAGCGTTTACAACTCCAGTCTTTTGTATCAAATGAAAATTTGAGATTGTATTTTTTTTCTACGGCCCTGAGAATATTAATGGCTTCCGGCATTACCTCTTTGCCGATTCCATCCCCGGGGATCACACAAATGTTAAAATTTCTGTTCACTTGCGGTTTGTTCCTGTTAATATTTAAGCGAAGTACCATACATGCAATTTAGTTAAAGTAACAAGTTACAAAGGCAAAATGAAATAACCGCATAACTTGTATTTCGACCTATTCAAAAACATGTCATTATCTATTTTCAAGCTGTAATAACTTCCTTACGCTAACCTGATAAGCTTGATTGCACGAGGTCGAACAAATTGTAGAAAATTAAGTTCCAATACTATCGGCAGTTGGAGCCTCGCCCTTCTTGCGTCGACTGACCAGGTCATCCAGCCAGCCCGGTTCCATCTCAGGAACTGATGAAAGTAGCAACTCAGTATAAGGTGCAAATGGCGGAGAAAGAATCGCTTCCTTGCCGCCCTGTTCTACAACCCTCCCCTGGTGCATGACTACAATCTCGTCCGCAATTGCTTTTACAGTTGCTATATCGTGAGTGATAAACAGATAGGAAACGTCAAGTTTCTTCTGCAGATTAAGAAGAAGATCAAGAATCCCTTCTGCTACCAGCTGATCAAGCGCGGAAGTCACCTCATCACAAATGATTAGATCCGGATTCGCCGCTAGCGCCCTCGCAATGCAAACCCGCTGTTTTTCGCCACCTGACAATTGAGCTGGGTAACGTTCAGAGAACTCTTCGGGCAGTTCAATCTGACGCAGCAACTCAAAAACACGCGTATCACGTGCCTCAGGCTTCATCCCAAGATAAAATTCTAATGGTCGCCCAATAATTTCCTTAACCCTATGACGTGGGTTCATTGCAACATCAGCCATCTGATAAATCATCTGGATTGACTGAAGCGCATTTACAGGGCGCGTTTTCAGTTCCGCTGTCAAGAGGTCCCCGTTAAACTTAATAGAGCCCCGGTCAGGTGGCAACAAACCCGTGATTACGCGAGCTAGGGTGCTTTTCCCACTTCCAGATTCACCAACAATGGCAACCGTTCTACCTCTCACAACCTTAATATTAATATCTTCAAGAACATTGAATGTCATCCCAGGATACCGTGCTGAAATATTTTCGATGTGAAGCTGTATATTTTCTTCTCTGTCTTGGTTTTTTCTGGCGCGCTCAGAGCGGACATTTAATAATTGCCTCGTATATTCTTCCTGTGGATCTGATAACAGGTCACTTGCCTTGCCCTCCTCAATCAAATCTCCGTACCTTAATACCATAATCCGATCAGCCATTTGAGCAACAACAGCGAGATCGTGGCTAATATAGATAGCTGCTACTTGGTGGGCTTTAACCGCTTCTTTAATAGCACCAAGAACTTCTATTTGGGTGGTCACATCTAATGCGGTAGTTGGTTCATCAAAGACAATTATATCTGGGCTAGAACCTAGAGCCATTGCAGTCATTGCACGTTGAAGTTGCCCTCCAGAAACCTGGTGAGGGTAACGGTTACCAATAAGTTCGGGTTCAGGCAGATGGAGCTGCCTAAAAAGTTCAACGCAAGAGGCCCGCGCTTCCTCAGCACTCATTTTTCCATGTTGTACAGGCGATTCGGCAAATTGCTCGAACAAAGTGTGGGCAGGATTAAAAGAGGCCGCGGCACTCTGCGCCACGTAGGCCACTTTGTTGCCTCTTATACTTCGCAATCCAGAGTCCGGTTTTCCAACTAACTCCATCCCGTTAAGCATAATGGAACCTGAAACAATCCGACATCCAGGTTTCGTATATCCTAAGGCAGACAGACCAAATGTCGACTTTCCCGCTCCTGACTCTCCTATCAGCCCAATAATTTCGCCTCGATCGAGGGTCATCGATAGCCTATGGACTATAGGTTTCCATTCACCTTCAATATCAGCCTCAATCAGGAGGTCTTTGATGTCAAGCAGTGTTCCCGTCACTCCGCCTTCTCCTATTGATCGTCCCTTAGCCCACTAGCCTTATGAACCCAACGATCAATTAAAAGATTAATCCCTATCGTTAAAATTGCAATGCATGCAGCAGGTAGTAGAGAATGGAGAAACCCCCAGGCTATACCGTCAGCATTACCGCGCACCATTGCGCCCCAGTCAGCTAATGGAGGTTGAAGTCCCAACCCAAGAAAGCTCAAACTGCTAATTAATAGGAAAACAAAACAAAAGCGTAACCCAAACTCTGCAGCTAATGGGGTTAGTGCGTTAGGCAAAATCTCCTTGTGCATCACCCACCAAAGATTTTCGCCGCGCAGTCGAGCCGCCTCTATATAATCCATTACCTCAATATCCATTGCAACCGCTCTGGCTATTCGAAACACCGGCATAGTGTAAATTATGCCGATAACAAGCACGAGAGTTGTTACAGCTGTTCCTAGTGCCGATAGAAAAATCAACGATGCAATAAGAGTGGGAATAGAGATGCATACATCCACCAAACGACAGAGGACCTGGTCGGTGACACCACCCATTGTAGCTGCAATAAACCCCAGCAAAGCCCCTGCAAGAAAAGCAACTGTAGTTGAAAGCAAGGCAAGCGCTATCGTATTTCGTGCCCCGAAAATCAGACGGGTCAAGATATCTCGCCCGATCTGGTCAGTCCCAAAAATAAATTTTCCGCCTATGGGTTCCCAGACATCTCCCACAATTTGACTCTCACTGTAGGGAGCAAGCCAGGGTGCAAAAATTCCGCAAAATGCCATACAACAAACAATAAATAAGCCAATGCGCGCGCTAAAATTTAATTCCTTTAGAAAGGTTACAGGACCCATCATCACCTATTTCCTGTAACGCAGTCGCGGATTGGCAAGCATTGATAAGATATCTGCAACCAAAAATAGAACGACATATACGGTGGCAAAAACCATTGCCGTACCCTGGACAATTGGCAGATCTCTTAGCATTACACTTTCAACGGTTAGGGCTCCTAAGCCCGGATAAACGAACACCACTTCAATTACAACGCACCCGACCACCATGTAACCGAGATTAAGGACGACAACCTGGATAATTGGAGCCCAGGCATTAGGAAGAGCATGTTTTATAATGATTCTACTTGGCTTCATTCCTTTTAATTTAGCCATCTCGATGTAGGGACTAGCAAGTAAATTAACAATCGATGCACGGGTCATACGCATCATGTGAGCGACAGTGACCAATGTCAGTGTCATTATGGGTAGAGCCGAAACATAAAGTCGAGACCAGAATCCCGCCGCACTTTCAACATCTGATATTGCCGGGAACCAATTGTTGCTGACCGCAAATATTGCCATTAAGATGTAGCCAACAAAAAATTCAGGTGATGAGATAGCGGCCAACGTACTTGAAGAAATGGCATGATCCAGGGCACTATTACGATAAAGCGCTGCGACCACGCCAAGGAAGATACCCAACGGAACAGCGAATATTGCAGCTGCTGTTGCTAGGTAAAAAGTATTCCCCATTCTTTTGCTCAGTAATTCCGACACTTCACGCTTGTTTGCCAATGAAGTTCCAAAATCTCCCTGGACCACATTGAAGAGCCAATCAAGGTAGCGTACGTATACTGGTTGGTTAAGCCCTAGCTGGGCCTGGCATGCTGCAACGGTTTCTGGCGACGCAGCCTGACCAAGAACAGCTGAACAAACATCACCCGCCAATGCCTCAACCCCCACAGTTATAAGGATAGAAACTCCAAACAAGATGAATAGGCCCATCGTAAGGCGCTTAAGAATTATTATTGGCAACGTATTGTTCATATCGAAAAAACGAACCTAGGCGTAAGAGGGCAGCCACCCCTTTTGGGTGACTACTCCACTGTCATTCTCTTACGTGTAAAGCCTCCGTTGGATTTTACAGAAACCACCAACGTGCAACACTTCGGCACCCATCAAGTTCAAAATTTCCAGCCAGTTTTGCTGGTCTACCCAGTTTATCAGATGCCGCATCAACACTCTTCACGAAACAAGGAATTACACTACCCCCTTCATCGCGGCAAATGCTTTGCATTTCCTTATAGATGGCTGAGCGTTTCGCTTCGTCCAGCTCAGCGCGGCCCTTTACTAACAGTTCTTCAAACCGCTTATGGTCCCAGAACGTTTCTGTCCAGTTTCCACCAGCCTTCCAACCAATGGTAAACATCCAGTCCGCTGTTGGACGACCGCTCCAATAACTTGCGCTCCAGGGAACCTTCATCCAGACGTTGGACCAGTAGCCGTCGTCTGAAACACGCTTAACTGTCAAGTTGATCCCTGCTGGCTTTAGAGACTCTGCATAAAGCTGCGTTGCATCAACCGCCCCGGCAAAAGCCGCATCAGATGCTGACATCTCCACATCCAGACTGCTCATACCAGCCTGTTTAAGGTGCCATTTTGCCTTATCAGGGTCGTATTTCCTCTGAGGCAGGTCTGATGCATGGTAATTCTGTGAAGCACCAATTGGATGGTCATTCCCCAATGCGCCATAGCCACGTAACACCGTATCAATAAAAACCTTACGATCCATCCCAAGTTTCAATGCCATTCGCACGTTATTGTCATTAAAGGGCTTTTGCCGAACATCCATTGGGTATGTGTAATGCTTAGTCCCTTCAGTCTCCAACACTTCAACTCCAGGCTTTTTGCCTAATAATTTCGCGGTCTTCAAATCACATCGTGCAATTGCATCAACCTGCCCTGTTGACATTGCATTCATCCGGGCATTTGCGTCGTTTAAGGCAAGCAGGGTTGCTTCATCGAAATTGCCTTCATCTGCCTTAAAATAGTTTGGATTTCGAACTAAATGAGCCCTGACCCCTGGTTCAAACGTCTTAATACTATAGGGTCCGGTGCCATCTCCGGCCATCCAATCAACTTTCCCACTTTTGTCAGCTGCACCAATTGTTATGTGATAGTCACTAAGCAAGAAAGGAAAGTCGGCGTTACCGCTTTTCAATTTGAATATTATAGTGTTTGCATCATCCTTCTTTATTTCACCCATCGATTCTGCAACTGACTTAGCAGCCGATTTAGATCCCTCGCCTCTGTGATGCTCAATCGAGGCTATAATATCATCTGCATCCAAAGTTTTACCGCTGTGAAACACAACGCCTTTGCGGACTTTCACTGTCCACGTTGCAGCATCCGCAGAGGGTTCCAGACTTTCAGCCAGTTCAGGAATCGCCTTACCGTTGGCGTCCACTTCAGTGACACAATTTCGCACTGACCCCTGTGCCATGGTAATCATAAAATTGTCACTATTTGTCGCTGTGTCCATATTGTCGCCCGTATTCGCAGCAGGCAACCCAACCCTGTAGTGACCACCTTTCTTCGGCTTAGCATGTGCCGCTTTGGCATAAAGTGCCGGCGCGGCAGCCGCCAACCCCATCACAGCAGCTGCCCGCATAAATTCGCGTCGACTTAAGCTTCCACTAATCACGCGCTTCTGCAATTTTTCAATTTCTTGGAGCTTTTTACTTTCATTTCCAGACATATGTTCCTCCTCTGATCGCCCGAAATATTGTTCTTTTAGTTTTTCTTAATTACAAAACTCACACACCATCATACCGTTCTTGAAGGTTCCGTAAATGCCAATTTTACGAGTTTACCCTTATTCCTCTCGTTTAGCCAACTAATTTGGATTTTATCAACCCTTCCTCTGGCTATAACCCTACGAACTAGAATCGGACAAGAGCTACATCATCCATCACCTGTCAAATTGCTGATCCCAAATTAGAATCTTGATTGCAAATTAATTCCTGTCCAGACAACAATACACGGGGTCGCTGAACAAAGGCTTGTTTTGATGGAAAAACCCAATCAGAAATTAGGAACCTATACAAATTAGTCAGATTGAGAGAATCAAATTTGCCGGTTCTTACCTCTTAGTCATAATCTTCCAAATGAATATTAACTCGCCGGTTATGCTTACCCTTGTTCTCAATTTTTCCAACCCGAATATGCCCAATTTCTCTTGTCCGAGCAACGTGAGTCCCACCGCACGGTTGCAGATCCACCTCAGCTATTTCTAGCAACCTAACCTTCCCCGTACCGGTAGGGGGCTTCACTGACATGGTCCTCACCAGCTCAACGTTAGCCTGCATCTCTTGATCAGTAATCCAACGATGCTGTACTATATGGTCTTCAGAAATCAGCCGGTCAAACTCACTTTGTATTAATAATTTGTCAAGGCTCGTATCCGGTAAATCAAAATCAATTCGGCTTTTTTCCTCTCCAACCTGGCCACCTGTCACGCCTCCCTCAATGATAGAACACAAAATGTGCATAGCGGTGTGCATTCGCATTAATTTATAACGCCGATCCCAGTCAATCGTAGCTAAAATTTTTTCTCCGACTGAAATAGCGTTAGGATTACCGTCAATAATATGTAAAAGCTCACCCGTGTTCCGGTCTTTTATCGTATCAACAACCCGGAGCTTTCCCCCCTCTGTTGGCTCTAGCCACCCGCTATCGCCAGGCTGTCCTCCACCGGTTGGATAAAATACAGTGGCATCAAGCTGAATACCATGCCCATCGATCGCTGTTACAACTGAATTACTGCTTTTTAAATAGCTATTTTCCCGGAATAATTCTTTGGTCACTTTATTTAACTCATCTCTATTTTTTTAACGAATTAATAAATTAACTGCAAGTTCATTTAACTAGTCTTTCTAATACAAAGGCTTCCTTATGAAAACACAGCAACCCCCAAAAAAAAGAACCAACTGAAAATTACACATGCAAATTCCATTTCTAAAATGGCTTTATGGTATGGGCATGATTGAGGGGTCCATGGCCAGAACCGAACCCAGGAGCCTTATTTATAGCCTCATATACATAGTTTAAGGCGCGAAGTATAGACTCGCGCATACTCAAACCTTGAGCTATACCAGTTGCTATTGCTGAAGCAGCAGTACATCCAGTGCCATGAGTGCTTGTTGTCTGGATACGTTTACTCTTAAAAATTTCCAGACTACCATCAATATTTCTAAAATAGTCTGAGATCGTATTATTTTCGAGGTGGCCACCCGTTAAAAATATAGCCGTTGACCCTAGATTGTTCATTGAAGATACAAGTTCTTCCCCATCTATCAACGATTTTACCTCTTTTCCCGCAAGCTCTTGTGCTTCTACAATATTAGGGGTAACTAGATCTGCTTTTGGAATAATATACCGCATCAAAGCTTCTTTTGCACTCTCCTCAAGCAAGACAGCACCACCTTTTGCAACCATTACCGGGTCAACTATTAGCGGTAATTTCTTTGGCAACTTTTCAAGCACCTCTGAAACCGCAATTATCACATCAACGCGATGAAGCATACCAACCTTAATTGCATCTGCACCAATATCATCAAGAACCGAACACATCTGTTGCGCAACAAAGTCTGCTGGGATCTCAAAAATCCCTTCGACACCGGTTGTATTCTGTGCGGTAAGTGCAGTTACCGCCGTCATAGCATACCCACCCAATGCGGTAACCGTCTTAATATCAGCTTGAATTCCTGCTCCTCCCCCTGAATCCGACCCCGCTACAATTAGGACACGACCCCGCATAATAAACCTACCCCTTTATCTAAGCTTTTTTGCAGCTTCTATAGCAGCTACGGTCTTAGCCAGAACGATTTTGATGTTTTCGATGTCATCACCCTCTACCATGACACGCATTGTTGGTTCCGTCCCTGATTCCCTAACTAGCAGTCGATTGTTCTTTCCGATTGCAATATTCCCTTCAGCAACAATGTTTTTAAGTCTTTCGGGATCTAAAGGAGATTTTTTGTCCAATTTTACATTCCCAAGAACCTGCGGCACTGGATCGAATACTTGGCAAATATCACTAGCTACCCGGTTTCCGTCAACCAACACGGCAAGTACTTGCAAGGCCCCAATAAGACCATCCCCAGTAGTTGAGTAATCTCTAATAATAATATGTCCTGATTGTTCCCCACCAAGATTATAATTGTTGTTACACATTTCCTCGACAACATAGCGATCCCCTACTGGGGTCCGAACTAGTTCTAATCCAAGTTTTTTTAAATACCGCTCTAAGCCTAAATTTGACATGACAGTTGCAACAACACCACCACCCTGTAATTTTCCTTCTGCGTCCCACCTTTGAGCAAGTAACCCCATAATCTGATCGCCATCAACAATCGTACCCCTCTCATCACAGATAAGAACTCTATCGGCATCTCCATCAAGGCCAATTCCAATATCGCAACCATGTGCCACTGTTGTACTCTGAAGTAAATCTGTAGCTGTTGTTCCGCAACCTTTATTTATATTCTCCCCATTTGGATCAATTCCAATAGGAAC